>CAVXYE010000001.1:0-77180 GCA_963765865.1 uncultured Actinomycetes bacterium
GTTAGCGGGGCAACTCGCTCCAGGGTTCGAATCCCTGTCCTCCCGCCGAGCAGGCGAGCTCTGAGCGGCATCTGCCGGAACGCCCTGGCCTCCCGACGGGCTTCCTCCCTCCCGCGGGGGTCCCCCGTTCGCCCTGTTGAGGAGGGTCGAACCATCACCGATACGCACCTCAGGTAGGGAGAGGAGGCTGGCGCGAGGTGCGGTTCGACCGCGACAAGGTTCCGGACGGTGATCGGCTGCGCCGAGACGCGCGCGTGGCCGGTCTCCGCGATTTCCGCACGCCCTCGCTCGAGACGGTCGAACGTCGCCGGAGACAGCTCTGGCTCGTGACGACGATCGTGATCGCATCGGTCGCGGCCGCCGTGTTGGTCGTGACCCGGCCGGCCGGGTCGTCGCCGCAGATGCTCTCCGAGCCGCTGCTCCGCTTGTCGGTGATCGCGCTCGCCGCCGCGTGCTGCGCATACGCGATCGAGAAGGAGGTGCATCTGGGGCGCGCCACGCGGATGCTGACCGACGAGCGCGTCCTGACGGCCGCGCTCACGAACCGGCTGCACGAGGTCTCCCTCTTGCTCGATGCGGGGCGCGCGATCAACCAGCTCCTGGACCTGCCCGAGCTGTTGGAGACCGTCCTTCGCAGCGCGTGCGAACTGCTCGATGCGAACGGCGGCTCGATGATGCTGGTGGAGGGCGATGAGCTCGTGACGCTCTGCGTCCGAGGCCGGGAGGAAGCCGTCGGCGCTCGTCTGCGACTCGGAGAGGGCATCGCCGGTCACGTCGCGCTCCGTCGCGAGCCGGTGCTGATCGAAGGCCACGTCGATCCGAAGGAGTTCCCGGGGCTCGCCGACCGGGCGCCCTACGTCGAGAGCGCGATGTCGCTGCCGCTGGTTCACCGCGACGAGGTCGTCGGCGTCCTGAACGTCAACGCCGCCGCGGACTACGCCTTCACGGAGTACGACCTGCGCGCCGTCGCCGTGTTCGCCGAGCAGGCCGCGGCCGCCATCGCCAACGCCCGCCTGTACGAGGCCGAGCGCGCCCACGTCGCCGAGCTGATCGAACTGCGTCACGAACACGTCGGAGGGGCCGGATGATGGCGCCGACGCTGAAGCCACGTGTCTTGATCGTGGAGGACGATCCGGATCTCCTCGTCGTCCTCCGCGTGAACCTGACGGCGATCGGCGTCGAGCCGATCCTCGCCGGCGACGGGCGGACCGCGATCTCACGGATCCAGGCCGAACGTCCCGACGCGGTGGTGCTCGACGTGATGCTTCCCGGGATCGACGGGTGGTCGGTGCTGGAGGATCTGCATGCGCTGGGTGACCCGGTCCCCGTCGTGGTGTGCTCGGCGAAGAAGGACGCCGAGGACATGGAGCGCGCGCGGCAGCTCGGGAGCCTCGGGCTACGTGGTCAAGCCGTTCGACATCGACCGCCTGATCGACGCCGTGTTGGAGGCGACCGGCCGGAGCCGCAGGATGCAGACCGGGCGGGCGAGCGACCTCGCCATCGAACGCCCCGATCTCGCCTGAGGTACCTCCGAAGGTCCCCCGTATCCTGGGCGCGTGGCCCCGTCTGCCGACCGTCTGCTCTGCGCGCTCCGTCGAGAACCCGTCGACCGGACACCGATCTGGTTCATGCGACAGGCGGGCCGCTACCTTCCCGAATACCGCGAGCTCCGTGGCGACCGCGACATCCTCGAGACGATCCGGATCCCGGACGAGGCCGTCGAGATCACGCTCCAGCCGCTCCGACGGATGCCGCTCGACGCCGCGATCGTGTTCAGCGACATCGTGGTGCCGCTCGTCGCGACCGGGATCGCCTTCCGGATCGAAGCCGGCCGCGGACCGGTGTTGGATGAGCCGATCCGATCCCTGCGCGACGTCGACCGTCTCCGTCCGCTCGAGCCCGAGGTCGACGAGCCCTACACGCTCGAGGCGATCCGCGCGCTGGTCCGCGAGCTCGAGGTGCCGCTGATCGGGTTCGCCGGGGCGCCCTTCACCCTCGCGAGCTACCTGATCGAGGGCGGTCCGAGCCGCGATCACGCCAAGACGAAAGGCTTGATGTTCGCGGATCCCGCGACGTGGGATGCCTTGATGGGGGCGCTCGTCGATGTGGTCGTGCCCCATCTGCGAGCGCAGGTGGAGGCGGGCGCGAGCGCCCTGCAGGTCTTCGACCCGTGGGTCGGGGCGCTCGCGCCCGCCGCCTACCGCGCCAACGTCCTGCCGCACATGCGGCGGTTGTTCGATGGGATCGCCGACCTCGCCGTGCCGGCGATCCACTTCGGCGTCGGGACGTCCGAGCTGCTCGAGCTGATGCGCGAGGCCGGCGGCGACGCGATCGGCGTCGATCACCGGATCTCGCTGGACCGGGCGTGGGAGCGGTTGGGGCCTTCGACCGCGATCCAGGGCAACCTCGATCCCACGGTGCTGCTGGCGCCGTGGGACGTCGTGGAGCGCGAGGCGCTCGACGTCCTCGATCGCGCCGGCGGTCGGTCGGGTCACGTGTTCAACCTCGGACACGGCGTGCTGCCCGACACGCCGGTCGAGAACCTGCAGCGGTTGGTGGACCTGGTGCACGCGCGATCCGAGCGCGATGGCTGACGCGCCCGCTCGGGTCGCCGTCGTCGGCGCCGGCGTCACCGGTCTCACGGCTGCCTTCCGGCTCCAGGCCGATCCATCGATCGAGGTCGTCGTGCTGGAGGCGTCGCAGCGTCCCGGCGGGACGCTGCGGACGGTGGAGGTGGCCGGCATCTCGCTGGATGCCGGCCCCGATTCCTTCCTCGGCCGGAAGCCGTGGGCGGCGGACCTCTGCCGCGAGCTCGGGCTCGAGATGACGAGGCCGGCCGCGACCGGCACGTGGCTGTGGACCCGCGGTGGCCTCGTTCCGTATCCGGCGGGCACGGCGTTCGGCATCCCGGGAGACCTGGGCGACCTCTTCCATTGGAAGGGGCTGTCGGGTCGCGGCCGGCGTCGCGCGCTCCGCGACCTCGTGATCCGCAAGCGGCGCGACGACGGCGACGAGACGCTGGGCGGACTCCTCCGCCGGCGATTGGGGGACGAGGCCACCGATCGGGCGCTCGCGCCGCTCCTGTCGGGACTCTTCGGCGGCGATGTCGATTCCCTGTCCGCGGACGCAACGTTCCCCGAGCTGCACCGGTGGGAGCGGACGCAAGGGTCGTTGATCCGGGGGGCGCAGGCCGCCCTTCGCGACGCGAAGGGCGGCTCGCCGCGGGCACCGATGTTCGTGCGGCCCCGGGACGGGGCCGCACGACTCACCGCCGAGCTCGCCGAACGGGCCGGTGACCGCGTGCGGTTCGGCGCGAGCGTGGAAGCGATCGCGCGCGAGGACGACCGGTGGGGGCTTCGGACCGCATCGGGTCCCGTTCACGCCGATGCGGTCGTCCTGGCCGTCGACCCCGCCACCGCGAGGCGGTTGCTCGAGCCGCTCGCCCGCGACGTCTCCGCCGATCTGGCCCAGATCCCCGCGGCGTCCGTCGGCGTCGTGCTGCTCGTCTACCCGGAGGGCAGCGCCGAGCAGCTCCCGACGGGCGCCGGGTTCGTGGTCCCGCGAGGCGAGGCGCCGATGGTCGCGTGCGGGCTCGTCTCGGCGGCCTGGCCGGACCCGGCGTTCGGATCGCGCGCCGTCGTTCGATGCACGGTGGGCGGGGCCGGCCAGGAGGACGTGCTCGACGCGGACGATCAGGACATCGTCCGCGCGTGCACGAAGCACCTGGCCGCCCTCCTCCCGCTGCCGGAGGAGGCCGACGCTTCGGCCGTGATCCGCTGGCCCGGCGCCGTTCCTCGGTACCTCCTGGGACACCTCGAGCGGGTCGGCCGCATCCGCCACCATCTGCCGCCGGGTATCTTCCTGAGCGGACAGGCATACGACGGGATCGACGTCGCCGGATGCGTCCGCGGCGCCGCCGAGGCCGCCGAGGCCGCCCGGAACTTCGTCGACGCGACGCGCAAGGAGCGGACCGCATGACCGAGACGATCTACACGCTCTATCCGGTCTTCGCCGCGACGCGGGAGCTGCGGGATCGGTTCGCCGACGAGAAGGATCGCGCCCGCGCGGTGGCCGAGATCGAGGAGCTCTTCAAGCGCTGGGGGGACGACGTCCGCGTCCGCGGCACGTATTCGACCGTGGGGTTCCGTTCCGACGCCGACCTGATGCTGTGGCTCTCGGCCGGCTCCGCCGAGGAGCTCCAGCGTGCCGTCGTCGAGTTCCGGCGCACGGAGCTGGGCGACCGGTTGACGCTCGCGTGGACGTTCATGGGCGTCGTCAAGCCGGCCGAGTTCGCGCCCGATCACCGGCCCGCGTTCGTCAAGGGCGAGCCGCCGCAGACGTACCTGTGCGTGTACCCGTTCGTGCGAACCCCGGAGTGGTACCTCCTGCCGAAGGAGGAGCGCGCCGCGCTGCTCCGGGACCACGGCGCGGCCGGCCGCGAGTTCCCCGAGGTGCTCGGCAACACCACGAACGCCTTCGGGCTGGGCGACTGGGAGTGGATCTTGGCCTTCGAGTCGCCGACGCTCGACTCGATCGTCGAGGTGATCCGGCGGTTGCGCGAGACCGAGGCCCGTCGCTACGTGAAGGTGGAGGTGCCGTTCGTCACCGGGATCCGCAAGAGCGTGGCGGACGTCGTCGACGACCTGGTGTGATCGCCTAGCGCAGCAGCGCCGCCGCGTGATCCGGCACGTAGGTGTACAGGTCCTTGGGCGGCCGGACGTAACCGTCGTCGGACTGGCGCGGCGGGAGCTCGATCTTCGGTTCCGGCTTCGGCTCCCAGGGGATCCGTGAGAGCAGATGCGCGATGCAGTTGAGCCGCGCACGCTTCTTGTTGTCTGCTTCGACGACGAACCACGGCGCCTCGGGGATGTCGGTGTGGACGAACATCTCGTCCTTCGCGCGTGAGTAGTCGACCCACCGCGATCGCGCGTAGAGGTCGGTGTCGGAGAGCTTCCATCGTCGCATCGGGTCGTTGACCCGCTTGAGGAAGCGGTGCTCCTGCTCCTCGTCGGACACCGAGAACCAGTACTTGATCAGGATGATGCCGTCCTCGACGAGGAGCCGCTCGAAGATCGGGCACTGTCGGAGGAACCGGTGGTACTCCGCGGGCGTGCAGAACCCCAGGACGCGCTCGACGCCGGCCCGGTTGTACCAGGACCGGTCGAACAGGACGGTCTCGCCACCGGTGGGGAGGTTGGCGATGTAGCGCTGGAAGTACCACTCGCCTTGTTCGCGTTCGGTGGGCTTCGGCAATGCGACGTGCTTCGTGATCCGCGGGTTCAGGTGCTCCGTGATGCGCTTGATCACGCCGCCCTTGCCGGCGGCGTCCCGACCCTCGAACACCACCGCGACCCGCGCCTTCGTGTCGTAGATCCACTCCTCCATCTTCACGAGCTCTTCCTGGAGACGCGCCAGCTCCTGCTCGTACAGCTTGTTCGGGATCTTCTCGACCATCGCGACCGAGTCTATCCGGCTGCCCCGGCGCGGTCGCCGGCCGTAGGCTCGCGTGATGGGTGGTGGGACCACATCGCCGGGACACGAGCGACCGAAACCCCGCCTTCGTGGCCGTCTCCATGAGGTCGCGTTCTTCGTGTCCATCCCTGCGGGGTTCGTGCTCGTCCTGTCGGCGTCCGGTCCCAAGGCGGTGGTCGCGGCCGCCATCTACTGGCTCGCGCTTTCATCGCAATTCGGCGTCAGCGCCGCCTACCACCTCGGGATGTGGAGCGAGGTCGGACGCGAGCGCATGCGCACGCTCGATCACGCGACGATCTTCGTGCTGATCGCGGGCACCTACACGCCGTTCTGCCTGCTCGTGTTGCACGGCGCGGCCGCCATCGTCGTGCTCGTGATCGTCTGGACGGGCGCCGCGGTCGGGATCGCGACGAAGGTCTACCGGGTCGACCTCCACGTGCTGTCGGGGTTCCTCTATCTCGGGCTGGGATGGGTCGCCGTGATCGTGTTCCCCGCCCTCGTGCGCGAGCTCTCGACGTCCGAGCTCGCGCTCATGATCGCCGGCGGACTCCTGTACTCCGCCGGCGCGCTCGTCCTCGCGTTGCATCGGCCCAACCCGTGGCCGCGGACGTTCGGCTACCACGAGGTCTGGCACTCCGCAACGATCGGCGCCGCGGCGTGTCTGTACGCCGCGATCCTGTCGGTCTTGCTGGCTACGTGAGAGTCTCCGGTCAGCTCGCGCGGAACGTCGCGATCACGCCTCGCCACCGAACGGCGACGCTCAACGACACGGAGACGCCCTCGGGCTCTGCGATCGCCGGAACCTTGGAGAAGACGCCGAGGCGGTTCGAGGCCTGCAGTGTGGTATCGACCTGGCTGAATCCGCTGCTGGGGCTGGCCATCGTCGTCTTCGAAAGCGTCCGGATCGCGCCGATCGCGATCTCCACGGGCTGCGAGGTCGTGGCCGTCGTCCCCGATGAAGCGACCGTGGACGACACACTGCCGCTCGTCGCGGACGCCGACCTGTCGAACGAGCCCGACGAGGATCCACCCGACCACTCCATGACGTCGAGGGCCCATCCGCCGAGCGACGTTCCGGTGAATCCGATCTGGCCTCCTTCCGCGGCCGCGTTCTCCGCGTAGAAGACGCCGACTCCGTTCTTCTTGACCGCCGCGATCCAACCGGGAGGAGCCACCGGCGTTCCGCTGCCGGCCCATTGCAGGGCTGCGATGAGCAGGTTCCCCGGCTTCGTCGTCTGCGGCCATGAGACCGTTGGTCGCGCCGTGCCGGGGCCGTGGCTCACCGCGTGTTGGACGAGGGTCGCCGTCGCTGTGGACGGTTCGACCGTGAATGCTGTACTCGAGGTAGCGGATCCGCCAGGTGTCGTCACCGTGATCGGCCCGGTCGTTGCCGTGGCCGGGACGGTGGCCATGAGGGTTGCGTCGTCCACGACCGAGAACGCCGCCTGCGCCCCGTTGAACGCCACGGAGAACGTCCCCGTGAGGTTCGTTCCGTCGATCGCGACGCTGTCGCCGGACGCCCCCGAGCCCGGCGTGAACCCCGTCACGGTCGGTGCCGGTGTCGTGATCCCGTTCGGGATCGGCAACGGGGTGGCGGTCGACGCGGCACCCAGGAGGGGTCGGACCTGGAGGTCGTTCTCGAGCCCTGCCAGCAGGCTGTTGTGCGAGTAGAACGTGCCGTCCGTGGCGCCGGCGGCTACGCCGTCCCCCGTCTCGAGCGCGAAGACGTGGCCCCCACCGTGCGTCTTGTCGCCTCCGGTCGCCTCGTCGAACACGACGATGACGACCGCCCCTTGCGCGAGGAGCGAGGGCACGGTTTGCGAGAGCCATGTGTCACCGGCGGTGATGAGCGCGTCGGTCGCGTGGGGGCATGGACCCGTCGCCGGAGTCCCCTCCATCCCGTGGCACCGGTCCGGGACGATGAGCGAGAACCGCGGCAGTGGATCGGCCCATGACGACGGGAAGGGCTGATCCGTTGCCGAACACCCGTACGGGTGAGCCGCTGCGGCGTCGAGATCCGTGAGATAGGTCTCGGGGTTGTGATCGGACGGATAGAGACCGGCATCCGCCGGATAGCAGTTCGTCGGCATCGACTGTGCATAGGTGGCGAACGATGTCCCCGCCTCGCCGAGGAGGTGGAAGACATTATCGAGCGGGACGGAGTCCTTCGGGCACGCGTCACTGGTGCAACCCCCGGTCGCGCCCGCGACCATCTGGAGATAGTTGGGCAGGGACGGATGGCTCGTCGCGTAGTAGTTGGTGAACAACGTGCCCTGCGGGATCAGCGTGTCGTTGATGTACGGAGCGTCGGGGTTCCCGACGATGTATCTCTTGGTGTCGCCGAGGATGCCGACGTCGTTGGGGCCGTACGAGTGGTTCTCGAGCACGATCACGGCGACGGGTGGTGGGGTTGCCGACTGCGCCGAGACCGGTTGCGACGTAACGATCGCAAGGCAGAAGACCACGAAGATCGTTGCTCGGATCACCGGCACCTACGCCCCTCCCCGAAGCGCGAGAACCTGACAGGCATGCGCTTCGGCCGTCGACCCACCCTAGGTGTTTTCCTCGGGGGCGAACAACACCGCTCGCGCGCCGCAGATGTGCTGGATCGAGCGGGAGGCCTCTTCATCTCCTTGACCCTTGCTCAGGAAGCTCGCTAGCGTCACCGCGCACACCACACGAGGGGAGGGGTCGATGCGCCGGATGATGCTGCTGTTCGTCGTCGCGACCGGGGCGTTCGGAGCGCTCGTATCGCCGGCGGCGCGAGCCCTTCCGGCCCCGTCGACGTCGGTTGGCTCCCCGGTGATCGCCGCTGTCGGCGACATCGCCTGCAAGAACCCGCCCGGCAACAACGTCCACCTCTGTCAGTACGACGACGTCTCGAACCTGATCGCCGGACACGGCTACGATGCCTTCCTCGCGCTCGGCGACGAACAGTACGAGTACGGCCGCTACCAGGACTTCATCCAGAACTACGACGCGTTCTTCGGGCGCCTGCTGCCCATCACCTATCCCGTGCCGGGGAACCACGAGTACGGGACGGCCGGCGCGGCCGGCTACTTCCGGTACTTCGGCGATGTCGCCCGGAGCGCCGACGGCTGGTACTCCTTCGACATCGGCTCCTGGCACGTGATCGCCTTGAACAGCGCGATCTGCAGCCCGTACACCGGCGCCCCGTGCGGCCCGGGCACGCCCGAGTACGCGTGGCTGAAGGCAGACCTCGCATCACACCCGAACAGCCAGTACCCGTGCACGCTCGCGTTCTGGCATCATCCGCTCTTCGATTGGGAGAAGTATCAGAACAACCGCGTGGGTCCAGTCCTTCGACTACGACCGTTCGAAACCGTTCTGGAAGCTGCTCCAGCGCGCCGGCGCCGACGTGGCGCTGACGGGACACAACCACAACTACCAGCGCTACCTGCCGATGGATGCGGACGGAACGTACGACCCACGCGATGGGATCGTGGAGTTCATCGTCGGGACCGGCGGGAGGAACACGAACGCGCTCGGGAGTCCGTCGACGAGACCGCCGACGTTCGTCACCGGACAGGCCGACGCGATGGGCATCCTCTCGATGACGCTGGGAACCGACGGCTACTCATGGCGGTGGATCCCTGCGGCCGGTCAGCCGACCGGCTTCATCGACGCCGGCACGGCCTCCTGCCATTGATCTCGCTCTCGTGACGTCAGCTGAGTAGCGTCGCGAGGTCCGGGATCACCCGGTGGCCGTTCGTCGATGATGCGAAGCCTTCGGGCGGATGGGCGTCGGGGCGGATGATCAGGCGCGTATCGATCCCGAGAGCACGGGCACCGTCGCAGTAGTCCGCTTGGTCGTCGACGAAGATCGCATCCGCGGCCTTGCTCCCGACCGCTTCGAGAGCGGCGAGGTAGATCGCGGGCTGCGGCTTCCGCGCGCCGACCTCGAACGACAGGATCAGCGCATCGAACTCCTGCTCGAGCCCGAGCCGGGCGACGACCGGTCGCGTGTTGTGCGAGCAGTTGCTGACGAGCGCCGTCTTCACACCGTCCGCTCGGAGCGCCCGGACCGTGGGGATCGAGTCGTCGAACAAGCGGATGCCGGTCGTCATGAACTCGCGCTCGATCCGGACCAGTTCCCGAACCTGTTCCGCATCGTGCGTGAGGCCGGCGGCCTCCAGCACCGCTCGGGTGTCGTCCGCTTCCGTCGCGAACGCGCCGACGCTCCGGTCCGGTCGCGTCTGGTCGAACGCGCGGCCGAGCGTCGCCGGATCCATGCCGACGTGGCTGGCGAGGAGGTCACGCCACAGGTGCCAATCACTCGCGACGAGCGTGTCGTAGAGGTCGATCAGGACGGCGCCGGGCACGCAGCAAGGATAGGGGCCGGGACGCTGATGTCCCGGCCCGGTGCGTCGCTACTCCTCTTCGGCGTCGTCGGCGAGCGCGTCCGCGACGGCGGCGTCGGTCATCGCCTCGTCGGCGAGCTCTTCCGCGACGGCTTCCTCGACGACGGCCTCGGACGCCAGCTCTTGGGCTGCCTCCATCAGGATCGCAGCTTCCGTTGCCTTCTCGACCGCGTCTTCGTGCAGCGCCTCGGCGGCGACCGCCTCTTCGATCGCGTCTTCACCGGCCTGTTCGGAGGCCTCTTTCATCTCGTCGTTCATGTCCGACTCCTCTCGTTGGGCAACGGATGGTCCGTGCAGGGCATCCTGGGGCAGGGCGTGTGAACCCGCAACCCGGGGCACGATGGTCCGGTCAGCGGCGTCTCCCTAGACTCGGGCCGCATGGTCCGATCGTCGACCCTCAGCGACGAGCAGATGCGCCGTGCGAGGATCGCCGCACAGCTCTTGCACCGACCGGGTCGGCGCACCGTGGTCGACCTCGTCTCCCACCTGACCGGCGTGCAGGCCCAGGTCCTCCCGGCCGCGAGCCTGGCGCTCCGGGCACGGCGTTCCGGGCTGACCGCAGCCGCCGTCGACCGCGCTCGGACACGGGATCGCTCGATCGTCCTGTGCTGGGCGATGCGCGGCACGCTCCATCTGCTCGCGGCCGAGGATCACGCGTGGCTGGTGCCGCTCGTGATCGAACGACGGATCGCGAACGCTCACCGACGCCTGCGGCAAGAAGGGCGTCACGGGCAGCCAACCGGCGAAGGCGGTGCGGTCGATCGAGCGGATGCTCGGGCGTGAGGGGCCCGCTGCTGCGGTCGGAGATCGCCGAGCGACTGCGGAGCCAAGGGATCCGCACCGAGGGACAGGCGATCGCGCACCTCGTGTGGCTCGCAGCCGCGGAGGGCACGATCTGCTACGGGCCGGATCGCGGAGGGGAGCGCTGCTTCGTGCTCGTCCGCGACTGGCTCGGGCGACCCGGCACGAAGCTGGATCCGGATGACGCGCTCAACGAGCTCGCCGTGCGCTACCTCCGCGCGCACGCTCCTGCCGAGCCCGCGGACCTCGCGACCTGGTCGGGGATCGCTCCGGCCGAAGCGCGCCGCGCCTGGCGCGGCATCGATGATCGACTGGTCGAGGTAGCGACGGATCGCGGTCCGCGGTGGACGCTGCGGCACGCGATCTCGCCACCGTCGGACGAGGTGGTCAGGCTCCTGCCCGCCTTCGACGAGTACCTCCTGGGGTGGAAGGACCGGCAGCTGATCGCCTCCGCGTCCCGCTGGAAGACGATCCAACGCGGCGGGGGATGGCTGCACCCGGTGGTCCTCGTCGACGGCAGAGCGATGGGGACGTGGAGCTCGGAGCGGACCACCGACCGGCTCCATGTGGACGTGAGCCCCTTCGAACCATTGCGCCCGATGCTCCGCCGCCGCATCGACGAGGACGCGCGAGACATCGGGCGGTTCCTGAAGACCGAGGCGCGGACGACCTACCCGAAGAGGTCGGCCAGGTAAGCGTCGACGCCGGCCGAGCCCGTGACGGGCGCGATGTCGTCGTCGCGGACGTCGACGACGGGCCCGCTCGCGTCCAGATGCGTCCGCACCTCCTCGGGATCGAGGAACCGCGACACGAGCCCATACATGTGGATGTCGTCGTGCGGCTTCTGCCGGCGGTAGTAGCGCTGGGGATACGAGACCGTCAGCGCGTTCCGCGCGCGGGTGAGCGCGACGTAGAGCAGCCGACGCTCCTCCTCGAGCTCTTCCTCGTCACCGGTCGCCATGTCGCTCGGGATGTTCCCGTCGGACACGTGGATCACGTGGACCACGTCCCACTCGAGGCCCTTCGCGGAATGGATCGTCGAAAGGATCAAGTAGTCCTCGTCCAGCGATGGAGGACCGGCGAGGTCGGCAGTGGAAGCTGGTGGATCGAGCGTGAGCTCGGCCAGGAACCGGCCGCGCGACTCGTACCCGCGTGCGAGGAAGGCGAGCTGCTCGAGGTCGGCGGCTCGGGGACCCGGCGCGTCGTACTTCCGGGCGATCACCGGCTCGAGGTACGCCCGGAGCCGTTCCAGCTGCGCGGCCGGGGCCATCGACGTTTCGTCCCGGCACCCCTCGAGCGCGGACCGGAGCTCCCGGATCCCGTCGCCCGCGCCCCTCGGGACGGAGACCGGCTCTTCGAGGAAGCGTCGCAACGGCGCGGATGGGTCGTCGGATCCGCCGATACCCAGGTCGTTCATCACGTTCCGCGCCCCCGTCGGGCCGATCCCCTCGGGGAGCTGCAGCACGCGGAACCAGGCGACCTCGTCCAGCGGGTTCTCGAGGACCCGAAGCAGCGCGAGGGCGTCCTTCACGTGCGCGGCTTCCAGGAACTTCAACCCGCCGTACTTCACGAACGGGATGTTGCGGCGGAGGAGCTCGATCTCCAGACGATCGGAATGGTGCGCCGCGCGGAAGAGCACGGCCTGTTCCTTCAACGCCACCCCGCGTTCGCGATGCTCGAGCACCGACCGGCAGATGGTCTCCGCCTCGTCGGCGTCGTCCACGCAGGCGCGAAGCCCGGGGCGCTCGCCGTCGGTCCGTTCGGTCCAGAGCGACTTGTCGTGGCGTTCGGGTGCGAGCGAGATCACGGCGTTCGACAGCCGAAGGATCGCCGTGGTCGATCGGTAATTGCGTTCGAGCTTGACGACGGTCGCGCCGGGGAACCGGTCCGCGAACTCCAGGATGTTGCGCACCGTCGCGGCGCGGAACCCGTAGATCGCCTGCGCGTCGTCGCCGACGACCGTCAGGTTGCGGTCGGTCCCGAGCGGTCGCATCGCCGCGAGGATGTCGGCCTGGATCGCGTTCGTGTCCTGATACTCGTCCACGAGGATGTGGTCGAACATCCGCGCGAGCTGCGGCCCGGCAACCGGCGACGCCGCGAGTGCCTTCCAGAACAGGAGCAGGTCGTCGTAGTCGAGGGTCTGCTGCGCGCGCTTGCGTTCGACGTACGCCCGGAAGATCAGGCGGATCCCGTCCACGTCGTCGACGCACCACGGGTACCAACGTTGGACGACGTCGTCCAGCCTGACCCCGGCGTTGACGACGCGGGAATGGATCGAGGCCAGCGTGTCCTTCCGCGGGAAGCGCCGGCCTCGCGCCGCGAACCCGAGCTCCTCCCGAAGGAGGTTCATCACGTCTGCCCCGTCGGCCTGGTCGAGGACGGTGAAGGAAGGGGAGAGGCCGAGCGCCCGGCCGTGGATCCGCAGGAGGCGATTCGCGACCGCGTGGAACGTCCCGCCCCACACGCGCCCGGCGTCGGCGCGGCCGGTCATCCGCTGCGCGCGGGTCAGGAGCTCTTTCGCGGCGCGGCGGCTGTACGTGAGGAGCAGGACCCGTTCCGGCGCGACCGCGCGTTCGGCGACGAGCCAGGCCACGCGCGCGGCGAGCGTCGTCGTCTTGCCCGTGCCCGCCCCCGCCACGATCAGCAGGGGCCCCTCGCCGTGGGTGGCCGCCGTCCGCTGCTCGGGGTTGAGCTCATCCGCGTCGAACATGTGTTCGAGGAGTATAGGAGCGAAGGTGTCCCGGAGGGAAGGACCCCCTCAGGCCGAGCGGAGGGCGCGGGCGGCCGCCGCCCGGTCGAAGCCGAGCTGTTCCGCGCGCCGGAGGTAGGCGGCGGCCGCCCGCGCCAGGGCGTCGTCGGGCGCGGCCGGGCGCTCGGGCAGCGTGTCCGTGACGAACGTCCCCGCCCGGCCGCGCCCGACGATCCAGCCGTCGTCCTCGAGCGCTCGGTACGCGCGAGCGACGGTGTTCGGGGCCAGATCCAGCCGTTCCGCGAGCGAGCGAACGGTCGGGAGGCGATCGCCGGGCAGGAGCGAACCGCGTTCGATCAGCGCCCGGACGCGTTCGAGCACCTGCAGGTACGGCGGGCCCGCGCCGTCGCGGATCGTGATCGGCAGCGCGCTCATCCGCCGGTGGTCACGCCGGTGGCCGCGAGGACCTCGCGCACCGGCTCGGCCTCCAGGAACCCGGCGGCGTGCTCGGGACTGAGCGTCGCGGTCCACTCGCGGATCACGGCCGCCGCTTCCGCGAACGCCGTCTCGGCACCGGCGTCGTCGCCCGTGGCGTACCGGCCCCGACCGAGCGCCGCTCGATACTGCCAGCGTGCCGTCGGGGTGCCGAGCCGATCCGCGAGCCGGACGGCGTCCTCGAGGTCGGCGAGCCCTTCGGTGGCGTCGCCCGTCTCCAGAGCGTGGTGCCGAGCGCCTCGCTCGCGAGACACGCCTCGTACTTGGGACGTTGCGCGCGCTGCGCGCGCTCGCAGCGCGTCGGTCGCCGCCTCGAGGGTTTCGTCCGGTGCCCTCCGTCTGCTCGAACGAGCTCGGTGCGGACGAACGCCAGCCGGCATCCGCCCAGCCAGGGCCGCCAGGTCGCACCGTTGATCGCCTCATCCCACAGACGTCGGCCACTCCCGCTGGGTGCGACCGAACTCGCCCTGCATCAGATCCGCGATCATCAGGTCGATCTCGGCCTGCATCCCCGGCATCCCGTACTGGCCTTCGCGGCGAACGAGCTCGATCGCCTGTTCGTTCCGTCGCCGCGCCTCGTCGACGAGGTAGAGGTCCCGGAACGCGAGGGTCGAGTAGTTGATCGACGGCGCGGCGAACCGCGGGCGGCCGATCTTCTCGGCCGTCTCGATCAACCGGTCGAACACCTCGAGGGCCTCTTCCGTTCGTCCCATCGCGGCGAGCGAGACGCCGCGCCATCCGCCGCCTCGGAGGAGCGCTTCGACGTTGTGCGTCTGGCCGCCGACCTCGGTTGCACGCCGGGCCAGCTCCTCGGACCGCTGCGTAGGAGCCGGACCAGTAATAGGAGTCGGCGAGGAATTCGTTCGCGGTCGCGAAGTCGCTCGGCTCGGGTCCCGGGGACCCAGCGCCGGAGCGCTTCCTCGCCTCGAGCGATCGACTCGTCGATCTCGCCGCGGAGCGTGTGCATGCCGGTGAGGTAGCCGATCGCCGGGGCGATCCGTTCGTCATCGCCCGCGGCTTCGGCCAGGTCGCGAGCCCGATCGGCGGCCGCGAACCCCTCGTCGGCCTGCTCGAGCCAGATGCTCGCGCGAGCCCGGCCGAGGAGCGCGTCGATCAGATCGCTGGACCGTCGAGGCCGGGAGTCAACTCGTCGAGCTCGGCCGCGCCCGCTTCGAAGTCGGCCAGCTCGATCAGGCTGAGGGCGCGGTCGAGACGGAACCGTGCGCCGACGGCCGGATCGTCCGCCAGCGCGATGGCCTCGTCGTACAGCGCGAGCGCTTCGTCCTTCGCGAACGACGACTGGCGCGCTCCGCGGCGGTGGCCAGGTACGCCGCCGCGCGGCGTTCGCCGGC
Source organism: uncultured Actinomycetes bacterium (assembly GCA_963765865.1). Classification (GTDB taxonomy): domain Bacteria; phylum Actinomycetota; class UBA4738; order UBA4738; family HRBIN12; genus AC-51. Next base: position 15,192 of record CAVXYE010000001.1, read on the forward strand.
CTCCCGCCAATGATGCGCGAGGAACCACGCGATGTCGCGGTGTTGTCGCCGAGGGTGCGCTCGAGGTACGACGCGACGGCCGCGTGTCGCTCCCGCCGGACGGCCCGCGGCAGCGTCCCGTAGGCGACCTCACGGATCAAGACGTGCTTGAAGCTGAACTCGCGGTCGCCTTCGACCCGGCTCCCCGGCTCGTGCCGGATCAGGTCGCGCGCCTCGAGGGCATCGAGCGCGTCATCGAGGGCATCGGGCTCGTCGCCATGGAGCTCAACACGCCCCGCCAGAAGGTCTTCCCGATCACGGAGGCATCGAGCAGGACCGACCGTTCCGCCGCCGGCAGGATGTCGATCCTCGACGCGATCGCTTCCCGGACCGTGCTCGGCAACGCGTCGGGATCGTGTGCGCCTTCCGCGACGGAAGCGGCGAGCTCCTCGACGAAGAGCGGGTTCCCGCCCGCGACCTCGACCAGCCGTTGGATCGTGGCCGCGCGCTCGGGGGACGTCCCGAGCGCAGTCGCGGCCACGGCGGCGGCGTCCGCAGCCTCGAGCGGCTCCAACGGGACGGTGGTCTGCGCGCGGAGCCCGCCGCCCCACGTCGGCCGCGCGTCGAGCAGCTCGGGCCGTGCGAGGGCCACGAAGGCGACGGGCACATCGCGGACGTGGGTGCTGAGGTATTCGAGCAGGTCGAGCTGGCTGGTTTCGGCCCAGTGGAGGTCCTCGAACACCAGGACGGTGGGCCGCTGGAGCCCGAGTCCCTCGACGAACCGGCGGACGGCGAAGAAGAGCGGCGTTCGGTCCTCGGAGGGCTCGTCCAGTCCGAGTCCCAGGAGCAGCGACAGGTACCGGCCGATCTCCGCTGCCTCGCGCTCGGTGAGGAGCTGCGCCAGGAGGCTCATCAGCTTGGCCCGAGCCACCTCGGGTGGATCGGTCTCGAGGATGCCGCCGGCCCGTTTCAGCTGCTCGGCCGACGTCCGATAGCCGGTCTGCTCCTCGTACGGGAGCGATCGGCCGCGCGATCGCTCGGCCGCCGCTCATCTCGATCCGGTCGACGAACTCCTGCAGCAGTCGCGATTTCCCGATCCCCGGCGGCCCAAGGATCGTGACGAGTTGCGGGCGGTCGTGGCTCACGGCGCTGGCCCACACGGTCGTCAGGATGTCGAGCTCCCGGTCCCTGCCCACGAACGGTCCGACGCCGCGCGCCCTCGCCTCCCTCGCCGACCGCGACCCACGCGGACACCGGTTCGCTCTTGCCCCTGCGCGGCGACCGGGTCGATCGGCGTGTAGCGGATGCTGCGCCGCGTGGCTCGGTAGGTCTCCTCGCCGACGAGGACCGTGCCGGGCTCGGCCGCGCTCTGCAGGCGTGCGGCGGTGTTCAAGACGTCGCCGGTCGCGAGCGCTTCGCCACGTTCATGCTCGGTCCCGAGCGACACGACCGCCTCCCCCGTGCAGACGGCCCCTCGGATCCGCAGCCCGCGCCCGGTCGAGCATCGTCGAGCTCGGCGACGGCCGCCACGGTCGCCAGCCCGCACCGGACGGCTCGCTCCGCGTCGTCGCCGTGCGCGAGCGGCGCCCCGAAGACGGCCACGCCCGCGTCGCCGATGAACTTCTCGACCGTCCCGCCGAACCGGTCGGTCTGGATGCGGAACGTGTCGTAGAACAAGGCCAGTCGATCCCGGACGTCCTCCGGGTCTTCGTGGTCGGCGCGCGCGGTCGATCCGACGATATCGACGAACAGCACCGAGATCAGCTTGCGCTCTTGTTGCGGCGTCTCCGCGCCGAGCGGGGACCCACAGGCCTGGCAGAAGCGAGCGTCGTCGTCGTTGCTCCGTCCGCATCGTCCGCACGCGAGCATGGCCGGCAGCCTAGTCGGTCCACCGATCGTGGACCGACCCGGCCCTGTTAGCGTTCGCCGGATGCGCGAACCGAGGATCACGATCGTTCGGGGCGGTCCGATGGTGGTGGACGGCCTGCCGCTCGGCCGGCTCGAACACGCCGGCGATACCTGGCGGGTCGAGCCGGTCGCGACGTCTTCGGACACGTACGCGATCTGCCGTTGCGCTCGGTCCTCGCGGATGCCGTTGTGCGACCGAGGGGAGCCGTATGGATGCTTCGACGAGCAGCCCCCATCCGGACCCGATCCGGCGCCCTACCGGTGGGACGTGCCCGACCCGGACGGACCTCCGGCGCTCGCGCTGAAGCCGAACGGGCCCGTCCGGGTCGCGGGCAACGCCGCCATCACCTACGACGATCGGGAGCTGCCGCCGCGCGACCGGGTCTCGCTCTGCCGCTGCGGCGAGTCTCGATGCCAACCTCTGTGCGACAGCTCGCACAAGGTGGTCGGCTACCGCGGCTGACCGACCAAGCCGAGCTCCTCGAGGAGCCCGGCGGGGAGCACGTGACAGTAGGGCTCGTGCCCGCTCCGCTCGTAGTAGTGCTGGTGATAGTCCTCGGCCGGGAAGAACGCGACGAAGTCGGTGATCTCGGTCGCGATCGGCCGATCGAACCGCATCTGCGCCTCGGTCTTGGAGCGCTCCGCCGCGGCCCGCTGCTCGGGCGAATGCGCGAAGATCACGCTTCGGTACTGGGTCCCGACGTCCGGCCCCTGTCGATCCATCTGGGTCGGGTCGTGCATCGCCCAGAACACCTCCAGGAGCTGGTCGTACGTGACCACGTCGGGGTCGAAGACGAGCTGGATCACCTCGGCGTGGCCGGTTCTCCCGGTGCATACCTGACGATAGGTCGGGTTGTCCACGGTGCCTCCGCTGTAGCCGGATACCACCTGGAGCACCCCCGGAACACGGTTGAAGACCCACTCGACGCCCCAGAAACAGCCGGCGCCGAAGGTCGCGGTTTCGGTCGACACGGGAACCTCCATTCGTTCTTCCGCTTGCGTGTCCCTACAGTGTGCCGCACTCCGCGCGGTGTTACGGCCCTCGCGAGGGGGTCGCGTCAGACGTCGAGCGCTCGGATCATGCGGGCCACCTCGACGACGGTGGCTCCGAGCGCCTGGTCACCCTGCTCGCAGCACCACACCGCGTGATCGATCGAGGTCGCGAACGCCCATCCCCGCAGCCGACCGGGGTTGCATCGCAGCTGCTCGGTCAAGACCTCGAACCGAAGGCGCACCCGCTTCCGTCCGCCGTCGACGTCCACGATCAGCTCCTCCGGGGCATCCCGCAGGAGCGAGGCCGCGTCGAAGGCCGGTTCTCCGACGAGCGGCTGTGGGTCCAGCGCGACGCGTCTGCCGTTGGCGAGCACGAGGGAGCGGAGGTGGAGGTCCCCGTGCAGCAGCACCCGCTCTCCCTGGGTCGGTCCGAGCGTGCCGAACAGATCGACGGCGCTACGCACGAGCTCGCGCTCGAACGGCCGCCCGACCCTGATGTGGCGCGCCTCCAAGGTGGAGGCCCACGCCCGGACCTCGGTGGCCACCGGCGTGATCCCGCCCGGATCCGGGATCCAGAGACGATCGCAGACGTCCGTTGCCTCCCGGAGGGAGACGCGCTCGTCGGGCTCCGCTCGGAGCGCGGTGCCGGGCTCGTGGCGCTCGAGGAGACGCGCACCACGGGGATCGTGCTCCAGCAGGCGCAGGGTCGCCTCGCCGTTCCACGACGCCAACGCATGGGTCGTCTCGGCCCACCAGCCGTCCGGGTAGGTCACCTCGAGGGAGGCGGGCTCGCCGGCCCGCGCAACGTCGACCCGCAAGCGCGTCCCGTCCGAGGTGGCGGGTTGCTCGAGCCGCAGGGACCACCGATCGCGGACGTCACGCAGGAGGCCGGGGAGGGCATCGAGCCACGCGTCCGCCTCATCGCCGAAGCGAGCGCGGGAGCCGGCGACGAACGTCCGGTACGCGTCCGAGCGTTCGAGCTCCCCGTCCGATCGGTCGTCCTGCGGGGTCGTCGGCATCGGCCCGCGAGCCTACCCCGTTCGGCTGCGCCGTTCGGCCGGAGAACGGACCGGAGGACCGATACCCGTAGGGCACATCGGATGCCGATGCCTCTTGGGTTCCATGGTGCGAGGAGGCCGTACGTCATGCGTCAGTGGGAGCTGTTCGGCATCACCGATCTCGATCCCAGCTGGACCCCGCCGAAGGTCCGACCGAGAGCCCGACACCGTCGTGACGGTGCTCGACGTCGGCAGGGACGACGAGGACCTTCTGCCGGAGCCGGCCGCGTAAGCGGCCGGCTCGGCACGACCTCGCGGCTCCTACCCTTCGAAGGACCCTGCGGCGTCGAGCACGGCCCCGACTTCGTCGGGGCCGTGCTCGGTCCCGAGGGTCCACAGCTCGTAGCCCGAGGGCGGCAGCGCGATCCCCCGGTCCAGCAGGTGATGGAAGAAGCGGGCGTATCGATCGTGATCCGCGGCCTTCGCGTCGTCGAAGTTCCGGACCGGACCCTCGGCGAAGAACAGGCTGAGGAGCGAACCCGCGCGGCCGATGCTGACGGGGAACGGCCGGGTCGCGAACGCGGCCTCGAGCCCCGTCGCCAACGTCTCCGCCGTGCGTTCGAGCCCCGGGTACGGGTCGAAGCGACGCGCCAGGTCCAGGGTCGCGATGCCCGCGGCGACGGCGACGGGGTTCCCGCTGAGGGTCCCCGCCTGGTAGACGGGCCCCGCCGGCGCGAGCCGCTCCATCAGGTCCCGCCGGCCGCCGAACGCGCCGCAGGGGAACCCGCCCCCCATCACCTTGCCGAGCGTCGTCAGGTCGGGCGTGACGCCCCAGCGGGTCTGCGCCCCGCCGTAGCCGATCCGGAACCCGGTGATCACCTCGTCGAAGATCAGGACGCTTCCGTTCTCGGTGCACCGGGCTCGGAGGCCTTCGAGGAAGCCGTCCGTGGGTGGGATCACGCCCATGTTCGCGGCGACCGGCTCGACGATCACGGCGGCGAGCGCGTCGCCGTGATCGTCGAGCACGCGGTCCACCGCGTCCAGGTCGTTGAACGGCGCCGTGATCGTGTCCCTCGCCGAACCCTCGGTCACGCCCGGGGAGCGCGGGATCCCGAACGTCGCGAGGCCACTGCCGCCGCCGTCGGCCAGGAACGCGTCGGCATGTCCGTGATAGCAGCCGTCGAACTTCACGATCCGGTCGCGTCCGGTCGCGGCACGCGCCAGTCGCACCGCGGACATCGTGGCCTCCGTCCCGCTCGAGACGAGCCGGACGAGCTCAACCCCCGGGAGCGCGTCCACGATGCGACCGGCGAGCTCGACCTCGCCTTCGGTCGGCGCGCCGAAGGTGGTGCCTCTGGCAGCCGCCGCGCACGCCGCACCGACGATCTCGGGATGGGCGTGCCCGAACAGCAGCGCACCCCACGAACCGACGAGGTCTACGTACCGGTTGCCGTCGACGTCGATCACGTACGCGCCCTCGCCGCGATCGAGGAACCGCGGGGTGCCTCCCACCGCGCCGAACGCGCGAACGGGGGAGTTGACGCCGCCGGGGATCACCGTTCCCGCGCGGACGAACAGTTCCTCCGACCTGGTCACGGCCCGATGCTACGGAAGCGGTGCCGTTGACGCCGGTGCGCCCGGGAAGGGACGCTGGCCGGGTGACCGAGCCGGCCGAGACCCGGATCGTGCCGGCCAGGCCCCGCGTGGTCTCGCCCGGCCGGATCATCGCGCTCTTGATCGCCCTGATCGGTTTCTACGTCGTGTGGCCTTCGCTCGTGGGGGTCTTCGGCTCGTTCAGGGAGCTGCGCCACGTGAACCCCGGGTGGTTCCCCGTGATGGTCGCTCTCGAGGCCGCGAGCTTCCTCTGCATCTGGGCCCTGATCGGCCTGTGCCTGCGGTCGAAGCGGTACTTCCTGATCGGGACGTCGCAGCTCGCCGGGAACTCGATCAGCCGGGTCCTCCCGGGGGGGAACGCCGTCGGTGCGGCGCTCCAGTACCGGCTGCTGGTCGCCGGTGGCATGGACCCGACCCGCATCGCGACCGGGCTCACCGCCGTGTCGTTGATCAACGTCGCCACGGTCTTCGCGTTGCCGCTCCTCTCGGTGCCGGCGATCCTCGGCGGCGTCGCGGTGGATCGCGGGCTGGCTCGAGCAGCATGGCTCGGGGTCGGAGCCTTCATCCTGTTGGTCGCCGCCGGCGCCGCGCTGCTGTTGGCGAACGGGCCGATCGTGTGGGCCGGCCGGCTCTTCCAGCGGGTGCGGAACGCCGTGCTGCGCAAGCGCCCGCCGCTCACCGACTTCGACGAGCGGCTGACCCGCGCTCGCGACGTGGTCCGAGCGACGCTCGGCGAGCGATGGGGACAGGCGATCCTCCGCTCGGCCGGGAACGTCCTGTTCGATTACCTCGCCTTGCTCGCCGCGTTGGTCGCTGCCGGCGCGCGTCCGAAGGCCTCGCTCGTGCTGCTCGCGTACGTCTCGGCGGTCGTCCTCGGGTTGATCCCGATCACCCCCGGCGGTCTCGGGTTCGTCGAGGCCGGGCTCGCGGCGACGCTGGTGCTCGCCGGGGTCCCGGCGGCGCAAGCGACGCTCGCGACCCTCGCCTATCGGCTGGCGTCGTACTGGTTGCCGATCGCGATCGGCCCGATCGCGTATGCCCTCTATCGGCGACGCGCGCCGCGTTGGGTCGCGGAAGCGAACGCGGCGGGTCCCGGCTGACGGAGGTCCATCGGATGGGCGACCACGAGGGGATGCAGCTCCGCGCGCTGGCCGCTGCGGTCCGCGAGCGGCGTCTGAGCGCCCACGAGCTCGTCTCCGAGTCGCTGCGCCGGATCGAAGCACGGGACCCCGACCTGGGGGCGGTCGTTGCGCTCCGCGCCGACGAGGCGCTCGAGGACGCGCGCGGGCTCGACGCCGCGATCGCCGGCGGCGCCGAGGGCGGTGTGCTCGCGGGGCTGCCGCTCCTGGTGAAGGACATGACCGATGTCGCCGGGATGCGGACGACGTTCGGATCGCAGGTCTTCGCGACGGCGCCGGAGGCGCGGAACGACGCGATGGTCGTGGCGCGGCTCCGCGCCGCCGGCGCGATCGTGGTCGGCAAGACCAACCTTCCGGAGTTCGCGGCGGAGGGGTACACGTCCAACCTGTTGTTCGGTCCGACGCGCAACCCGTGGAACCGGGCGCGCACGTGCGGCGGGTCCTCGGGCGGGTCGGCGGTCGCGATCGCGGCCGGGATGGCCGCGATCGCGACCGCCACCGACGGCGGGGGATCCATCCGGATCCCCGCCAGCTACTGCGGGCTCTACGGGCTCAAGCCGACGAACGGCGTGATCGGCCGCGATCCGGTCCCCGATTGGATCGACTACTCCACGGACGGTCCGCTCGCGATGCGGGCGGACGACCTGCGCCTGTTGCTGAACGTGCTCGCGGGCCCCACGCCGGGCGACCCGACGACCCAACCCGTCCGGCCGCGATCGGACACGCCGAGCATCGGCGCGGTGTTCGCGCTCGAGCGGTGGGAGGACATGGGACCGCTCCCGCCCGAGGCCGGTCGGCCGTTCGAGGCCGCCCTCGAACGGTTCGCGGAGGTCTTCGGTGTCGTTCCGCGCCGGCTCACCCCCGCGGAGGTCGTCGGGGACCGCAAGCCGGAAGACGAATGGGTCGCGGTCTGCGCGTCCGAGCACGCGCACCTGTTCGGACGCTCGTGGATCGATGAGCATGCCCCGGAGCTCACCCCCTCCGCGCGCTCGTTCCTCGAGCTCGGCTCGCGCGTGAGCCTCGAGGAGTACCTGGCCGCCCGACGGCACCGGTTCGAGTACGTCCGCACGCTCGACGAGCTGCTCGGCGCGGACGGTGTGGTCCTCTCGCCCGTGATGGCGGCCGACGCGATCCCCGCGGAGGGGCCGGCGGATGGTCGCGGCTCCGACCCCGCGCTGTACGTGACGATGATGCAGAACATCACCGGGCATCCGGCGCTCTCGCTGCCCGCCGGCGCGTTCCCGAGCGGTGTCCGCTTCGGGTTGCAGGTGACGGCGCCTCGGTTCCGCGACGACCTGCTGCTGTGGATCGCCGATCGCTGGGAGGAGGCGCAGGGACCCGCTCCCTCACCGCCCGGGTACGGACCCTTCGCCGTCTGACCAGGCCGCGGTGGCGCGGGTCAGCGAAGCCAGTCGGCCGCGTCTTTGGCGTGGTACGTGAGGATCATGTCGGCCCCCGCGCGACGGATCGATGTCAGCACCTCGATCACGGCGCGGCGCTCATCCAGCCAGCCGTTCTGCACGGCCGCCTTGAGCATCGCGTACTCGCCGCTCACGTTGTACGCGGCCACCGGCGCGCCGCCCAACTCCTTCGCCGCGCGGACGATGTCGAGGTACGGCAGCGCCGGCTTGACCATCACGATGTCCGCGCCCTCGTCGATGTCGGCGCGGATCTCGCGGAGCGCTTCGTCCGCGTTCGCGGGGTCTTCCTGGTAGCCCGTGCGATCGCCGAAGCGCGGCGCACCCTCGGCGGCCTCACGGAACGGCCCGTAGAACGCGGAGGCGAACTTCGCGGCATAGGCGAGGATCGCGACGTCGGTATGTCCGGCTCGGTCCAGCGCGGTCCGGATCGCGGCGACCTGACCATCCATCATCCCGCTCGGTGCGACGAGGTGTGCCCCCGCGTCCGCTTGCGCGGTCGCGATCCGCTCGTAGCGTGCGACGGTCTGGTCGTTGTCGACCTCGCCCCGATCGTTCAGGACCCCGCAGTGGCCGTGGTCCGTGTACTCGTCCAAGCAGAGGTCGGCGATCACGACGGCGTCGTCGCCGAGGTCCGCGCGGAGGGCGGCGACCGCCCGCTGACCGATGCCATCGGGGTTCCACGCCTCCGATCCCTCCGCATCCTTGTGCACGGGGACCCCGAACAGCACGAACGCGAGGACGCCGCGTTCGCGGATCTCGGCTGCCTCTTTGCGGAGCGATTCGATCGTGTGCTGGGCCTGTCCCGGCATCGAGGAGATCGGCGTGGGCTCCTCGAGCCCTTCCTTCACGAACAACGGCGCGATCAGGTCGGAGGGACGGACCTCGGTCTCGCGGACCAGCTCACGGAGGGCCGCGGTCCGCCGAAGGCGGCGCGCGCGATGTTCGGGGAAGCTCATCGGGGCAAGCGTACCCGGAGCGACCGATCGGATACGGTCGCGGCGAGGATCCGGATCACATAGGTTTCGGGCCCGAACGGCTCCGGCCGGTACGCGTCTGCGGCCGGTTCGTCGCGGCTCGGTCTGACGACCGGCGGCGAGGAGCGAAGACGCGCTCCAAAGCACCCACGAGTCCATCGGTCGTATGCGGGTCGGCGACGGCGTGCACGGTGAGCCCGTGGGCCCTCGCCTCGGCGGCGGTCACGGGCCCGATGCACACGACCTTCGGCAGGCCGCGGACCGCTCCGAGGGCGCCGACGAATCCCCGGACGGTCGAGGCGCTCGTGAACGTGACGGCGTCCACCGCGCCCGCGCCGAGCGCGTCCGTGGCGTCGCGCGGCAGCCTCCGCGCGAAGACCGTCCGATAGGCGTCGACGCGCTCGGCGTTCCACCCCTTCGCCCGGAGCGCTTCCTCCAAGCCATCGGGTGCGATGTCGGCGCGCGGACACAGGACGCGGCCCTCGCCGCGCGGGAACGCGCGGGCGAGGGCCGCGACCGTGAAGGTCCGCGGGCGCAGGTCGGGGTCGCGACGTGCCCAGCGACGGAACGCCTCGGCCGTTCCGTCGCCGACGGCCGCGACCGCGGCGCGCACGTCGCGCGGACCGGCGAGCCGGTCCGCGAGCATCGCGATCGTCGCCGGAGAGGTCAGTACGAGCCAGTCGTAGCCGCCGGCGGCCAGGTCGCGCAGCGCGGCCGAAAGGGCCGCGCTGCGAACGGGGCGCAAGCCGATCGCCGGGGCGACGATCGCTCGCGCCCCCCGTTGGTCAAGGAGCTTGACCAATCGCACGCTCCGCTCGGCCGGTCTCGTGACGAGGATGGTCTTGCCTGCGAGCGGCGAGCGGGTCACGTGCCCTGCACCGATGCGAGGATCGCGTCGGCGCCCTGTTCAACGAGCGCATCCGCGACCAGCCCCGCCGCCCGTTCGGGGAGCGACGCGTCGGCGGCGGCGCGCACGAGCTGCGATCCATCGGGCGAGGCGACGATCGCCGCCAGGCGAACCGTGTCGCCCCGCACGGCGGCGATCGCGCCAAGGGGCAGATCGCAGTTGCCGCCGAGCCGGCGCACGAGCGCCCGCTCGGTCTCCAGGGCGACGCCGGATGCGTGGTGCTCCAGCAAGGTGAGCGCTGCCCGCAGCTTCCGGTTCGCCGCCCGGCACTGGACGACGAGGCACCCCTGCCCGGGCGCCGGCACCATCTCGCCGACGCCGAGGTGTCGCGCGTGTTCGCGACGGATGCCGAGGCGGTCGAGCCCCGCCGCCGCCAGGATCACCGCATCGACGTCGCCGGCGTCGAGCTTCCGCAGCCGCGTCGGCACGTTGCCACGGAGGTGTGCGACCTCGACACCGGGATACGCCGCGAGGAGTTGCGCCCGCCGGCGGACCGACGAGGTTCCGACCCACATCCCGGCCGCGAGCGGACGGTCGCCACGCATGACCAGGACGTCGCGTGGATCGGCGCGTTCGGGGACCGCCCCGATCACGAGGTCGTCTTCCTCCTCGGCGGGCAGATCCTTCGCCGAATGCACCGCGAGGTCGATCGTCCCGTCGCGCAGCGAGGAGACGATCGTGTCGATGAACATCCCCTTGAGCCCTGCGGGGGACGTCGTCACATCGACCGGCTGGCCTTCGTCACCGGCCGTCGTCATCGGCACGAGCTGCGCGTCGATGCCCTTGGCCTGCAGCAGGAGGCGAACCTGGCCGGCCTGCGCGAGCGCCAGATCCGACCGACGGGTCCCGATCCGAAGCGCGGTCACCGCTCGTCGTCGGGATCGAGCCCGAAGAGCTCGGCGAGCAGTCTCGCGTGCCCGCGGTCGGTCCCGGGTTCGTTCCGTTCCTTCATCGCGACGATCGGATCGTGCAGGAGCTTGGCCGCCACGCCGCGCGCGATCGCCTCGACCGCGTCGCGCTCGACCGCCGTGAGGTCGGTGAGCCGGGAAGCCCATCGATCGATCTCCGCGCGGACCACCCGGTCGCCGCGCTCGCGGAGCGCCTTGATCACCGGCGCGAGCTCGTCGCCGCGGCGACGGACGATCCATCGACGGACCTCGTCGTCGACGATCGCGCGGGCGCGCGCGATCTCCTCGGCCGTCTGCGGCGAGTCGTCACCGATCCGGTCACGCAGGGCGAGGATGTCGATCACCCGAACGCCGTCGAGCTCGCGCGGCCTCCGGCTCGACGTCGCGCGGCACGGCCAGATCCAGGATCACCAGTGGCCGACCGGCGCGGCCGGCCGTCGCCCGCCGCAGGTCGGCCCGACCGATCACGTGGCCGGCCGCGCCGGTCGCCGAGACGATCAGGTCGGCGTCCTCGAGGGCACCCGGGAGCGCATCCAGCCCGCCGTGGTCGGAGTCCGTTCGTTCGGCCAGGGCGCGCGCGTGCTCCAAGGAGCGGTTCAGCACCCGGACCGGACCGACCCCGCGGCTCCGGAGGTGACGGACGGCGAGCTCGGCCATCCCGCCGGCGCCGATCACGACCGTCCTCCGCCCGGCGATCCCGCCCAGCGCTTCGTCCGCCAGATCCGTTCCGATCGCGACATACGCGTCGGGCGCCGCGCCGAGTGCCGTCTCCTGGCGCACCCGGCGGCCGGCGCGCACCGCCGCATGGAACACGGTGGCGAGCGTCGGTCCCGCCGCTTCCTCCGCCTCGGCGCGGCGGAGGGACTCACGCACCTGGCGTTGGATCTGCGTCTCGCCGAGGACCATCGAGTCCAAACCCGCCGCGACCGAGAACAGGTGGTCGGTCGCGTCGCGCTCCCAGTGCGCGTACAGCGGGTCGGTGAGCTCCTCGTGTTCGATGCCTCGCGTCTCGACGAGCACACGCTTGAGCGCGAGGAAGCCGGAGTGGTAGCTCGGGACGTTCCCGTAGGCCTCGACGCGGTTGCAGGTCGACAGGATCACGACCTCGTCGAGCCCGTCGAGGTCGTGCGCGTGCTGATAGGCCTTCGTCAGGTCGGCGTCATCGAAGGCCAGCCGCTCGAGCAGCTCGACGGGCGCACGGCGGAACGAGACACCGAGGCCGAGGATCCCCACGGCCGGTATGGTAGCGGGCCATGTCGAGCCCTCGTGCCCGCGACCTCGGCATCACCATCGGTCGCGGAGTGCCGGGACCGTCCAACACGATCACCGACGTCGCGGGCGTTCGCGTCGGTCACCGGACCGTGATCGAAGGGGACGACGGGGACCCCGAGGCGGTTCGCACCGGCGTGACCGCGATCATGCCGCACGAGGGCTTCCCCTGGTCCGAGCCCGTGTACGCCGGCACCCATATCCTCAACGGGTACGGCGAGCTGATCGGGATCAACTCGATCCGCGAGTGGGGCATCCTCGAATCCCCGATCGTCCTCACGTCGTCGCTCTTGATCGGCAAGGCGTACGACGCGACGGTGCGCTGGATCGCGCGGCATGACGGCGACGCCGGCGAGTCGGTGATGCCGTGCGTGACCGAGTGCGACGACTCGTGGCTCTCGAACGTCCTCGCGGATCCGATCGACGACGAGGACGTGTGGGCCGCGCTGGAGGCCGTGACGACCGATCCCGTCGAAGAAGGATGCGTCGGCTCGGGCACCGGGATGCAGTGCTTCGACTTCAAGGGTGGGATCGGCTCCGCGTCGAGGATCCTCGACGGGGACCAGGGCGGCTTCACCGTCGGTGTGCTCGTGATGACGAACCACGGCGATCGTGAGGACCTGCTGATCGACGGGGTCCGGGTGGGCGAACGGCTCACCGACCTCATGCCCGACGACCATCACGAAGGTTCGTGCATCGTCGTCGTCGCGACCGACGCGCCCCTGCTCCCGCACCAGCTCCGGCGCGTCGCCGAGCGGGCCGGCATGGGGCTCGCCCGCGGCGGCTCCCACGCGTCGAACACGAGCGGCGAGCAGCTGCTCGCCTTCTCGACCGCCAATCGCGTCCCGCGCGACGGCAAGCCGTTCGCGCCGTCCGCGATCGCCGACGGCCCTCGCGCGGGCACGATCCTGTCGGCGATCTTCCGGGCGACGGTGGAGGCGACCGAGGAGGCCGTGCTGAACTCCTTGCTGGCGGCTCGCTCGATGACGGGACGCGACGGGCACACCCTGTACGCGTTGCCGGTCGATCGGACGCTCGAGCTCCTGGACGGAGCCGGCCGGCTCGTTCGCTGAGCCGGCTCAGGCGAAGCGGAACGGATCGAAGGGCGACGCGTCGAACGGCGGCGGTTCGTCGAACACGACCGCAGCCACCAGCTCGGCCGTCCCCGCGCCGTTGATCACGCCCTCGCTCCCGTGACCGGTCGCGACGACGAGGCCCTCGCGGAGCCGTCCGATCACCGGGCGCTCGTCGGGCGTCATCGGCCGCAGCCCCCACCACGACGACAGCATCAGGGCGTCGGCCAGCCGAGGAACGATCCGGATCGCGCTCGTCAGGAGCCGTTGCGGGACCGATGGGTCCTCCGGCTCCGGCGTGAGCCACGCGGCCCGCGACGATCCGATCAGCGCCGTACCGTCGTCGTGCGGGTGCACGATGGAGCCGTATCCATCGCTCGGCGGGAACCCGCTGCGAGCGATATCGCCCGCCCGGACCGCGGCGACCGGGTCGCTCGGCTCGGCCGTCCGTACGAGGTGGCGGACCAGCCGCTCGCCGGGATCGACCCGCACGAGCCATCCGCGAACGCCGAGGACGGGCACCCGGATCCCGAGCGGCTCGAGCAGACGCGCCGACCACGGTCCGGCCGCGACCACGACCTCATCTGCCTCGATCTTCCCTTCGTCGGTCACCACGCCGGTCACCCGGTCGCCGTCGGTCATGAGCGCTCGCGCCGACAGGTGGTGCCGGATCACCGCCCCGCGGGATGCGGCGAGCAACGCCAGCGCGACCGTGAGCGCGGCCGGATCCAGCCGGTGGCCGGCGTCGATGAACCATGCCGCCGCAAGGTCATGCGCGAGCTCCGGCTCCGCTTCCGCGAGCGCGGCGTCGTCGAGCTCTTCAACGGCGAACCCCCCGGCCGACACCGCGGCCAGCGTGTCCGTCGCCGCTCCGATCGACTCCTCGTCGACGGCGACGAACACCGTGCCGATCGGGAGCGCGTCGATCCTGATGGGAAGCGGGGCTTCGTCCGCGATCTCGAGGTAACGAGCGAGCGATCGCGACGCGATCTGGTGGAGCACCGGGTCCTCCGGCGGGACCCAGAGTCCCTGGTTCCGCCCCGACGCGCCGGCGGCGAGCTCGTCGCGCTCGACGAGCGTGACGGAGGCACCACGTCGCGTCAGCTCATCGGCGCATGCCGCGCCGATGATGCCTCCGCCGATCACCACCACGTGCGGCACGCGCGCAGCCTAGCGAGCGAGCGCCTCGCTAGGATGGTGCGCGGAGACGTGGCTGAGTGGCCGAAAGCAGCCGCCTGCTAAGCGGTTGGAGGGGTGAAACTCTCCCGGAGGTTCGAATCCTCCCGTCTCCGCAAGCGTGATCAGAGCGACTGGGTGACGTCGTCGATCCGTCTTCCTGCTGTCTGGCGAGTCTGAGCATGTTGTCCACGAAACCTCCACGACCGGAGACTTCGCGACCCAGCCCGACCGACACGGGACCGAGCGCTTGGGTCGACAACCCCCTCCACGAGATGTCTCAGGTCGGCCTTTGGGCAGTACAGAGGCAGCAGACGCCGTTCGGATCCTCCCGCCTCGAGCCGCGAAGGAAGGGTGGCTTCGAGGACTCCACCACGTCGAACCCCCGGCCCGACAGGCTCGGTCGGGTTGCGTGGGAGCGACCCCGACTTGTCTATCCTCTGCGGATGTCGATCCTTCTGTCGGCCAAGGCTTCTCGGGTCGTGCTCCGCGACGCCCCGGACGATGAGTCCAGCCATGGCCCTCAGGTTCGTCCCGTGTGGTTGGGGCTCGCTGCGTTCTTCCTGTTCCTGGTCGCGTCCTTCGTGGTGTTCGGTTCGCCGATCGTCGGAGGTCACGAGGAGCGTTACGTCGGCAACGGATCGGCCGGCGACCCGATCTTCGATGAGTGGGCATTGGGCCTCACTCCCTGGGAGCTTGCGCACGGCCACGTGCCGTTGAGGACCGATCGCATCCTTGCTCCCGAGGGCGCCGACCTCACCTGGGTCACCTCCATGCCGGGTCCGGCGTTCGTGATGTGGCCCGTGACGAAAGCGTTCGGCTCCCTGGCCTCCTACAACATCCTGATGATCCTCGCGCCGGCCCTCGCGGCCTGGGCTGCCTACCTGCTGTGCTACCGCCTGACCCGTCGATACGCGGCCTCCCTCGTGGGCGGGGCGATGTTCGGCTTCTCCGCCTACATGACCGGCCACATGCACGGTCACCTCAACCTCGTTCTGGTCTTCCTGATACCGCTCGGCGTGTACCTGGCGGTCCGTCACGTGGAAGGGTCTCTCGGTTCGTGGGCGTTCGTCGGGTGGCTCGCGCTCGTGTTGGTCGGTCTGTTCACCGTGTTCACCGAACTGGCCGCCACGACGGTCGCCTTCGCGGCTGCCGCGTTCTTCGGTGCCATCAGATACGGCGGGGACGACCGACCTCGGATCAAGGAAACGGCTCGGCTGTCGCTCCTCTCGGGTGCGATCGCCGCCGTGATCCTGTTGCCCTATCTCGTTGCCGCCCTCCTCGGTGCGGACGGCTCGATGAACGGGCCGCCCCCGTGGGGCGGGTGGTCGGTCGACCTGCTGAGTCTCGTGATCCCGCGACCGGGGATCTTGATCGGCGGCGCGGCCTTCAGCGGGCTGACGTCGCGGTTCCCGGCAACCCCGACGGAGGACGCCGGGTACCTCGGCGTGTGCGCCGTTGCGATCCTGGTCTGGTTCGCGGTGACGCAGGGACGGCGGAGGGAGACGTGGTTGCTCCTCGGCTTCCTCGCACTCAGCTTCGTGTTGGCGCTCGGGCCGATGCTTCATGTCGCGGGCATGTCGATCCTTCCTCTGCCCGGCATGCTCCTCCAGCACGTTCCGTTGCTGGGGGCGGCGCTTCCGGGGCGCTTCTTCGTTTTCGGTGCGCTCACCTTCGGGGTGATCGTTGCCCTGTGGCTGGCTCGCTCGCCGCGCCGCAGCTGGCTGCGGTGGGGTCTCGCCGTTGTGACCCTCGTGATGCTGGTCCCCGATGCGTTGGTATCCGGAGGCGCAGAAGCTCGGACGATCCCTTCCTTCTTCACCTCGGGCACGTACCGATCCGTCCTCAGGCCGGACGAGATCGTGTACCCGTTGAGTGACTCCCACGAAGGAGAGCTTCTCTGGCAACTCTCGGCCGGGTACTCGTTCCGCCTGGCGATGGGCTACATCGGGCGGGTGCCTCGGGGGAACGTCGTGAACGACGAGATGTGGGCCGGCATGGACCGGCCGACGCCATCCTCGGGAACCTTCCTCCGCTGGATGGATGACCATCACGTCGCGACCGTGCTCGTCGGCGATGCGGCTCGATCGCGCTTCGAGCCGATGCTTCGGGGCGCTGGGTTCCATCTCGATTACGAGGGGGGCGGACTCTCCGTGTGGCGCCTGCCGCAAGCGCCGGGAACGACGACCGCCACCGGATAGCCGGTGGCACGAGATCAGAACCGCCTCTCGGCGAGATGACCACCGGTCGCGCCGAGACCCTCCATCCGATCCTGCTCCTTCCTACACTCGGTCCCTCGTACCGAGGAGGCTGACGTGTCGAAGGGGATCCTGGAGCGTCTCGCGGAAGGTCCGGTCCTGGGTGACGGCGGATACCTGCTCGAGCTCGAGAAGCGTGGGTACGTTCAGGCGGGGCCGTTCACGCCCGAGGTCGTCATCGAACATCCCGACGCGCTCGCACAGTTGCACCGCGAGTTCCTGCGTGCCGGCGCGGAGGTCCTCCAGACGATGACCTTCTACGCGAGCGACGACAAGCTCGCGACGGTGGGGCTGGCCGGCAAGGTCGACGAGATCAACCGAGATGCCGTTGGCATCGCTCGCACGGTCGCGGCGGAAGGGGATGCGCTCGTCGCTGGGAACCTCTCGCTCACCTGGGCCTACGACCCCGGCGATCCGAAGAGCGCCGACCACGTGCGCGCGCTGTTCGACCGGCAGCTCCAGGATCAGCTGGACGCCGGACCACCCGACTTCTGGATCGGGGAGACGTTCTCGTACACCGGCGAGGCGCTGCTGTTCGTCGAGCGCGCGAAGGCGACCGGCCTGCCCGTCATGGCGACGATGTGCTTCGAACGGCTCCCGGCGCGCTCCTACGAGGGCGACACGCCCGGCGAATCGGCGAAGCGGTTGGCCGACGCCGGAGCGGACATCGTCGGCGTCAACTGCCTCAACGGTCCGACGCAGCAACTTCCGATCGCCGTCGAGATGGTGGAGGCGGTCGCCGGTGCGGTCCCGGTCGCCTCACAGCCCGTCGGCTACGCGACCACGGATGACTCGGCGGATTTCACCTCCTGGCCCGACTTCCCGTACGGGCTCACCCCGAAGACCCTCGCTCGCGCGGAGCTGGCCGCGTTCGCCGCCGATGCGCGCGACGCGGGCGTCCGTTACATCGGCTCCTGTTGCGGTTCGGTTGCCGAACACGTCCGCGCGATGGCCAAGATGATCGGGAAGCTGCCCGCCGAGGAGCGCGAGTGGAAGAGCCCGACCGGCCAGGCGATGTCCGCGTACGAGTACTACGCCCACACCGAAACCGAGGTCTGACCGGCGCCCGGTCGTTCTCAGCGGTCGAGGTTCGCGTCTTCGGTCTCGGCCTCGGCCTCGGGCAGCTGGATGTGACGCTGCTTCTCGGCCTTCACGACCTCGCTGAGCCGCAGTTTCGAACGGAGGGACGTGATCTCCCACTCGAGCTCGGCGACGCGCCGCTTCATCGCGCGCCAATTGTCCGAGCTCCCCCGGATGAGGCCCATCCCGATCACGAAGAGCGCTGCTGCGAGCGCGCCCAGCGCGAAGGGGACGATCACGACCGCCACGCCGGAGACGGTGATGTTCGAGCCGAAGAGCGCGATCGCATGGTTCGGCGCCGTGAGCAGGTCGTTCTCGGCGATGTAGTCCGCCACGACGCCCGCCGCGGCGAGGCTCAGGATGATCATGAGCACGCCCATACCTGCACCTCTCCCAGTCGTTCCTCGCTGCGACCGTACCCCTTCCTCCGTAGTTCGGCCAGCCCTACCCGAGTGACTAGTCATCCCGAGGCCGGCCCATAGGGAACCGGTCTCCGAGATTCGGAACCCTTGACCCCTGCGCCCGTGTGCCGGAGCTGCCGAGCATGGGTACAGACGGCGAACGAGGAGGACATCATGACGACGATCCAGCGCAGCGCGACCCTCGCCACTCTCGGACGGCACCAGGAGAGCGATCTTCGAGATCGGATCGCGGACGGAGGTGCGAGGCGTCTCCCGGGCGGCTCATCGCTCGATCTCGACGCGGGCGTCGTGGTCCTCGATCTCCAAGAGCTGGCGCGACAGCGCCTTTCCTGAGCGCAACGACGGCGCGGTAGCATGGGCTGCCTGCGCCGGTAGCTCAATGGATAGAGCATCTGACTACGGATCAGAAGGTTGGGGGTTCGACTCCCTCCCGGCGCGCTGGTGACTCCCTAACCGCCCGGTCAGACGCACGATAGGCTCGAGACGCGTGGACGAGCGGCCGGGTCTGACGAGTCGCATCGGGCTCCTCCGACCGATGCGTCACCGTGACTTCCGATTGCTGTGGATCGGTCAAACGATCTCGATGATCGGCGACGGGACGTACTACGTCGCGGTCGCGTGGCTGGTCTACCAGAACCTCGACGGCTCACCGGCGGCGTTCGCGGCCGTTGGTGTTGCCTGGTCACTGCCCCAGCTGGTGCTGCTGCTCGCGAGCGGCGCGTTGTCGGACCGGATGGACCGTCGCCACCTGATGATCGCGGGCGACCTGTTGCGGCTGGTCGCGATCACGACGGTCGGCATCCTCACGTTGGCCGACCTGATCACGATCCCGATCCTCGTCGGCTTGGTCGTGTTCTACGGCAGCGGTCAGGCGCTGTTCGGCCCGGCGTTCTCCTCGATCGTCCCCTCGATCGTTCCGGAAGACGTCCTGGTCGAGGCGAACTCGGTCGGGCAGGTCGTGCGGCCCTTCGCCATGACGATCGTCGGCCCCTTGCTCGGCGGGTTGTTGCTCTCGATCGGGACCGGCTGGGCGTTCATCTTCGACGGCCTCACGTTCGCCGGGTCCGCCGTCTCCATCTTCCTGATGCATTCGCGCAAGACCCCCGACGAGGGCGCGCACGAGGCGCTGATCCCGCAGATCAAGGAGGGCATCGCGTACGTGCGGAGCGAAACGTGGATCTGGGTGGCGCTCGTCACGGCGACGGTGAGCCTGTTCTGCGTGTGGGGACCGTGGGAGACCCTGATGCCCTACGTGATCAGCCACGACCTCGATGGGAGCGGGGTCGATCTGGCGCTCGTGTTCGCCGCGGGCGGTCTGGGATCGGCGCTGGTGGGCATCATCGCCGCGCAGCGCGGCTCGCTCGGCCGTCGCCCGATCACCGTGATGTACTTCGCGTGGGCCCTCGGGATGCTGATGACCGCCGGGTTCGGGTTGATCACGGCGGTGTGGCAGGGGCTGTTCGTGGCCTTCGTCGCCGAGGGGTCGATCTCGCTCTTGATCGTGCTCTGGTACACGATGCTGCAACGGCTCGTGCCCGAGCACTTCCTGGGCCGCGTGATGAGCCTGGACTGGATGATCTCGATCGCCGGGCTGCCGCTGTCCTTCGCGGTGGTCGGTCCGCTCGCGAACTGGATCGGGACCGACGAGACGCTGATCCTCGCCGGCGTGGCGGGCGCCATCGTGACGATCGCGGCGATGTTCATCCCGGGGGCGCGCGGTCCCGAGCGCGATGACCGGCTCGCCGAAGCTGAGCGTGCCCGGGCGTAAACTCGAGGCATGGAGTACACGCACGTCGGCCACCTGGGTCTGGTCGTGAGCCGGTTGTGTCTGGGGACCATGAACTTCGGGCCGCACACCCCCGAGTCGGACTCGTACACGATCATGGATTCCGCCGTCGCGTACGGGATCAACTTCTTCGACACGGCCAACGTGTTCGGCCGACACCTCGGCGTCGGCGCGACCGAGGAGATCATCGGGCGATGGTTCACCAAAGGCGACGGCCGTCGTGACAAGGTCGTCCTGGCGACGAAGGTCTACGGGACGATGGGCGACTGGCCCAACGAATCGCGCCTGTCGAAGCTGGGCATCGTCCGGCAGTGCGAGGAGTCCCTCCGGCGACTGCGTACCGACCGGATCGATCTGTATCAGATGCACCACATCGACCGCCAGTCGTGGTGGGACGAGATCTGGGAGGCGATGGAGCAGCTCAAGCGCCAGGGCAAGGTGCTCTACGTCGGCTCGTCCAACTTCGCCGGATGGCATATCGCCCGCGCGAACGAGATCGCCGGGTGGCGCAACACGCTCGGCCTGGTCTCGGAGCAATCGCCCTACAACCTGATGCAGCGCTCGGTCGAGCTCGAGGTGATCCCCGCGATCCAGGAGTACGGCATGGGCTTGATCGCGTACAGCCCGCTGGCCGGGGGTCTGCTCGCCGGGGCGCTCGAGAAGGTCAACGAGGGCCGCCGATCGCAGGGCTACATGGTCGGGGAGATCGAATCGAACCGTCCGAAGCTCGACCAATGGGAGACGCTCTGCAAGGAGCTGGGGCACCGTCCTGCGGACGTCGCGCTCGCGTGGCTGCTCCACCAGCCGGCCGTGACCGCCCCGGTGATCGGCCCGCGCACCGAAGCCCAGCTGCTGGGCTCGATGCGCGCGCTGGGCATCGAGATGTCGGAAGAGGTGCTCGGCAAGCTCGATGAGATCTTCCCGGGACCCGGCGGCCCCGCGCCCGAGGCCTACGCTTGGTAGACGAGCGGACCGACGTCCGCACCAGCCTCATCGGGATCCTCGGATACGCGGGAGCTGCCGCCGCGCTGGCCGGCCTCTCGATCGCGATCGGACGATCGGCCAGCACGACCGAGCAGGTCACGGCCGATGTCGCGAGCGTCGTCGCGTTGGTCGCGGCGGGCGCTTGGGTCGTCGGTGGGCATCACGAAGCGCACGAGCGGATGCGGAGCGTTTTGTGGTTCGCGGCCGTCGCCGTCTGGGCGAGCGCGGCCGTGGAGGTGTTCACGCGGGGACCCGATGCGATCGCGCTCCACGGGAAGTGGCTCGTGGTCGTGACGGCGTTGGTCGCGGCGATGCTCGCGCTCCCGCTCTGGGTCCTCGCGCCGCGCAGCCTGCAACTGCTGGCCCTCGTGGTTTCGGTGAACGTTGGGGCCGCGGCGGCGGTGTATTCGCAGGGATCCCTCTTCGGGGTGGGCGTCCCCCAGCTCCGCTGGCCGGCGATCGTCACGATCGTCGTCGGGCTCGTCACGCTCGCCGCGGGCGCGTTCGATGTCCTTCGCCCGAAGCGCACCGCGATGGTCCTCGGCTCGGTCGCCATCATCGGCGGGGCGCTGTTCGTCGACGTCGATGTGCTTCGGCAGGCGCCGTCGGATCTCTCCTTGTGGCTGGCCCTGACCGCTTCGGTCGGTGTGCTGTTGGTGGGGGACTTCGTGGCGGATCGGGCGGTCTCGGGGATCGGGATCGTCGGCCTGATCGGAGCGGTGGCCGAGATCGTCCACCGGACGGTCACGGATCGGTCGACCGCGGTGGCGCTCGTCGTGCTCGGCACGGTCGCGCTGGCGTCGTGCGTGATCCTCGCCCGCGCGTTCAGCCACCGAGTGCCGACTCCACCTCCCGAGCCGCCTGCATGACGGCCGGCGCGTAGGCCTTCGCTCGGAGCGGCGCGATGCGGCTCGCCGGGCCCGAGACCGAGATCGCCGCGAGGACCGCGCCTCCCGGACCGAACACGGGCGCGCTGACCGACGCGACGCCGGGCGCTCGCTCCCCGAAGCTGTCGGCCCAGCCACGCCGTCTCGTCGTCGCGAGCTGCTGGCCGAGCCGGTCCATGTCGTCCCCTTCGACGGACGGACCCCACGCGAGGAAGACCTTGCCCGCGGAACCTTGGGTGAGCGGGAGCGCCGCGCCGACCTCGACGATGGTGCGGAGCTCATGTTCGGAGTCGACGGCGTCGACGCAGATGCGTCGATCGCCGTCGCGGACGAACAGCTGGGCGCTCTCGCCGGTGGTGCGCGCGAGGCGCTCGAGGGCCGGATGCGCGAGCTCCCGGAGCGGGAGCTCGCGCATCGCCGTCGTCGCGAGCCCCAGCAGTCGCGGGCCGAGCGCGTAGCCGAGCCCGCCCACGTGGAAGAGGTAGCCGTGGTCTTCGAGCGACCGGATCAGGCGGTGCGCCGTCGGTCGCGTGAGCCCGGTCACCCGGACGATGTCCGTGAACGATCGCGCGCC
This sequence comes from uncultured Actinomycetes bacterium, assembly GCA_963765865.1. Taxonomy (GTDB): domain Bacteria; phylum Actinomycetota; class UBA4738; order UBA4738; family HRBIN12; genus AC-51. The sequence goes on from CAVXYE010000001.1 coordinate 37,542, forward strand.
CGCCTCGACGGCGTCCATCACGGCGGCGGCACGGTCGATGACGCCGACGGGCGTGTCGGGCCGCGACGAGGGGCCGGCCGGCCGTCGCTGGGCCACCCGTTGACGATCCCGAACGCCGAGCGCGTGCCGCGTTTCGAGCTCGGGCCGTTCCGCGTCGGGTTTCCTGGGCAGGCTGCTATCCTCCGTGTTCCAAATATCGGAACTCAGTTCCATTATATGGAACAACGGTCTCGAGGGCCCTGGCGACGGTCGGCCGCCCCGAGGAGGATCGGGAACGATGCCCCAGACGCTCGCGGAGAAGGTGTGGGAGCGCCACGTCGTCCGTCGCCACGAGGGGGAGCCGGACCTCCTCTACGTCGACCTGCATCTCGTGCACGAGGTGACCAGCCCGCAAGCCTTCGACGCGTTGCGCTTGCACGGCCGAACCGTCCGCCGCCCGGACCTCACGGTCGCGACGATGGATCACAACGTCCCGACCACCGCCGGTCCGGTCACCGACGAGGTGAGCGCTCGCCAGATGCAGGCGCTCCAACGCAACACCGACGATTTCGGCATCACCGTGTACCCGTGGGGAGCGCCGGGTCAGGGCATCGTGCACGTGATCGGCCCCGAGATGGGCTACACGCAGCCCGGCATGACGATCGTCTGCGGCGACTCGCACACGTCGACGCACGGGGCGTTCGGCGCGCTGGCGCTCGGGATCGGCACGTCGGAGGTCGAGCACGTCCTGGCGACGCAGACCTTGCTGCAGGCGAAGCCGAAGTGGATGGCCGTGACGGTCGACGGCGAGCTTCCGACCGACTGCAGCGCGAAGGACATCATCCTCGCGATCATCAGCACGATCGGCACCGGCGGGGGCATCGGCCACGTGATCGAGTACCGGGGCTCCGCGATCCGCGCGCTCTCGATGGAGGGCCGGATGACGGTCTGCAACATGTCGATCGAAGGCGGAGCGCGCGCGGGGATGGTCGCGCCCGACGACACCACCTTCGCCTACGTCGACGGCAAGCCGCACGCGCCGAAGGACGCCGACTGGGAGCAGGCGGTCGACCACTGGCGCTCGCTCGCGACCGACGACGGAGCGGCCTTCGACACGGAGGTCACGCTGGACGCGACGTCGTTGCAGCCCTACGTGAGCTGGGGCACGAACCCGGCGCAGTCCACCACGATCGACGGCTCGGTCCCCGACGCCCTCGACCCCGGAGGCCGAGCGAGCGCTCACCTACATGGCCCTGGAGCCGGGCACGCCGATCCGCGAGATCCGGCCCGACACGATCTTCATCGGTTCGTGCACCAACTCGCGGATCGAGGACCTGCGGGTCGGCCGCCGACGTCGTCCGCGGCCGCGCGGTGAACGAGGGGCTCCGCGCGCTCGTCGTTCCCGGCAGCGTCGCCGTCAAGCTCCAGGCCGAACAGGAGGGCCTCGACGACGTCTTCGAGGCCGCGGGCTTCGAGTGGCGCGGCGCCGGCTGCTCGATGTGCCTCGGGATGAACCCCGACATCCTGGGGCCGGGTGACCGCAGCGCGTCCACCAGCAACCGCAACTTCGAGGGCCGGCAGGGCAAGGGCGGCAGGACGCACCTGGTCAGCCCGCGGGTCGCGGCCGCGACCGCGATCGCCGGCCACTTCACGCCGCCGGAGGATCTGTGACCGTGGAACCCGTCACCCGGATCGAGGGCACGGCGCTCCCGCTGGACCGCGCCGACGTCGACACCGACCAGATCATCCCGGCGCAGTACCTGAAGCGGGTCGAGCGAACGGGCTTCGGGCCGTATCCTGTTCGACGAATGGCGCAAGGACCCGGCGTTCGTGTTCAACGACGCGCGGTTCGCGGGCGCGTCGATCCTGCTCGCCGGCCCCAACTTCGGATGCGGGTCCAGCCGCGAGCACGCCCCGTGGGCGATCGAGGACTACGGCTTCCGTGCGGTGATCGCGCCCAGCTTCGGCGACATCTTCCGCAACAACTCGCTGAAGATCGGGCTGCTCCCGATCGAGCTCCGCGCAGGAGTCGGTTCGGGCGTTGATGGACGCGGTCTTCGACGACGCCGACCACGACGGATCGTCGTCGACCTGGATCGACGGACCGTCAGCGCGCCCGGCGTGGCCGAGACGTTCGCGATCGACGACTTCACGCGGTGGCGGCTGATGGAGGGGCTCGACGAGATCGGGCTGACCCTCCGGCACGACGACGACATCGCGCGGTACGAGGCGTCTCGCGACGTCTGGCTGCCGACGGCCTAGCCGCTCAATCGCTCCCGCGGGGTCCGCCGAGTCCTGCCCTGGTCAGCGCGTCGGCCTGCGTCTGCACCGTGAGGGCCGCGAGCGCCGCCGAATGCCCCACCACGACGTGTTCCGGATGGGACAAGCGCCGGGCTTTGGTGGGGAGGCGGACGAGCTCGTCCTGGAACCGGTGTTGCAGCCGGCGGAGCGGAGGATCCGGTCGGAGGCGGCGCCCGTCCCGCATCACCGGCTCGAGCAGCGGGTCCCATCCGTAGGCCGGCGCAGCTTCGTCGCGCAGACCGAGCACGTCGCCCTCCTCCCCGCCGCTCCGCCAGATCTGTTTCGGGCCGGGGGCGCTCGCCTTCGCCGTGGAGAGCTTCATGGACGGGCGGCCGTCGTACTGCACGAGCTTGTAGACCGTGTCCAGGTACGGCGCATCGGCCGATACCCCCATCTGGGTCCCGATCCCGAACGCGTCGACCGGCGCGCCCGCGTGGACCAGCTCGGCGACCTCGAACTCGTCGAGGCCGCCGCTCGCGAAGATCCGCGCGTCCTTCAGGCCTTCGTCGTCGAGGATCGCGCGCGCCGCGCGCGCGAGGTTGTCCAGATCGCCGCTGTCCAGCCGGATCCCGACCCGGTCGGTGATCCCGAGCTCGCGCGCGACCGCGATCGCGGTCCGGACGCCGTTCAACGTGTCGTACGTGTCGACCAGGAAGGTCGTCCTCGTCGGGTGGTCTTCCGCGAACGAACGGAAGGCGAGCTCCTCCGACGGGAACGCCTCGATGAACGAATGGGCCATCGTCCCGGCGACCTGCAAGCCGTACGCGCGCGCCGCGGCGACGTCCGATGTCGCGGCGAACCCCACGATCGCCGAGCTCCGCGCCGCGGCCATCGCGGCGTCCATCCCGTGGGTGCGACGGAACGAGAAGTCCACGAGGTCACGGCCTTCGGCCGCGAGGACGTAGCGGGCGGCCTTGGACGCGAGCGTCGTGTGCAGGGTGATCCGGTTGAGCATCGCGGTCTCGACCAGCTGGGCGACCGCGATCGGAGCCGTGACCTCGAGGATCGGCTCGTCGGCGTGCACGATCGTCCCTTCGGGCACCGCCCACACCTCGCCGTCGAACCGGACCCCGGCGAGGTCCTCCTGGGCTCGATCGTCGAAGCCGATCGAGCCCAGGTACCGCAGGTCGTCCTCGTCGAACGAGAAGTCCTCGAGGAAGTCCAAGCAGTCCTGGAGCCCCGCCGCGACGAGGAACCCTCGATGCTTCGGCAGCTTCCTGACGTACAAGCTGAACGTGGACGGTCCCGTCATGCCGCGACGGAGGTAGCTCACCGCCATGTTGAGCTCGTAGAGATCGGTGCGCAGCCCGCCGGGCATGGGCCGAATGTAGCCGACGTGGGACGATGCGGTCGTGCCACGTGTCGACATCACGCGCGAGCGGTTCGAGGAGCTGGTGGGCGAGGCGTTGGACGGGTTGCCCGCCTGGGTGCACGACACGATGGACAACGTGACGGTGCAGGTCGAGGACCTCCCGCCGCCGGGTCAACCGGGACTGCTCGGGCTCTACCGGGGCATCCCGTTGTCGCAGCGCGGTCGCGGGTACACGAACGTCCTGCCCGACACGATCACGCTCTACCGCGCGACGATCATGCGTTCGGCCGGCCCGGACGAACGACGACTGAAAGCCATGGTCGCGCACACGGTCGCACACGAGGTGGCCCATCACTTCGGGATCAGCGACGAGCGGCTGCTCGAGATCGATGCCTACTGACGAGCAGTGGATGCGACGCGCGCTGGAGCTCGCGAGCCGGTGCGCGGAGCACGGCGACGTCCCGATCGGCGCGGTGGTGGTACGCGACGATCAGGAGATCGGGGCCGCCGGCAACGAGCGCGAGCTCCGCGGCGACCCCACCGCACACGCTGAGATCCTGGCGGTACGGCACGCCGCCGCGGCCGCCGAGAGCTGGCGGCTGGACGGCTGCACGCTCTACGTGACGCTGGAGCCGTGTGCGATGTGCGCCGGAGCGATCGTGCTCGCGCGCCTGGACCGTGTCGTCTTCGGGGCGGCCGATCCGAAGGCGGGCTTCGCGGGATCGCTCGGGAACCTCGTGCAGGATCCCCGGCTCAACCACGAGGCCACGTTGGTCTCCGGGGTGCTCGCCGAGGAGTGCGGAGAGATGCTGCGAGCGTTCTTCCAGGCCCGGCGCTGACGACCGGGCGCGCTAGTTCTCTTCCAGGTCGACGTGATGCGGCGATCTCGCGTGGACGGCGTCGTGGATCCGCTCGGCGATCTCCGGGAATCCCCTGCGCATCGCATCGAAGTCTCGAGCGTGCATGACGATGGCGGTCACCGGCGTGATCGCGGTGACCGTCGCGGTCCGTCGATCGTGCTCAACGAGCGCGATCTCCCCGAAGAAGTCTCCGGGCCCGAGCTCGACGAGATGCTCCCCGTCCCTGACGACTTCAACGTTTCCATCCACGAGCGCGAAGAATTCATGGGCGAAGGCCCCTTGATCGGCGAGGTGGTACCCGCTCGGGAGATCGACCACGTCGGCCCATCGCGCGACGGTGCCGCGTTCCTTGCGGGAGAGTCCCTCGAACAACGGGACACCGTCCAGCTGCTTCGCGTCCATCGGCCTTCCCCCTGAACCGCTTGCGCCGATGATGTCACGGATCGTCCGGATCGGCCTTGCTAGACTCGCCACGGAGGCGTGCCGGAGCGGACGAACGGGACCGCCTCGAAAGCGGTTAGGGGTCTAATCCACCCCTCGCGTGTTCGAATCACGCCGCCTCCGCCACCGTCCGGATGAGCCAGCATGACGACGTACGAGAGCCCGATCCTGGATCCGCCGGACGCCGACCGGCTCGAGTTGCTCCGGACGGAACGACTCGCCCGATTGCAGGGATCGATGCGCGCGCACGACGTGGCAGCCTGCGTCCTCTTCAACGAGCCCAACATCCGATACGCGACCGGTGCCAGCGCGATGCCGGTGTATGCGATGAGCACGTTCGTGCGGTGCGCGGTGGTCCCGCAAGAGGGCCAGCCCATCCTCTTCGAGCACCCGAACTCCGTGCATCGGTCGCGGCGTCGAGCGCCCGACGTCCGCCCGATGCACGCCTGGGAGTTCTTCGACGACCCCGTCGCGGAAGCGGGCGCGTGGGCGCAGGTGACCGTGGCCGCGCTCCGTGAGTTGGGGGTGACGGGCGACCTCGTCGCCGTGGATCGCGCTGGGACGGCCGCGTACCTCGCGCTGCGGTCCGCTGGCATCAGGCTCCTCGACTCGGGGCCGGTGACGCAGCAAGCGCGTCGGGTGAAGGGGCCGGTTGAGCGCTCGCTGTTCGACCTGAACGCTGCCGTGATCGAGGCGGAGCTCCGGGCGGTCGAGGCTTCGCTCGCGCCGGGGGTCTCCGAGCGCGAACTGCTCGGGGAGATGGCGCGGGTGCTCCTGCGTGAAGGAGGGGAGTACTTGGCCACGAACACGATGTGCTCGGGCCCGAACACCAATCCCTGGCGCGCGGAGGCGACGGACCGCCGTATCGAGCTCGGCGACCTCGTGTACGTCGACACGGACTCGGTTGCGTTGGAGGGCTGCTTCTTCTGCGTCTCACGCACGTTCGCGGTCGGTGAGCCGAGCGCCAGCACAGCGAGCGACGTATCGAGCCGCGCAGAGCTGGGTCTCGAGCATGGAGGCGCTGGTCCGCCCCGGTCTCACGTGCGGCGAGCTGGCCGTGATGGCTCCGCCGATCCCGGAGCGGTTCATGCCTCAACGCTACGAGTGCATGATCCACGGGATCGGGTTGGAGGAAGAGGATCCGAGCGTCTGTCATCCATCGGACGCGCAGTCCAACGCCGGTTCGGTGCTCGAGTCCGGGATGGTGCTGGTGGTCGAGGGCTACTTCGGGGAGGTCGGCGCAGACCACGGCGTCAAGCTCGGGGATCAGCTCGTCGTCACCGAGGACGGCGCGCGGGTGCTCGTCTCGTATCCCTGGTCCGACTCCTTGCTCGCCGGCTGACCTCGCTCCGCTCCGCCAGTGCCGTAGCCTTTGCTGATGCCTCGCCCGCTGCTGCTCCGCGCGGCCATCGTCGCACTCCTCGTCGCTGCGGCGCTCAGCCCGCCGACGGCTGCGGGGTCGATCCGAGCCGGCCGCCTCGGCATCGGTGACTCCGTGATGCTCGGTGCGAAGGACGAGCTCCACGCGCGCGGTTTCGGGGTCGTGGATGCCGTGGTCTCGCGTCAGTTCTACGATGCGCCCGCCCGCGTCCAGCACTGGAAGCGGCTCGGCAAGCTCCCCAAGAACGTCGTGATCCATCTCGGCAACAACGGCATCGTCCGAGCCTCGGATTGCTCCCACGCCGTGCAGGCGGCGGGCGTCCATCGACACGTCTTCCTCGTGACCCTCAAGGTGCCGCGTTCCTGGCGCGGCCTCGACAACCGCCGGTTGCGTCTCTGTGCGCGGCGCTTCGCGAACGCCCATCTGATCGACTGGTACGCGGCCAGCCATGACCACCCCGGCTGGTTCGCGCGCGACGGCTATCACCTGACGTCGAGCGGACAGACGGCGTACGCGTCGCTCATCGCGCGTCGGATCGCAGCCGTTCCGTGAGAGCCGCCCGGCCCGCTCGCTAGACTCGCCCCGGGTGGCCTGCCCGAGCGGACGAAGGGGCACGCCTGGAAAGCGTGTAAGCGCAGGAATGCGTTTCGAGGGTTCGAATCCCTCGGCCACCGCCGGTCACGGCAGCCGCCACCCGGGGCAACGCTCCGGCGCGACGGCCCCGGGAAGCGGGAGCGCGGCCTCCAAGCGACTCCGGACGTCGTCGAAGTCCTCCCACGGCACGAACGGGACGCCGTCGCGTTCACACCAGGCCACGAGGGCGTCCTTGGCGAACACGATGTCTGCGTAGAGCGCCCCGAATCGATCGGAATCCCCTTCCCCGACGAAGGCGACCGGTCCCGGCGCCTCCAGCACGGCGCGCATCTTGCAGGTCCCGCATCCGATGCACACGTCGTGCCCGTTCGGGAACGTCATCGCGCCGTCGTCCCAGTCGTTGGTGATGACGGGAACGTCCACGACCCCGTGCGACGCCAAGAGCGGGCGGATGTAGAAGCCGAAGCCGTCCGACACGAGGGTGACCGGGACGCCGACCGATCGAGCCCAACCGACGAACGGCGCGAACGTGGGGTCGAGCGGGCAGTGCTGGAGCGCGTACGCGACCAGCTCCTGCGTCGGCGCGTCGAGCATCGCGGCCTGCGCGGTGATCCCCTGACGCGCGCCGACCTCTCCGCGTGCCCAGGCCTCGTCCCACCATGGCCAGGAGGGGTCGCCGTACCGCTTCAGGAGATGCTCGGCGACGTCGTGCAGGCAGGCCGTGCCGTCGAAGTCCACCAGGACCGATCCCACCGCGAGCATCGGTGCAGGGTACCGACCTGCGAGGATGCCGAGCGTGAACCTCGAGCAGGTGGGGCGTGCGATGGCGGCGGCGCTCCGCGCGAAGACCCTCGCCGTCCTCGGCGGAGAGGTCGCGGAGATCGATGGGCTCGAGGTGTACCTCTCGCATCTGCCCGATCCGGGAGAGAACTTCGTGTTCGTCGCGACGGAGCCGAAGGATCCCGTCGCGGCGCTGACCGAAGCCGAGGCGGTCCTCCGCAGGAACGGCATGCCGTTCGGGATCGGCGTCCTCGCCGGTCGCCACGCGAGCGTCGACGCGGCCGTCCACGCGCGCGGGTTCCGCGTCTTGTTCACGGAGCCGGTGATGACGATCCGTACCGCCGACCTCGCCGAGGTACCGCTCCCGCCCGATGCCCACCTCGCCGATGCCGGCCCGGACGATCTCCGGGCTCTGGCGGAGTTGGATGCGATCGCGTTCGGGGGCGACATCGACGTCTCCCGAGGCATGTACAGCCCTCGGCTGCTCGACGTCGCGCACGTCGTCACGGCGAGCGTCGACGAGAAGATCGTCGGGGTCGCGACCGGCGTGCCCGCGGGGGGCGCGGTCGCGGTGTTCGGTGTTGCCGTCGCCCCGGAAGCTCGGCGGCAGGGGATCGGGGCGGCCCTCACGTGCGCCGCGGCCCGGGCGGGGGACGGGTCGGGCGTCGCGTGGCTCTCCGCCCGCGGCGAGGCTGCGCGTGTCTACGAGCGGCTCGGGTTCCGTGAGGTCGGGCGAACCGAGATCTGGGTGGGCTGAGCCCTCAGGCGGGTTGATCCGCGCCGGTGGCGCCGTCGACGATCGCGCGACCGTCGAGCGGCTGATCGAGCGTCACGATCGTCCGTTTGAAGACGCCGATCGCGATGCAGGCGACCTCCCCGGCGGATGGGTCGTGGCCTTCGAACAACGTGATCGTGACCGCGTCCGCTCCGTACGAGACGTCGACGTGGTCGAGGACGGCGCAGGGCTCGACGCCCGAAGTGAAGTCGACGTTCACGGTGCGCCCGTCGTCTCGGACGGTCGCCGTGTCGAACGGCCGGGCGTGCACATCGGCCATGCCCGGCGTCGGCTCGACGACCTGCGGGTGGATGACCGGTGGCTCGTCGTCCGGGCACGGCGTGAAGCCGACCGAGGCGTCCGGGCCCGTGCCGTTCGTGACCGTCGTCCCGCACGGTGGCGTGGCCGTCCCCGTCCCGGGCGATGGCTGAGCCGGCTCACCGCCTACCGCGCCGGGGGCCGAGCGACCGGGCGACTGCTCCTGCGCGACGGGATCGGATCCGGCGGCCGAGGTGGCCGCCACGGCGCCGACGATGACGCTGACGGCGAGGACGAGCGAGATCGTGACCGTTTTCGGCACGTGCGCCTCCTTGATCGGTGCGGTGCAGCGGTTCCTCCCGGATGTCCCTTCGACGTCGGGAGGCGGCGTTGGGGTTCCCGCTTCAGCCCGGGCCGTCTCGAACCGACATCAGACCTTGAAGGGTTCGTCCCAGGAGGCTCCTCGATGAGGACACGACCGGTATCCGATCCCGCGCCCATCCCGGTGGGCATCAGCATCCTCTGCGCGCTCGCGCTCCTCACCGGTTGGCTCGTCCTTCGCGGCGCGTCGTTCGCGTTCGCGATCCCGGCGAACGCGGCCCTCGTGACCGCCTCCGTCGCACTGCTCATCCACCGGCCTCGCCGTCGTCGCTGAGCCGCCGGAACCCTGTCGGGAACCGCCCGTATACTCGGCTCCGGCCGTGCTAGGCGGGGAGCCAGCGGTGCCCTGTAACCCGAGATCCGCTTCATGCGGGGCTGAATCCCCGCCGGAGGCCCGCGAGGCCCGAGGCAGCACTCGGCGCGGGGCGTTGAAGGTCGGGTCCTACGCGACGTCGGACCGCGAACCGGGTCAGGGCGGGAACGCAGCAGCCCTTAGCGGTTCCCGGCGGGTGCCGTGGGGACGCCTGGCCGGAGCCTGCCGCGCGGGAACGCGCTCGAGTCTCACGGCGTCGATGGCGGGTGCACGGCCTATCTTCTTCGTGAGCGAGGGAGCGGGGACGGCGTGCCAGAGGACGAACGGCCACACGACGAACGAGTCGAGAAGCAGCATCAAGCCTTGTACCGCCGATATCGGCCGCAGACACCTGCCGAGCTGCTCGGTCAGGACCATGTGGTCCGTGGGCTGACCGGAGCGATCCGCGAAGACCGGCTCCACCATGCGTTCCTGTTCTGCGGACCGCGCGGGACCGGCAAGACCTCCACCGCGCGGATCCTGGCCAAGATGGTCAACTGCGTGAACGCGCCCACCGCGGAGCCCTGCAACGTCTGCGAGCAGTGCGTCGCCATCCGCGAGGGGACGCACGTGGATGTGGTCGAGATCGACGCCGCGTCCCACGGCGGGGTCGACGATGCTCGTGAGCTTCGCGAGAAAGCGCCGACCGCACCGATGGTCGGTCGCGAGAAGGTCTACATCATCGACGAAGCGCAGCGGCTGTCCCGCGAAGCGTTCGACGCGCTGCTGAAGCTCTTCGAGGAACCGCCACCGGGTGTGCGGTTCGTGCTCGCCACCACCGAGCCGCACAAGATGCCGGCGACGATCGTCGGGCGATGCCAGCGGTTCGACTTCCGGCGACTCACGATCGAAGGGCTCGCCCAGATGGTCCAGACGATCGCGTCGTCCGAAGGCGTCGCGCTGGATCCCGCGGCGGCCCACGCGATCGCGCGCCGAGCCGAAGGCTCGGCGCGCGATGCGCTCTCGCTGCTGGACCAGGCAACGGTGCTCGGCGGGCAGACGGTGGACGAGGCCACGGTGCGCGCCCTGCTGGGCGCGCCCCGTGGCGAGGTCCAGTTCGAGATCGCGGACGTGGTCGCGGTGGGGGACGTGCGCGGGGTCTTCGAGGTGGTCGATCGTCTCGTGCTCGACGGCCGCGACGTGCGCAACGTGACGAACGAGACGATCGGACACTTCCGCGACCTCTTGCTCGTGAAGACCGCCCCCGGCCAGGAAGACCTCCTCGATCTGGCGGCGGACGCGTACGAGGGTCTGCGGGTGCAGGCGGAGAAGTTCAGCGCCGGCGAGCTCGCGCGCATCCTCGCGCTGCTCCTCGCGGCGCAGAACGACATGCGCTGGACCACCTCGCCGCGGTTGTCGCTGGAGCTCGCGTTGATCCGCGCGTGCCTCCCCGACACCGACCCCACGCCGGCCGGCGTCGTTTCGCGTTTGGAACGCCTGGAGCGGTTGGCGAACCTCGCCCCGGAGGCCGTCGTGGTCCTGGAGGAACCGGCCGAAGCTTCTCCGCCTCCGGTCGCTGCTCCCGCCGCTGCCGCGCCTCCGGTCGCCGCCACCGCCGACCCGCCCGCCGATGAGTCGGCGACGCAGATGCCCGTCCCGCAGGCCGCGGACGCCGGGAGCGTGGACGTCGCGATGCTCCGACGTTCGTGGGGCGCCTTGATCGACCACCTCGGCCAGCTCCGCCAGCCGATCCTCCGCGCCGTCCTCGAGAGCGCGACGGTCGCCTCCTTCGACGGAGAGACGCTCGAGCTCGCGTTCCCCCCCGACAAGCGCTTCGGCGTGCAGAAGGTGCAGGACCGCCAGGACGAGCTCCAGCAAGCCCTCGGGGACCTCTTCGGGATCGCTCCGCGGATCACGTGCGTCGTGCGGGAGTCGCGCGAGCCCGGTGGCACGGCGACCGCCGAGGTCGTCGAGGAGGAGGAAACGCCCAGCGACGACGAGGCCCTCCGGCGCGTCCAGGAGATGCTGGGCGCGACCCCGGTCGAAGGGGGCGGTGACTGAGCGTGTTCGAGGGACCGATCCAGGAGCTGATCGACGAGCTCGCACGGCTGCCCGGCATCGGGCCGAAGTCCGCCCAGCGGCTCGCCTTCTGGCTCGTCAAGGCGCCGCCCGACGACGCCAAACGGCTCGCGTCCGCGATCGTCCAAGCGAAGGACCGCATCGCCTTCTGCCGGGAGTGCGGGAGCGTCGCCGAAGGCGACCTGTGCCGGATCTGCTCCGACGAGGGCCGGGACCGCACCGTCCTGTGCGTCGTGGAAGAGCCGAAGGACGCGGCCACGATCGAGAAGTCGGCGCTGCACAAGGGCCGCTACCACATCCTCGGCGGCGCGATCAGCCCGCTCGACGGCGTCGGGCCGGAGGATCTGCGCGTCCAGGAGCTCCTGGACCGCGTCGAGCGCGACCACGTGACCGAATGCATCTTGGCGACCAACCCGAACCTGGAGGGCAACGCCACCGCGATGTACGTGGCGGCGCTCCTGAAGCCGTCGGGGGTGCGCGTCACCCGGCTCGCGAGCGGTCTCCCGGTGGGGGGCGACCTGGAGTACGTCGACGAGATCACGCTGTCGCAAGCGCTCGAAGGCCGCCGGGAGATCTGAGTGGCCCTCGAGGGACGCCACCCGGACGACCTCGCCTTCCCCCGGCAACAGGCACGAACCCGCTCCGGCACGCTCGGGGTCCCGCGGACCTTCACCGTGTCGCCGGACGGCTCCCGTGTCGTCTTCCTCCGAACGAAGGCGGGCGATGACCCGGTCACGTGCCTGTGGGTGCTGGACGTCGCGTCGGGGAACGAAGCGTGCCGCTACGACCCTCGCGAGCACGGCGAGGCGTCGGCGGCACTGACCGAAGCCGAGCGTGCCCGGCGCGAGCGGATGCGCGAGCGCGCGCAAGGCGTCACCACCTATGCCTGCGACCGGGACGTGACGCGGGCGGTGTTCGTCGACGGGGGACAGCTCTGCCTCGTCGAGCTGAACGACGGCTCGCTGTCGACGGTCCCGACGGAGGGCGTTCCGGACGATCCACGGCTGTCCCCGGATGGTTCGCACGTCGCGTACGTGGTCGACGGGACGCTCTTCGTTCGAGGGATCGACGGTGCGGAGGGACGCGAGCTGGCTTCGGACCCCGATCCCGACGTCCACTGGGGACTCGCCGACTTCATCGCTGCCGAGGAGCTCGACCGGAAGCGCGGGTACTGGTGGTCCCCGGACGGGAGCCGGATCGCGGCCGCACGGGTGGACGAGCGGCCGGTCCAGGTCTGGTGGATCTCCGAGCCGTCGGATCCGGCGGCCGAACCGCGTCGGATCCGCTATCCGAGGGCGGGGACGCCCAACGCGATCGTGACCCTGCACGTGATCGACGTCGCGACGGCCGAGCGCGTCGAGGTGGTGTGGGACCGCGAGGCGTTCGAGTACCTCGCTCGCGTGTCGTGGGGACCGGACGAACCGCTCACCCTCGAGGTCATCTCGCGCGATCAACGGATCGCCCAGGTGCTGACGGCGGACGACGACGGCACCACGCGGGTCGTGCAGGAGCTCCGGGACGAGCGGTGGCTCGACCTGGTCGATGGATCGCCCGCGTGGCTGGATGGCTCGCTGGTCTCCACCGTCGACGCCGACGACACGCATCGTCTCCGGATCGGCGACGAGGTGGTGACGCCTCCCGGTCTCCAGGTCAGGAGCGTCATCACCACCGGCGACGGGTTCGTGTGGTTCCACGCGTTCGACGACCCGAGCGAGGAGCATGTCTTCCGTGTCGCGCGCGGGGCCGAGCCGGAGCGGATCAGCTCGGGGCCCGGCGTCCATGCCGCCGTCGTCGGGGGCCCAACCTCCGTCCGCATCGCTCGCACTCCCGACCGGATCCCACCTTCCGTCTCCGTCGTGCGACCGGACGGCACCGAGGTCGACGTGACCGACGTCTCGGAGCCCTCGCTCGTCGATCCGACGCCGACGTACGCCGAGCTCGGACCGCAGCGACTGCCTGCCGCCCTGCTCCTGCCCCACGGGCGCGAGCCGGACGGACCGGTGCCGGTCCTCCTCAGCCCGTACGGCGGGCCGGGTTTCCGGCGGGTCGTGCGTTGGCGGGGCATGTATCGGATGGAGCAATGGTTCGCGGATCGACTGGGCATCGCCGTCCTCACGATCGACGGCCGGGGAACGCCCGGCAGCGTGGCGTGGGAGAAGGCCGTCCACCGCGACTTCTCCGTCACGCTCGACGATCAGATCGAGGGACTCCACGCCGCGGCCGAGCGCTGGCCCTTCCTCGATCTCGGGCCGCGTCGGGATCCGCGGCTGGTCGTTCGGTGGAGAGCTGGCCGGGTTCGCGGTCCTGAAGCGACCCGACGTCTTCCACGCGGCGATCGCCGGGGCGCCGGTCGCGGATCAGCACCTCTACGACACGGCGTACACCGAGCGCTACCTCGGCGATCCGACCGTGGACGACGAACCCTACGGACGGAGCTCGCTCGTCACGTACGTCCCGACGGCCGAGCCCCATCGGTCGCTCCTGTTGATGCACGGGCTCGCCGACGACAACGTCTTCGTGGCGAACACGCTCCAGCTGTCGGCCGCCCTCCTCGCCAACGGGTACGACCACGACCTGGTCCTGCTGCCGAACTCCTCGCACATGGGCGGGATGGAAGAGCTCTCCGTGGCGGAGGACCTGGTGGAGCTGGACTTCTTGCGCCGGGCGTTCGGGCTGCCGGCACCGTGAGCCCGCGGCCGTCCGTCGCCGAGGTGAGCGACCGGGCGCTGGTGCTCTACGCGTTGATCCGTCGGGCTTCGATCGAAGCCGTGCTCGAGGATGGACCCGAGCCTCAGCGTCTGGCACAGGCCGAACGCGCGAAGGTCGAGACCGACCGATGGCTGGTTCGCGAATCGTTAGAAGGAGAGCTCACCCCGGTCGAACGAACGCTCTTCGAAGGTGCGAACGGCTCCTGGCCGCACGAAGCCATCGCCGACGGACTCTGGCGGAAGGAGTCGCTCGGGGTCCTGCTGTGGGCGCTCGAGCACGTTGCTTCCCTGCCGCCGATCGACGAGGAGTTCGAGGTCGAAGTCTTGAACCAGCGGATCCAGTCCTACGGCAACGAGTCGTCCTTCCGCGCGAGCGGACGACTGCGAGGTGATGCGGAACTGGAAACGGCGTGGCACGAGGCCGACGCGTGGCTCGCCGCCACGGAGGGCAGGGACGGGGAAGACGTCACCCTCGCGTCGATCAGCGCGGAGCGCCGTCGTGCCCTCAGCTGGTTGCGCGACCGCGACGCCGAACCAGCATGACGACGCCGGCCACGAGGCTCCTGGTTCGTGACAGGCAGGTCAGGAGCTCAGGTCAGGGTCTCGATCGGTCGCCGCTCGACGCGCCCCGTCAACGTTCGTCGCCACGCGCGGGAGCCAGAACGTGAACGTGCACCCTTCTCCCGGCACGGACTCCAGCTCGATCTGGCTGCCCATCGCCTCGACGAGCCTCCTGCAGATGAACAGGCCGAGGCCCGCGCCCCCGACCTCGCGCTGCAGACCGGTGCGGGTTCGGAAGAAGCGATCGAAGACGTGCGGCTGATCGGCCGGCGCGATCCCCTCGCCCTCGTTATGGACGGCGACGACGACACGGTTCCCATCAACCGTGAGCGACAGCTGCACCGTGGAGCCGGCCGTGGAGTACTTGAACGCGTTCGAGAGGAGGTTCTGGACGATCTGGTCGACGCGGAAGGGATCCGCGAGGACGCAAACGGCATCGGCGGGATGGACGAAGTCGACGACGCGGTCGGGGAACTCACCCCGGATGTGACGGATGCACCCGTCCAGCAGCTCGGTCGCGTTGAACGGCTTCGATTCGAGGTCCAGCTTCCCGGCCTCGACCCGGGACACATCGAGGAGGTCGTTGATCAGCCGCTCGAGCCGTTCGACGGCCCGCCACATGATCTCGTAGTACTCGTGGCGAGCCTCCGGCGTCTCCTCGATCAGCCCGTCGCGGAGCGCACGGACGAAGCCCTTGAGCGGCGTGAGCGGCGAGCGCAGCTCGTGGGAGACCGTCGCCACGAAGTCGCTCTTCAGCTGCTCGGTCTCCAGCTCGGCCGTCACGTCTCGCGCGACGATCACGAAGGACTTCGCTCCGCCCTCGCGAGACGGCATCGGGTTGCTCGTGTAGCGGATCCACCGCTCCGACCCGTCGGTCCGGGTCAGGAGGACGTCGTGGGAGCCTGCCTCGTCGAAGCGCAGCGGAACGAAGGTGCGCCCGTCCGGTCCGTCATCCTCGAGGTGGAGGCCCAGGACCTCGTCGCACGCGCGGCCGGCGGCCTTGGCTCGCGGGGTGCCGGTGATGTGCTCCATCGCCGGGTTCCAGGAAACGATCAGGCCGTCCGCGGACACCACGAGGATCCCGTCCGAGGTGTTGCCGATCACGTCGGACAGGTGGCTCCGCTGTTCCACCGTCTCGTGGAACAGACGCTCGTTCTCGTTGCGGACCTTCAACTGTGAAGCGAGCGCCTCGACCAGGGAGCCTTCCGCCGAGGACAGCGGGGTCGCGCGGTGCACCGCGAGGATCGAGGAGACGGTGGGCGCGTCGTCGATCGAAGCCATGAAGGTCGTCAGTCCCGGCCGCGTGCTGACCAGCTCTTCGGCCGTGGGCGGACGATCCTCGGGCGGGAGGTTCACCATCAGACCGACCTCGGAGTTGTAGATGCGGGCCCCGTCGTTCAGCAGGACCAGCTCGACCGCCGAGGCGTCGAGCATCCGGCGGACGAGCACCAAGAACGGCTTGTAGTCGTAGCCGACGTCGATCGGACCGGACAGCTCCCGACCGGCCTCGTAGAGGGTCTGCATCCGCTCTCGCTCCTTCGCCTGTTCCTCCTCACGTTCGGCGTGGAGCCAGCCCCGATAGGCAAGGAACACGAGGACCATCGGCGCGATCAGCAGCGGGATCCCGACCGGACCCGTGCTCCAGACCAGCGCCGCGAGCAGGCCGATCGTCAGGTTCCCGGCGGCATGCAGCAGGTTGAGACCGTCGGGAAGCACCAGCAGCGTCGGGAGGGACTCGCCGTCGATGAGCGAGATGACGAACGAGATGAACAGCTCGTTCAACGCGAAGTACGAGAGCATCGCGACCGCGGCCGCGAGCCAGACCATCAAGCTGAGCGACGAGGACACGTGGAAGAAACTGAAGACGACCTCCGCGACCGAGATGGCCACGACGAACTGCGCGACGTTGTACCCGACCTTGTACCAACGCCAGCCCCGGAGGAGCTGTCCTGCGGCGATGCCGAAGAGCACGGCGAGCGTGAGCACGCCGGACTTCGCGAAGATCAACGTGGGAACCCACAGCGCGTCGGTGAGCGAGTAGTTCTCCGCCTCGGGTCCGTGCGACATCCGAACGGTGAACTGCTCGAGGATCGCGGCGATGGCGCTGAGGGCGAAGCACGCCACCACGTCCTCCGTGTTCCATGTCGAGAGGTCCGGCGCGTGGATCGCGACGAGGACGAGCGCGGCGATCCAGACGGCAACGATCCATGCTCGCGCACGTACGGGAAGCTCCATGAACTCGCTCATGCATCAGCACCCAACGTCGGCCGTCTTCACCCGATGTTGCTTCACCCAATGTCGGCGGCCACGGGGTTGGCTTGAGCCGCATCGACGAGGACCGAAGGACCTAGTTCGTCGATAGGTCGGCTATCCCGCAGTCATCCCCCGGGCACCATCCAGATCACCGACATGCGGCCGGTGCGCTGTCGGCTGTCGCGCGTCATATTCGGTCGGTCAACCAAGCGACCCGCCACTGGTTCGAAGAGCCGGCGCGGAGCTCGGGAGGGACAGCAGGAGAGGAGCACCACCCTGAACGCACGGATCGATCGTTCGACGGCTGCCGCGGCCGCACCGCGAACGCAACTGCGTTCGCTCGCCGGGGCGATCCTGACGATCTTCGTGGCCGCGTTCGTCCTCACGCCGGCGGGCACCCGGGCATCGGGTGCTCCAGACGTCTCGGTCATCGTCCGGACCCTCTCGGGCGCGCAGGCGCGGATCGAGCGCTTCGTCACATCGGAAGGCGGCTCGATCACCGCGGAGCTGCCGATCATCGACGGGTTCTCGGCAACCTTGTCCCAGCGGGTCGCCGACGCGATCGGCGCGGATCCGTCGGTGGTCTCGATCTCCCCCGACGTCGCGCTCGCGCCGCAGGCGTCGTCGTACGACCCCGGCACCGACACGAATTCCATGGCCTCGACCACGAAGTATTCGGGAGCGACGGCCTGGTGGCGCGCCGGGTACACCGGGGATGGCGTCGACGTCGCGCTGATCGATACGGGCGTCGCTCCGGTCACCGGTCTGGCCGGGCCCAACAAGGTGATCTACGGGCCTGACCTCTCGATCGAGTCGCAGTCCTCGGCCCTGACGAACCTGGATACGTACGGGCACGGAACGTTCATGGCCGGGCTGATCGCAGGGAACGATCCGACCCTGACGGCGCCGTACGACCAGTCCCCTCCGAGCGCGTATCGCGGGATGGCTCCCGACGCCCGGATCGTCAGCCTGAAGGTCGGGACCGCGGACGGCGGGACCGACGTCTCCCAGGTGATCGCCGCCATCGACTGGGTCGTGCAACATGCGAACGATCCCGGCATGAACATCCGGGTGCTGAACCTGTCCTACGGCACCAACAGCGTGCAGCCATACACGGTGGACCCGCTCGCCTACGCCGCCGAGGTGGCCTGGAAGCAGGGCATCGTGGTCGTCGCGGCCGGCGGGAACTACGGGTTCCAGAGCCACATGAACACGACGCCCGCCCTCGCGGACCCCGCCTTCGACCCGTACGTCCTCGCCGTCGGTACGTCGGACTCGAACGGAACGAACACGCTCGCCGACGACACCGTGCCGGCGTTCTCCCCCTGGCCCAAGCGTGGGGCGACGCGTGGGGTCGACATGGTCGCTCCCGGGATGCATCTCCAAGGACTGCGCGTCCCCAACTCCTACATCGACACCAATCATCCCGAGGGTCAGATCGACTCGCGATACTTCCGCGGCAGCGGTACGTCCCAATCCGCGGCGATCGTCTCGGGCGCGGCGGCGCTCGTTCTGGAGAAGTATCCGAACGCAACGCCGGATCAGGTCAAGGAACTGCTCAGCGACTCCGGCTACCCGATCATCGGCAAGGCTCAGCAGATCGGCGGAGGGGAGCTCCAGCTCGGGTCCGCGTTGACGGCGCCGCTGTCGTCCTACGCGACGCAACGCTGGTTGCCCTCCACGGGCGCCGGATCCCTGGAAGCCGCTCGTGGAACGGATCACATCTCCATGGACGGCGTGGCGCTGACGGGAGAGCAGGACATCATGGGCTCTCCGTTCGATGCTCCGGCGATGGCCATCTTGGAAGCCCAGGGCAAGTCGTGGTCGGGTGGGATCTGGAACGGGAAGTCGTGGTCCGGGAACTCCTGGTCGGGGAACTCGTGGAGCGGCCTGTCCTGGTCGGGCATCTCCTGGAGCGGCCTGTCCTGGTCGGGGAACTCCTGGAGCGGCCTGTCCTGGTCGGGGAACTCCTGGAGCGGCCTGTCGTGGTCCGGCCTCTCCTGGTCCGGGAACTCGTGGTCCGGGAACTCCTGGTCGGGCCTCTCGTGGAGCGGCTCGTCATGGTTGGCCATCCCGTTGGGCAGCCTCTCGCTGAGCGGCCTGTCGTTGAGCGGCACGTCGTCCACCGGTTCGAATACGCAGGTCGGGGCGTGGTCGTGATGGTCCGGCGCGTCGTCCGATCGCTCGCGAACGCGTGGCAGCGCCGATCGGCGACCTTGCTGGCTCCGCTCGTGACCGCTGGAGCACGCGAGCCTGGCTGGCTCGCTCGTGGGGTTAGCGGACCCGCCCGGTAGCGGTCGGTAGACTCGGAACCTCCGAGACCCAGGGAGTGGCCGGAGCGTGCCCATCGTCGTGATGAAGTTCGGTGGCACGTCCGTGGGGTCCGTGGAGCGGATCCAGGCGGTCGCCGACCGCGTCGTCCGCGCCCGAGAGGGCGGCGACGACGTCATCGTGGTGGTGTCGGCGATGGGCGACACCACCGACGACCTGACCGCCATGGCGCTGGAGATCGCCGACGTCCCGGACCCGCGTGAGATGGACATGCTGCTCACGGCCGGCGAGCGGATCGCGATGTCGCTGCTCGGCATCGCCCTCAACGCCCGTGGCTGCCGGGCCGCCAGCTACACGGGTTCCCAGGCCGGGATCATCACCGACACCCAGCACGGCAAGGCCAAGATCGTCGAGATCAGGCCGAAGCGGGTCGTCGAGGCGCTCGAGGCGGGCAACGTCGTCGTGCTGGCGGGTTTCCAGGGGCTCTCGACCCGGTACGAGATCACGACGCTCGGGCGTGGGGCGTCCGATCTGACCGCGGTCGCGATGGCGGGCGCGGTGGGCGCGGACGTCTGCGAGATCTACACGGACGTCGACGGCGTGTACACGGCGGACCCGCGGATCGTCCCGGACGCTCGAAGGATCGACACGATCAGTCCCGACGAGATGCTCGAGCTGGCCGCCTCCGGTGCGAAGGTGCTGCAGTCGCGTTCGGTCGAGATGGCGCGTCGTCATGGCGTGCAGCTCCACGTCCGCCCTTCGTTCGGCGACGCACCGGGCACGTGGGTACGGGAGGATGGGGGTCCGATGGAAGGCGTGATGATCTCCGGCGCGGCCCTCGACACCGACGAGGCGAAGGTGACGATCGACGACGTGCCCGACCGGCCGGGCGTCGCCGCCTCGATCTTCAAGGCGATCGCGGCCGAGGCGATCAGCGTCGACATGATCGTGCAGAACGTCTCCCGCGACGGGACGACCGACATGTCGTTCACGGCGCCGCTCGCCGATCTGCCCCGGCTCGAGGGCGTGTTGGACGCGCTCGCGCGCGATATCGGCGCGGACGGGTTCAGCGTGGATGCCGGGATCGCGAAGCTGTCCCTGGTGGGCGCGGGGATGAAGAGCCATCCGGGCGTCGCCGCCGACATGTTCGACGTCCTCGCCGAGCGAGGGGATCAACATCGAGATGATCTCGACCTCGCCGATCCGCATCTCGTGCGTGATCCGCAAGGACCTCGCCGAGCGGGCGCTCCGCGCGGTGCACGAGCGGTTCGGGCTGGCGGGAGGAGCCGGCTCGTGAAGGTGGCCGTGATCGGCGCCACCGGCGCGGTGGGGCGGGAGATGATCCGGATCCTCGAGGACCGGGCGTTCCCCGTCGACGGGTTCGTTCCGCTCGCCTCCGCCCGGAGCGACGGGCTCCCGGTGACCTTCGGGGGCACGGAGCATCGGGTCCGCGAGCTCACCGTCGAGGCGTGCCGAGGGGTGGACGTTGCGTTCGTCTCGGCCGGGGCGGACACCGCGAGCCGGTTCCTGCCGGAGATCGCCGCGAACGGCACCCTCTGCATCGACAACTCGAGCGCGTTCCGGATGGAGCCCGAGGTGCCGCTCGTGATCCCCGCGGTCAACCCGGAGGCGCTCGAAGGATGGCCGAAGCCGGGGATCATCTCCGTGCCGAACTGCACCACGATCACCGCGATGCTCGCCGTGGCGCCCCTGCACCGCGCCGCAGGATGCACGTCGCTCGTGCTGTCCTCCTATCAGGCCGTGAGCGGCGCCGGGCACAAGGCGATCGCCGAGCTGCTGGAGCAGGTGGAGAAGCTCCGGGGTGACGAAGAGGCGTTGGCCCACCCCGACGTTCCGACGTTGCCGGTCGGGCCCGTGATGGGCCGGACGATCGCCTACAACGTGATCCCCAGGATCGGCGCCTTCCAGGCAGACGGATACACCGGCGAGGAGGCGAAGATGATGGCCGAGTCGCGGAAGATCCTCTCGGCGCCCGACCTGCCGGTGGTCGCGACCTCCGTCCGCGTCCCGGTGCTGGTCGGGCACGCCGTCTCGATCCTCGCGGAGTTCGCTCGTCCGATCGCGGCCGACGAGGCGCGGGACCTGCTGCGGAGCGCGCCCGGGGTCGAGGTCTGGGACGACCCGGCCGGCGACGTCTTCCCCACGTCGATCGACGCGGCCGGCGGCGATGTCGCGCTCGCGGGCAGGATCCGGCAGGTGCCCGGGCGCGACGATGCGCTGGTCCTGTTCAGCTGCGCGGACAACCTCCGTGCGGGCGCCGCCCTCGACGCCGTCCAGATCGCCGAGCACCTGTATAAGTAGGGGCATGCCGAACCGGTACGAACGCCGAACCCGACGCACCAGGATCGTCGCCATGGTGGTCGTTCTGGGCATGGTCGTGGTCATCGCGGCGGTCCTCATCGCGGCGAACGGGCAGTGACGGCCATGATCAACTGCGTCTTCTGTTCGATCGCGGCCGAGGAGGCTCCCTCGTACAAGGTCGCGGAGTCCGACCGAGCGGTCGCGTTCCTGGACATCAACCCCGCGTCCGACGGACACACGTTGGTGATCCCGAAGGCCCACGCCGATGACATCTGGGACCTCGATCCCGAGGACGGGCGGGCGGTCTGGACGTTGTCGCAGGAGGTCGCGGCTCTGCTGAGCGAGCGGCTCGACCTGGACGGGATGACGATCTTCCAAGCGAACCGGAAGTCCGGGTGGCAGCACGTCTTCCACTTCCATCTCCACCTGGTGCCCAGGTGGACCGACGACGGGCTCCGCAAGCCGTGGGACATGACGCCCGGTGACCCCGCGCACCTCGCTGAGATCGCCGAGAAACTGAGCCCCTGACCAACTCTCGCGGTCGTCTCTCTTGAGGGTGTTGCGCCGAACGGTATATCGTGCTGGCCCTACCCACCGGACAACACAACCGAGGCCGGCTTCCTCATGCACCGAACGACGGCTGAGATCGAGCGTCCCGCCCCTCGGATCGAACGGCTGCGGTCGCGCACCGCCGCCGTCGGGCATCCCACCTTCCTCTCGCGGCCCATCGCGCAGGATGTGCTGCTGGCAGGCCTCCTGACCGCGACGTCGCTCGTCGGCGTGCTCGTCCACCTGCACGTCGATCTGCCCGAGGGAGGAGAGGAAGCGACGGTCCGGAGCCTCGATGCCCTCGGCCTCCTGCTCATCCTCCTTCAGACCGTGCCACTCATCTGGCGACGGCGGGCCCCGATCCCTGTCCTCGCGGTGACGATGTCGGCGCTGTTCGCGTACTCCGTCCTCGGATACTTCACGTCCTTCGCCGCTCTGGGGTTCCTGGTCGCCCTGTACACGGCCGCGGCGTATCGAGAGCGATCGGTTTCGATCCCCGCGGGGTGGCGCAGTCTTCGTGGTCGTCCTCGTGTACCTGATGCAGAAGGAGCCCGTCGAGCCGGACGCGATCTTGGCGGAGTGCCTGTTCGTCGGAGCGGCCTGGTTCCTGGGCGATGGTCTCCGGATCCGACGCGGACAGGTCTTGATGTTGGAGGATCGAGCGAGCCAGTTGGAGCGCGAGCGCGAGGAGCGCGCCGAACGTGCGGTGGCGGAAGAACGGCGCGTCATCGCCCGGGAGCTGCACGACGTGGTGGCGCACAACGTGAGCGTCATCGTCGCCCAGGCCGGGGCGGCGCAACGGATCTCCGACGCGCAACCGCGGGAGGCACTGGCGGCGCTCGGCAGCATCGAGCACACCGGACGAGAAGCGCTGGTCGAGATGCGGCGTCTCATGGGGCTGCTCCGGCCGGACGCCGAGCGTGTGACGAGGCGAACCCCGCAACCGGGCTTGGATGAGCTCGAGACGCTCGTGGGGCAGGTGCGCGAGGCGGGCGTCCCGGTCCTGCTCACCATCGAGGGGGAGCGCCGTCCGCTCCCCGTCGGATTGGATCTGTCGGCGTACCGGATCGTGCAAGAGGGGCTGACGAACGTCTTGAAACATTCCCGTCCCTCACGGGTGGACGTGGTCGTGCGGTACCGGCCGCGATCGCTCGAGCTGATGATCACGGATGACGGAGCGGACCTCCACGAGGAGCAGGCTGAGCACATCGATGGCGTGGACGACGACCAGGCTCCCCGGATCCGGTACGGACACCTGGGGATGCACGAGCGTGTCGCGCTCTTCGGTGGCGAACTCAGCGCGGGCCCGGTGTCCGGCGGGGGGTACCGCGTGTCGGCCACCCTTCCGACCGACGAGGAGTTGCCGTGACGATCCGCGTCCTCGTTGCCGACGATCAACCGCTCATGCGCGCGGCGTTCGAGATGACGCTGCGGACCGAGGAGGACATCGAACTCGTGGGAGAGGCCTCCGATGGGCTCGATGCGGTCGAGCAAGCCCGTCGCCTGCGGCCCGACGTCATCCTGATGGATGTGCGGATGCCCGGGTTGGACGGCGTCGAGGCGACGAGGATCCTGGCCGCCGAGGACCGGACGACCAAGATCTTGATCCTCACGACCTTCGATATCGATGAGTACGTGATCGAGGCGATCCGGGCCGGAGCGAGCGGCTTCCTGCTGAAGGACGTTCGACCGAGCGACCTGGTCGAGGCGATCCGGATCGTCGCACGGGGCGACGCGCTCCTCGCGCCGTCGGTGACGCGACGCCTCCTGGAGTCGATCGCACCGTCCCTGCCGGCGCTCCGGCCGCCCAAGGTGGGCCTGCTCGACGCGCTGACCCCGACCGAGCGCAAGGTGCTCGCGCTCGTCGGCCGGGGTGCGTCGAACCACGAGATCGCCGCCGAGCTCTTCGTTGCCGATACCACGGTGCGCACGCACATCCGCCACATCCTCGAGAAGCTCGCGCTCCGCGACCGTGTGCAGGCGGTCGTGCTCGCGTACGACACCGGGCTCGTCCAGCCGCACGCTAGTTAAGCGTTGAAGGGTCTCGTCTCCGGAGACGACGCCTGTTTCGTCGTGGGAGACGACGACGGACGCCGTTCGACGCTCCTACCGTTGCACCCCACGTCTGCGGAGGGTGACATGCGGTGGCTCATCGGGTCCAGCCTGAGGCTTCGCCGCGTCGTCGTCGTCGTGGCAGCGGGCGTCATCGTCCTCAGCGTCGCTCAGCTGTGGCACGCCTCGGTCGACACGCTTCCCGAGTTCGGCCCGCCCACGGTGCAGGTGCAGACCGAGGCTCTCGGGCTCTCCGCTCCGGAGGTCGAGCAGCTGATCACCGTCCCGTTGGAGCAGGATCTGCTGGCGGGCGTTCCGTGGCTCGACACGATGCGCTCGGCGTCGATCCCCGGCCTCTCGTCGATCGAGCTGATCTTCGATCCGGGAACCGACCTCCTTCGTGCACGGCAGGTCGTGCAGGAGCGGCTGACGCAGGCAGCGGGGCTGCCGAACGTCTCGGCGACGCCGCACATGCTCCAGCCGCTCTCGTCGACCAGCAGGATCATGATGATCCGGCTCTCGTCGGCGACCGTGTCGCCGATCGAGATGTCGGTCCTCGCGCGATGGACGATCCGGCCGAAGCTCCTGGGTGTCCAGGGCGTCGCGAACGTCTCCATCTGGGGTCAGCGGGAGCGGCAGCTCCAGGTGCAGGTCGACCCCGACCGGTTGGCGACGTACGGGCTGTCGCTCGACCACATCATCGAAACGAGTGGGAACGCGCTCTGGGCGTCGCCGCTCACGTTCCTCGAGGCTTCCACGCCCGGTACCGGGGGCTTCATCGACACGGCGAACCAACGGCTGGGCATCCAGCACCTTCAGCCCATCACGACCGCGAGCGATCTGGCCAAGGTGCCGATCGATCGAGCGAGCGGCGGCACGCTGCGTCTCGGCGATGTCGCCGACGTGGTCGAGGACCATCAGCCCCTCATCGGGGACGCCATCTTCACCGATGGTGACCCGGGCCTGCTGCTGGTCGTCGAGAAGTTCCCGGGAGCGAACACGCTCGACGTGACGCAGACGTCGAGTCGGCGCTCGATGCGCTCCGGCCGGGCCTTTCGGGGGTCGCGCTCGACCCGACGGTCTACCGGCCGGCCGGCTACATGGAGCGGAGCGCAGCCAACCTGGGCATCGCCCTCGTGATCTCCCTGCTGCTGGTGATCGTGGCCCTCGGCGTGATCCTGCTGGGGTGGCGCAGCGCCGTCGTCGGCCTCGCGGCGATCCTCTCGTCGTTCTCGGTCGCCCTGCTCGTCCTGCTCCTCCGTGGGACGACGATCAACACGATGGTGCTGG
This sequence comes from uncultured Actinomycetes bacterium, assembly GCA_963765865.1. Taxonomy (GTDB): domain Bacteria; phylum Actinomycetota; class UBA4738; order UBA4738; family HRBIN12; genus AC-51. Next base: position 62,981 of record CAVXYE010000001.1, read on the forward strand.
CCGGCCTCGTGATGGCCCTCGCCGTCGTGATCGACGACGCCGTGATCAACCTGGACAACGCCGCCCGTCGTCTGCACCGACAACGGTTGAACGGTGTCGAGCCGACGGCAACGACGGTCGTCCTCGAGGCGTCGCTGGAGATGCGGAGCGCGGCTCTGTACGCAACCTTGATCACGCTGGCGGCCGTCGTTCCGCTCCTCTTCCTGCAGGGTGAGGCGGCGCCCTTCATCCCGCCGGTCGCTCTGTCCTTCGTGTTGGCGCTCCTGGCCTCCATGCTCGTCGCCCTGACCGTCACGCCGGCGCTGAGCCTGCTCCTGCTCCGAGGGGCGCCGCTCGAGCGTCGTGGGTCCTCCGTCGCGGCCTGGGTCCAGCGCGGGTACGGCCGACTGCTCCGTGGGGGCGAGCCGCTCGCCGCGTCGCACCTACGTCGGGGCGGGCGCGGTCGTCCTGGCGGGTCTCATCGCCCTCCCCTTCCTCGGATCGTCGGCGCTCCCGGCGTTCCGGGACGGGAACGTGTTGATCGACCTGCAGCGGTGCCCGGCACCTCGCTCCCGGAGATGGATCGGATCACCGATCGCGTGGGCCAGGAGTTGCTGTCCCTCCCCGGTGTGCTCCATGTCGGCGCGCACATCGGCCGGGCGATCACCTCAGACCAGGTGGTCGGCGTCGACGCCGCGCAGCTCTGGGTGAGCGTCGGCCCGGACGCCGACTACGACGCGACCGTGGACTCGATCCGATCGGTCGTCGAGGGCTACCCGGGGATCGAGCACATCGTTCGGACCTACTCCGACGAGCGGATCGGCGCCGTGCTGCCCCCACCCGGCAGCCCGATCGTGGTCCGTCTCTACGGACAGGATCTCCAGGTGCTCCGGACGAAGGCGGACGAGGTGCAGGGGCGCGATGGCGGGGATCGACGGCATCGCTCATCCGAGCGTGGAGCTGCAACCGCAGCAACCCACCGTGAACGTCGAGCGTCGACCTGCGTGCGGCCGAGCGGTACGGCGTCGTGCCGGGCGACGTGCGCCGTGCCGCGGCCACCTTGCTGTCCGGGCATCGGCGTCGGCAGCCTCTTCGAGCAGCAGAAGGTGTTCGACGTCGTCGTGTGGGGAACACCCGACACGCGCAACAGCTTGAACAGCGTCCAGGACCTCTTGATCGACACCCGCGGTGGTGGCCACGTGCGTCTCGGGAAGGTGGCGGACGTGGCGATCGCCTCGACGCCGACCGTGATCCGGCACCAGGACATCTCGCGGAGCCTCGACGTCACGGCCGACGTTGACGGCCGTGACGTCGGCGCGGTGGCCGAGGATGTCCGGAACGCGATCGGTCAGATCGCGTTCCCGCTCGAGTACCACGCCGAGCTCGTCGGGGACTTCGCGGAGCGACAGGCGGCCGACCGACGCGCGCTCGAGGTCGCGATCGCCGCCGCGATCGGCATCTTCCTGCTGTTGCAGGCGGCGCTCGGGAGCTGGCGACTCGCCGCGGTGTCGTTCCTCGTGTTGCCCCTCGCGATGGTCGGGGTGCGTGCTCGCCCTGGCCGTGGCGGGTCTCGACGTCTCGCTCGGTTCGGCCGCGGGCTTCGTCACGGTCTTCGCGATCAGCATGCGGGCCGGCATCACGCTGCTGCGCCACTACCAGCATCTCGAGCGGGACGAAGGCGTCGCCTTCGGGGAGGCGCTCGTCCAACGCGGTTCGCGCGAGCGATGCATCCCGATCGTGGCGACCGCGGTCGCGTCCGGCCTCGCCCTCCTGCCGTTCGCCCTCTCGGGCAGCGTGGCGGGCCAGGAGATCACGCATCCGATGGCGATCACGATCATCGGCGGCCTCATCACGTCGACCCTGCTGGTCCTCTTCGTCCTTCCGAACCTCTACCTGCGATACGGGTCGATGCCGGCCGCCGAGCCCGCGCCGACCGCGGTCGTCGTCGTCCCGGAGATCGAGCCCGTGTCGGAGAGCTGAGCGAGAGGAGGAGAGATGGGGTTGCGTCCAGGAGGGATCATCGCGGCGCTCATCGTCGTGGCGCTCGCGCTCACCGGGTGTTCGCGACACGTCGGCGCAGGATGAGGGCGGCTCGAGCCGACGTGGCCACGGTGGAGCCGATCGAAGGCAGCGACGTCGCTCGGGTGACGTTGTCCGAGGACGCCGCCGGACGGCTCGACATCACCACCGCGCCGATCGCGGAGCTGGGCGGCGGCAGGGCACGGACCGCGATCCCTACGCGGCCGTGCTGTACGACCCCAACGGCGACACGTGGGCGTACACGAACCCCGAGCCGCTGGTGTTCGTCCGCTCGCCGATCACCGTGGTCACCATCGACGGGAACCGGGCCGTCCTGTCCGCCGGTCCCGCGGCCGGCACCGAGGTCGTGACGGTCGGGAGCGGCCGAGCTGCTCGGCACCGAGTACGAGGTCGGAGAGGAGTGAGCTCGGGCGCGCGCGGCCGGCCATGATGCGCTGGATCGTCAGGTCGAGCCTGAGGTTCCGCTATCTCGTCGTCGCGTTGGCGGGCGCGATGATGTTCTTCGGCGTCGGCCAGCTCGAGGCCATGCCGGTCGACGTCTTCCCGGAGTTCGCACCGCCCCGCGTCGAGATCCAGACGTCCTGCCTCGGGCTGTCGGCCGCCGAGGTCGAGTCGCTCGTCACGATCCCGCTCGAGCAGTCCCTGAACGGATCCCCGGGCTCGACACGATCCGTTCGAAGTCGGTGCCGCAGCTGTCGTCGATCGAGCTGTTCTTCCAGTCCGGGGACCGACCTCCTGGAGGCCCGCAGCTCGTCACGGAGCGGATGGCGTCGGTCGCGCCGCACGCTGCCGACCTGGGCGAGCCCGCCCGTGATGATGCCGCCGGTGTCGACGACCGGCCGCGTGATGAAGATCGGCCTGTCCTCGGACACGATCAACCTCCGATCGACATGTCGATGATCGCCTACTGGACGATCAGGGCTCGGCTGCTCCGGGTCCCCGGCGTGGCCAACGTGGCCATCTGGGGCGAGCGGATCAAGATGCCGCAGGTTCAGCGTCGATCCCGGACCGGCTGGCGAAGTACGACGTCACCCTCGACGAGGTCATGACGACCACCGCCGACGCCGTGGACTCCGGGATCCTCCGGTTCTCGAACGGAGCCGTGATCGGCAAGGGCGGCTTCATCGAAACGCCCAACCAGCGGCTCCAGGTGCAGCACACGTCTGCCGGTCCTCACGCCGGAGGACCTGGCGCGCGTGTCGGTCGCGCGTCGACACGGCACGACGATCACCCTCGGTGACATCGCCGTCGTGAAGGAAGGGCACGTTGCCGCTGATCGGCGACGCGGTCATCAACGACGGCCCGGGCCTGATGCTCGTCGTCGAGAAGTTCCCGTGGGCGAACACGCTCGAGGTGACGCGCGGCGTCGAGGAGCGCTCGACCGAGCTCCAGCCCGGGCTCCCCGGCCTCGAGATCGACCCCACGATCTTCCAGGCCGGCGGACTTCATCGACGTCGCGATCCACAACCTCACCCGCGCGCTGCTCATCGGCTCGCTCCTGGTCCTGCTCGTCCTCGGCCTGTTCCTCTTCGAATGGCGCACCGCGCTGATCAGCCTGATCGCGATCCCGCTGTCGTTGTGACGGCCGCGCTGGTGCTCGATCGGCGCGGCGCCACGATCAACACGATGGTGTTGGCGGGGATGGTGATCGCCGTCGGCGTGGTCGTCGACGACGCGATCATCGACATCGAGAACATCGTGCGCCGTCTGCGGCATCGCTCGGAAGGAGGGACCACGCTCGTCCACGGCGAACGTCATCCTGGACGCGTCGCTCGAGGTGCGGAGCGCCGATCATCTACGCGACGCTGATCGACGTCGCGACCCTGCTGCCGATCTTCTTCGTGCAGGCCTGACCGGGGCGCTGTTCGCGCCGCTCGCGCTGTCCTACGGGCTCGCGGTGCTGGCCTCGATGCTCGTCGCGCTGACCGTCACGCCGGCGCTGGCGTTGATCCTGCTGGCGGAAGGCCCCGCTCGAGCGACGCGAGTCGCCGCTGGTTCGCTGGCTCCAACCCGGCTATCAGCGTGCTCCTGACGCCGATCCTTCGCGCGCCGCTGCCGCGTACGCAAGCGTCGGGATCGTGATCTTCCTCGCCGGGCTGTTCGTCGTGCCGCACCTCGGTGAGGCGTTGCTCCCGGAGTTCAAGGAGCGGGACTTCCTGATGCACTGGATCACGAAGCCGGGGACCTCGCTCCGGAGGAGCGGCGGATCGTCACCGCGGCGAGTCAGGACCTCCGGTCGATCCCCGGCGTCGCAGACTTCGGGTCCCACATCGGCCAGGCGCTCCTGGCCGAGGAGATCGTCGGCGCGAACTTCGGTGAGAACTGGATCAGCGTCGATCCCGCCGCCGACTACGACGAGACGCTCGCCGAGATCCAGGAGGTGGTCGATGGCTACCCGGGCCTGTATCACGACGTGCTGACCTACTTCAACGAACGGGTCGACGAGGTCCTCGCCGGATCCAGCGGAGCCCATCGTCGTGCGGATCTTCGGCCAGGATCTGGAGGAGCTCCGGAGCCGGGCGCATGAGGTCCGGAACCTGCTCTCCGACATCCCGGGGATCACCGAGGAGCACGTGAGCTTCCAGGAAGACGTCCCGCAGGTCGAGATCAGGGTCAACCTCGGAGCCGCCCAGCGCTACGGGCTCAAACCGGGAGATGTCCGGCGGGCCGCGGCCACCTTGATGTCCGGCGAGGAGGTCGGCGACATCTTCCGAGGCGGCAGGGCGTACGACGTCAACGTCTGGAGCACGCCCGGGAACGCGGGACAGCGTCTCCGACATCGGCCGCTTGCTCCTGGACACGCCCGATGGCGGCCGCGTCCGGCTTGGCGCAGGTGGCGGACGTCCAGGTCGGCCGACCCCGAACGCGATCGAACGCGAGGCCGACTCGCGGCGGATCGACGTCGAAGCCAACGTGGAGGGCCGCGACCTGGGTTCCGTGGTGAACGACGTCGAGGAAGCGGTCAAGGGCGTCGGCTTCCCGCTCGGGTATCACGCGGAGCTGCTGGGTGAATACGCCGAGCGGCAAACCGCCCAGAGCCGTCTGCTGCTGTTGGCGCTCGCGGCCGGTGCGGCCGTCTTCCTCCTGTTGCGGGTCGCGCTCCACACCTGGCGGCTGGCGTGGCTCGCGTTCCTCGACCTCCCGATCGCGTTGGCGGGCGGGGTGATCGCCACCTACCTGGCCGGCGGCACGATCTCGCTCGGCTCGCTGGTGGGCTTCTTCACGGTGCTGGGGATCGCCGCGCGCACCGGGATCATGATGATCAACCACTTCCAGCACCTCGAACGATCCGAGGGTGAAACCTTCGGCCCGTCGCTCGTGCTCCGGGGGGCACGTGAGCGGTTGTCTCCGATCCTGATGACGGCCCTCGCGACCGGTCTGGCCGTGATCCCCCTGGCGATCGCCGGCGATCTCCCCGGTCACGAGATCGAACATCCGATGGCCGTCGTCATCGTCGGCGGTCTGGTCACGTCGACGTTCCGCAACCTGTTCATCGTTCCTGCGCTGTACCTGCGGTGGGGCCGTGGCGGTGGCCTGCCGGTTCCGGTTCCCGTTCCGGTTCGCCCGAACGGGGTCGCCTGATGAGAGAGGGGATGGAGATGCGGCCTATCCGGATGACCTGCGTCGTCGCGGTGGCGCTCATCCTGGTGCTCCCGGCCTGTGGCGAGCGGGGTCATACGGCGGCGACCAGCAGCGGGGCACCATCGCACCGCCCGATCTCCGCGGCCGACTTCGATCCGGCCCACTTCGGCGACTCGGCGACGGTCGATAACCGTTGGTTCCCCCTTCAGCCGGGCACCCAGTTCGTGTGGGAGGGCCGCGCGCTGGAAGGACGAGGACAAGTCCGTCGGCGCGTCGTGTTCACGGTGACCGACCTGACGAAGGAGGTGGACGGCGTCCGCGTCGTCGTCGGGTGGGATCTCGACTACAACGACGACCGGCTCGAGGAGGCGGAGCTGGCGTTCTTCGCCCAGGACCTGGACGGGAACGTGTGGCACCTCGGCCAGTACCCGGAGGTATACGAGGACGGCAAGATCGTGAAGACGCCGCTCTGGATCGCGGGCTTCGAGGGCGCCAGGCCGGGCATCTCGATGAAGGCGGACCCGGAGCTGAACACGCCCAGCTACGCCCAGGGATGGGGTCCCCAGGTCGGGTGGAACGATCGGGCGGAGGCGTACCGGATGGGCGAGCAGACGTGCGTTCCCGTCGGTTGCTACGGCGACGTCCTGGTCACCCGCGAGTTCAGCCGCACCGAGCCCGGCGCCTTCCAGCTCAAGTACTACGCGGCCGACGTGGGGAACGTGCGGGTCGGATGGGGAGGCGCGAACGAGGACGAGCGCGAGGTTCTGGTGTTGACCGACATCGTTCATCTCACCCCGGATGCGCTCGCCGAGGTTCGTCAGAAGGTCCTGGAGCAGGAACGGCGCGCCTACGACGTCAGTCCCGACGTCTACGGCCTGACGACGCCTTCGGAACGTCGCGGCTGAGCGGCCTCGAGTTCGACGGCGACCGCTACGGATGCGCGGCGGGGTTGCCGCCGTGTTCGATCGCCGTCGCCGGAACCTTGGCGGCGTTCCCAGAGCCGGCCGAGCTGCGGCCTCCGCTCTTGACGTTCGCCTTCGCGGTCCCGTGCGTGCTCTTGCCGTTGCTGGCCGTGTCCGCCCTGCCGGTCCCACCGACCGACGGGGTGTCGGACGACGCGCCCGCCGCCGTGCCCCTGGTGGCCGTGTTGACCGGCCTGGCTCTTCCCACCGCTCGCCGCCGTTGAGATCTCGGCTCCCTTGGCGACGCCGATCGAGCTGGTCGTGGTGGCGATGTTCGAGATCTCCTGACCCGTGCTCGCCGGGTGATCCTCGTTCCCCGGGACCGAGATCCCGACCTTGTGGAGCACGCGGGAGACCGCGTGTTGGGCGGGGTCCGGGTAGAGCGTTCGCCGCGGCGAGGCCCGGGGATCCCGACCAGGGCTCCCGTCACGATGAGTCCCGCCACGACGCGGCGGTGCCGAGTGCGGCTGCCGCCCGCCCCTCCGCCGGGGGGTGAGCGAAGGCCCATCACCTCGCGGGCGGCAACCACAAGCTCGGCTTCGCGCGAAAGATGCTCACTACGGGGGAGTGAGCCGGCCGCCTGCAGGATCCGCGCGACCCCTGCGTAGCCCGGGGGCGCATCGTCGGGGTCGATGCGCCCTGCGAGCAAACGATCCGTGGTGTCCTCGTCGATCGTCCCGATCGGCATCTCGTAAGGAAGATCGTCCCAGCCGCTCATCGCGTTACACCCTGGCCTTCCAGAACCTGGGCCAAGCGGCGGAGCGCGCGGTGCTGCAACACGCGAACCGTTCCCCGCCGTTTCCCCATGATCGCGGCGACCTCATCGACGCCGAGCTCTCCGATCACGCGGAGGATCACGACCTCGGCCTGGTCCGATGACAACGACGAGGTGATGAGCCGGATGGCCCAACCCGTCCCGAGGCGCGTCAGCGCTTCCTCTTCGACGTCTCCGGCCCCTCCCGCGCCGACGAGATCCTCGGGGTCGACCGGATCGGTTCGGCGGCGCGCCCGGCTGCGTTGGAGATCCAGGAGCCGTCGCCGAGCGATCGTGAACGCCCATGCGCGGAACGCTTGCTCATCGCCTTCGAACCGATGCAAGCCACGGGCGACATCGAGCCATGCATCCGCCGCCACGTCCTCGGCGTCGGTGGGCGTGACCGCGCCCACGTAGCAGACGAAGCGAGGGTAGAGCAGACGGAAGAGCCGCACGAGGGCCCATGCCTCGCCCTCGCGCGCCGCGACGAGCGTCTCCTCGAACCCGGCCATGGTCTGCTCCGCGACCCTAGCAGCGAGGACGGAAAGGGGTGTTGCTGGCTTTCAGAAGAAGAACGGGCACCACGGATCGGGACCCGAGAGCATCGCGTCCAGCGCTCCCACGGCGGGGTCGTCGCGATCGAGGTACCCGAGGTGTACGGCGTCGACCGGGCGCAGGTACCCGGTGAACATCGAGGAGAACGTGCCGATCGAGAGCGGTCGCCGGTCGTGCGACGGCGCCTGCTCGACCTTCGGCTCGCCCGCCGAGAGTTGCACGCGCCAGACGCCGGTGTTCTCTTCGTACCGAGGATCCTCGATCGCGAACGTCGCCTCCGCATCGATCGGGGGATAGCCGCGACCTTCCAGCGCGGCGCGCACGTCGAGGACGCGCAGCATCCACCGGTAGCGGTCGTGCGACCTCGACCGCCTGCACGCCGACGAGCATCGTCATCGGGTCGTTGGGCGGCCCCGACCAACCGAGCCACCGTCCGAGGCCTCGGTACCCGCGCGCGTACGCGATCAACGCACGGAGGGCGCGGTCGTCCTCGGCGACGAACATCGAGCACTTCAGGCCGAAGCCGAACGAGAGATGGCCCGACGAGTCGTTCGCGCGCGTGAAGGTGGCGAAGCCGGTGATCGTGCCGTCGTCGCGTGCGACGACGGCACGATGCCACTCGTCCCACGGACGTTCGAGCAGCCGCGTGCGCCAGAACGTCGCGTCGGGCTCGATCGTGCCGTTGCGACGAGCGAGCCAACGCGCGTAGCAGGCCATGATCGCGTCCTGGTCGCGTTCGACCTCGGCGAGCTCGACGGTCGGAAGGTCGTGCGTGTCGACCGCGGGCAACGCGTCGAGCGCGATCCGGATGCTCGTCGTACGTTCCCGCCAGTTCGTAGCCGAGCCGTCGGTACGGTTCGACCACGGCCGGGAAGAGCGCGGTGAGCGGGGTCCCGCGGCGCCGCGCGTCGTCCATCAGCGTGCCGAGGCACGCCGATGCGAGCCCGTGCGCCGCGCCGTTCGGGCTCGGTCGCGACGCCCCACACCCCCGAGCAGGCGAGGCCGTTCCCCCCGAACCATTGCGTGAAGGGGAACTCGGCCGCCGTCGGCGACGACCCGGTCGTCCACGTAGGCGCAGCGGATGTCGTCCAGCGGGAAGGTCTTCGAGCGCGTGAGCGCGGCTTCCAGCGGGAAGTGCAGCGAGGTCGAGAGGACGCGGGCGATCTGTTCGCGGTCTGCCTCGGCTGGGATGCGAACGTCGGCCGTCATCGAGGGCAGACGCACGGCGTGCCGCCGCACTTCGGGCATCCGTCGTCGTAGCGGGACGCCGCGTCGGCCAGGTCGACCTCCAGGAGGTTCGCGAGGGACGTCAGCCAGGCCAGCACGTCGGAGAACTCGAGCTCCAGGTTCGTCCGCTCGCTCGTGCGGATCGCACGAGCGAGCTCCCCCAGCTCCTCGGTGAGCCACCGGAAGGTCGCGTCGACGCCACGTTGCTCGTCGCGGGCGAGGTAGATCTCGCGCATCGTGTCTTGGAAGTCCTCGAGCTCCATGGAAGAGTCTAGCGGCCAGCACCGCCTCAGGCTGGCGTGGAGGCACGCGCAGTGCGGCTTGCGACTGACAGATGGAGCTCGAGCCTTGCGAGGAGACCTCGAAGCGTCCGCTTGTTCTCGAGCGCAAACGGTCCTACCATGCTTAGCGGGTTCACGGCAGCGGGGCCTTGCGCATAGGACCGCATCGGGCTGATGCCTCCGGCCAATGGATGCTACGACACATCGGGCAATGCCAGGAGGAGCCAACGATGGGCTTCTGAAGGGCAACCGTGGGCCGCGGATACTTGAGCGGTTCAGCCCTTCTCTCGAGGGCCGGTGACCCGAAGGGCCCGTACGCTGCGATAACGGGACCTGTGACTTTCGAGATGTAGCCGAAAGCCCCTTCCCAAGTGAGCAACAGTCCTGCTAGCGTCTCCCGCGCTCGGAGTAGGCCGCCTCGGGGTACAGCGGGTCGGCCGGCCGGGGGACCCCCCGTGTCCCTCGGTGGAGGATAGGAGAGGTTATGGGCTCGGGTCGGTGGCTTGGTTCTCGCACACGTCGTTTCACGAAGAAGACACTCGCATTCATCGTTCCGCTTGCGCTGCTGGTGTCGATGATGCTGAGCAACGCACCGCTCGCATCCGCTCAAGATGCAAGTCCCTCGCCGACGGCCGATCCGTCGCCGACGCGAGTGTACCCACCACCGCACCGACGCTCGCGCCTTCCGCCAGCGACGCTCCATCGACAGATGCTCCTTCTCCGACCGACTCCCCATCTGCCACCGACGCATCTCCCGCTCCGCCCCCTGAGACCACTCCTACCGAGCCCGCCGCTCCGAGCGATACCTCCTCTCCGGCAGTTACGAACTACGCCTCGCTGATCGTTCGCACGGTCCCGGGGTTGACCGATGCAGATGTCGCTGCGGCGATCGCCGCCGGCGGCGGCACCGAGGTCTCCTCAGTTCCCGCACTTCGTCTTCACGTCGTCGAGGTCGACGCCGCAACGGTCGCCGACTCGATCGCGGCGTACTCGGCCGATGCTCGTGTGGAGTCCGTCGATCGCGACCGGACGCGTGACGCCGAGGCAACGCCGAACGATCCTGCCTATCCCGATCAATGGTCACTTCCCCAGATCGGGTGGGACCAGGCGTACGGCTCGACCACGATCTCCGGCGTCTCGACGATCGCGGTCCTCGACACGGGTGTTCAGTCGAGCGACGTTCCGACCGGTCCCGGTTGGTCTGCCTTCGGTGGCGATCCGGGCATCGACCCGAATGGTCACGGCACGTGGATCGCATCGATCGCCGGCGCGACGACCGACAACGGTCAGGGCATCGCCGGCGTCGGCTTCGACGGCATCAACATCATGCCGGTGCAGGTGCTCGACGCGACCGGCACCGGCCAGGACTCGGACATCATCGCCGGCCTGGTGTGGGCGGCCGATCACGGCGCCAACGTCGCGGTGATGGCGTTCTCGAACCCCGGCTATTCGACCGCGCTGCAAGACGCGGTGAACTACGCGTGGGCGCACGGCGTTGTCGTCGTTGCCGCTGCCGGCAACGACGGCGGAACATCGCCGAACTACCCGGCGGGCGACACGAAGGTCGTCGGCGTCGGCGCGACGGATCAGTCGGATGCGTTGTGGAGCGGTTCGAACTCGAGCGCCGCGGTGTTCATCACGGCGCCGGGCGTCGGCATCAAGGCCGACGACACGATCGCGGACACGGTGAGCGTCACGGGGACGTCGGCTTCGGCAGCGATCGTTGCGGGTGCTGCAGCTCAGCTGATCGCTGCCGATCCCTCGGCATCGCCCGGCGTGATCGTCGGTCGGCTGGCGAGGAACGCCGATCCCGACGGTGGCGTCGGGAACGGCCGCGTGAATCTTGCGCGTGCGCTCGGCGACGCGTCGACGGATCCTGTCGTGCCGGCCGGCGCTCCCGGCGGCGGCCCGGTCGTTGGTCCGTACCTCGTGACAGCCGCGCGAGTGTCGAACGTGACCTTTGCTGGCAACTCCCAGGCTGCGGGAGCGACGACGACTTGGACGATCGGTTTCACGACTAGTCCACGGGAGCTTTGAACGGGACAGCAGGCAAACAACCAAGTCGTCGTGCGATTCGACAGCACCTTCTCGAGCGTCGCATCGCCTGCGATCGGCCTCACGTCCGGCTTCTCGAACTGCACGGCAACAGCCGCAGCGGGTCCCTCGGGCGGATCTCTGATGGTCACTGTCGACGCTCGGCCGGAGCAACTTGCTCCCTTCCGGTCAACACCTCAGGCGACGCTGACCATCGCGAGCATCACCAATCCGACGTCTGCCGGGCACGATCAACAAGAGCCAATTCAAGGTGAACACGTCGACTGACACTGGGCAGGCCAGTCGCCAGCGACCGACGTCGTCATCACGGCGCGAACCGCGCGCCCGTCCTCGATAACACGCAAGACCGCGGCCCTCGACGGCTATCAACGAGGACGACAGCACCAACGGCAGGCACCTCGATCGCCACGCTCGATCTCCAGCGCCGGAGCTGGCTACATCACCGATGCTGACGCCGGCGCGCTCCAGGGCTTCGCGATCACGGCGACCGACTCCACGAACGGGACCTGGCAGTTCACGACGAACGGCGGAGGAGTCTGGACGAACATCGGAGCGGTCTCCGCCATCAAGCGCCCTGCTGTTAGCCTCGGATGGCTCGAACAACAACCCGGTCCTGTTCTCAGCCCAGCGCGCGATTTCAACGGCACTCATCTACCTCGGCGCTCACGCCCCGGCCTGGGACCGACCTCGGCCAGCCAACGACAAAGGTTCGGCACGTCGACCAACGGCGGCGCCACCGCCTTCAGCACCGCGACCGACACCGTCTCGATCACGTGAACGCGGTCAACGACGCCCCGAGCTTCACGAAGGGCGCCGACCAGACCGTGAACGAGGACGCCGGAGCCCAGAGCGTGTCCGGATGGGCGACGGCGATCTCGGCCGGTCCCGCCAACGAGAGCGGCCAGACGGTCAACTTCATCGTCTCCAACAACAACACCGGTCTGTTCTCGGCTCAGCCCGCGGTCTCGCCGACCGGGACCCTGACCTACACCCCGGCCGCCAACGCCAACGGCTCCGCGACCGTCTCGGTCCAGATCCACGACAACGGCGGCACCGCCAACGGCGGGGTCGACACGTCAGCCGCCCAGACCTTCACGATCACGGTGACCGCGGTCAACGACGCCCCGAGCTTCACCAAGGGCGCCGACCAGACCGTGAACGAGGACGCCGGAGCCCAGAGCGTGTCCGGCTGGGCCACCGCGATCTCGGCCGGTCCCGCCGAACGAGAGCGGTCAGACGGTCAACTTCCTCGTCTCCAACAACAACAACGGCCTGTTCTCGGCGCAGCCGGCGGTCTGCCGCGACCGGGACCCTCACCTACACGCCGGCCGCCAACGCCAACGGCTCGGCGACCGTCACGGTCCAGATCCACGACAACGGCGGCACCGCCAACGGTGGCGTCGACACCTCAGCCGCCCAGACCTTCACCATCACCGTGAACGCGGTGAACGACGCCCCGGTGCTGGATCTGAACGGCGCGGGGACAGGCATCGACACCTCGGCCACCTTCACCGAAGGCGATACACCGGTCACGTTGGCTCCGAGCCTCGTCCTCAGCGACGTGGACAGCGCCAACATGTCTGCGGCGGCGATCACCCTCCGGACCCAGCCGGGCGGCACGGTCGCCGATCGACGGCTCTGCGGAGGTCCTCAACGGCGACAAGCTGGGTGCCTGCGCCTTCCAGACCACCTTCTCCTACAACTCGGTGACGGGCGTCCTCACGATCATCGGAAGCGCGTCGATCGCGAGCTACCAGGCGTGCCTGCGGACGATCACGTACGAGAACACGAGCCAGAACCCATCCACGAACACCCGCACCGCTGACTTCCAGGTGTTCGACTCATCGGGCTCGGCAACAGCCCAGTCCCCGTTGTCACCATCACGGTCAACGCGGTGAACGACGCCCCGGTGGCCGCGAACGACTCTTACTCCACGAACGAGGACACGAACCTGTCGACGACCGCGGCGACCGGCGTGCTCAACAACGACACCGACGTGGATACCGCGCACGCGAGCCTGACCGCGGTCCTCGTGGCCGGTCCGTCCCATGCGGCCTCGTTCACGTTGAACGCCGACGGGTCGTTCTCCTACACGCCGGCGGCCAACTACAACGGGTCGGACTCGTTCACCTACAAGGCCAACGACGGCAGCTCTGAACTCCAACATCGCGACGGTCTCGCTCACCGTGAACGCCGTGAACGACGCCCCGGTGTGCTCGAACGTCTCGCTCACGACCGACGAGGACACCCCCGGCGACGTCGCCCCGGACTGCACCGACGTGGACGGCGACCCCCTGACGTACTCGATCGTCTCGGGAGCCTCCCACGGGACCGCCTCGGTCGTTTCGGGCCAGCTCCACTACAGCCCGGCCGCCAACTACAACGGGTCGGACTCGTTCACCTACAAGGCCAACGATGGGCTCCTGGACTCGAACACCGCCACGGTGAACGTCACCGTGAACGCCGTGAACGACGCCCCGGTGTGCTCCGAACGTCGTCGCTCACGACCGACGAGGACACCCCCGGCGACGTCGCCCCGGACTGCACCGACGTGGACGGCGACACCCTGACGTACTCGATCGTCTCGGGAGCCTCCCACGGGACCGCCTCGGTCGTTTCGGGCCAGCTCCACTACAGCCCGGCCGCCAACTACAACGGGTCGGACTCGTTCACCTACAAGGCCAACGATGGGCTCCTGGACTCGAACACGGCCACGGTGAACGTCACGGTGAACGCCGTGAACGACCCCCCGGTGGTCACCCACG
>CAVXYE010000002.1:0-188244 GCA_963765865.1 uncultured Actinomycetes bacterium
CCGTCGGGCGGCCAAGATGGTCATGCTCAACGTCGACCACCCGGACGTTCCCGACTTCATCTGGTGCAAGGCGGTCGAGGAGCGAAGGCCCGGGTCCTGCGCGACGCCGGGTTCGACATGGACCTCGACGGCAAGGACAGCTACTCGACGCAGTACCAGAACGCGAACAACTCGGTGCGCGTCACCGACGAGTTCATGCAGGCGGTCCTCCGAGCGACCGGGACTGGAAGCTCAAGGCGCGTCCACCGGGAGACGGTCGGGACCGCGCGGGCCCGGGACCTCATGCGCGAGATCGCGCTGGCGGCGTGGGAGTGCGCCGACCCCGGCATGCAGTACGACACCACCATCAACGAGTGGCACACCTGCCCGGCGAGCGGGCCGGATCAACGCGTCCAACCCGTGCAGCGAGTACATGCACCTGGACAACAGCGCGTGCAACCTGGCGTCGCTGAACCTGATGAAGTTCCTCGACGAGGACGGCACCTTCGACGTCGCGGACTTCAAGCGACGCAATCGAGATCGTGTTCACGGCGCAGGAGATCGTGGTCGGCAAGTCGGACTACCCGACCGACAAGATCGGCGAGAACGCCAGGGCGTTCCGTCAGCTCGGGCTCGGCTACGCGAACCTCGGCGCGCTGCTGATGGCGCGCGGGCTTCCCGTACGACTCCGACCAGGGCGCGCATGGGCGGGAGCCATCACGGCGATCATGACGGGCTGGGCCTACCGCACCAGCGCGCGGATCGCGGAGGTGATGGGGCCGTTCGCGGGCTACGCATCCAACGCCGACGCGATGCTCCGCGTCATGCGCAAGCACCGTGCCGCGGCGGACGAGATCGACGCGGAGCTCGTCCCCGAAGGGATGCTCTCCGCGGCGAAGCAGTCCTGGGACGAGGCGATCGCCCTCGGGGAGCAGCACGGGTATCGCAACGCTCAGGCGAGGTGCTCGCGCCGACCGGCACGATCGGTCTGATGATGGACTGCGACACGACGGGGATCGAGCCCGAGCTGGCGCTCGTCAAGACGAAGAAGCTCGTCGGCGGCGGCACGATGCAGTTCGTGAACCAGACGGTGCCCCGCGCGCTCGCGAAGCTCGGGTACGACGCCGCGCAGGCGGACGACATCGTCGCCTACATCGCGGAGCACAACTCGGTCGCGGACGCGCCGCATCTCAAGGCCGAGCATTACCCGGTGTTCCACACGGCGATGGGCGAGCAGCCGATCCACTACATGGGTCACGTGCGGATGATGGCCGCCGCGCAGCCGTACATCTCCGGCGCCATCTCCAAGACCGTCAACATGCCGGAGGAGGCCACGGTCGAAGAGGTCGAGCAGCTCTTCGTGGAGAGCTGGAGGCTCGGACTCAAGGCGGTCGCGATCTACCGTGACAACTGCAAGGTGGCGCAGCCGCTGTCCGCGGACAAGAAGAAGACCGCCGAGGCTCCCGAGGCCGAACCGGCCGTGCTGGCCTGGTCGGCGAAGAAGCGGCTCCCGCAGTCGCGTCCCGCGCTGACCACCTCGTTCCGCGTCGGCGACGCCGAGGGATACGTGACCGCCGGCTCGTACCCGGATAACGGTCTCGGCGAGATCTTCCTCAAGGCATCGAAGCAGGGATCGACCCTGTCGGGGATCATGGATGCCTTCTCGATCGCGGTGTCGGTCGGACTCCAGTACGGCGTGCCGCTCGAGGACTACGCCTCGAAGTTCATCAACATGAAGTTCGAGCCGAGCGGCATGACGAACGACCCCGACATCCGGTTCGCCTCGTCCATCGTCGACTACGTCTTCCGTCGCCTGGCGCTCGACCACCTCACGTGGGAGCAGCGCGAAGCGCTCGGGATCCGCTCGATCCAGGAGCGGACCGAGGAGGCGGAGGAGAAGATCGCGCAGCTCGATGCCGGAAGTCCAGAGCCACCGCCGCAAGCGACAGCGCGGTCTTCCGCGGCCCAGAGGAAGCCGACGTGGTCGCGAAGCCCACCGCGAGGGTCCTGGACGCCCCCCTCTGCTACCAGTGCGGCTCGAAGATGCAGCCGGCAGGCTCGTGCTACGTGTGCGGCACCTGCGGCAGCACCTCCGGCTGCTCGTAGACTCCGGCGGGTGACGGGGGAACCGGCCGCGAGGCTGCTCGGTCTGCATCATGTCCAGCTGGCCATGCCTCCGGGTGAGGAAGAGGATGCGATCAAGTTCTACGGCGCGATCCTCGGGCTGACCCAGGTGGACAAGCCCCCGGAGCTCGCACCGCGCGGTGGCGTGTGGTTCCGGACCGAGGGGCTGGAGGTGCACCTCGGGATCGAAGAGCCCTTCACGCCCGCACGGAAGGCCCACCCGGCGTTCCTGGTCCAGGATCTGGAGACCCTGCGGGAGCGGATCGAGCTCGCGGGGTACCGAGTGACCGACGACGTGCCGCTCGAGGGCTTCCACCGTTGCCACGTCCGCGATCCGTTCGGCAACCGGCTCGAGTTGGTCGAGCCGTCCTGACCCATGGAGCTGTCGTTCAAGCGTCTCCGACCGGAGGGGTCGTTGCCTTCGGCTCAGCACCCGGGAGACGCGGGCCTCGACCTTCGCGCCGCGATCGACGCCACGGTCAAGCCGGGGGAGCGGGTCATGGTTCCGACCGGCGTGGCCGTCGCGATCCCCGACGGGCACGCGGGGCTGGTGCTTCCGCGGAGCGGTCTGGCGACCACACGCGGGCTCACCCTTTCGAACTCGCCGGGCTTGATCGACGCGGGCTACCGGGGAGAGGTGATCTGCTCGGTGGTGAACCTGGACCGAGACGAGGCCGTCGAGATCCGTGCGGGCGACCGGATCGCGCAGTTGGTGGTCGTCGCGATCCCGATGGTTTCGCCGGTATGGGCGGATGACCTGCCCCGGACCGGTCGTGGCGAGGGCGGCTTCGGCTCGACCGGGACGGATTGAATCTCGCCTGACGGCGCTCGATGAGTGCGGTTGAAGGTCTCGGAACGGGCTCCTAGGATGGATGAGCACGCGCGGACGTGGCTCAGTTGGTAGAGCACCACCTTGCCAAGGTGGGGGTCGCGGGTTCGAATCCCGTCGTCCGCTCCAAGGATCAGCAGGTCAGGAGGGGTAAGGGTCAGCGGTGCGCCCCTGATCCCCGACCGCGTGCCGCATCTGTGCCGCAGCATCCAGAGCACGAGCGAGCTCGCGGTCCCCACGATCGAGCCGGCCTGCGTAGTGTGCTGCTCCAGCATCCGGGTGCTCGTGTCGCCGAGGCGCATCGCCACGAGGACGGGGTTCGCTCCGGCTTCGAGCGCCACGTCGCGCCGGCGTGACGCAGTTGGCCGAACCGGAACCCCTGTAGTCTGGCTCGGGTGAAGTGCGGGTCCACACGCGGCGGTAGAACGTCTGTCGGCGGATGACCCCTCCACGCGGCGCGGTGAAAACGAGCCCGCTGTCAGCCGGTGGATACCGCCGCATGTGCTCTGCGAGTTCGAGCGTGACCCCGTGCGGCAACGTGACCGCTTTCAACGGTCCGAGATCGAGCGCGGGCATTGGGTCGCGGAGTGCGTCTGCGGGACCGAGTACTACTACGAGCCCGTCGCCGACCGACGTGTTCGGCTCGACCCGCTCGATCCGAAGACCAGCCACCACGCGCCCAGTGCGAGTTCGCCTCCGAGACCAACGTCGCGGTGCTCCGGGTCGTCTTGAAGGTCAAGGACGGTGCCGGCGGCGAGGCCTACTGGTGGGTGGAGTGCAGCGCGTGCGATACCGCCTGGCAGGTTCCGCACTACTCCGCGCAGAGCGTCGGGTGACGACGAACCCGCTGCCGCGCCACGCCCGCCCGATCGCCTAGCCACGAGGAGCTGCTGGCCTAGCCCGGCTAGCTCTCTCTTCTGACTAGTCATGGATAGTCTGCTATCCTATTCGCTAATGACGGACACGAAGCGCAAGGGTGACACGGATCGAGGGGCCGGCGCGCGGCGGCTGGGCGAGGCCATGCGCCAAAAGCTCGAGGCGCTCGAGACGATCGAGACGCACGCCGAAGCGTACCGGGCACACACCGAGGAACTCGAGCGTCTCCGCGAACGGCTCTACGCGGAGATCCGCCGCCTCCACGGCGCTCGGCTGCTCACGACCAAGGAGCTTGCCGAGGCCGCCGGTCTCTCCGTACCGCGCATCAAGCAGATCGTCAGCGAGCAGCGCTAAGAGGTACGGCGCTGCCGGACCCGGTCCCCCCGATACCAAGGGACCACGTAACCGAAGCAGACCCCATCCCGGGGCCTGGTGAACGACACCCTGAGGAGGGTTCGACATGGAGCAGGTTCCGCCCAGAAGTGAGAGCACCAAGCAGGAGCAGCAGGAGAAGTACCCGAACGACTGGCCGGTCATCACGCCGGAGCAGGAGCGGATCAAGCTGGGCCTGCCAGCGGTCCCGCCCATGCCCGAGGCGCCGGCGGAGACGCCGAAGCCGCCCGCGAAGAAGCCGAGGCGGGTCCGCAAGCTGGTCATCGGTGCGGCGATCGGGTTGCGCCGAGTGAGGAAAGAGGATCACGTGAAGAGATTGATGATGGCCGCGCTCGCGGCGGTGACGGCGTTCACGACGCTGTTCATCGTCGCCGGAGCGGCTACACCAGCAGCTGCTGCCGCCGGCAACGGCGACAGCTACGCCGGAAGGGTCGCCCTGAACACCACTGCCAGCTCCTCTTCCGTGGTCGGCTCGTGGCACCTAGACGAGACGAGCGGCACGACCGCCTTCGACAGCAGCGGAAACGGCAACAACGGTGCGATCAGCGGCCCGGTCACGCTCGGGGTTCCGGGTCACCTCAACACCGCCTACAGCTTCGTTCCCAAGAGCACGGTCATCGTCCCGAACGCCTCCGATCTCGTACCGGGGACGGCGACGATCACGATCTCCTACTGGCTGAACACGACGACTCTCCCGTCCAACGGCATCGATTACGACATGTTCACGAAGGGAGCGAGCGGGAGCAGCGGTGGCCAGATCAAGGTCGAGGTCCAGGAGAACGGGCAGGCGTCGTGCATGTTCCGCGGCTCGGGCGGCGGGAAGCAACTGCAGGCAGGACCGAACGTGGTCGACGGGCAGTGGCACCAGGTGACCTGCGTCCGCAACGGCAATCAGATCGTCGAGACGGTCGACGGCGCGAGCTTCTCGGTGACGAAGGCGACGGGCGCGATCACGGTGACGGACCCGATCCGCCTCGGCTCGCACAAGGGCGGAGGCGACTGGTACAGAGGCGTCCTCGACGAAGTGACCTATTCGATCGGCAGCTGACCCATTAGCGGAGGCTGCAACCGTCCTCGGCGCGTTCTAGGCTTGAACGTGCCGACCCTTGGCCGCGTACCCGGGCATGATGCAGCGCGCTCGGAAGCGTGAGGGCCTCAGGGTTTGTCGCGCAGCCTGGTTGGTCGAGGTCAGCGTTCGGGAGTATCGGAGGACCCGTCGTCCGCTCCAGGTCAGAGACTCTCCGGGATCGGGCGTAGGGTTCAGAATCATGAGCGGTCGGCGATCTGGTCACGGCACCTGGACGGATCGCCGGGCCGAGTACAACCGATGGGCAGGACGTCACACGTGGTTGATCTGGGCCATCGTTGCGGCTCTCATCGCTATCTTGATCATCCTCATCGCGGCCAGGCTGAGCCATCCACTGCCGCCGCTCCCGGATGTCTCATCCAGCCCGCAAACGGACCAGGGACGGCTGTCGTGAGGGGCTCCCGCGAGCATCTCGATCCCTAGGATCGGTTCTCTTGCTCGTTCGGTTGCTTCGACGCAGCGAGCAACCGGCGAAGGGTGAAGTTCTTCGATCGGTCTGCCGGCGGGCGTCCGACCCTGGGATCCGAGGACCAGTCGCACACCCCGCACACGACGACTTGGATGTCGCCCTTGCGGGTGGTCGTCCGAAGCTCGTCGGAGCCGCACTCAGGACACCGATCCGGCGCGTCCATGCGACGAGGGTACGCCGCAACCTGCTGCGGAGCGAGAACCTCGCAGCCTTTCGGCCGCACGTTAGACTGAGCGCAGGCCCGGGGAACCCGGGCTGCTTCATCCCGGCGGGGTGGCCGAGTGGTTTAGGCAGGGGCCTGCAAAGCCCCGCACACCGGTTCGATTCCGGTCCCCGCCTCGAAGCTGCGGTAGCATCCGAAGCCTCGGGCGCTTAGCTCAGGGGGAGAGCGCTTCCTTGACGCGGAAGAGGTCAGAGGTTCAAATCCTCTAGCGCCCACGAAGAGAACTGCAGGTCAGACACGGTTTCCGCGAGATCCGGGGCAACCCGTCAGTTGCCGAGGAGCCGCGAAGGGCGCAACAAGGCCGCAGGAACGGCGGTGACGTCGCTAGCCTTCGCGCATGGAGACGGCGATCGTTGTTCCCGTAGAGGGCGCGGAGCTGCTGTTATCTGCCGCTGCGACGGCGTTCGGCTTCGATCGCGCCCCCTGGCGTGCCAGCGCATGTGACGTTGCTCTATCCCTTCGTGGACGCGGAGCGCCTCGTTGTGGGCCACGCGCACGAGGCGCAGCGCGCCCTTTCAGACGTTCAGCCGTTCGAATGCTCTTTCTCGTCGATCGGTCGGTTCGATGATCCTCCCGTCGCGATCTACCTCGAACCCAGGCCGGTTGAGCAGTTCAGCGCCATGATCGAGGCGCTGATCGCGGCGTTTCCGAAGTTCCCGCCGTATGGAGGCGCGGTCGAGGAGGTCGTTCCGCATCTGACGATCGTGGAGACCGCTGATCGGAACTTGTGGGCGGAAGTAGAGGGATGGATGAGGCCACAGCTTCCAGTACGGACATCCGTTCAGGGGTTCTCGATCTACGTGCAGACCGACACGGGCTGGGTTGAGCGGTTCAAGTTGCCCTTGGGGAGAGCGGCCTCCTGAAGCCGATGCGAGGACCTCATGCAGGAGTGTCGGAGATGCGTTGAAGCCTGGCTCTGGTGTCACGCCGCGAGAGGTTCAGCCTCGATCCGGGTGGCGAAGTCCGTCTAGTGGCACGCACTAGGCTCTCGGCATCTCGAAAGCGGGGGTAGGGGACATGAGCGAACGGAGTCCTGAACCGCAGTTCCAACTAGCGAATGAACGGACGTATCTTGCGTGGCTGCGGACGGCGCTCGCACTCGTCGCCTCCGGCGTCGCAGCCGCACGGCTCCTGGCGGGGCAGTCGCTCCATTGGGCGTGGGAGACGGTTGGGGTCCTGCTGATCATGGCTGGTGTCGTGACCGCTGCCCTCGCACGGCGCCGATGGCGGGCGATGGACGCCGCGATCCGCGAAGGCGAACCCCTGCCGGCCCCGGGCATCGCCGTGATGATCGCGGGCGTCATCGTGCTCTGCGGGCTCATCACCACCGCGCTCCTGCTCGGAACGAGCCCCGGACACGTTCCATGAGCTCGTGCCTGGCGCGAGCAACTCCGGTGACACTTCTCGTAGCCTGCACGGCGAGTAGATCGCGTCGGACACACGTGACGCGGCCGGGACAGGACTACATTCCGAGGATCAATGCCGGCCTCGAGGGAGCCCCAGCACCCGACCGAAACGGAGGTGACGCATCGTAGCGTCGGCATCCCTGAAGGTCCGCGCGTCGGCCTTGCGTATCAGCGTTCGACTTCCCTTCGTAGCGGGTAGCAACGCAGCGAGGAGTTCGGGGTGCGGGACGACACAAGGCGGGATCTGGCTTTCTGGGGTGTTGCCGGCTTGGCGGTTGCCCTCTTCGTCTGGGTTTACTCCCAGGCCGCGAACGGAGAAGGAGATTTCGCGGACTCACCACCTTCTTTGGCTCCCTTCGCCGCCACTCAAGCTCCCTCACCTTCGTCGGTCGGTGAGATGCAGGCGCCCACCCCTTCACCGCCTAGTCCCAGTTCGTCCCCTGCGCCAAGCGTGATCCTGCCGCCGACTTTGGGGCGCGAGATCGCTGCGGAGCCGCCGGCCCGGCCGCCTGCAACCGGCACACCGTCTACATCCTCTCCCACTGGTTCGTCCCCTAGCGTCGGCCCGTCGAGCCCGAAGCCCACCGTATCCGCAAGTCCAACACTTCGTCCCAGCGGTAGCCTGAACACCAACGGGTCGCTTACGGTCAACTTCAAGGAAGCTGGCCTCGGGCCGAACCAGCTCATCAACGACGCGGTTACGGCTGACGCGACGGCCACGTATGTGTGCGTGAAGAGCGGCGGCGACAAAGCCCAGAACAAGACCACGGTTGCCGGGCCTGTCAGCGCATCGGGCACCTTCAACTCGGGCAAGAACGGTGAGGTGACCGCATCCCTAACGGTTGCGCCGCCGTCGTCGGATATCTCTTGTCCGCCGAAACAGAGCCTCGAGCTGGCGTCGGTGTCATACACGAACGTGGTGCTTACAGACACGACGAACGATGTCAGCATCGAGGTTGGCGACTTCTCGTCCGGATGTCTGTTGCCCGATGTGACGGGCGCGTGCTGAACGAGAAGGTAGCGAGCGGAACGATGCGGCAGGGCTAGACTCACAGCATTCGAGGACGATCACTCGAGCCACACAGGGGGGCTGGGATGCGGCGGATCGTAACCCTCACACTGATGGCCACCCTGGTGCTGCTTGCGTTGCCGCGGGCTGCGGAGGCACACCATCTACCGAACTCGTACTGCAGCTCCACTGGGGACATCTGCCAGAGCGTCAGGAGAGTGAACGGCATCCGGATGCTCCGGATCAGCCTCGCCGCTAAGTACTTCAACCGGTACACACTCTGCGTGAAGGCTCCAGACGGCACCCGGGCATGTCACCGTTTCTACATCCATGACCAGGGCGTGACGTTCGGCTCGTCCGTCCGCTGGCACCGGCACTTCCCGAACAAGGGTCCTGGTGCATACGTGGTTACCTGGTCGTCCGGCGGTCATCGAGTAGGAGCGAGATTGGGCTTTCACGTTCGAGTCGCCTAGTACCCTCGAAACCCTCGACCCCAACGCTTGGGGCGCTGAATCACCTATGCACTTGTGGGCTCAGGCGTGTCGGCGGCTCTTCACGCGACGTTCCCGCCAACTTCTCAGAGCTCTTGGATCGAGCCCAGCGAACTCCGGCTGGTTCCATCGATCCTCGGCTAACTCTAGAGCGAGCGCTTCGTCACAGACGTTGGTCCCCGGTGATCCTGCCGCCCGCTCGGAGGCTCGTTGCGGCGCTGACGATGCGCAGGACGACATCACCGAGGTGTGGGCACAAGGATTTACTGCACCGGTCTTGCTCGTTACGAGGATTCCACTCACCGCATCTGGTCGATTTGCATGCCGATCGGATGCGTTCTACGGTTGAGAAACTCCGCGGCGCGGACGTGAAACAGACCCGAGGGCGAAGCTCCGCTTGGCTCTCTGGGGGCGCATATCGCGCGGTTCACGCCATCGGTCGTTCGCACCTACTCGCGACCGAGGAAGGAGTTCCCATGGACGGTTCTCCCACGACTACGCAACGAGGGCCGCTCGGTGGACACGGCCGCATACTCGTGGCGATCATCGCGACCGTATTGGTCTGCGGCGCGACGGCAGCGGGCGCGGCAAAGTTGATCACCGGATCTGACGTGAAGAACGGCTCACTGACCGGGAAGGACATCAAGGATGGTTCCCTCACCGGGAGCGACATCAAGAAGGGCTCCGTACCGAAGGCGGACCTGAAGGGCGACGTCCAGAACGCCCTCGCGATCCGAGTAACGGGCGGTCTGCCGACGCAGAAGTTCAATGCGAGCAACTCCAGCGTCAAGAACACCCCGGACGGTGTGAAGTTCGGTCCCTACGCGGACGGCGGCGCCGCCGGCGGATCAGTGTGCACGAGCTCGATGAACGGGCAACCTTTCAGCGACGTGAAGCATCTCGCCTTCGAGGCTCGCTACACGGCGGACACGGCCACCGGCGGTGTCGGAGTGCCCTACCTCCGCATCTATCCTGGTGAACAACACCCACGATGCGATCTTCTCGCCGAACACGCAGTCGCCTGACCCTGATGTCCAGCAAGGGCCGTTCCACACGTGGGCGGCGACGGCGGGATCGTGGCGATACGACGATGACCCCGGAAACGGCCCTGATTCGCCGTTCGGCACCATCAAGCAGGCCCACCCCAATCAGAAGATCAGCAAGATCTGCATCTCGGTTGGGTTCACGTCGGGCACGAACCTGAGCGCCCTCCTTCGCACCTGGGAGATCAACGGCAAGGACTACGCGTTCGGCCAGTAGTGCGGTGACGGCCGGCGCGCGGTAGGGAAACCATCCGTCCGCTAGAGGACGGATGGTTTCCCGTCCGACAGCTCCGCACGGCCCGCCGGGAGGGCTGCCGACGCTGAAGATCGGAGATCCGTGAAAGGAGCTCGATCCATCCACACATCGCCGGGGACCGTGATCTTCGTCTGAGCGTCGCGGACCCCGGCGCCCCGGGACGTCCGACGCGGTTCAGACGTCGATCACGATGCGCTGTTCTTGCCCGCCGCTCGCGTCCCAATCTCGGATCGCTTCGGCGGCCTTGACCAGGAGCGCCGCGCCACCGACCAGCTCCAGCACCCGGATCAGCGGATACCTGCGGAGGCCCGGGATCCGGAACAACAGGGGAGCGGTCACGATGACGCCGGCCGCGAGATACCTCCGGAACAGGACGCCGGCGGGCGACCCCAGGAACGCCCGCGCCTGGGCGGCGGTGATCTCGATCCGTTGTCCCACGGTCGCCATCGTTCCCCCCATACCCGCGCTGTCGGTCGAATATCCCACGGTTCAGTCCCATCTTCCCGGGTAGGGAACGATCGTCCCGGCAACCGCTGGGACGCCCCCGATGGAAGAGGAGGCGAACGCGTATGCAGACCGATCTCTGGACGTACGAGATCACTCTGCCCGAGATGCCCGACCTGACCAGGTTCGACGTTGAGGCGACGGACGGTTCGATCGGGCACGTTGATGAGGCGTCGTATCGACGTCGGTGCGTCGTACCTGGTCGTGGACACCGGACCCTGGATCTTCGGGAAGAAGGTTCTCCTTCCGGCGAGCGTGATCCAGCGCATCGACCTCGACGCCAAGAAGGTCTACGTGGGTCTCACCAAGGACCAGATCAAGTCGGCCCCGGAGTTCGATGAGAAGACGTACATGAGCAAGGAGTACCGGGACCGGATCGGTACGTATTACGGCACGATGGCCTAAGCGGTCATCGACCGGTCAGGAGAGAGCCCGGGGCGGGAACGCCCCGGGCTCTTTCTCGTTCGTGGGACGAACCGCCCACTTCAAGTCGGATTTGGCGTAGCGTTCAACGGTCCGACGGGGGAGGGGATATGGCAAGGCTCTTTTCGATCAAGCCCGGGATCACGCTCCGGGGCCGGAAGTTCCTCGGGATCCGCGGTTGGAACGGCAAGCCCACGCACCCACCGCTGACCGACTTCCCGATCGTGTGCTACGTGGTGGCGGCGCTCTTCGACGTCGATCTCGTGGCTCGGGTGGTTCGGGGACGGTGGCCGTTTCACGTCGCGCGATCTCTTCCGCGCGGCGACCCTCGTCCTGCTCGTTGGCTTCATCGTGTCGCTCGCGACCGCGACTACCGGGTTCTGGGATTGGTGGAAAGGGCTGCAACGCGATCGGCGGACCGGCATCATCGGACGAGCGGCGCACACGCAGGTGTGGCGCACGGCGAACTGGCACATGACGCTGATGCTGACGACGACAGGCGTGGTGATCGTCGACCTGATCGTCCGGCTCGGACAGCTCAACGCGTTGAAGTCGAGCGCCCTCGCCGCGATCCTGTCCGTGATCGCCGCGGCGATCGTCTCGTTCGGCGCGACCTACGGCGGTTCGCTGGTCTTCGACTACCAGTTCAACGTGGAGTCGATCAGCGGCTCGACCGTCTGGGACGAGACCGAGACCGACCAGTTCCCCGGCCGGAAACCCAAGCCCTCGGGATGAGCGGGGCGCGCCGGCACCGAGACGGATACGCTACGCCGCGAGGATGGCTGAGTACACGACCCCCGAGGACGAGTGGCACGACTTCCTCAGCGGCACGCACCCGCATCTGAAGGACAAGAGCCCGCTCCGACTGATCCCGTCGAAGCCCCGGTGCAAGCTCTGCAAGGCGCCGTTCGGGTCGCCGGGCAGGTTCATCCTGGGGCGATACGGATACCAGCCATGGGTGAAGCAGCCGAAGATCTGCGGCCGCTGCTTCAAAGGACTGGGGGACCACGCCCAGATGTGCCCCGGCGCTCCTGAAAGTCAGGGGATCCGCGGTGGAGAGGTCGAGATCTCGATGCTGTTCGCCGATGTCCGGGGCTCGAGCAAGCTGGCGCGGGCGATGCCCGTGATCGATTTCACCCGGCTGATGAACCGCTTCTACCGCGAGTCGAGCAGGGTCCTGATCGATGGAGACGCGATCATCGAGAAGTTCGTGGGCGACGAGATCGTCGGGCTGTTCATCCCCTTCCTGGCCGGTCCAACGCACGCCGCGCGCGCGGTCGAGACGGCGCAGGAGCTGTTCCGCGTCACGGGCCACGGCTCGCCCGACGGCCCGTGGGTCCCGCTGGGCGCGGGCGTGCACACCGGCACCGCGTTCGTCGGGATGGTCGGGTCGAACAACACGAGTGACTTCACGGCGCTGGGCGATCCGGTCAACATCGCGGCCCACCTGGCGTCGCAGGGCGCGATCGGCGAGATCCTCGTCACGGACCAGGCCGCCGAAGCGGCCGGATTGAGCGCGGAGGGGCTCGAGCACCGGAACCTCTCCTTGAAGGGCCATCTCGTCGACGCGCTGGTCCTGTCGGCGGCTCCGCTGACTCCGGCGGGTGGCTAGGTCGCGCGTCTGAGGGCGAGACGAAGAGCGTGAACGCCCTCGCGGGCATCCTCCGGATCCGTCCCGGCGAGGGTCGCCTGGTCGGTTCGGTCGTCGGGTTGGTGTTCGTTGCATCCGCGGGGTTGACGATCGGCGAGAGCGGCGTCAACGCCCTGTTCTTCGAACGCGTCGGTCCGGACGCGCTCCCGGTGATGTACCTCGCGCAGGGCGCGACCGGTCTCGTTGCGATGCTGGTGCTGACCGGCTCGCTCGCTCGGTTCGACCGGCGGCGCGCGTACGTCGTCATGCCGGCGCTCCTCGCGGCCGTCGTCGTGGTCGAGCGGGCGATCGTCGCGACCGACGTGAGCTGGATCTACCGCGTGCTGTGGCTGACGGTCGCCGTCGCGACGTTGGTGCAATCGGTCTACCTGTGGGGGGCCGCGGGCGCGGTGACCGACACGAGACGCGCCAAGCGACTGTTCCCGTTGTTCGGCTCCGGCGCGATCCTCGGCTCGGTCGTCGGCGGTTTGCTCACCGGCCCGCTCGCCGCGACGATCGGTGCCCGCAACCTGCTCCTGGTGTGGGCCGCGTGTCTCGTTGGCGCCTGCCTCCTGGCTGCTGGGGTGCTGGGCGTACGTCCGCGGGCACAGGTCGCGGGGCGGCGAGCCCGTCGGCGCCCCTCGGCGTTCCGCGACATGGCCGAGGGCCTGTCGTTCGTTCGCCGTTCCCCGCTCCTGATGTGGATGACCGCAGCCGGCGTGCTGTTCTCCGTCCTGTTCTACTCGCTGTTCCTCCCGTTCGCCCAGGCGTCCACGGCGCGGTACCCGGATCCAGACGCGCTGGCCGGGTTCCTCGGGGTCTTCGGAGCCGTCGTCACGATCGTCGCCTTCGTGATCTCGATCTTCTTCGCGAACCGGTTGCTCGCGTGGCTCGGCGCGGCGGCGGTGGTCCTCGTGCTGCCGGTCTTGTACGGAGGCTCGTTCGGGATCCTGCTCGCGAGCTCGGCGTTCGCGACCCTCGTCATATCGCGTGCGGTGGTGATGGTGTGGTTACAAGGCGTGGCATCCCCGGCCTGGGAGACGCTGATCAACGTGGTGCCCGAGGCCCGCCGCGACCAGGTCCGCGCGTTCATCTCGGGCGGAGCGAGCCAGGCGGGGACGGCGATCGCAGGCGTCCTGACGCTCGTCGGCCAGCAGGCGCTCTCCCCGAAGGCGCTCTCGGTCATCGGGCTCGGGGTCGCCGGCCTGACGATCTGGATGACGTGGCGGATCCGTCGCTCGTACACCGGCGCGCTCGTCGATGCCCTCCGAGCAGGACGTCCGAGCGTGTTCGGAGGCCGCCCGGTCCAGGGAACGCCCGTCGTGCTCGAGCTGGACGCGACGGCGATCGAGCTCGCGCTGGAAACATCGCACGACGCGGATCCACGGATCCGCCGACTCGGTGTCGAGCTGCTCTCGGCGGGCGACGACCCTCGGATCCGAGCCGAACTCGAGGAGCGCGCGACGGACGAGGACGCGGTGGTCCGAGCGCTCGCGATCCGCGGACTCCTCGGGTCGGGGATGATCGACGGATCGGCCCTCGTGCGCGCGCTCGGCGACGAGGAAGCCGCCGTGCGGCTCGCAGCGGTCGAGGGGCTGGCGAACGGAGCGGCCGACCCACTCGTCGCGGATCGCTTGCAGGTGCTCGTGGCGGATCCGGACCCGATGGTTGCTGCAGCCGCATGTGTGGCGCTCCTCCGCGGGCCTTCTCGTCCCGGCGCGGTGGAGAGCCTCCGTCGATCGCTCGCCGGCGAGGAGACCGATGTGCGGCTCGCGGTCGTTCGCCAGCTGCGCTCCGCGAACGCGGATGATGCGGTCACGTTCCTCCGGCCGATGCTCGAGGATCCATCGTCCGCCGTGCGAACCGAAGCGCTCCGAACGCTCGCGTCGGCTGCTCCGGCGACCGTGATCACCCCGGCACTGGGCGCGCTCGAGGGTCAGGACGCACCGCTGCGCGAGGTAGCCATCGGGATCCTCGGCGACCTCGATCTCCACGACCACAGGGCAGCGATCGAACGGCTGGCCCGAGCGCGAGCGTCGCTCGCGCATCAGGATCTGCTGCTCGCGGCCACGATCCCACCGGACGGCGCCGGAACGGAGCTCCTACGGACGGCCGTGCTCGAGCGAGGTCGAACGCAAGCCGTCGTTGCGCTCGCCGCGATCTCACTCGTGAGCCACGACGGTCCGGCGATCCGGACGGCCCTCGACAACCTGCGCGGGACCGAGCCGAGTCAGCTCGCCAATGCGCTCGAGACGCTGGAGGCGACCGAACACCGGTCCCTCGCGACCCCGCTCCTGCCGTTATGGGAGCAAGCCGCGAACAGGACGGCTCCGCGCGAGGACTGGTTCGAGTTGGTGTCGCAGGACCCGGATCCACTCATCCGCTCGTGCTTGGAGCTCGTCCGCACGAACGATCAGCCAGGAGGAGCCATGGGCCGTTCACGAACGACGATGTCCCCGATGGAACGCGTCCTCGCGCTCCGGACGATCCCCTTGTTCCAGGACCTGTCGACGGCCGACCTGCGTCGCCTCGCCGACCTCGCCGACGAGCGAACGTTCGCCGACGGCGAGGTGATCTCGTTCGAAGGCGAGATCGGCGACGAGCTGCACCTCGTGCTCGCGGGAACGGTCGCCGTCACCCGCGGTGGGACGGGGTCCGCTTCGAAGGTTGCGCAACGGGGGCCGGGCGAGGTCGTCGGGGAGATGTCGATCATCACGCGCAAGCCGCGCGTCGCCTCGCTCATCGCCGAGGGCGACGTGCGGACGATCCGGATCGGTCGCCAAGAGTTCGAGAGCATGATCCGCGAGCGACCCGATGTGTCGCTCGCGATGATGCGCGTGCTGGCGGAGCGTCTGGGTGCGGAGACGCGAACGCCGGGATGATCAGCTCTCGGCCGCTCGGTTGGTCGACATGACCGCCCACCCGAGCCACGCGAGGAGGGGGATCACCGACATCGCGCCGAGGATCGCGAAGTAGAGCAGGATCTCCGCGGGGTGCTCGAGCTTCGCCGGCAACCACGACGTCAGACCGTTCATGAACGTCTGCATGGATGCGAGCATCGATGCCCTCCCGGGTCACGTCCGCGGGACATGGTACCCCCCCGACGCACCCGCGACCGGCTCCCTCAAAGGTCTTGCTTCCGTTGACATCACCGTGCGAGACTTCGCGGGTCCGGGCCAAGCCTGGACCTGACGGCGGCACGACGCGGGCACGTGCCGCCGTCGCCTTTTCCGGGGCGTTGCTATCGTGACTGCCCTCCCGGGCGCGTAGCTCAGCGGGAGAGCGCTCGCCTCACACGCGAGAGGTCGCTGGTTCGATCCCAGCCGCGCCCACCCAGCTTCACGCCCGCCGCTGTTGATCCGAGGAGGGATCGCCGCATGTCGAGCACGACGACGAAGGTCGCGGCCCGCACCGAGGGGTTGCGCAAGGTCTATGGGGAAGGGGACGCGAGCGTCCAAGCGCTCCGAGGCATCACCCTGGCGTTCGGAGAGGCAGAGCTCACCGCGATCATGGGTCCATCCGGGTCCGGGAAGTCCACATTGCTGCATTGCCTCGCCGGGCTCGACACCCCGACCGACGGCAGCGTCTTCATCGGCGACGTCGACATCACGAAGCTCTCGGAACGCCAGCTCACGCAGCTGCGCCGGGACAAGATCGGGTTCGTCTTCCAGGCGTACAACCTGATCCCCACGCTGACCGCGAAGGAGAACATCACCCTTCCCCTGGATATCGCGGGCAGGGACGTCGACCAAGCCTGGTTCGACCAGGTGATCGACACCACCGGGCTCCGAGATCGTCTCTCCCACAAGCCGACCGAGCTTTCGGGCGGCCAACAGCAGCGTGTCGCGGGTGCCCGAGCACTGGTATCGCGACCCGAGATCGTCTTCGCGGATGAGCCGACCGGGAACCTCGATTCGCGCTCGAGCGAAGAGCTCCTGCGGTTCCTCCGCGGGGCCGTCACCGACCACGGACAGACGATCGTGATGGTGACGCACGACGCGAAGGCAGCAGGGTTCGCCGACCGCGTCGTCTTCCTGAGCGACGGGAACGCGGTCGACGAGATGCACGACCCGACCGCCGATCGGATCCTCGATCGGTTGAAGTCCCTCGAGACCTGAGACATCGATGCTCCGCGCGACGATCAAGAGCCTGCTCGCGCGGAAGCTTCGGCTCGTCCTGACGGCGCTCGCGGTCGTGCTGGGCGTCGGGTTCACCGCGGGGACCTTCATCCTCACCGATACGGCGCTCGCAAGCTTCGATTCCTTGTTCGGAGAGGCGTACTCGAACATCGACGTCGTCGTGCAGGCGCACCAGGTTTTCAACCCGACAGAGGGGGGTGGGCCGGGCGGTGGAGGTGGGCAGGAGCTGAACCCGGTCCCCGAGAGCGTCCTCCCGAAGGTGCGGGCCGTCCCGGGTGTGCAGTACGCGGAAGGGTCCGTCCAATCCCTCGCCCAGATCATCGATCCGGCCACCGGCAAGGTGATCCAGTCCGGCGGCGCACCGACGATCGGGAGTTCCTGGTCGCCGAACATCTCGGCGTTCACGATCGTCGAAGGGCAGGCACCTGTCGGACCCCATCAGGTCGTGATCGACGCAGGAACCGCCGACAACCATCAGCTCTCCGTCGGCCAACGGCTCCGGATCGTGACCGTTTCCGGTACCGGCGAGTACACGATCTCCGGCGTCGTCCGCTTCGGGAGCGCGAACAGTTTGCTCGGCGCATCGTTCGCGATCTTCGATCTGCCGACGGCGCAGCGGCTGTTCCAACGAGAAGGGAAGTTGGACTTCATCTACGTGAAGGGTGACGGATCCATCACGCCGGATCAGCTCGCCGCCCGGATCGCCACAGCCCCGGGGGTGCTTCCGAAAGGGTACGAGGCGATCACCGGGACGACAGCGGCGAGCCAGCAGCAGGACCAGGTGAACCAGGGCCTCGGGTTCCTTCGAACGGGTCTGCTCGTGTTCGGGTTCGTGGCCTTGTTCGTCGGAGCGTTCATCATCTTCAACACCTTCAACATCGTGGTCGCACAGCGGAGCCGGGAGCTGGCGCTGTTCCGCGCGCTCGGCGCCAGTCGCCGCCAGGTGATGACGTCGGTCCTGGTCGAAGCGGCGGTCGTCGGTCTCGTTGCGTCCATCGTCGGGGTCGCTGTTGGGGTCGTGCTCGCGATCGGGCTCAAGGCGCTCGTCGCGGCGATCGGGCTGAAGCTGCCACCCACCGCGCTCGTGATCGCCTCCAGGACGGTGATCGTGTCCCTGATCCTCGGAACGACGATCACCCTGCTGGCGGCGATCACACCGGCGCGGCGCGCCTCGAGGGTGGCTCCGCTCGAGGCCCTCCGCGAGACAGCGACTCCCAGCGCCGGGATAAAGCGTCGCGTGATCCTCGGGACGATCGTGACGGTCGCCGGCATCGCCGTCTTGGCCGCGGGGTTGTTCGGTGGCGTCTCGAAGGCGGGTCTCGTCGTTGGCCTCGGCGCCGCGTTGACGTTCGTCGGTGTCGCGATGCTGTCGCCGCTCATCGCCCGTCCGATCTCTTCGGTGCTCGGGCGTCCGTTCCGGAGCTCCATCTCCGGCAAGCTGGGCGGCGAGAATGCGAACCGCAACCCAAGGAGAACGGCGTCCACGGCCGCGGCCTTGATGATCGGCCTCGGCCTGGTCGCGTTCGTGGCGGTGTTCGCCGCGTCGCTGAAGTCGTCGGTGACGGCGGTCCTCGACGAGACGCTCCGTTCGGATCTCATGCTCACCGCGCAGCAGTTCACCCCGTTCTCGCCACAGCTCGCGAAGGACCTCGCGTCGGATCCGGACTTCGCCACGGTGTCTGCGCTCCGCCAGGGGCCGGAGGCGAAGGTCCAGTCGTCGACGACGTTCCCTGTCGGGATCGATCCGGCGACGATCACGCAGGTCGCGAATCTCGAGATGGATTCGGGGTCGATCACGGATCTATCCCGGCCGAACACCGTCGTCGTCTCGAAGTCGGAGGCGGAGTCGAAGGGCTTCACGCTCGGGTCGACCTTCCCGATGGGATTCGCTACTGGAACCCAGGTGCTCACCGTCGTCGGAACCTACGAGCCGAACGCGCTCCTGAACGACTACGCCGTCTCGCTCGACACGTACGACGCGAACGTCGCACAGCAGCTCGACTCCGTCGTGTTCCTGAAGTACGCACCCGGGGTCGACCAAGCGGCCGCGCGGGCGAAGGTCGAGGCGCTGGTCGCGCGGGACTACCCGAGCGTTCAGGTGAACAACCAGGCGGAGACGAAGCAGGAGTACGTGAAGCAGGTCGATCAGGTATTCGCGATCGTCTACGTCCTGTTGATCCTCTCGGTCATCATCTCGGCGTTCGGGATCGTCAACACGCTCGGACTCTCGATCTATGAGCGCATCCGAGAGCTCGGCCTTCTCCGGGCCGTGGGCATGAGCAAGCGGCAGGTCAAGCGGATGATCCGGGTGGAGGCCGTGATCATCGCCGTCCTCGGCGCGATCCTGGGGCTGGCGATCGGGATCCTGTTCGGTTGGGCGCTGCAGCGGGCGTTGTCGGATGTGGGGGTCGACCGGCTCGCCATCCCGGTCGGCCAGCTCATCTTCATGCTGTTCGTGGCCGGGTTGATCGGCGTGCTGGCCGCGATCTGGCCGGCGCGCCGCGCGGCGAAGCTCAACGTGCTCGAGGCCATCAGCTACGAGTGAGCGCGACGCGCCGGCCGGCCCGAAGCCGTCGGCTATCCTCAAGCGCATGCCCCGCCTGACCCTTCCCGACGGCACCCAGCCGGAGCTCCCCGAGGGGGAGCCGGTCGGGAGCGTCCTCGGTCCGGAGGCGATCGCGGCGAAGGTGGACGGCGAGCTGAGGGATCTCTCCTTCGTGCCGGAGGGGGACGTCTCGGTCGAGCCGGTGGAACCGGCTTCGGACGACGGACTGCGCGTCCTTCGCCATTCGGCCGCGCACGTCCTCGCCCAGGCCGTCTGCAGGTTGTGGCCCGGAACGAAGTACGCGATCGGACCGGCGATCGCCGACGGCTTCTACTACGACCTCGCGATCCCGGAGCACGTGTCGGCCGACGACCTTCCGCGCATCGAGGAAGAGATGCGTGCGATCGTCGCCGAGGACCAACCGTTCCTCCGCGAAGAGGTTTCGCGCTCCGAAGCCCTCGCCCGGCTGCAGGATCAGGACTTCAAGCGCGAGATCATCGAAGACCTCGCCGGGGAGGAAGGCGAGGTCGGGTCGGGAGAGACGGTCATCCTGTATCGCACCGGTCTGTGGGTGGACCTCTGCCTCGGGCCGCACGTTCCCTCCACCGGCCGGATCGGCGCGTTCACGCTGACGTCGCTCTCCGGTGCCTACTGGCGGGGAGACGAGAAGAAGCCGCAGCTCACGCGGATCTACGGCACGGCGTGGGCGTCTCAGGACGACCTGGAGGCGCACCTGCACCGTCTCGAGGAGGCCGAGCGGCGCGACCACCGGCTGCT
The DNA here is from genome assembly GCA_963765865.1 of uncultured Actinomycetes bacterium. Taxonomy (GTDB): domain Bacteria; phylum Actinomycetota; class UBA4738; order UBA4738; family HRBIN12; genus AC-51. The sequence continues at coordinate 20,204 of CAVXYE010000002.1, forward strand.
GGGCCGTCAGCTCGACCTCTTCTCGTCCCCCGAGGAGCTGGGTCCCGGCCTGTGGGTCTGGCATCCGCGCGGCGGCGTGTTCCGCAAGCAACTCGAGGACTGGGTGCGCGACCTGCATCTGGCGCGTGGGTACGACCTGGTCGTCACCCCCCATATCGCGCGATCCGTCCTGTGGGAGACCTCCGGCCACCTCGCGAAGTATTCGGACAACATGTACCCGCCGATGCAGACCGACACCGGCGACTACTACGTCAAGCCGATGAACTGCCCGTTCCACGTCCTGGTCTACAAGTCGCAGGTGAGGTCGTATCGCGACCTGCCGATGCGGCTGTCGGAGCTGGGCACGATCTACCGCCACGAGCGGCTGGGGACGCTGCACGGGCTGCTGCGCATCCGCGGCGGCACCCAGGACGACTCGCACATCATCTGCCGGCCCGACCAATTGGTGGACGAGATCCTGGCGGTGTTCGACCTGACGCTCGAGATCCACCGGACGTTCGGGTTCAGCGATCCCATCGTCAACCTGTCGACCCTCCCCGGGCAGACGATCCTCGAGCCTGAGATGGCGGCTCGCGCCACGGAGACGCTCGTGACCGCTCTGGAACGGTACGGCCTGCCGTACACGGAGGCCGAGGGCGAGGGCACCTTCTACGGCCCGAAGGTCGACTTCCATTTCCGGGACGCGATCGGACGGCTGTGGCAGCTCACGACCGTGCAGTGCGACTTCGCGCTCCCGGAACGGTTCGACATGGAGTACACGGGCGAGGACAACCAGCGTCACCGTCCGGTCATGATCCATCGCGCGATCCTCGGCACGCTCGAGCGGTTCAGCGCGGTGCTGATCGAGCATTACGGCGGGGCGTTCCCGCTGTGGCTGGCGCCCGAGCAGATCCGGTTCGTCCCCGTGGCCGACCGCCACGTCGAGCAGTGTCGGTCGCTCGCCGACCTGGCGCGCGCCGTCGGCCTGCGTCCGTCCGTCGACGAGGCGAAGGAGTCGGTCGGCAAGAAGATCCGGGCCGCGCAGCTGATGAAGGTCCCCTACGTGATCGTCGTCGGAGATCGCGACCTCGAGGCAGGCACCTTCACGGTCCGGGATCGGAACGGGACGGAGACCGCGGGGGTCCCGTTCGATGCCATCGTCGCCGCGCTCTCGGACGAGGCGACATCGCGCCGCCTCGAGCCGACCGAGTTCGCCGCGCTCTGAGGCCGAGGGACCGAGGGTGATGGAGCGGCTCTGGAGCCCGTGGCGGATGGAGTACATCCAGGCGAACAAGGACATCGTCGAAGACCGTTGCGTGTTCTGCGCACTGTTGGAAGACGGCGATCCCGACGGAGAGAGGATCCTTCGTCGTGAGCAGCTCGTGTTCGTGGCGCTCGCGAAGTATCCCTACGCTCCCGGGCACCTCCTCGTCCTCCCCACGCGCCACGTCGCCGACATCGAGGAGCTGACCGACGACGAGCACGCCGCCATCGCCCGTCTCGTGCGGACCTCGGTGCACGTCGTGCGCGAAGCGTCCGAACCCCATGGGTTCAACATCGGCCTCAACCTCGGCCGGGCGGCGGGCGCCGGCATCCCGGAGCACCTCCATTGGCACGTCGTTCCCCGTTGGGGCGGGGACACGAACTTCATGCCGGTGATCGGACAGACGCGGGTGATGCCCGAGCTCTTGGATGAGACGTTCGCGAAGCTTCGGCCGCTGTTCGATCGGGACTGACGAGATGCGTTCGGGGTCGGTCGAACTTCCGGACGGCGGTCTCGCTCGCGTTCGATATCGACGGAGTCGGGCCGGACGTGGTCCTCCTGCATCCCGGTCTCTGGGATCGGCGGACGTGGGACCCGCAGATGACCACGTTCCCCGCAGCCGGGTTCCGCGTGACGCGATACGACGCGCGGGGCTACGGCGCGTCGACGCGTCCGGATGCGCGGCCGTACTCGCACGTCCGCGATCTGGAAGTGCTGATGGACGCGCTCGACATCACCTCGGCCGCGCTCGTCGGATGCTCGATGGGAGGTGGCATCGGGATCGACTTCGCGCTCGAGCACCCGGACCGCGTGTGGGCGTTGGTTCCGGTCGCCGCGGGTCTCGGGGGGTTCGAGCCGCTCGAGGAGGAAGAGGATTGGTGGGCGGCCGCGACGGCGCCCGTCGACGAGGCGCTCGAAGCCGGCGATCTGGAGCGCGCGGAGGACGCGAGGCTCGCGATCTGGTCACCGCTGGGTGCCGACGATCAGGCGGGAGCGAGGATCCGCGAGCTCGCCTTCGAGAACATCCACGAGCTGACGATGGACGAGAGCGCGCACGAGGACCTGGATCCGCCCGCCGCCACGCGGCTCGGGGAGATCGATGTGCCGACGCTCGTGGTCGAGGCGGACCACGATCCGCCGTTCAGCCGCCGGGAGAGCCACCTGATCGCGACGGGGATCCTCGACGCGCAGCGGGTCACGATCGAGGACACGGATCACGTCGTGAACCTCCGTCAGCCCGAGCGCTTCGACGAGGCGGTGCTCGCCTTCCTGACGGCCGTCCGGCCCCAGCCCTGAGTCGGGTCGCCTAGCGCTTGTGCGCTTCCTCCCGGGACCGCTGGTACTCCTCGATCACCTTCGACGCGAGGTGGGAGGGCATCTCCTCGTAGTGGGAGAAGGTCATGGTGAACGCGCCGCGGCCCCCGGTCATCGAGCGCAGATCGATCACGTACCGGGCGACCTCGGCCTGCGGGACCAGCGCGTTGATCAGTTGCTTCCCGCCCCCGATCTGCTCCATCCCCTGGATCTTGCCTCGCTTGGCGTTCAGGTCGCCCATGATGTCCCCGGTGAAGCTCTCCGGAACCACGACCGAGAGCTGCACGATCGGCTCCAGCAGGACGACGCCCGCCTTCTCCACCGCCTCTTTGAGCGCGAGCGAGCCGGCGATCTGGAAGGCCATGTCGGATGAGTCGACCGTGTGGAACTTGCCGTCAACCAGCGTGACCTTGATGTCGACCATCGGGTTCCCGCTGATCACACCCTCGGCCATCGTCTTGACGATGCCCTTCTCGATCGACGGGATGAACTGCTGCGGGATCGCGCCTCCGGTGATCTTGTCCTCGTAGACGAATCCCTCGCCGCGGGGGAGCGGTTCCAGCTCGATGCTGCAGATGGCGTACTGGCCGTGCCCGCCCGTCTGCTTCACGTGTCGGCCCTGCGCGGCCGCCTTGCCCCGGACGGTCTCCCGGAAGGCGATCTTCGCCGGCGTGTGGTGGACGTCGACGCCGAACTTCGCTTTGAGCCGGCTCATCTGCACATCCAGGTGCGCCTCGCCCATGCCGTAGATCACGAGCTCGTGCGTCTCCTCGTTGCGGGCGACGTGGAAGGAGGGATCCTCCTCTCGGAGCCGCGCGAGTCCCGTGGCGAGCTTGTCCTCGTCGCCCTTGGTCGCGGGCGAGATCGCGTATGCGAGCAGCGGCTCGGGGAGCTCCACGGGTTGGAGCTGGACGGGGTCATCCTTCGTCGACCAGGTGTCCCCGGTGTGGGAGGCCTGCAGCTTGGCGACCGCGCCGATGTCACCGGCCGGGACCTCGGCGATCGTCTCGTGTTCCTTCCCCTTCTGCGTGAACAGCTGGCCGAGCCGCTCCTCCGTGCTCTGCGTGGCGTTGTAGATGGAACCGTCCGGCCGGATGCGCCCGCTGAACACGCGGAACATCGTGACGTGACCGACGAACGGATCCGAGACGGTCTTGAACACGAACGCGGTGGTGGGGCCGGCTGCGTCGCACGGACGCTCCTTCTCCTCGCCCCCTTTCCCGATCACCGTGATCGCGCCTCGATCGAGCGGTGAGGGGAACTCCTCGACGATGAAGTCGAGGAGCCGGTCGATCCCGATCGCCTTCGCGGCCGACCCGACGAACACCGGCGCCAGACGCGCGGCGGCGAACCCCGCCTTCGCGCCGCTCACGATGTGCTCCTCCGGAAGCGAGCCCTGCTCCAGGTACTCCTCGATCAATGCGTCGTCGGATTCAGCGACGGCCTCGACCAGCTTCTCGCGCGCGGGATCGGCCATCGCGTGGATGTCGTCGGGCCACTCGGACTCTTCGGCCATCGGTCCGCTCGGATAGCGGTCGGCCTTCTCATGCAGGAGGTCGGCGATCCCACCGAACTCGTGCTCCTGACCGATCGGCAGCTCGAAGGGCGCGACCTGGTTCCCGAACGACGACACGAGCTGGTCGAGGGTGCTCTGGAAGTCGGCCCGCTCGCGGTCGAGCTTGTTCACGAAGATCGCACGCGGCAGTCCTTCCTCCACGGCGAGCTCCCACGCGTATTCGGTCTGGACCTCGACGCCGTCGACGGCGCTGACCACGATGATCACGGCGTCCGCGGCGCGGATCGCGTTCCGAAGATCGCCGACGAAGTCCGCGGTGCCCGGCGCGTCGAGCGCGTTGATCTTGACGGCCTTCCACTCGATCGGCGCCATCGCGAGCGACACGGAGATCCCGCGCCGTTGCTCATCCGGATCGTGGTCCGAGACGGTGTTGCCGTCTTCGACGGAGCCCATCCGTGTGATGCCGCCGGACGCGAAGAGCATCGCTTCGAGGAGCGTCGTCTTGCCCGACCCTCCGTGGCCAACGAGCAGGACGTTTCGGATGTCCTTCGCGTCGTACGTGTTCAACGCGGCTCCTCCCGGATGTGCACGGATCGCGGTCGCGGGTCCCGGTCGCGGGTTCCGGCATCCTATCGAGTTGCTACGCTCGCGCCCTTCCGATGGTGCGCTTCCAGCGACAGCCGCCGGGGACGGCGCTCACGCGGGCCGCCCTCCTGTCCGGCGCCGCGCTCGCCGCCGGCGCCGGGTGGTTCATCGTCGTCGGCGAGCTCTCCCGAGCGGGCGTCTTCGCCGGCGCGGGGGCGGCGCTCCTGCTGTTCGGCGGGCACCGCGCGAACCACGGCGAGGGCGGTCCGGTCGACCGGATGCTGACCGAGCTGCTCGATCGCGGTTGGGACGCGGCTGTGTTGGGCCCGATCGCGTGGGTCTCGCGGAGCGCGTCGCCCGATGTGGCGATCGGTGCGATCGTCGCGCTCTGTGCGAGCTTCCTGTCCTCGTACGTCCGGGCTCGTGGTGCTGCGCTCGGCTATTCCCTCGAGGAGAGCCACGTCACGCGCGGTCTGCGGTACGCGCTCGTGACGACCGGCCTGCTGGTCGACGGTCTGGGGTGGGCCGTATGGGCCGCGGCCGCGATGTCGGTCCTCGCGGCCGCCGTCCGCACGGGACAGGTCGCCCGCGAGGGGCGGACGTGAACCAGACGGCACCCTCGACCCCTCGTGAACGGGTCGCGTACCGCGCCTTCGCCACGGTCGGCTGGCTCGGCCGGACGCTCCCGACGCACACCGGCCGGATGCTCTTCCGGTGGGCCGGGTCGCTCGCCTACCACGTCGCACCGCGCGTCCGATCCGTCGTCGCCGCCAATCAGGCGATGGTGCTCGGCAGACCGGTTGACGACCCACTGGTGGAGGCCGCGACGAAGGAGGCGTTCCGCCGGTACGCCCGGTACTGGTTCGACGCGTTCGATGTCGTCGATTGGTCCGACGATCGGATCGATGCGGCGTTCGCATGGAACGGGATCGAGCACCTGGCCGATCCGGTCGCCGCGGGGACCGGTGTGATCGCCGTCCTCCCGCACATGGGGAACTGGGACGCCGCCGGTCGAGCGATGCTGCAGCGCGGCCTGCCGGTCGTTTCGGTGGCCGAGCGGCTCCGCCCGGAGGAGCTGTTCCGGCTGTTCCTCGAACATCGGCAGGCGCTCGGGATGACGATCATCGGCCTCGACCAGGACGGTCGGGTGGGCAGGGCGCTCACCTCGGCGCTCGCGGACAGCCGCGTGGTCGCGCTGGTCGCCGACCGCGACCTCACCGGGCGCGGCGTCGAGGTCGAGATGTTCGGAGGACGTCGGAAGCTGCCCGCCGGCCCGGCGCTGCTCGCGCTGTCGAGCGACGCGCCGATCGTGGTCGCGTGCATCTACGAGACGCCGGCCGGCTGGCGCTGCGTCCTGCACCCGCTGGCGGAGGTGCCGCGGACCGGGAGCCGTCGCGAGGACGCGACGGCGATCACCCGTGAGATCGCCCGCGCGTTCGAGCGGGCGATCTCCGCGTCGCCACCGGACTGGCACCTGTTCCAGCCGGGGTGGTCCGACCGGGACGGAACGTGAGGGTCGCGCTCGCCTGCCCGTACGCGTGGGACGACGCCGGGGGCGTGCAGGTGCAGGTCCGCGAGCTCGCGGAGCGGCTGCGCTCCCGGGGACACGACGTGATGGTCCTGGCGCCCGCGCGGCGCCCACCGGCCGAGCCGTACGTCGTCGGGGTCGGCCGGCCGGTCGACATCCCGTACAACGCCTCCAACGCACCGATCGATCCCCGACCGTGGTCGCGGGGCAAGATCCGCGACGTGCTCCGCGCGTTCGCCCCCGATGTCGTGCACGCGCATCAGCCGACCGCTCCGTCGACCGGGATGTGGGCCACGCTCGAGGCGCGCGCGCCGGTGGTGGGTACGTTCCATTCCGGAGCCACGCGCGCGCGCCTCTACGACCTCGCCGCGCCGCTGATCCGTCGGGTGGCGCGCCGGCTCGCGATCCGGATCGCGGTGTCCGAACGGGCGGCGGCGTTCGAGCGCTCCCGCATCGGCGGGCCGTTCGAGATCATCCCGAACGGGGTCGACGCGGCGGCGTTCGCCGGAGCGGCTCCGGCCGACCTGGGCGCCGGGACCAAGCTCCTGTTCGTGGGCCGGCTCGACGAGCGCAAGGGGTTCCCGGTGGCGGTGGAGGCCTTCCGGCGTCTGGTCGCGACGCGGGAGGACCTCCTCCTGGTCGTCGCCGGCGACGGGCCGCAACGCGACGTCGTCGATCGGCTGCCCGCCGGTCATCGCGAGCGCGTACGGATGCTCGGCACGGTCGCGCATGCCGAGCTGCCGGCGGTGGCCGCGGCGTGCGACCTCTACCTGGGTCCGGCGATCGGCGGCGAATCGTTCGGCGTGGTCCTGGTCGAGGCGATGGCTGCGGGTCTGCCGGTGATCGCGAGCGACATCCCCGGCTACGACGAGGTCGTTCGCCACGGGATCGACGGGCTGCTCGTTCCGCCGCGGGACCCCGCCGCGCTCGCGGCCGCGGCCGGCCGCGTCCTGGGCGATCCGGCGCTGGCCGAGCGGCTGGTCGCGGCCGGCCGCGACCGCGCGGCGACCTACGACTGGTCGGTCGTGGTCGAACGCCTGGAGGACGCGTACCGGCGAGCCCTGCAGCTCGGTCCGCCTTCGCTACGCTAGGCCCGTGCTCGGTCTGTGGATCGTCCTCGGGGTGGTCGTGCTGGCCATCGTGTGGGCGGTGGTGGCGTTCAACCGCCTGGTCACCTACCGCAACCGCGCGGAGGAGGGATGGTCGCAGATCGACGTCCAGCTCCGGCGGCGCTACGACCTGATCCCGAACCTCGTCGAGACCGTCCAAGGCTACGCGGCACACGAACGCGAGGTGTTCGAGGAGGTGGCACGCGCACGCTCGGCGGCGATCGGGGCCACCGGCGCCGCGGAGCAAGCTTCGGCGGAGAACGCGATCACCTCGGGTCTCCGCAAGCTCCTGGCGGTCGCCGAGAACTACCCGGACCTGAAGGCCTCGGCGAACTTCCTGGCACTCCAGGAGGAGCTGACCGGGACCGAGTCGAAGATCGCCTACGCGCGCCAGTACTACAACGAGCAGGTCCGTTTGCTGAACACGCGGATCCAGTCGTTCCCATCGAGCGCGATCGCCAACCTCTTCCACTTCGAGCGCCGCGAGTTCTTCGACATCGAGGACGCGGCCCGAGGGCCGGTGCGGGTCGACCTCGGGAGCACCACCCCCACGGAGCCGTAGTGCACGAACAGATCGCCGCGAACAAGCGCAAGACGGTGCTCTTGTTCGTCGTCGCGATCGCGTTCACGGCGCTGATCGGCTACGCGATCGGCTTCCTGTTCTTCCAAGGGGGGGTCGTGGGGGTGGTGCTCGCGACGATCCTCGCGGTCGCCCTCTCGCTCGGGTCGTACTTCGCCGGGGACCGGATCGTGCTGGCGTCCACCGGCGCGCGCGAGGTCACGGCCGAGCAGGAGCCGCGGTTGCACAACATCGTTGAGGGCATCGCGATCGCCGCGGGGGTCCCGAAGCCGCGCGTCTACGTGGTGCCCGAGCAGGCGCCGAACGCGTTCGCGACCGGCCGCGACCCGGAGCATTCCTCGATCGCGGTGACGCAGGGTCTGCTCGACATCATGAACCGCGTCGAGTTGGAAGGCGTGATCGGCCACGAGATGTCCCACGTCCTCGATCGCGACATCCTCGTCGGGACGGTGGTCGCGACCGTGGTCGGCGCGGCCGTGCTGATGTCCGAGTTCTTCACGCGGTCGTGGTTCTGGAGCGGGGGACGGATGGGCGGGCGCCGTGAGGGCGGCGACGGCGGGGGCATCATCGTGCTGGTCCTGTTCGCGGTCGGCATCGTCCTGTTGATCCTGGCGCCGCTCGCCGGCCAGCTGATCAAGCTGTCGGTGTCCCGCAACCGTGAGTACCTGGCCGATGCGGAGGGTGTGCTGTTGACCCGCTACCCACCCGGGTTGATCAGCGCCCTCGAGAAGATCCGCGACGCGCCGCACGCGATGCGATCCGCCAACAACGCCACCGCGCATCTGTGGCTCGAGCAGCCCTCGCGCGTGCCCGGGCAGGAGACGAGCACGATGGAGAAGCTCTTCTCGACCCACCCCCCGATCGAGGAACGGATCCAGCGTCTCAAGGAGATGTGAGCGCGCGACGCTGATCGCCCGGCTAGCTCTGCACGTTGAAGACGTACAGCGCGTGCCGCAGGGGATCGCCCTTCGAGCGCCCGTCGTACCCGTCCAGGACGTACAGCTGGCCGTTGATCAGCTCCACGGCTCGGCTGTCCCGCAGCCCGAACGAGGTCACGGTGAACGTCCACCCGGCGACGAGCGTCTTCGAGCTCCAGTCGACACGGGAGACCACCGCGTCGTGCCGGGCGACCCAGAGGTCCGCGCCGTCGGGTGAGAAGCCCAACCCGAGGATCCCGGTGAGGTTCGGCACGCGGAAGATCGGCCCGACGACGTTGGTCACGAAGTCGTAGCGTCCTGAGCTCCTTGCGGACCCCGACGTACACCTTGTGGTCCGTCGGGCTCCATGCGGCCGCGGTGAAGTCGCTCCCCGTCGGAAGCGGTTGATACGAGTCGAGCTGGAAGTGACCGGAGACGCGCGTCAGGCGGAAGGCCGTGGGAAGGACCGACGAGTCGCAGCACTTCCCGGAGAACACGTACAGGGTGTCGGTCGAGGCGTCGTACGCCATGCTCTCGATGTCGCGGTCCCGGTTGGGTCCGGCGACGGATCCGCCCCCGAACTTGGGCGTGGCCTCGAACGCCGAGCCACCGATCATCGTCTTGAGAGCGCCGCTGCTCGGGGTCGACCTCCCAGATCGCCCGGCCGTTGTCATCGGCGAGCCAGATCGAGTTGTCCTGGGGCACGTAGGCGCTGCCCTCGGCGTCCTTCATCGAGATCGACGAGTTCACGAACGGCGAGGTCTTGATCGTGCGGGCCAGTTGGAGCGTGGGGCTCGCGATCAGCCGCGCCCGCCGAAGCAGCGACCCACAACACGGCCACCAAGAGCGCCGAGCCAACGATGCCAGGACGACGCGACACATCCCTCATGTTCATCGACAGCCTCCAAGGCCCGGATCGTCGTTCTCTCGGACGAACGGTATCCCACGCCGAGCCCACGGGACTGAGACGTCTGTGGTAGTTCGCGTGGTCCTTTCGGCGTGCTTCACCCACGATCCGGCGGTTCAGCCCTCGGCTACACTTACTTCCGTCCATCGACGAGGAGGCGATCGCGTGCAGCGCGAGACGGGCACCTTCACCGTGAAATCGGGGCTGGCGGAGATGCTCAAGGGTGGCGTCATCATGGACGTCACCACGGCGGACCAGGCCAAGATCGCCGAAGACGCCGGCGCGTGCGCCGTGATGGCCCTCGAGCGGGTCCCCGCGGACATCCGGAAGGAAGGCGGGGTCGCCCGCATGGCCGATCCCACGAAGATCGACGAGATCAAGGCCGTCGTATCGATCCCCGTGATGGCGAAGGCTCGGATCGGCCACTTCGTCGAAGCACAGGTCCTCCAGGCCCTCGGGGTCGACTACATCGACGAATCCGAGGTGCTGACGCCGGCCGACGAGCAGTACCACATCGATAAGTGGGCGTTCACGGTCCCGTTCGTATGCGGCTGCCGGAACCTCGGCGAGGCGCTCCGCAGGATCGCGGAGGGCGCGGCGATGATCCGCACGAAGGGCGAGGCCGGCACCGGCAACGTCGTCGAGGCCGTTCGTCACGAGCGAGCGTTGCTCAGTGACATCGCGGACTGCACGCAGCTCCGTCCGGAGCAACACGTCACGAAGGCGAAGGAGCTGGGTGCGCCGGTGGAGCTCGTCCGGATGGTCGCCGAGACGGGCCGCCTGCCCGTCGTCAACTTCTCGGCCGGCGGGATCGCAACGCCCGCGGACGCCGCGCTGATGATGCAGCTGGGCGTCGACGGCGTCTTCGTCGGCTCCGGCATCTTCAAGTCCGAGGATCCCGCGACCATGGCGCGCGCGATCGTCGAGGCGACGACCCACTTCCAGGATCCCGACGTGCTGGCGAAGGTCTCGCGTGGCTTGGGCGAGCCGATGCATGGGCTCGAGATCGAGACGCTCCAGACGCGGTTGCAAGACCGCGGCTGGTAGTCGCGGAGCTCCTCGATGAAAGCGGGTGTCCTGGCACTGCAAGGTGACTTCCGCGAACACGCTCGCGTGTTCGCGGAGGCCGGCGCCACGCCCGTCGAGGTCCGCCTGCCGGCGGACCTCGACGGCGTCGACTGCCTCGCGATCCCGGGTGGGGAATCCACCACGATCGGCAAGCTCGCGCACGCCTACGATCTGGTCGAGCCGATCCGGGAGCGCGCACGTGCCGGCATGCCCATCCTCGGCACGTGCGCGGGGATGATCGTGCTCGCGCGCGAGGTCGAGGGCGGCGAAGCGCTCTTCGGGCTGATGGACATCTCCGTACGCCGCAACGCCTACGGCCGCCAGGTGGACTCGTTCGAGGCCGACATCGACGTACGCGGGATCGACCATCGCGTCCGCGGCGTCTTCATCCGGGCGCCGTGGATCGAGCGGATCGGGGACGGGGTCGACGTACTGGCCGAGTTCGAGGAACGGCCCGTCGTCCTGGAGCAGGGGAACCTGCTCGCGACGTCGTTCCACCCGGAACTCGTCGGTGAGACGGGGCTCCACGAGTACCTCCTGCGGAAGGTGTGACCCGTGTCCGGTCATTCGAAGTGGGCGACGATCAAGCGCAAGAAGGGTGCGGCGGACGCCAAGCGGTCCAACATGTTCGCGAAGCTCCTGCGGGCGGTGGAGGTCGCTGCGAGGGAGGGCGGCGGGAACATCGAGGGCAACATGACGCTCGCCTCCGCGGTCGAGAAGGCGCGCAGCTTCTCCGTCCCGAGCGAGAACATCGACCGAGCGATCAAGCGCGGGACCGGTGAGCTCGACGGCGGCGCCCGGTACGAAGAGATCACGTACGAGGGGTACGCACCGGGCGGGATCGCGCTCGTCGTGGAGGCCCTGACGGACAACCGCAATCGAACGGCTCAGGAGGTCCGGCACGCGTTCACGCGCAACGGCGGGAACCTGGGGGAGACGGGATCGACGTTGTGGATGTTCCAGCGCAAGGGCGTGATCGTGGTCGACAAAGCGGGCGCCCCGGATGAGGACGTGTTGCTCGACCTCGCGCTGCAGGGCGGCGCCGAGGATCTGGCCGACTCCGAGTCGTCGTGGGACATCGTCACGGATCCTCAGGACTTCAAGGCGGTCGAGGCCGCGCTGCGTGGAGCGGGCGTGCAGGCCTCCTCGGCCGAGATCTCATTGGTGCCCAGCACGTCGATCCCCGTCGAGGGTGGCGAGGCTCGCCACGTACTGCAGTTGATCGACGCGTTGGAGGAGCTCGACGATGTCCAGAACGTCTACGCCAACTTCGACATCCCCGAAGAGGTCATGGCGTCGCTCTGAGCGATCCCTGGCTCCGTTCGGCCCCTCGCACCCGCCTGATGACCGGTGTACCGTCGAACATCGGCATGCGGACGCTTCGTTGGATCCTCGCGGTCTCCTTCCTTGTCGGCGCGTGCACCCAAGGGACACCGAGCGCTCCACCCACGGCCCCACCGGCGACCTCCGCCGGAACGCCCGGCGGCATCCCCGCCCCGACCGCGGCGGTCCTCGCCGACGGGAGCCCGCTCCCGAGCGGTTGCAGCGGTCCGTCGCTCCCGTCCCAGACGGTTGCGTTCGTGTCCGGCGGGCGAGCCTGGGCGCTCGACCCGACGGCGGAGACGCTCAGCTGCCTGTTCCCGGTTCGGGACCCCGGCCCGTTCGCGTGGGGGCCGCAGGGTGATCGCGTCCTCCTCGGCGGGTTCCGCGTCCGTGGACTGAACGCGGATGCGCCCGATCTGCCGGGGATCGCCGCCGCGCCCGCCACGTTCGATTGGGGTCATCCGATCGGCCTCGCCGTCGTGTTCGCCGGCGCGGCGGGGGAGCCTGAGAAGCGCTTCATGGACGACGGCCGGGTCGAGCGACTGAGCGCCCTCCCGTCCGGCACCTACCTGCACGTGGCGTATCACCCGAGCGGCCTGGCGCTCGCGTTCGTGGTTGACCACGACGGCGAACAGGCGATCTGGTTCTCCACGAACGAGGGCACCGATGCGACCCGGCTCGTCTTCGGCCAGGGCGGCACGACGGTTCACCTCGATCGCGTTCAGCCCCGACGGGCAGCGTCTGTGGTGGGTCGCCCAGCACGCCGGCGGGTATCCGGTGCTTCACTGGATGGACCTCGGCCATCGCTCGAGCTTCACGGATGTCTGGCGCGGCAGCGACGGCACGTTCGCTCAGGATCTTCAGCTCGCACCCGCGGGGTCCCTCAAGTCGGTCAACACCGGAACCGTGTGCGACCAGCGCCAAGCGTTGATCATCGAAGGCGGATCGGCAACGCCGGCCATGCCGTTCGAGGACCGGCCGACCGCGGCGCTCGGGTGGCTCGATCGGTCGCACCTGCTCGTCGAGGCCGGTGGGTGCGCCAGCCCCACGGAGCTGTACTCGGTGGACGCCGGTGGCGGTCAGCCGGTCGCCCTCGTCACCGGCGTCCAACTAGCCTCACCGCGCACCGTGCTGCGCAACGCGCCGGACACGGTGCCGGCCCCGAACTCGGCGGCAGGACAACCGCCGCTCGGCGGTCTGGGGTGATGATCCCCTCGGCGGCCGGTCGGCCGCCAGCAGACGAGCCAAAGAGATAAGAGGATGCGCCTCCCTCCCGCGCGGTCGTTGCTCGGCGCGGATGGGAACCCTAGACTGCGCGAACAGATGTTCGATTCCTGCGTTCTCGGCGTCGATCCCGGGGTCGCGAACGTCGGGCTCGCGGTCGTCGCACGGGCGGATCGGAAGATCTCGCTGGTGTGGGCGTCGACCGTTCGGACCCCGTCGGATCTCGCCGGACCGTCACGGCTGCGCCGGCTCGCCGACGAGGTCGACGCCGCGATCGGGTCGTACGCGCCGGACGCCGTCGCGATCGAGCGACTCGCGTGGAACCGCAACCAGGTGAGCGCCCTCCAGGTGGCGCGGGCGACCGGGGCCGTCATGGTCGTGGCCGACCGAGCGGGACTCGCGGTCGAGGAGTACGGACCGAACGAGGTGAAGATCGCGATCACCGGGGCCGGGAACGCCGACAAGCATCAGGTCCGCGACGCGCTCGTCCGGATCCACGGGATCCGCGACTGCCCGGTCCAGGCGGACGCGGTCGACGCGGTCGCGATCGCGCTCACGCATCTGATGGGCTCGCGCATGCGGGCCGCGGCTCGCACCGGGTACCCCGATGCGGACGCGATCGGTGTCGCGATGATCGCGTTCCTCGAGGGCGAGGTCGTCGAGAAGTCGGCGACGCACGTGGTGCTCGCGGTCGCCGGTGTCGGGTACGACGTCGCCGTTCCGACCGCGGTGGTCGCCGGTCTTCCGCCGATCGGCGGCATCGCGCGGATCCACACACGGATGGTGGTCCGCGAGGACTCCATGACGTTGTACGGGTTCTCCACGACCGACGAGCGCGAGCTGTTCGATCAGCTCACCGGCGTGACCGGCGTCGGGCCCAAGGTTGCGCTCAGCTTCCTCTCGGCCCTTCGACCGGATGCGATCCGTCGTGCCGTGGTGGCGGGCGACGCCGCGACGCTCACGGTCGTTCCCGGCGTGGGCAAGAAGGTTGCCCAGCGCGTCGTGCTCGATCTTCGGGACAAGCTCGGCGGCGAGTCGGAGCTCGTCGCCGAAGGCCCTCTCGCCGACGTGCGCGACGCACTGCTGCAGCTGGGCCTCACGCCGGTCGAAGCCTCCGAGGCGTTGCGCGGCATGGAGGTCGACGGCAAGCCGGTCGAGGATCTCCTCCGCGAAGCGCTCCAACGGGTGGGACGATGAGCGACGTGGTGGACCTGACCGGCCCGGACCCCGAACCGTCCGATGACCGCGTGACCGAGGCAGCCGTGCTCGCCCCGGAGGATCACGAGCTGGACATCGCCCTCCGCCCCCGCTCGCTCGCAGAGTTCGTCGGGCAGGACCGTGTGAAGGAACAGCTCGAGCTGCTCCTCCAGGCGGCGCGCGAACGGGGCGAGCCCGTCGACCACCTCCTGTTCAGCGGGCCTCCCGGGCTCGGGAAGACCACGCTCGCCCAGATCGTGGCGCACGAGATGGCGGCCGGGTTCCAGCCGACCTCCGGGCCGGCGCTCGAGCGCCCGAGCGACCTCGCGGCGATCCTCACGAACCTCGGTGAGGGCGACGTGCTCTTCGTCGACGAGATCCACCGGATGCCGCGGCCCGTCGAGGAGGTGCTGTATCCGGCGCTCGAGGACTTCACCCTGGACGTCGTGCTCGGCAAGGGTCCGACCGCGCGCTCGATCCGGCTGGACCTGCCGCGGTTCACGCTGATCGGCGCAACCACCCGTCCGGGTCGGATCACGCTGCCGCTCCGCGAGCGGTTCGGGTTCAGTCCGCGGCTGGACTATTACGACGTCGAGGACCTGGAACAGATCGTGCTCCGGAGCGCGGGGATCCTCCAGGTCGGCGCGGACGCCGAAGGGGCCGGCGAGATCGCGCGGCGATCGCGCGGGACCCCGCGGATCGCCAACCGGCTCCTCCGCCGCGTGCGTGACGTGGCCGAGGTCCGGCACGACGGCCGGGTGACCGGCGACATCGCGCGGGCGGGGCTCGCGGTGTTCGAGGTCGACGAGCTGGGTCTCGACCGGCTGGATCACGCCGTACTCGACGCCGTGATCGACAAGTTCTCCGGGGGTCCGGTGGGTCTGACCACGCTCGCGGCCGCCGTCGGCGAAGAACCCGACACGGTGGAAGACGTCGTCGAGCCCTATCTGATCCAGTTGGGGTTCATCCAGCGAACGCCGCGCGGCCGTCTGGCGACCGAGCGGGCCTACGCACACGTCGGCCGCGCGCCGCGGGGCCGTCTGCCGATCTGACCCGCCGCGGCTCGAACTCGCAGGTAGACTCGGTCCTCGTCGCATCGGACGGATCCCGACCCATCCCAGCACGTGAAAGGAACCCCATGTACTCCCTCCTCGCGCAGAGCTCTTCGGGCGGAAGCGGCTTCGTCACGCTTCTCGTCTTCGCGCTCCCGCTCGGCCTGCTCTTCGTGTTCATGCGGAACCAGCAGAAGCGGGTGCGGAACCAGCAGTCCCTCCAACAGGCGGCCGAGGTGGGTGACGAGGTCCTCACGACCTCCGGGATGTTCGGCACGATCGTCGACGAGGATGAAGAGGAAGGCACCGTCACCGTGGAGATCGCCCCGGGGACGCAGGTCAAGATGGTCCGCGCCGGGATCGCGCGCCGCATCACCGAGGACGACTTCGAGGACGACGAAGACGACGACGACACCGACGAGGAGGTCGCCCAGCACCACGACGACGGGCCCGACGAGAACGCGGCGGGCCCGATCCGATCGTGAACGAGCCTGACGCCATCGGAACCCCCGAGGGCGCGCCTGTTCCCGAGGTCCCGGCGCCGGAGCCCGTCCCAGACCTCGCAAGCATCACCCTCGAAGATGTCCAAGCAGATCCCGAGCTCTCGCTCTACATCGCGTCGGCCGACCGCGTGATGGATGCGATGGGCTACACGGAACACGGCTTCCGGCACGCGAACCTCGTCGCCAAGATCGGCTACCAGGTCCTGCACCGGCTCGGGTACACCGAGCGTGAGGCGCAGCTCGCCTGCGTCGCCGGGTACCTGCATGACGTCGGGAACGCGCTCGCGCGCGATGCCCACGGGCAGACCGGCGGGGTCCTCGTGTACCACAGCCTCCGCGACCGCGTGGAGGGGGCCGATCTCATGCCGATCATCGCCGCGATCGCCAATCACGAGGAGGCGGAGGGCACGGCGGTCTCGCCGATCTCCGCGGCCGTGATCCTGGCGGACAAATCCGACGTGCATCGCAGCCGCGTACGCAAGGCAGTGAACGTCGACCGCGACATCCACGATCGCGTCAACTACGCGGTCGAACAGAGCTTCCTGCGGGTAGACTCCGACGCCCGCACGGTCAGCCTCGAGCTGACGATCGATACCACCATCAGCCAGGTCATGGAGTACTTCGAGATCTTCCTCGGGCGCATGCAGCTGTGCCGCTTCGCGGCAGAAGCGATCGAGGCGCGGTTCCGGCTGGTGATCAACGGACAGGAGCTGTTGGCGTGAAGCGGAGCCGGGGACTGTGGATCTCGGTGATCTTCGTCGCGGTCTTGGTGGTGGCGTCCACGCTCTCGCTCGCCTTCGGCGTGTTCAAGCCCGTGCTCGGGCTCGATCTGGAGGGCGGCCTCGCCGTGATCCTTTCGGCACCGGAGGGCACGGATCAGGGCACCATGAACCAGGCCCTCGAGAACATCCGGAACCGTGTGGACGCCTTCGGGGTCGGCGAGCCCGACATCTTCCTGTCGGGGAACACGATCGAGATCCAGATCCCGGGTCTGTCGAACAGCACCGTGCAGCAACAGAGCACGGACACCTACTGCATCGAGGACCCCGCCGGGAACAGCTACGGGTGCTCGCCGGACCAGTCCGTCGCCCAGCAGGCGCTCAAGGGGTTCACCGTCGGGTCGCAAGCCACCCAGGTCTGCCTGCTGGACGCGAGCGGAGCCCAGCTCAAGTGCTACGCCTCGCAACAGGAGGCGGATACCGCGAAAGGCGGGATCACCTCGGCCCCGAAGCAGAGCGCGGCGCCATCGGCGAGCGCGTCGACGTCGGCGTCGCCCACGGCCTCGGGGTCGGCTTCGCCGACCGTCGGACCCCCGCCCGGCGCATCGGAGTATTGCCTGACGGACCTCGGGAACACCGAGCTGAAGTGCTATCCGTCGCGTGGCGACGCCGAGGCGGCCCGCAAGGGCATCACGTCGAAGGTCACGAAGACCTCGTGGTGCATCCAGGCTCCGACCGCGTCGTCGAGCCTGAGCCCGAGTGCGACGCCGACGCCGAGCGCGTCGGCCTCCCCGTCGAAGAAGGCGAAGGCGAGCGCGTCCCCGAGTCCGTCGGTGGAGTCGACAGCGGCCACGGCCTATGCGGAACTCGACGTCAGCGGCGCCCAGCCCCTGCCCTGTGATTTCGCATCGAAGGAAGCTGCGCAGACCGCGCTCACCGCCTACACGACCCCGCACGTGACGACCCAGTACTGCGTGTACAGCTCGCAGAACGAGAACCTCGGCTGCTACACCACGCAGGCGGCGGCCGCTGAGCGCCAACGCGAGACGGGGCAACAGTCCCTGCTCGACCTGATCGGGAAGACCGCGCGCCTCGAGGAACGGCCGACCCTTCAGATCGTCGCGCCGACCGACCCGAGCTTCGCGTCGATCCAGGTGACGTGCTCCACGCCGCAGGAGCAAGCATCGAAGGACTGCCAGGGCGGCGCGCAGGACCAGAAAGACGTCTGGTACTACTCGCAGGCCGCCGGCTCGCCGCCCGGCGCGAAGGTGCATCTCGGACCGGTCGTGATCATCGGAAGCAACATCACGAAAGCCTCCGCGCAGTTGACCGGTGGGACCCAGACCGACCCGATCACGCAATGGGCCGTGGCGTTCACCCTGGATAGCGAGGGTGCGAGCAAGTTCGCGACGGCGACGACCGCCGCCGTGAACCAACCCCCCCCGACCAACCAGATCGCGATCGCGGTCGACCGGACGATCATCTCGAACCCGGTCGTCCAGAGCCCGATCACGGCCGGCAACGGCATCATCACCGGGAACTTCACCGAGCAGCAGGCCAAGGATCTCGCGTCCTTGCTGAACGCGGGTGCCCTGCCGGTCGAGCTGACACGGCAATCGGTGCGCACCGTCAGCCCGACGCTCGGTGAGGAGTCGCTGAAGCAAGGCATCGTCGCCGGCATCGCGGGACTGATCCTGCTGTTCATCTACCTCTTGCTCTATTACCGGCTGCTCGGCATCGTCGCATGGTTCGGGATGACGATCTGGGCGATCCTCGCGCTCGCCCTGATCTCGATCGCCGGCAAGAGCTTCGGCTACGCACTCTCGCTCGCGGGTGTAGCCGGGCTGGTGATCTCTCTCGGGGTCACGGCCGACTCGTACATCGTGTTCTTCGAGCGATTGAAGGACGAGGTCCGAGCGGGCCGCTCCCCTCGGGCCGCGGTCCAGCCCGCGTTCAAGCGCGCCTTCCACACGATCGTCGCGGCGGACATCGTCACGGGGATCGCGGCGGCGGTCTTGTACCTCACGGCCGTCAGCTCGGTGCGTGGGTTCGCCCTGACGCTCGGGGTCGCGACCGCCCTCGACCTGTTCGTCGTCTACTTCTTCAAGCGCCCGACCGTGTTCCTGATCTCCAAGACCACGAGGCTCGTGGAGATGCGAGGCTTCGGGTTGACGTCGGCGACGGCGGCCGACCACACCGCGCTCGACACAACGGTGGAGCCCGACGCATGACGTTCCGGGAGTTCTTCGACGTCTACCGGGGATACCGGATCCCTCGGTTCAAGCTGATCGAGCACCGCAACTGGTGGTTCACCTTCTCCGGGATCCTGATCGTGCTGTCGATCCTCGGGATCACGCTCCGCGGGTTCAACTACTCGATCGACTTCGAGGGAGGCGCGCAGATCTCCTACCCACTGCACACGGGGGAGACCGTCCAAGACGTCGAGGCCACCCTCGCGAACTACGGCCTCACCGGCGAGGTCCAGGTCGTGAGCGGTGACTCCGTCGCGATCCGGACCGAGTCACTCACGGGTCTGCAGGACTCCGCGAAGCTCCTCAACGATCTCGCCTCGCAGGCGGGGATCGCGAACACGGATATCAACGTCGAGGACATCGGTCCCACCTGGGGGTCGGAGATCTCGAAGAAGGCGCTTCGCGGGCTGATCATGGTGCTCGTCGCGATCACGCTCTACATCGCGTTCCGGTTCGAATGGACGATGGCCGCGGGCGCCATGATCGCCCTCGTCCACGACGTGACGATCACGGCCGGCGTCTACGCGTTGACCGGGAGGGTCGTCACGCCGGAGACGGTGATCGCGATCCTCACGATCCTCGGGTTCAGCCTCTACGACACGGTCGTGATCTACGACAAAGTCAAGGAGAACACGGAGTCGGCGGCGCTCCTCGCGCGCATGGGGTACACCAAGGTCGTGGACCTGTCGCTCAACCAGACCGTGATGCGATCCGTGAACACGTCGCTGGTCGTGCTGCTCCCGATCCTGTCGCTGCTGCTGTTCGGCGGCGAGACCCTGAAGAACTTCGCGTTCGCGATGTTCGTCGGGGTCGCGATCGGCGCGTACTCGTCGATCTTCATCGCGGCCCCGGTGCTCGTGATCCTCAAGGGCCGTCAGATGGCCAAGCGGACGCCGCAACGGGTCCCGGGCCGGCCTGGCGCGCCGCGCCCGCGGCCGGCCCAGGTCGCTGCGGCCGACGGGGCCCAGGTGGCGGTCGCGTCCGACGCCGCGGCGCGGAGCGCGACCGCGAAGCAGGGTGGGGGTGCGCGCCCCCGTGCTGGTCAGAAGCGGCGCCCGCCCGCCAAGCGCAAACGGAGGTAGGCCGTGGAGATCGACCAGATCAAAGCCCTGATCCGCGACGTCCCCGACTTCCCGGAGCCCGGCATCGTCTTCAAGGACATCACGCCGGTGCTCGCCGACCCCATCGCGTTCTCGACCATCGTCGACCTGATCGTCGTCCACTTCGGTCGCGGCAACGTCGACAAGGTCGTGGGGATCGAGGCGCGCGGCTTCATCCTCGCGGCCCCGGTCGCCTACCACTTCGGAGCGGGGATCATCCCGGTCCGGAAGAAGGGGAAGCTTCCCGCCGAGACGATCGGCCAGGAGTACGCCCTGGAGTACGGCACCGCATCTCTCGAGATCCACAAGGACGCGGTCCGTCCGGGCGAGCGCGTCCTGGTGGTGGACGATGTCCTCGCGACCGGCGGGACCGCGCAGGCCGCGGCCACGCTGGTCGAGGCGATCGGCGGCAAGGTCTGTGGCATCGCCTGTCTGATCGAGCTCGACTTCCTCCACGGACGGGACAAGGTGCGGGACTACGACCTCCTGACCTTGATCCGTTTCTGAGGCCGGCTGCGGAGCCGCCGCGGACGCCCGCCGTACACTGGCGGTGTCCGTGAACAGCAAGGAAGACCTCCAGCTCGAAACGCCGCCGTCGCCTCCGCCGCAGAAGCGAAGCGGACGGCTTCCCATCCCACGCCTGCGTCGCGGCGATTCCTCGCCTCCCGCCGGGCTTCCGACCTTGCTGAAGAACGTCCGGTCCTACAACCCCAAAGGGGATCTGCGCGGGCTCGAGGATGCCTACCGTGTCGCGGAAGAGGCGCACGAAGGTCAGGTCAGGAAGTCCGGCGAGCCCTTCATCGAGCATCCCCTGGCGGTCGCCGAGATCCTCGCCGACCTGCGCCTGGACACCACCACCCTCACGGCCGCGCTGCTTCACGACACGGTCGAGGACACGGAGGTCACCCTCGGCCGTATCCAGCAAGGGTTCGGCGAGGACGTGGCGCGCATCGTCGACGGGCTGACGAAGCTCGACCGGCTCGAGTTCCGGACGCGGGAGCTGGCGCAGGCCGAGAACGTCCGCAAGATGATCGTGGCGATGGCGGGCGACATCCGCGTCCTGCTGATCAAGCTCGCCGACCGGCTCCATAACATGCGGACCGTCGCGGCGCTGTCGCCGGGGAAGCAGCGGCGGATGGCGACCGAGACGCTCGAGATCTATGCCCCGTTGGCCAACCGGCTCGGTGTGCAGGAGGTGAAGTGGGAGCTCGAGGACCTGTCGTTCAAGACGCTGCATCCGGGTCCGTACAAGGAGATCGCCCGGTTGGTAGAAGCCCGGCGCGACGAGCGGCGTGAGCTGATCGACGAGCTCACCGGCTCGATCCGCCAGAAGCTCAAGGAGCTCGGGGTCAAGGCGGACGTGGAGGGTCGTCCGAAACACCTGTACTCGATCTACGAGAAGATGGTGATCCGCGGCAAGGAGTTCGAGGAGATCTACGACCTGGTGGGGATCCGGATCCTCGCCGGGTCGCTCCGCGACTGCTACGCGGCGCTCGGCGCCGTTCATTCGCTCTGGAAGCCGATCCCCGGACGGTTCAAGGACTACGTCGCGATGCCCAAGTCGAACATGTACCAGTCGTTGCACACGACGGTCGTTGGACCCAACGGGACACCACTCGAGATCCAGATCCGGACGCGGGACATGCACCGCACCGCGCAGTACGGCATCGCGGCGCACTGGCGGTACAAGGAGGGTGGCAAGCAGTCGAAGGACACAGCCGACCTGGCGTGGCTCGGACAGATGATGGAGTGGCTGAAGGACATGGCCGACCCGCGGGAGTTCATGGAGGGCCTGCGGATCGACCTGTCCGGTGGACGCGTGTTCGTCTTCACGCCCAAGGGCGATGTGATCAACCTGCCCCAAGGGGCGACGCCGGTCGACTTCTCGTACGCGATCCACACCGAGGTCGGGCATCGGACGATCGGCGCGAAGGTCAACGGGAAGCTCGTACCGCTGGACTACGAGCTCCGCACGGGCGACTCGGTCGACGTCCTCACCTCGAAGGCGCAGGGGGAGGGGCCGTCGCAGGACTGGCTCCAGTTCGTTGCGACCCCGCGCGCGCGGAACAAGATCCGGCAATGGTTCGCTCGGGGCCGCCGTGAGGATGCGCTCGACCAGGGGAAGGACCTCCTCCAACGGCAGATGCGCAAGCAGAACCTCTCCTTCAAACGGCTCACCACGGAAGAGGCGCTCGAGCAGGTCGCGACGGATCTGAAGCAGCCCGACCTCGATGCGTTGTACGTCGCGGTCGGGGAAGGGCACGTGTCACCGCAATCGGTCGTCGCCCGGTTGTCGAGACAGCTGAGCGGCAGCGCTGAGGAAGACGTCACCGACGTTCCGCTCGCGCGTCCCGTCCGCATCACCCAACCCGACGTCGCGAAGGGCGTCATGGTCAAGGGACTCGGCGATGTCTGGGTTCGGCTCGGCCGCTGCTGCACGCCGGTGCCCGGCGACCAGATCGTGGGGTTCGTAACACGCGGGCAAGGGGTCTCGGTGCACCGTGCCGACTGCCCGAACGTGAAGACCCTCCGGCGGGAACCTGAACGCATGATCGAGGTCTCCTGGGCGGAAGGGAAGTCGACGTCGTTCGTCGTTGCGATCCAGGTCGAGGCGCTCGATCGAACCCGGCTCCTGTCGGACATCGCCACGATGCTCTCGGACCAGCACGTCAACATCCTCTCGGCCAACTCGTCCACCGGGCGCGATCGCATCACGAGGCTCCGCTTCAGCTTCGAGCTCGCGGACATCACGCACCTGTCCTCGTTGCTCGCGTCGGTGAAGCGTGTCGAGAACGTGTACGACGCGTACCGCGTGGTCCCGAGCTAGATGCGCATCCTGCTGCAGCGGGTGTCGCGCGCGACCGTCTCGGTCGATGGACGAGGCGATCTCGTCCATCGGCATCGGCTACGTGCTCCTCGTCGGCGTCGGACGTGGTGACGAGACGTCCCAGGTCGACCGGCTGGCCGACAAGATCGTGGGTCTCCGGATCTTCCGCGACGCCGATGGGAAGACGAACGTGCCGATCGCGGACGTAGACGGCGAGGCTCTGGTCGTGTCCCAGTTCACGCTCTACGCCGACACCCGCAAGGGTCGCCGGCCGTCGTTCGTATACGCGGCGGATCCTGGGGAGGCGGAAGAGCTGGTGGAGGCGTTCGCCCGAGCGCTGGAGACGCGTGGTCTGAAGGTGGGCAGAGGCGTCTTCGGCGCCGAGATGGAGGTGGAGCTGGTGAACGATGGGCCGTTCACGATGTGGCTCGATGGGGAGACGCCGTGACCGAGGAGCGTCGGAGCGTCTCGTCGGGTTCCCCGTACGAAGCGACGATCGGGTTCAGCCGCGCCGTCCGCGTCGGTGATCGCGTGGTCGTGTCCGGGACCGCCCCGATCATGCCCGATGGCAGCGTCGACCCCGACCCGGCCGCCCAGGCTCACCGGTGCTTCGAGATCATCGCCCGGGCCCTGGCCGAGGCCGGCGCGACCGTCCCGGACGTGGTGCGGACCCGGATGTACCTCGTCGATGCCGGAGACGCCGAGGCGATCGGGGCGGTTCACGGGACGGTCTTCGGGGACGTGCGCCCGGCGTCGACGATGATCGTCGTCGCCGGGCTCCTCGATCCCCGCTGGAAGGTCGAGGTGGAGGTCGAGGCGGTCGTCCCGTGAGCGCGGGCCGCGTCAGCGGCCCGCGCGAACCCCTCCGGTAGCATGACCACTCATGTACCTCGACGTCTTCGATCGCAACCCGTACGGGACGGATTGCTGGCTCCTGGCGGCCGACGGGACGGATCAGGCGATCGTCGTCGACCCCGGTTTCGAGCCGGAGGCGGTCCATGCGTTGCTGGATGCGGCGGGCAAGACACCCGCCGCCGTGCTCCTCACGCACGCCCATCTGGATCACGCGGGCACCGCGGGCGTCTTCGCCGGGGACGGGATCCCCGTGTTCTGTCATCCCGCGGACGCCCTCGCGTTCACGGATCCGGTGGCATGGCGACGCGATGGGTTCCCCAACCCGCTGGAACCCGTGAAGGATCTGCGCTCGGTCGAGGACGGCGATGTCCTTCGGCTCGCGGACGTCGACGTGGAGGTCTGGCACACCCCCGGCCACACGCCGGGTCATTGCATCTTCCGCGTCGACGGCGACGTGCTGGTCTTCTCGGGCGACCTCGTCTTCGCGGGTTCGGTCGGACGATCGGACTTCGCGAACTCGGATCCGGCGCAGATGCGCCGCAGCCTCGAGCGCTTCCTGACGCTTCCCGACGGGCTGAGGGTGCTTCCCGGGCACGGTCCGGACACGACGGTCGGGCGTGAGCGCGCGACCAACCCGTACCTGCGGGAGCTCGCCTGATGTCGTTCCAACCCCCGCGGGGAACGCAGGACGTCCTGCTCGACGACGCCGATCAGCTGCAGGCCCTGTACGAGGCCTCGCACACGGCGGCGCGGCTGTTCGGGTTCCGGTACGTGGAAACGCCGACCTTCGAGCACACGGAGCTCTACGTGCGCACCTCCGGGGAGACGTCCGACGTCGTCACGAAAGAGATGTATACGTTCCAGGACAAGGGGGGGCGATCGGTCACGCTCCGGCCGGAGAGCACCGCCGGGGTGGTACGGGCGTACCTCGCCCATGCGCACGATCTGCCGACGCCGTTCAAGACGTACTACGTGGGGCATCACTTCCGACACGACAGGCCGCAGGCGGGCCGCTTGCGCGAGTTCCGCCAGTTCGGGGTCGAGATCGTCGGCGTCGGCGGTCCCGAGGCCGACGTCGAGGTCCTGGCGCTGGGCGAGCGGTTCGCTCGGGAACGGGGGCTCCGGGCCTACGCGCTGCACCTGAACTCGATCGGGGATGCGCAGTGCCGCCCCGCGTATCGCGAGGAGCTGATCCGCTATTTCGAGCCGTACCTCGATCAGCTGGACGAGGATTGCCGCGTGCGGCTCGGGAAGAATCCGCTCCGCGTCTTCGACTGCAAGGTCGACGGCCGGAAGGACTTCGTGCTCGCCGCTCCGACGATCGTGGACCACTTGTGCGGTCCCTGCAGCGAGCACTTCGCTGCGGTCCGGTCCGGCCTCGACGAGGCGCGCGTCCGCTACGAACTGGATCCCCGGCTCGTCCGCGGTCTCGACTACTACACCCGGACGGCCTTCGAGTGGATCTCGACGAACGAGGTCTCCTCGCAGGCGGCGACGTTCAACGCCGGGGGCCGCTACGACGGCCTGGCCGAGACGCTCGGCGGACCGGCGACCCCCGGCGTCGGATTCGCGCTCGGGCTCGATCGCGTCGGGCTGGCGATGGACCGTGAGGGCGTCCCGCGGCCGCCCGCGCGCGCGACCCGGTGCTTCGTGGTCGCCGTGGGCGAGGGCGACGCGCGCGCGGCCGCCCGCCGGCTCGTCGAGCAGCTCCGCGACGCCGGTGTGCCGGCGGAGCGTTCGTACGAGGATCGGCCCCTGAAAGCGCAGCTCAAGATGGCGGATCACGCAGGGGCGGCGTTCGCGGCGATCGTGGGGGAGCGCGAGCTCGCCGCCGGTGTCGTGACCCTCCGGCGACTCGCGGACGGCGAGCAGGAGACCGTCGCGACCGAACAGCTCGCCGAGCGACTCGTCGGGGAGGAACGATGACGGATCCTGCCGCGATGGCCACCGCGATGCGGACGCACATGTGCGGCGAGCTCCGCCTGGCGCACGCGGGCGACCAGGTAACCCTCTGCGGCTGGGTCGCCCACCGACGCGACCACGGGGGTGTGACCTTCGTGGACCTGCGCGATCGAGAGGGCGTGGTGCAGGTCGTCTTCCATCCGGACGACGCTCCCGACGCGCACGCGGTGGCGCAGGAGCTCCGCGGCGAGTGGGTCGTGCGGATCACCGGGGTCGTCCGCGATCGCCCCGCCGGCATGGCGAACGACGATCTGGCGACCGGCGCGATCGAGGTCGCGGTCGGGTCGGTGGAGGTGCTCAACCGCGCGGAGACGCCGCCGTTCGTGATCGAGGATCGGATCGAGGCCGATGAGCTGCTCCGGCTCGAGTATCGGTACCTCGACCTGCGACGACCCGAGATGACCCACGCGCTGCGCTTGCGTCACGAGATCAACCGGACGATCCGCGAGCACATGGACCCACTCGGGTTCCTCGAGGTGGAGACGCCGGTCCTGACGACCGCCACCCCGGAGGGCGCACGTGACTTCCTGGTGCCCTCGCGCATGTTCCCCGCGTCGTTCTACGCCCTCCCGCAGTCTCCTCAGCAGCTCAAGCAGCTGCTGATGGTCGCCGGCCAGGACCGCTACTACCAGATCGTCCGATGCCTCCGGGACGAGAAGCCGCGTGCCGACCGCGGTCTGGAGTTCACGCAGCTCGACGTCGAGATGTCGTTCGCCGACGAGGAGGACATCGTGGCGGTGATCGAACCGCTCTACGCTCGGATCGTTCGGGAGACCCAGGGGGTCGACGTCACCACGCCCTTCCGTCGCATGTCCTACGACGAGATGCTCGACCGGTACGGGTCGGACAAGCCGGACCTCCGGTACGGGATGGAGCTTTCGACGCTCACCGACGTCTTCGCGGGCTCCGGGTTCACGGCGTTCGCGAAGGTCGCGGCCGACAGCGGCGTGATCAAGGGGCTCGCCGCTCCCGGCGGCGCAGCCCTCTCGCGGAAGGAGCTCGACAAGCTCGTCGAGGACGCGAAGGGCCGGGGCGCCGCTGGGCTCGTGTGGATCTCGGTGGAGGAGGGTGGGGCGCTGCGCTCGCCGGTGGAGAAGTTCCTGAGCGACCAGGAGCGGACCGGGATCCTCGAGCGCACCGGTGCGGGCGCCGGGGACCTGGTCTGCCTCGTCGCCGACCGGATCGACCGGACGAACGTCGCGCTCGACGGGCTCCGTCGGGACCTCGCCGCGCGGCTCGAGCTGATCTCGGAGGACCTCTGGGAGTTCGTCTGGTACTTCGAGCCGCCGCTGTTCGAGTGGAGCGATGACGAGGACAAGTGGGTCTCGAACCACCACCCGTTCACCGCTCCCCTCACCGACGACCTGGAGCCCCGCACGGCGAAGGCCCGTGCCTACGACCTGGTCTTGAACGGGTTCGAGCTGGGTGGCGGCTCGATCCGGATCCACGATCCGCAGATCCAGGAGCGGGTCTTCGAGGTGCTCGGCTTGTCGCACGACGAGATCGAGGGCAAGTTCGGCCACCTGATCCGCGCGTTCCGGTACGGCGCCCCGCCCCACGGGGGGATCGCGATGGGCATCGACCGCCTGGCGATGCTGATGGCGGGGAAGGATGCGATCCGTGACGTCCAGGCCTTCCCGAAGGCGCAGTCGGGGGCCGATCCGTTGATGGGCGGTCCTTCGCCCGTCGATCCCGCGCAGCTCCGCGAGCTCGGCATCCGCGTGCTCGAGCCGCCGCGGACGGAAGGAGAGCGCTGATGGCTTCGCTCGAGCCCGACGACCTCGAACTCCTCCGGGGAGAGAACTACGCGTGGTTCGTGACGCTCGACCCGGACGGGTCGCCCGCCGCGTCGATCACCTGGGTGGACGCCGACGAACGCCACGTGCTCGTGAACACCGCCGAGGGCCGCCGGAAGGACCGGAACGCCGCCCACGATCCACGTGTCGTCGTCGCCGTGCAGGCGTTCGACGACGCCTACCGGTGGATCTCCGTGGAGGGCGTCGTCGAGGAGCGGCTCACGGGGCCCGAGGCCGAAGAGCACATCGACTCGTTGAGCCGTCGATACGACCACGAGCCGTGGACGCCGAAGCCGGGGCAGGTCCGCGTGCTCTTCCGGATCCGTCCCAAGAACATCGTCCGGTACGACTGAGGCCGTGGCCGACGTTCCCCTCGCCGCCCGGATGCGTCCGCGGACGCCGGCGGAGTTCGTCGGGCAGACGCACCTCGTCGGACCCGGACGGGCGCTGACGAAGCTGATCGAGACGGGCGCGCTGCCCTCGCTGATCCTGTGGGGGCCGGCCGGGTCCGGCAAGACGACCCTCGCGCACCTGCTGGCCGATGCCGTCGGTGCGCACCTCGTGCAGCTCTCCGCCGTGAACAGCGGCGTCGGCGACGCGCGCAAGGTGATGGAGGGCGCTCGCGGCGGTCTGTTCAAGACCGTCCTGTTCGTGGACGAGGTGCATCGGTGGTCGAAGGCGCAGCAGGACGTGCTGCTGCCGGCCGTCGAAGAAGGAACGGTGACGCTGATCGGTGCCACGACGGAGAACCCGTACTTCTCGCTGAACACCCCGTTGCTCTCCCGATGCCTGTTGATGCGCCTCGAGCCGTTGGCGCCCGACGATGTGGCGGCGCTCGTTCGGCGCGCGCTGGACGACGCCGAGCGCGGGCTCGGCGGACACGGCCTGTCGATCGCCGACGACGCGCTCGAGCATCTCGTGACCATCTCGGGTGGGGACGCGCGGATCGCGCTCATGGGGCTGGAGGCCGCCGCGCTCGCGGCGCAAGCCGCCGGTGAGACGGAGATCACCCGAGAGGTCGCAGCGGACGCGGTGCAACGGAAGGCGGTCGTGTACGACCGGCAGGGCGACGCCCACTACGACGTGATCTCGGCGTTCATCAAATCCATCCGGGGGTCGGACCCCGATGCGGCGCTCTTCTGGCTCGCTCGGATGATCGAGGCGGGGGAGGACCCGCGCTTCATCGCGCGCCGGCTGATCGTGCACGCTTCGGAGGACATCGGGCTCGCCGACCCGATGGCCCTGTTGCAAGCCGTTGCCGCGGCACAGGCCGTCGAGCACGTCGGGCTGCCCGAGGCACGGCTGAACCTCGCCCAGGCGACCCTGTATCTCGCGCGTGCCGCGAAGTCGAACAGCGTCTACACGGCGATCTCGGCGGCGGTCGAGGACGCCGCGTCGGCCGACCCCGTCCCAACGCATCTCCGCGATACCTCCTACGCCGGCGCGAAGAAGCTCGGCCACGGGAAGGGCTACGTCTACCCGCACGACGAACCCGGCCACTGGACCGACCAGGAGTACCGTCCCGTCCGCTACCGAGGCAACCGCTACTACGAGCCCTCCGAGATGGGGGACGACACGAAGGACTGGGTGCCCGGGAGCGGTCCGGCCGGACCCTCCCGGCGGGATCCCTCGACCGGGTAGGCTACGGGGCTCCGGCCGGCAGTCGGCAGCCAGGAGGTACGAAGCATGGTCGCGACCGCAGGGGATACCGCGCTGATCATCGTCGCCGCCCTGTGGGGGGCCCTCGTCCTGTTCCTGTGTCTCGTTCTGGCGAACACGTTCCGTGTCCTGGAGAGCACGAAGATGACGATCGACGCGATGCGCGAGGAGACCGTCCCGCTGCTGCGCGAGGTCAAGACCTCGATCGAGAAGACGAACCGCGAGATCGACCGGGTGGACATCGTCTTGGAGTCGGCCGGATCGATCGTCGGGCGGGTCGAGCGCCTCTCCGGGCTGATCGAGGAAGCCGCGACGAGCCCGATCGTGAAGCTCATCGCCTTGGGCGCCGGGGTGCGCAAGGGGTTCGCCAGGGCCGCCTCCAAGAAGCCGAAGAAGTAGGACCGGAGCGACGTGCGCCGGCCGTTCTGGGTCGCTCTGGGCGTCGGCTTCGGCGCCGCCGGCGCGATCCTCGTTTCCCGCTGGACCCGGCGGCAGGTCCAGCGTGCCAAGCCGGCGGCGATCGCGCGGGAGGCGCGCGGCGGGCTGCTCGAGCTCTCGAAGCTCGTCGCCGAGTCCGTGGAGGAAGGGAAGCGCGCCGCCGACGAGCGCGAACGAGAGCTCCGCGCGAAGCACGACGTGCCTGGTCCGGGCGCCGCCTGACCCGCCGGTAGACTCATCGCCGTGGAGGGCAACCGGATCCGTGAGCTGTTCCTTTCGTTCTTCGAAGAGCGTGAACACGTCCGCGTCCGCTCGTCGTCGTTGATCCCGCCGCCCGAGTCGGGGCTCCTGCTCACGAACGCGGGGATGAACCAATTCATCCCGTACTTCCTCGGACAGGCGGAGCCGCCGTACCGTCGCGCGACGACCGCCCAGAAGGTCATGCGTACCAACGACATCGAGAACGTCGGCCAGGATGCGCGGCACCTCACCTTCTTCGAGATGCTCGGCAACTTCTCGTTCGCGGACTACTTCAAGGTCGACGCCATCCGGTGGGCACACGAGCTGATCACGGAGGGCTACGGGATCGAGCACGATCGCCTGTGGGTCACCGTGTTCGACGATGACGAGGAAGCGGTCGCGGCGTGGGTCGATGTCGCGGGGCTCGCCCCGGACCGGATCGTCCGGCGGGGGATGTTCGACGCCCAGGGCGAGCCCGCCAACTACTGGACGACGCACGCCGCCGGGCCGGCCGGCCCCTGCAGCGAGATCTTCGTGGATCGTGGATCGAAGTACGGACCCGACGGCGGACCCGACGTCGACGAGGAGCGCTTCATGGAGATCTGGAACCTGGTGTTCATCCAGGACCAGGTCGACGCCGATCTCACCATCATCGCGCCGCTGCCGGGCAAGAACGTCGACACCGGTTCGTCGCTCGAGCGGGTGGCGACGGTGCTGCAGGGCGTCGACAACGTCTTCGAAACGGATCTGTTCCGCCCGACGCTCGAGGTCGCCGAGCGGCTCTCCGGCCGGAAGCACGGCCAGGATCCGCACGACGACGTCTCGCTCAAGATCATCGCCGAGCACGGGCGGGCGGCGACGTTCCTGATCGCCGACGGGGTCCAACCGTCGAACACCGGGCGCGGCTACGTCCTGCGTCGCATGCTGCGGCGCGTCGTCTCCCACGCGCGCCGACTGGGCATCCAGCGCGGGGTCTTCGACGAGGTGATCACGAGCGTGATCCAGGGGTTCGGCGACGCGTACCCGGAGCTCCGGGAGAACGAAGCGTTCGTCCGTCAGGTTGCAGACTCGGAAGAAGAGCGCTTCGCCGCCACGTTGCGGCAAGGCATGGTCTTGTTCGACGACGCGAAGACGCACGCCGAGGACGCGACGATCTCCGGCGATGCGGCGTTCAAGTTGCACGACACGTTCGGGTTCCCGATCGAGCTGCTCCAGGAGATCGCGGCGGACGAGGGGCTGTCCGTCGATACCGACCGGTTCGCGGTCCTGCTCGAGGAGCAGCGCGACCGTGCGCGTTCGGCCGCCAAGAAGGTCGATATCGGTCTGGAGGCCGGAGCGGTTCCGCCGACCGAGTTCGTCGGGTACCGGGAACACGAGGCGGAATCGCCGGTGCGCCTCCTCTTGGGCGAGGACAACGCCGAGCTGGATGCGGCGGAGGAGGGCGAGCGGGTTCGGATCTTCCTCGAGCGTACGCCGTTCTACGCCGAGGGCGGTGGTCAGGTCGGTGATCAGGGACAGATCCGAACGGACACCGGGACGGTTCACGTCATCGACACCGTGCCGGCAGGCGACGGAGGGATCGTTCACGAGGGCATCGTCGCCTCGGGTGAGGTGCGCGCACAGCAGCCGGCGGTCGCGTCGATCGATGTGCAGCGGCGCGAGGCGACGACCCGTGCCCACACCTCGACGCACGTCGTCCACTGGACGCTCAAGCACCTCCTGGGCGAGCATGCGCGCCAGGCGGGCTCCCTCGTCGAGCCTGGCCGGCTCCGTTTCGATTTCCCGAACCCCGGCCCGGTCGGCACCGATGCTGCTGGAGGAGGCCGAGCGGGAGGCGAACCGACGACTGGCGGCCGACGATCCCGTCAAGATCTTCGAAACGACGCTCGACGAGGCGAAGTCCCTGGGGGCGGTGGGGCTGTTCGGCGAGAAGTACGGCGACCTCGTCCGCGTCGTCGAGATCGGCGACTACTCCCGCGAACTGTGCGGCGGGACCCACGTGCACCGCACCGGGAGCGTGGCCGTGATCCGACTGCTGCGCGAGGGCTCGATCGGCGCCGGGATGCGCCGGGTCGAGGCGCTCGTCGGGCCGGACGCGCTCCGCGAGATCAACGCCGAGCGCGCCCTCCTGCACGGTCTCGTCGAGGCGCTCGAGGCGAAGGATCCGCAGGGGGCGATCGAACGAGCGCGGAAGGTCCTCGAGGAGAACAAGCGGCTCCGGAACGAACTCGGGTCGTTGCGCGCCGGCGACCGCGACGCGTTGATCGCGTCGCTGGTCGCCGGCGCGCACGACGTCGACGGCGTCTCTCTCGTCGTTTCGGAGGTGTCAGGCGAGGATCCGGGTGGTCTCCGCGACCTCGCGCAGAAGGTGCGCGATCGACTGAGCGCAGGGCCGGCGGTCGTGGTCGTCGGCAGCGGCGCGGACGGCAAGGCGATGCTCGTCGCGGCCACGACCACGGCGGCCGTCGAGCGCGGGATCACCGCGCCCGCCGTCCTGGAGGCGGCTGCCCGCTCGATCGGAGGCGGCGCGGGGGGCAAGGACATCCTCGCGAACGCGGGCGGCAAGGACGCCGCGAAGGTCCCCGAGGCGCTCGGCGGGATCCCGGCGCGTGTGCGCGAGCTGCTCGACCGGCGCTGATGACGGCAGGCGCGCCCGGTCGCGTGCTGGGACTGGACCTCGGCGACGTCCGGATCGGCGTCGCCATCTCCGACGACGCGCGCCGCCTGGCGGTGCCGATGGGGACCGTTCAGGTCGGACGTCCGCCGGGTGAGCTCAAGGCGATCGCCGCGCTCGTCGCGGACAACGGCGTGACCCTCGTCGTCGTAGGTCTGCCGTTGTCCTTGGATGGATCGCACGGCTCGCGGGCGACCCATGCCGAGGCCTTCGCCGAGACCTTGCGAGCGGTGCTTCCGGTCCCGGTCGCGATGCAGGACGAGCGCTTCACGACCGTCGAGGCCGAACGAGGTCTTCGCAGCGCGGGTCTGAAAGCGCCCGAGCGGCGTTCGGTCGTCGATGCCGAGGCCGCGAGGATCGCGCTCCAGGCGTGGCTCGACGCCCGCCGGACCGGCGCCTCCACGGGCTGAGCAGGCGCCGGCCGGTATCCTCGTCGCCCGATGGACACCCCGACGCCGACCGCGCCGAATCACGCGGGCGGCCCAGCAGGTCGCCGGCGACGACGCGTCCGCCTCGTCGTGGTTCTCGTGGTCTTCTTCCTCGTCGTCGGCGGGCTCTCCGCGGCGGTGGCGAAGTATCGAGGCTGCCAGCAGCCGCCGATCGCGACCGGCGATCCGGTCGCGTTCCAGATCCCTCCGGGGGCGACCGGACAGGACGTCGTGGCCGCGCTCGATGAGCGCGGGCTGATCCGGTGCGGTGGATTCGTCGGCAACCTGCTGCTCCGTGGCACGGGGAAGGCGGGGAAGATCCTCGCCGGGACCTACGACCTCCAGGTCGGGATGTCGCTCGACCAGATCGTCGGTGTCATCACCACGCCGCCGCCGAAGGTGCCGACCGTTCGGCTGACCGTTCCCGAAGGCCTGAGGATCTCCACGACCTACCCGGGGGAGCGGAGCATCTCGAGCGAGGTGGCCGACCAGACCGGGCTCTCCGCGAAGGACTTCGCATCGCTCGCCGACAGCGGCCGGTACGCGCTGCCGCCGTTCCTTCCGCGGAGCGCGGGTACCGCCGAGGGGTTCCTGTTCCCCGACACCTACCAGCTGGTGAGGAAGGGTCTGACCTCAGACTCGGTGATCCGTCGGATGTTGGATCAGTTCCAGACCGAAGCCGAGAGCCTCGACCTCGCCGGTGGCGCGGAGAAGCTCGGGCTCACGCCCTACCAGGTGGTCATCGTCGCCTCCATGATCGAGCGAGAGGCACAGGTCGAGGAAGACCGGCCGAAGATCGCGAGCGTGATCTACAACCGGTTGGCGCAGGGGATGTCGCTCGGGATCGACGCGACCCTCCTGTACGACGACCCCACGCCGGACGGCCAGCTCTCGACGTCGGATCTCCTGACGAACAACCCCTACAACACGAGGATCAACGCCGGGCTGCCGCCGACCCCGATCGCGAGTCCCGGTCGTGCGTCGCTCGACGCCGCCCTCCACCCGGCGGACACGCCCTACCTCTATTACGTGCTGTGCCCACCCGATGGCGACGGGGTCCATCGGTTCGCGAGGACCCTGCACGAGCACAACGTGAACGTCCAACAGTGTCTGGGCTAGATCCCATGGACACGGGAACGAGGATCCACGGCGGGACCCGAACGGTGGGCATCATCGGCTGGCCGGTCTCGCACAGCGTGTCGCCCGCGATCCACAATGCCGCGTTCGCGGCCCTCGACCTGGACTGGACCTACGTGCCCCTCCCGGTCGCTCCGGGGGAAGCTCGCGCAGCGGTCTCCGGGCTTCGCACGCTGGGGTTCGCGGGCGCCAACGTGACGATGCCGCACAAGACCGAGGTGGCAGAGGTCATGGATACGCTGACGGATGACGCTCGCCGTCTGCACGCGGTGAACACGGTCGTGGTCGGCGAGGACCGGATGGCCGGACACAACACCGACACCCCCGGCTTCGACCGGTTCCTGCGGCGCGACGCCGGCTTCGACCCCGCGGGCAGCACCGCCTTGATCTTCGGCGCGGGTGGAGCGGCGCGCGCGTGCGCTCTGGCGCTCGCCCGCGCCGCCGCCTCCCGGATCACGGTCGTCGCCCGCGATCCGGCCGCGACCACGGACCTCCGGCAGGCGCTCGACGGGTTCTCGACGAAGCTCGTCGTCACGACGTTCGACGACGAACCGGATCCGGCCGATCTGGTCGTCAACGCGACCCCCCTGGGCGCCGACGGCGAGCAGCTCCCGTTGCCGCCGGTCGACGACGAGACCCTCGTCGTCGACCTCCTGTATCACCCGGCCGTCACGCCGATGCAGGTGACCGCGCGGGAGCACGGTGCCATCGTCTTCGGCGGGCTCGGACTCCTCCTGCACCAGGCGGCCTTGAGCTTCGAGCTCTGGACGGGGCATCCCGCGCCGCTCGAGGTGATGTCCGCGGCCGCGGTCGCGGCGATCGCCGAGCGATCCTGACCGGTCCGTCACCGCCGCGACCCTGCGCATCTCAAGGGCGCTCGACCTCTCGACGATGTCTCCAGCAGACGGATGGATGAATACGCCGCGCTCGCGCAGCGCGTCGTCCTCACCATGGACGACGTGCGGGGTTGTCTCGTGCTGTCTCGCGACGGCATGGTGCTCGGCGCCTATCCGGAGGAGGACGAGCAGGCGTTCAAGCCGGCGTGGCTGAAGTTCGTGCACGTCGGCGAGGCCCGACGGGGGTTCGTCGAGTTCTCCGACCAGCTGTGGGCGTACGTGCACCGGGGCCCGTACGCGGCCTTCGTGATCTCCGGGACCGGCGTCCGCCCGGGTGTCCTGTTGGATCAGCTGGAGCAGGCGGTCTTGGCGGCCGAGGAGACGAGGGCCAAGAAGGGGGAGACGCTCAAGGTCCCCGACGCCTCGAGCGCCCCCTCCGGACGTCCTCGGACGTCGTTGCACCCGGCGGAGGCGAAGGCCCCGGAACCCGCACCGGAGCCGGTCGCCAGCGCCCCGCCGGCCGATCAGCGCGCATGGAACGGGCGGAGCCCCGGAGAGGCGCCCACCCCTCCGCAACCCCTCGAAGACGCGGGGTCGGGAGGCGGTGACTCGCCAGGGACCGTCGATGAGCCCGAACGGCTCCGACCGACAACACCCTCGGAGGCCGACCCGGTAACGCCCGCAGGTCGCCCCGCGGCCTTCGCGACGGAAGGCTCGCCGTTCTCCCGTCTGGAGGCCGAGCAGGCCGCGTCCTCCCTGCCGGCGATCGCGCCGCTCGAAGCGGCACCCCTCGTGGCTCCGGGCTCCGGCGTGGAACCGTCGGTCGGCGGGTCGGACGACGCGTCCCCCGTAGAGGGCGAAGAGGCGACCCCCTTCCGGCGTGAGCCGCAGCGTCTGGTATCCGCCGAACGGGCCCCCGACGAGCCCGAGAAGGTGACGGAAGAACCGAGCGAGGTCGACCGGGTCATGCTGGCCAAAGAGTTCTCGGGATTGCTTCAGCTGAACGAGGACGGTGACGAAGACAACAGCTGAGACCCAGCCAACGACCTAGCCCGAACGGGCCTCGGGAGCATCGATGACGACGGTCAAGCGGAAGTCGAAGCAGCTCGGCCAGATCCTCATCGAACTCGGCTTCATCACCCCCGAACAGCTCGAAACCGCACTCGAGGAGCATCGCAAGACCCCGAAATCGCTCGGTCGCGTCCTGATCGACCTCGGCATGATCAAAGAGGCCGACCTCGTGCGGGCGCTGGCCGAGCAGGTCGGGTTGGAGTTCGTCGACCTCAACGAGTTCCCGATCGATGCAACGTCGACCGTGCTCCTGCCCGAAGCGCTGTCACGCCGGTACCGGGCGATCCCGATCGGGGAGCGCGATGGCCGGCTGCTGGTCGCGATGTCCGATCCGGCCAACGTCTACGCGCTGGACGACATCCGGACGATCACGGGGCGCGACGTCCAACCCGTCGTCGCGACGGCGAACGACGTCGAGGAAGCGATCCAGAAGTTCTCCGGCATGGACTCGCAGGTGGAGGCGATGGCGAGCATCGCCGCCGAGTCCGTCGACGAGACCACGGCTGATCTCGAGGAGGCCCTCGAGGACGCGCCGATCGTCAAGCTCGTGAACGCGATCATGACGCAGGCGGTGGGCGACCGTGCCTCGGACGTGCACCTCGAGCCTGCCGAGCACAACGTTCGGATCCGGTTCCGTGTCGACGGCGTGCTGCACGAGCCGATGCCGCCGGCGCCGAAGAGCATCCAGGGGGGCCTGATCAGCAGGCTCAAGGTCATGGCCGACCTCAACATCGCCGAACGACGCGTTCCGCAGGACGGCCGGATCTCGATGAAGGTGGGCGGAAGGGCGCTCGACCTGCGTGTCGCCACCCTCCCCACGGTGCACGGCGAGAAGGTCGTGATCCGCGTGTTGGACAAGTCCAACGCGCTCCTCCGGCTCGAGGACCTCGGGTTCCTCGAGAACGCCTACGAGCGTTTCTCGGAGTCCTTCAGGAAGCCCTACGGCGCGATCCTCGTGACCGGACCGACGGGTTCGGGCAAGTCGACCACGATGTACTCCACCCTCAACATCCTCAACGAAGAGTCCAAGAACATCATCACGGTGGAGGACCCGGTGGAGTACCGGCTCGCCGGCGTGAACCAGATGCAGGTGAACCCCAAGGCCGGGCTCACCTTCGCGAGCGCGCTGCGGTCGATCCTCCGAGCCGACCCCGACATCGTGTTGATCGGTGAGATCCGAGACAAGGAGACGGCCACGATCGCGATCGAGGCCGCCCTCACCGGTCACCTCGTCCTCTCGTCGCTGCACACGAACGACGCGCCCTCGGCCATCTCGCGTCTCGTGGAGATGGACGTCGAGACCTTCCTGGTCGCCTCGGCGATCGACGCCGTCGTGGCCCAGCGCCTGGCGCGCAAGCTGTGCGAGCGGTGCCGCGTCGTCTATCAGCCCGAGCAGGCGGAGCTGGAGGCGGCCGGATTCCCGGAATGGCTCTGGCCGGAGATCCCGCAGCTCTTCAAGGCCCAAGGGTGCCCGGCGTGTTCCAACACGGGGTACCGGGGCCGGATCGGCCTCTATGAGGTGATGCAGATGAGCGAAGAGATCGAACGGCTCACGGTGGAGCGCGCTTCTGCCGATGCAATCAGGAACGTCGCCGTGCAGCAGGGGATGATGACGCTTCGCGACGACGGGCTGGAGAAGGCCCGCATGGGCATCACAACGCTGGACGAAGTCGCAAGGGTGGTGAAATGACGATGAGCACGGTTGCCCCTCCGGATGAGGACATCCAGGTCCCCGTCCCCGAACTGCTCGGCAGGCTCCTCGATCTGAACGGCTCGGACCTCCACCTGACGGCGGGTACCCCGCCGACGGTCCGGATCCACGGCGAGCTCGAGCGACTCGAGGACTATCCGCCGATGAACCCCCGTGCCCTCCAGGGGATGATCTACGCGATCCTCCCGCAGAAGATGCGCGAGCGGTTCGAGCAGGAGCTCGAGCTGGACATGTCGTACTCGTTGCCCGGGCGGGCGCGGTTCCGCGTGAACGTCTTCATGCAGCGTGACGCGGTCGGCGCGGTCTTCCGCGTGATCCCCTTCGACATCAAGAACATCGTGGACCTCGGGCTCCCGCCGGTCGCGGCCGACCTGGCCCGCTTCCCACGTGGGTTCGTCGTCGTGACGGGGCCGACCGGATCCGGGAAGTCGACGACGCTCGCGGCGATGGTGGACGTCGTCAACACCGAGCGCTCGGGACACATCATGACCGTCGAGGACCCGATCGAGTTCCTGCACAAGCACAAGAAGTGCGTGGTGAACCAGCGCGAGATCGGAGCCGACACGCACAGCTTCGCCTCAGCCCTGAAACACGTCTTGCGTCAAGACCCCGACGTGATCCTCGTGGGTGAGATGCGGGACCTCGAGACGATCTCGACCGCGATCACCGCCGCCGAGACCGGTCACCTCGTCTTCGCCACCCTCCACACACAGGACGCGCCGCAGACGATCGACCGCATCATCGACGTCTTCCCTCCGCACCAGCAGCAGCAGGTACGGGTGCAGCTCTCGACCACGCTCCAGGGCGTCGTGACGCAGCAGTTGGTCCCGACGGTCGACGGCCAGGGTCGGGTGGCGGCGGCCGAGATCATGATCGCGACGCCCGGGATCCGCAACCTGGTCCGTGAGGGCAAGGTGCACCAGATCTACTCGGCGATGCAGGCGGGCGGGCGGTACGGGATGCAGACGATGGACATGTCGCTCGCGTCGCACGTCAAGGCCGGGCGCATCAGCCAGCAGATGGCCTTCGAGCGCTGCCATGACCCCGAGGAGCTCCAGCGCCTCGTCGGATCCTCGGGCGGGTTGTCCGCGTACTCCGCCGGTGGCTCCGCCCTCGGCGGCGACGACGCCAGCTCATGGGCGACCGGGTCGTTCGGAACGTCGGACGGCTTGGGCGGGATGTGAGGTAAGCGATGCCCGACACGTACGCGTACAAGGTCCGCGATCGAGGCGGCAACCTCATCAGCGGGACCCTCGTCGCCGACAACGAGGCGCTGGTCCTGCAACGGCTCCGCGAGCAGGGCCTCACCCCGCTCGAGGTCGGCAAACAGGGGCGCGGGTTCAACGTCGACCTGACCAAGAAGAAGGTCAAGCTCAAGGAGCTGTCGGTGTTCTCGCGGCAGTTCGCCACGATGATCAACTCGGGGCTGCCCATCCTGCGCGCCCTGGCGATCCTGGCGGACCAGACCAACAACAAGGAGCTCGCCCGGGTCCTCGGCGAGTGCCGGCTGGACATCGAGCAGGGGTCCTCGCTGTCGGCGGCGATCCAGAAGCACCCGAAGGTCTTCAACAACCTGTTCGTCTCGATGGTCAAGTCGGGCGAGACGGGTGGCTCGCTGGACAGCGTCCTGCTCCGGCTCGCGGACATGATCGAGAACGAGGTGAAGCTGCGCGGCAAGATCAAGTCGGCGATGACCTACCCGATCGCGGTCGTCGCGCTCGTGTCCTTGATCCTGTCGGGGATGTTGCTGTTCGTCGTGCCGCAGTTCAAGAGCATCTACGCGCAGCTGGGCGGGAGCCTCCCGCTTCCCACGCAGGTCCTGCTGATGATCTCGAACGTCTTCAAGAAGTACTGGTACGTCGTGCTGATCGCCATCTTCGCCGGGCGCTTCTTCCTCCGCCGGTGGAAGGCGACGCCGGCGGGGCGGGAAGCGGTGGACGCGTTCAAGCTGCGCGTCCCGGTCTTCGGCTCGCTCTTCCACAAGACCGCCCTCGCACGGTTCGCCGGGACGCTCGTCCATGTTGCTCCGCTCGGGCGTGCCGATCCTCCAGGCCCTCGACATCGTGAGCGAGACGGTGAACAACAAGGTGATCTCGAAGGCGGTCAACGACGTGCAGTCGAGCGTCCGCGAGGGCGAGTCGATGGCCAAGCCGCTGGGCAAGCACAAGGTCTTCCCGCCGATGGTCGTGCAGATGCTCGCGGTCGGCGAGGAGACGGGTCAGGTCGACACGATGCTCGAGAAGGTGTCGACGTTCTACAACCAGGAGGTGGAGGCGTCGGTCGACGCCTTGACCTCATTGATCGAGCCGCTCCTGATCGCGGTCATCGGCGGAGCGGTCGGAGCGGCGGTCATCGCCCTGTACATGCCGATGTTCAACATCATCAAGCTGATCAAGTAGTCAGCCATCCCCGTTGGTCCCTTCGGAGCCGGGCCCCAGGCCCGGCTCCTCGGCATCTGCCTTGCGAGGGAGGCCCTTGAGCATTTCGCGATTTTCGGCTTCAGGAAGGCGTGAACCGCGCCGACACCTCTAGAGACCGCGCACCGTTGGGGTGCGCTCTGCTCAAAAGGAAGGAGGCGAAGGCAGATGCTCAAGGGTCTCACGAAGCGCGTCCGTGAGGACGAAGGCTTCACCCTTATCGAGCTGATGGTGGTCGTTCTGATCATCGGCATCCTGATCGCCATCGCTCTGCCGACGTTCCTGGGCGCCCGGAACCGGGCGAACGACAAGGCGGCCCAGTCGGGCCTCCGGAACGCGCTCGCGGCCGCGAAGACATGCTTCACGGACCACGACACGTACGACGACACGGCCGGATCCGGTCAGGTCTGCGACGCGGCGACCCTCGCCACGATCGAGACGTCGCTGTCAGTTCGTCGACTCGACGAGCCCCGGCTCGACCGGCCCGAACACGATCAGCGTCGACGTTCCTTCGCAGGACGATCTGGGACGCTGCGGCGTGGTCGAAGTCCGGGACGTGCTACTACGTCGAGGACGACTCGCAGAACGGCACGTTCTACGGCAGTGCAGCCGTCGCCTCCGGCGGGGACTGCCTGGGTACCGACGCGAACGGCGTCTCAGGGCCCAGCTGGTAGATCCACCGTTCCGCCAAGCACCGAGAACGGGCGACCCCTCCGGGGTCGCCCGTTCCGTTTCCCCCGGATGGCCGACAGCGGCTTAAGCAGAGCACGCAATGAGCCGAACCCTAGAGGGATGAGTACCTCATCCCCTGTCCGTATGCATCGCCTCCGGGCCCGGCTGTCCCATCTCGACGACGAGGGGGGGTTCTCGCTGGTCGAGGCGATGGCGGCGATCACGATCTTGGCCATCGGCATCTTCGCCGTCGCACAGGCGTTGACCTTCGGCTTGGGCTCGACCGGGTTGTCGCGCCAGAGGCTCGCGGCCCGCGCCGCACTGGATCAGCAGATGGAGCAGGCCCGAGCACTCAACTACGACAACCTCGTTCTGTCGGACCCCGATCCGGGACTGTCGCATTCCTCGGACCCGCTGAACCCCGACTACTGGGTCAACCAGACGGCGCAGACATTCGACCCGGACGGCTCGGGGCCACTGTCAGCCGAAGCACTGGTCCGGGTCGCCGGCGCATCGCCCGCGCTCCAGCATTTCCAGAGTCCCTTCTTCGTCGGCAGCACGACGTACAGCGTCTATCGCTACGTGACCTGGGTGGATTCACCGACCGACGGCACCGGCGTCTCGGACGCTGCGGACGGGAACAACGACGGCGTGAGCGATGCGAGCGGACACGACGAGAAGCGGGTGACGGTCGTGGTGACGTACAACGACGAGCTGGGTCGAGGGACCAAGAGCCAGTCCGAAACGTCGCTCTTCACCGACGGCAAGGTCGTCTACAAGGCGCCGGCGCTCAACACGCCGCCCACCGTCGCTGCCCGACCGTGACGTCCATCAGCGACAAGACGCGTCACGTTCTCCGGTGTCGCGTCCGACACCGACGGCACGATCGCGAGCGTGAGCTGGACCTTCAAGAACGGCGCGACGGTCCTCGGCACGGCCAGCGGGACGACCGCGACGTTCACGTTCCCCGGCTACGCGACCTATTCGATCGTGAACACCGTCGTCGACAACGGCGGAGGCACGGCGACCAACAGCTCGTTGAACTGCACCGTCACGACGGTCGACCCCTTCGGCGGGAACGGGGGTCCGAACGCGGGGACGATCTCGATCGCCGGCGGAGCGACCTACACCACGACCACGACGGTCGTCCTCAACATCGCGAAGGGCTCCGGGGCAACCCCCGCGCAGATGCAGTTCTCGAACGACGGGACGACGTGGTCGGCGAAGGTGGCGTTCGGCACGACGGCGAGTTGGAGCCTCCTGACCGGTGACGGGACCAAGACGGTCTACGCCCGGTTCTACGACTCGGGCGGGCTCTACAGCGCGGTCATGACGGACACGATCATCCTGGACACGACCGCCCCCGGCGCGCCGACCGTGCTTCACATCTCGGCGTTCGTCGACCTCGGGTCAGAACAAGACCCTGACGCTGGCGTGGACCGCGCCGACCGGTGTCACCGATCTGGGCGGCTACCGCCTCTGGCGGCGGATCATCACGTCCACCGGCGCCTTCTCCCTCGTCTGCGACACGTCGAGCACGTCGTGCAACGACACCCACAAGAAGACGGACAGCTATGAATACTACGTACAGGCATACGACCTCGCGGGCAACCAGAGCGCGCAGAGCAACCACGTCACCGGCTGACGGCGAGGCCGGCTTCACGCTGGTCGAGCTGCTGGTCACGATGATGGTGATGGGGATCATCGCGTCCTCGGTGATGATGGTCGCGCTCCGCACGTTCACGACGACCGCCACGATCACGGACCGTCGCGATGTCTTCGCCGACGGACGGGTCGCCTTGGACCAGATCTCGAAGCAGCTGCGGCAGGGCGAGTCCATCGACCAGGCCGCGAGCACCGCGTCGTCCATCACCTTCTCCAGCTACATCGACGGCACGCCGGAGACGATCATCTGGCGGGTGACCGGGACCGCGGCGCCGTACTCCCTCGAACAATCGCGTGACGACGGCGCCCACTTCGCGCCGGTCGTGTCCTCGCTCACGAACAACACGCCGTTCACGTACACGAGCCACGGCGGGATCGTCGATCAGGTGACCGTGAGCCTGTCGCTCGGCACCACGACCTCGACGGTCGTGATCGCC
This sequence comes from uncultured Actinomycetes bacterium, assembly GCA_963765865.1. Taxonomy (GTDB): domain Bacteria; phylum Actinomycetota; class UBA4738; order UBA4738; family HRBIN12; genus AC-51. Next base: position 63,166 of record CAVXYE010000002.1, read on the forward strand.
ACCGACGTGCAGCTCCGGAACGCCCAACAGGACTGAGGAGAGGATCGGGATGATGGTGACCCTGATGCGCCGGCTGCGCCGGGAGGAGGAGGGGTACTCCCTCGTCATCGCGATGCTGCTCCTGGCGATCATGGCCGTGCTGCTCGTCGTCGGGCTCGATGCGGGCACGGCGTCCCTCAAGCAGTCCAGTCTGGCGGTCGAGTGGAGCAGGGCGCTGACGGTCGCGGAGGCCGGCCTGAACGATTCGATCACGCGGCTGGGCGAGAGCCGCACCGCCGCCAACCCGTGCAACATGTCGGGGTCGACGGTCTGCACGGGCGGGGGAGGCCAGTACCAGGTGAGCTGGACCCAGACCGGTGGCAAGATCGTCGTCACGTCGATCGGATACTTCCCGACGAAGACGAGCCCGACCTTCACACGGGAGGTCCAGGCGACGTACGAGCCGGTCCCGTCGTTCCGATACGCGCTCTTCAGCCAGACCGCGCTCGACATCAAGAACAACGCCACGATCACCGGCGACATCTACTCGGATGGCGATGTCTCGGTCGGTCAGAACGCCACGATCTGCGGCAGCGTCCTCTCCTCGGCCGGTGGCGTTTCGATCGCGAACGGCGGCCAGATCGTGAAGACCAGATGCGGCCGTCGGCTGTTCCGGGAAGATCGGGGAAGGTCTGGACCGGCGGCCCGACCGGGATCGTCGGGAGCTCAACAGGTCGTGATCCAGGGTGACGCGGTCGCCGGCGCGCCCGTCGACGACGACGTGCAGCTCCACGTCGAGCAGCTACGCGGTCACGATCGGCGGCGGCGGGAACTTCACCGGTGCAGGGCGCGGCGGATGCGTGCGGCAAGATCTCCGGGATCACGGGTGAGACCTCGAGCACCCCGGGCGTGACGACCACGGCGCCCGTTCCGGTGACGTTCCCGACGTTCGTCTTCGACCCGAACAACTACCCGACGGCTTCGACCGACCCGCTCCACCTCCAGTGCTACCCGACGGGCGGCACCTGCGGATCGAACCAGTCGAGCACGGCGATCGCGGACTTCAACGCGTACATCGCGGCGCACAAGACGTCGCTGACGGGCACCTTCGCCGTGTGGCAGATCAGCCCCCAGCCGATGTCGAACTCGTCGTGCACGACCGCCTCCACGACGCAGATCTGCCTGGACGGGATCACGTTGAGCGGCGACTTCACGGTCGTGACGAACGCCCCGGTCGACTTCGGGAACACGAGCACGGTCAGCACGACCTCATCGTCGGTGGCCGCCGACATGGTGGTCGTGTCGACCTACCATCCCGCTTCGGGGACGACGTGCACGACGAACGGTGGCGACTGCAGCATCTACGGTCAGAACTCCGTCGAGTTCGACGCCGGGACCGTCTCCAACCCGGACGACGGCGTGGTCGGTCTGCTCTACACGACCGGGAAGATGGCGTTCAAGAACCACCCCGCGAGCCAGCCTCCCGGCGAGGGCGCGCTCTACGCGGGGAGCATGGACCTCAAGAACGGCTACGACATCCTCTACAACTCACGGATCGAGCGGGTGCTCGGGTTCGGAACGACGTACGAACGGACCCTCTGGCAGGAGCTCAACGTCTAGCGTCCGGCATCGTCGACGGTAGGGTTCGCTCGTGGACTGGCTCCTCGCGATCGTGACGTTCCCGCTCGGTCTCGCGCTGGGGAGCTTCATGACGGTCGTCACGGCCCGCGTCCCCGCCGGCGAGTCGGTCGTCCAGCCACGGTCCCGATGTCCCACCTGCGGCGTCGAGATCGCCAACCGGGATAACGTCCCGATCCTCGGATGGGCGCTGCTCCGGGGGCGCTGCCGGAACTGCGGCTCGCGGATCTCTGCGCGGTACCCGCTGCTCGAGCTCTCCACCGCGTTGCTCGTCTCGGGCGCCTTCCTCGTCTACGAGAGCGTCTGGGTCGCCGTCGCGATCGCGGCCCTCCTGATGTTGATGCCGGCGATCGCCCTGATCGACATCGAACACCGGATCATCCCGAACCGGGTGATGTATCCCTCGCTCGTCGCGTTCCCCGTCTACCTCGTCGTCGCGCGGCTGGCCGGAGCGCCGGTGGACCTCGTCCGCATGGTCGCCGGGTTCGCCTTGTTCGGGGGCGCCCTCTTCGTCGTCGCGCTCGTGTCACGGGGGATGGGGATGGGCGACGTGAAGCTGGCGTCGCTGATCGGTCTGGTGCTCGGTTCCCTCGGCCTGCGGTACGTCGGGGTCGCCGCCGGCGCAGCGATCGCTCTCGGGGGCGTGGGCGCCATCATCGCCCTGCTGATCGGCCGAAGCCGGAAGGCGGCGATCCCGTTCGGGCCGTACCTGGCCGCGGGGGCCATCGTCGCCGCGTTCTGGGGGTCCCAGATCGCCGACTGGTACCTCCGGACGTTCGTCCGCGTCTGATCGCGTCCAGCGACCCCGAACAGGCGTTCGACCTGCGGAAATCATCTCTTCGGGATGTTTGACTTGCCCTGACCCCTGGTGTTTCGTGAGCCTGCTTTCGGGGCTACCTGAGCTTCGATGAACTCTATGTGGCAGATGTGGCACCTGTGACACAGGTGCCACATCTGGCCTCGGAAGGTTCAGGCGAGAACGGGCTCGGATCGGAGAAAGGGCGGATGGCGATCGGCGACTCCAAGGCCTTCGTCCCCGGCGGAGGGTCGCTCCTCACCGTGGGCGAGGTTGCCGCCGCGATGCGCGTTTCGAACATGACCGTCTACCGGCTGATCAAGGCCGGAGAGCTCGCCGCGGTACGCGTCGGGCACAACTACCGGATCCGCGAAGGGGACGTCGAGCGCTACCTGACGGAGCGCTCCGTCCACGTGGAAGGGGCTTGAGTGGCCAAGGGTCGGATCGGACTCGACATCGGGTCCACCGCCGTCCGCGCGGCTGAGCTCTCGGCCGGGACGCAGCCGACGGTGGTCCGCGCCGCGCAGGGCCCCTTGCCGCCCGGCGCGGTCGAGAACGGAGAGGTCCGCGATCCCCTTGCCGTGTCGGATGCCCTCCGGGAGCTCTGGAAACGGGGCGGCTTCAGCAGTGGCCAGGTGTGGCTCGGGGTCGGGAACCAGCGCGTGGTCGTCCGTGAGATCGCTCTGCCGTTCCTCCCGGAGAAGGAGCTGAAGGCTTCGCTGAGCCTCCAGGTGCAGGAGTTCATCCCGATGCCGGTGGATGAGGCCGTCCTGGACTACGACCCGATCGGGGAGTTCGAGCAGGACGACCGGAAGATGCTGCGGATGCTCTTGGTCGCCGCGCAGCGCGCGATGGTCGATCAGGTCGTCCAGGCGGTGGCGGGTGCAGGGCTCGAGCCCATGGGGCTCGACCTGATCCCGTTCGCGCTCGTCCGCGCGGTCGGGACGCCCGATGTGTCGATGGACCTCGAGGAGGGCGGCGAAGAAGCGATCATCGACATCGGGGCCCACGTCACCAACATCGTCGTGCACGACCGGGGGGACACGAGGTTCGTCCGCATCCTGCCGAGCGGCGGCCGAGACGTGACCACCGCGATCGCGCGGGCTGCGGGCGTCGATGACGCCGTCGCCGAACGGCTCAAGCGCGGCGAGGAGATCGAGGGATCGGTCGTCGAGGCCCAGCCCGAAGCGACCGACGGACCCGAGGGAGCGACCGCTCCCGAGGCAGGGGCGGCGCCACGACCGCAGCAGGTGCGGCAGGTCGCGCTCCAGCGCGCCGCGGCGTTCGTCGATGAGGTCCGCTCGTCGCTCGAGTTCTACACGGCACAGGCTCGAGAGGCTCGGATCGCGCGGGTGCTGGTGACGGGTGGGGGCTCGAAGCTCGAGGGACTGATCGACCTGATGCGCCAACGGATCCCGGTCCCGGTCGATCCCGGACGCGTGTTCCAGCACGTGCCGTCCGAGCTCGAGGAATCCGAGGGAGCGATGGCTGCCGCGGAGCCGTTCTTCGCCGTGTCGGTCGGACTCGCGATCCCGGGGAGGGTCGGATGAGCCAGGTCAACCTCCTGCCTCCCGACATCCTCCAGGGACAGCGTTACCGGCGGTTGACGCTCACCGTCCTTGCGGCCGGCGCGCTCATCCTCGCGCTGATCGTGATCTTCTTCCTCGTCCAGGTCGGCCGTCTGGGATCCGTGAACGGTGATATCGAGGCGAAGCAGCAGACGAACGACCAGCTGCAGAGCCAGATCGACTCCTTGCAGAAGTACGACGACCTGCAGGTGCAGGCGCAGCAGGCGCAGAGCCAGCTGGATGCCGCCTATGCGGGCGAGGTCTCGTTCTCCGGGATGTTGATGGACCTGTCGCGGGTGATCCCGAGCGACGCGTACCTGAGCACCTTCTCGGCGACGATCACCGGGCCGGCTCCGACGACGGGAGGAACGACGACGACGACCACCCCGTTGATCGGCACGATGACGACCGGCGGCGAGGCGATCGGGTTCGACTCGCTGAGCATCTGGCTGACGCGGCTGGAGCTGGTGCAAGGCTGGGTGAATCCGTGGATGCCGACCATCGCGGCCGACACCGCCGTCCCGAACGCGTACACGTTCACCACCAGCGTCGACCTGACCCAGGACGTCGAGACGCCGAGGGGACAGGGCCAGGTGACCGCCGATGGATAACCGCCGGGCGCCGCTCTTCGCCGGTCTGGCCGTCGCCGCGGTTGCCATCCTGATGGTGCTACTGCTCGTCCTGCCGAAGATGAGCCAGGTCTCGACGGCGCAGGACCAGCTGGATCAGGCGCAGCGTGATCAGCAGACCCTCGAGTCGCGCAAGAGCGCCCTGGAGGACGCGAAGGCCGCCGCGCCCCAGGCCCGCAAGACGATCGCGGAGGTGAACCAGCGGATCCCCGCAACCGCCGAGGAGCCGGGCCTCATCCTGCTGTTGCAGAACGCGGCGATCTCCGCCGGGATCGATCTGGTGTCCCTGTCGCCCGGCACCCCGGTCTTCGACGCGGCGTCGGGCCTCTCGAAGATCGCCGTCGGCGTGAGCGCCACGGGCACGTACTTCGACGTGACGGATTTCATGTATCAGATCGAAACGCTGCCGAGAGCGGCGATCGTGACCAACCTGAGCCTCGCGCCGGGCGAGACCAGCCAAACCGGCGTGCCCCTCCTGACGCTCAGCGCCACGATCCAGACGTACACGACCGACACGAGCGCCGGTCCGGGCTCGGAGCCCGGGCCGACTTCGGGAGCGAGCCCCTAACCATGCCGCTCTCCGATCGCGACCGACGGACGTTGAGGATCGGCGGCATCGTGGCCGGCGTCCTCGTCGTGGGGCTCGTCCTACTCAACGTGCTCGGCGGTGGGGGTGGGACGGAGGCCCCGCCACGACGCACCACGGGATCGGCGACCCCCACCCTCGCCCCGACCGTCACGCCGACGACCACCCCGACGCCGGTCGCGCGATTCACGGGACGCGACCCGTTCTCGACCCCTCCGCAGTTCCTGGTGGCGACCGGCACGTCGGGGACGGGCTCCTCGAGCTCGGGTGGCTCCTCGAGCTCGAGCAGCTCTTCGGGGTCAGGCTCGTCGAGCTCGAGCTTCGCCGCCGCCGACCCAGCCGGGCGGCGGGTCGAGCCAGAACCTGGGCGGTCACACCGTGGTCCTGCTCGACACCTTCAGGGTGAGCGGGACCGATCGCGCGCAGGTGGAGATCGACGGTGTCGTCTACAACGTCGCCGTCGGCGAGCAGTTCGGACCGGGGAACCGGTTCGAGCTGCGCTCGGTCTCCGGGAACTGTGGAACGTTCGTGTTCGGCGATCAGTCGTTCACGCTCTGCATCACCCCGTCGAAGTAGACGCGGGGCGAAGCCCGGCGGCCCGCCCACGGGGGGAGCGGTCGCCGGTCGGCGGGGGCGGCCCCGCAAGGGCGCCGCCCCCGCACCCTTTGCATACCCGCGGTTCCGAACCGCGTGTTCACTATCATCGGGCGCATGTTGCGCCTGCTCACCGCCGGGGAGTCCCACGGGAAGGAGCTCGTGGCGGTGCTCGAAGGGCTCCCCGCGGGGGTCCCGTTCTCATCCGAAGCGCTCTCGGAGGAGCTCGCCCGCAGACGCCACGGCTACGGCCGCGGCGGACGTCAGCGCCTCGAGGCGGACGCGTTCGAGGTCGTGGCCGGCGTCCGCCACGGTCTGACCCTGGGGTCCCCGATCGCCATCACGATCCCGAACGTGGAGTGGGACGCGAAGTACCGGGAGCTCATGGCCGTCGAAGGACCGGCGGATCCGTCGCAGCGGCTGACGCGCCCGCGACCGGGCCACGCCGACCTCGTGGGCACGATCAAGTACGGGTTCGACGACGTCCGCAACGTGCTGGAGCGCGCCAGCGCCCGCGAGACGGCCGCGAGGGTCGCGGCCGGCTCGTTCTGCAAGGCGTTCCTGCAGGGATTGGCGATCGAGGTGTTCTCGCACGTCGTGCAGATCGGGAAGGTGCGGAGCCGCTCGCGGAAGGTGCCGGTGCCGGAAGACCGCGGTTCCATCGATGCATCCGCCGTTCGCTGCGCGGACCCCGACACCTCTGAAGCCATGAAGGCGGAGATCGACCGTCTGCGCAAGGCGAAGGACACGGTCGGCGGTGTCTTCGAGGTCCTCGCGTACGGCGTCCCGCCCGGGCTCGGCTCGTACGTGCACTGGGATCGCAAGCTGGACGCGCGGCTCGCCGCAGCGCTGCTGTCGATCCAGTCCGTGAAGGGCGTCGAGGTCGGCGACGGGTTCGCGACCGCGGCGCGTCCCGGGTCGAAGGCCCACGATGAGATCGTCGTGCGCGGCGGCCGGCTCGCACGAGCCACCGCGCGAGCCGGCGGCATCGAGGGCGGCATGTCGACCGGCCAACCGATCCGGATGCGAGCCGCGATGAAGCCGTTCTCGACCGTCCCGCGCCCGCTCCGGACCGTGGACCTCGCGACGGGGGAACCCGCGGTCGCGATCAAGCAACGGACCGACGTCTGCGCGGTTCCGGCCGGCGGGGTCGTCGGCGAGGCGGTCGTCGCGTTCGTGCTGGCCGACGCGACGCTCGAGAAGTTCGGGGGAGACTCGCTCCCGGAGACGAGGGGGAACCTCGACCGGTACCTGGAGGACCTCCCGTGATCGTCTACCTGGTCGGGATGCCCGGATCCGGCAAGTCAACGGTCGGACGCGAGGTCGCGGGTCGCCTGGGTGTCCCGTTCGTCGACCTCGATGGCGAGATCGAGCGACGCCACGGCTCGACCGTCGCGGAGATCTTCTCGAGCGAAGGGGAGGCTGCCTTCCGGGCCCTGGAGGCGAGGGCGCTCGTCGAGGTGTCGCGCCATGACCCGTCGGTCGTCGCCTGCGGCGGCGGCGTGGTCCTGGAGCCTGCGAACCGGATCGCGTTGCGGAACACCGGGACCTGCGTGTTCCTGGATGTCCCGCTCGATCTGCTGGAGGAGCGCGTCCGCCCGGCCGCCGAGCGTCCCCTGATCAGGGCGGAGGGTGATCTGGAGCGCTTGCTGGCCGAGCGCGAGGGGCTCTATCGAGAGTTCGCGGCACACGTCGTCGACGGCAGCGGCCCACCCGGAGAGGTGGCCGACGCGATCGTGGAGGAGCTCCGTTGGAGCGCGTGACCGTCCGGGTCTCCGGGCGGTCCTACGAGGTGATCGTGGGTTCGAGCGTGCTCGACCGCACCGACGAACTGCTGCCGGCGTTCTCCGGCGCGACCCAGGCCTTCGTCGTGACCGACCGCACCGTGCACGACGCCTGGTTCCCAACCCTCGCGACCGCGCTGGATCGAGCCCGGCTCCACGCCGTGCCGCTCCTCGTCCCGGCCGGTGAGGAAGCGAAGACCCTCGACGTCTATCGCGCGCTCCTGCATCAGCTCGCGACGCAGGAAGCGCATCGAGACGACCCGGTCATCGCGCTGGGAGGTGGCTCGATCGGCGATCTGGCAGGGTTCGTCGCGTCCACCTACATGCGCGGCACCCCGTTCGTGCAGGTGCCGACCACGCTCACGGCGCAGGTGGACGCGTCGATCGGCGGGAAGACCGCCGTGAACCTCCCCGAGGGTAAGAACCTGGTGGGGGCGTTCCATCAACCGTGCGTGGTCCTCAGCGAGATCTCGGCGCTGGCGTCCCTCCCGGATCGTGCGTTCCGCGCCGGACTGGGCGAGGTTGCGAAATACGCCCTGACGATCGACGTCGACCTGCTCGAGCAACTGGAGCGGGATCCCTCGCCGATCCTGGCTCGGGATCCGACCGCGCTCGAGCGACTCGTCACCCGATGCGTCGCCGCGAAGGCCGGCGCCATCGCCGAGGACGAGCGCGACACCGGTGGGCGCCTGGTCCTCAACTACGGCCACACGCTCGGACATGCGTTGGAGCGACTCGATGCGTTCGCGGGTCGGACGCACGGGGAAGCGATCGCAGCTGGGATGGTGTTCGCCGCGCGGTTGAGCGAAGCGCGGGGGCTCGGTCCGGAAGGGCTCACGGCCCGGACGGTCCGGCTCCTATCGTCCCTGGGCCTCGACCCGGCCGGTCCGCTGCCACCGGCCGGAGACATCCTCCACGCGTTCCAGATGGACAAGAAGTTCCATGACGGCGTCCGCTTCGTCCTGCTCGAGGATGTCGGTCGCCCACGGATCGTCGACCGCGTGCCCCCGGACGAGGTCCGCCGCGTCCTCCACGAGATGGGAGCTCCCGTATGAACGTGCTCTATCTGTTCGGCCCCAGCATGGGAGCGCTCGGGCAGCGCGATCCCGACACCTACGGATCGCAGACGCTCGCCGAGATCATGGAGGAAGTGGATCGACGAGCCGGAGAGCTCGGCCACACGGTGGCGTGGAAGCAGTCCGATCACGAAGGCGATCTGATCGGCTGGCTGCTCTCGGCGCCCAGCGAAGGGGTGGACGCGGTGGTCCTCAACCCCGGCGCCCTCGCGCACCAGTCCTACGCGCTCCGTGACGCCGTGGAGGCCTGCTCGGCGCCGGTGATCGAGGTACACATGTCGAACATCTACGCACGCGAGTCGTTCCGTCAGACGTCGGTGATCTCGGCGGTGTGCCGGGCCACGATCGGGGGACTCGGGGCCGGTGGCTATCATCTCGCGCTGGAGGCGATGCCATGGATCACCAGCTGAGGAGACGCGCGCTCGCCGCGCGTCTCGACGACCTCGGGGTGGACGCGTTCCTCGTGACCGACCTCGCCAACACGCGATACCTGACGGGCTTCACCGGTTCCAACGGGCAGATCCTGATCGGCAGGTCGTTCGAGCTCTTCCTCACGGATGGGCGGTACGCGGAACAGGCTCGCCGCGAGGTACCGGGCATCGACCGGTCCGCGTCCGACCGGTCGTACCGGGGCGCGGTCGCGGAACGGTGCGCGTCGACCCCGGTGGCGCGACTCGGCGTCGAAGCCCACCGGATGACCTTGTCGGCCCACGCCGGCCTGGCCGAGGCGTTGGGGAGCGGCGTCGAGCTCGTCGCAACCGACGACGTGGTGGAGGCCGGGCGCCGCGTGAAGGACGACGAGGAGCGGGAGCTGATCCGGCGCGCGCAGGCGGCGACGGACGCCGCGTTCACCGGGATCTTGGACCGGTTCGCCCTCGGCGTCTCGGAGGGGTGGATCGCCCGGGAGCTGGAGCGCCTGATGCTCGAGGCCGGGGCCGACGGGCTCGCGTTCGATCCGATCGTGGCTTTCGGCGAGAACGCGGCCGAGCCCCATCACGTGCCCGGTCATCGCGTCCTCGAGGAGGGGGACGTGATCAAGCTCGATCTCGGAGCGCTCGTCGAGGGCTACCACGCCGACATGACCCGCACGATCGCGTTCGGTCAGCCCGCGGCCCAGGTGCAGAAGGTGCACGACATCGTTCGTCAGGCGCAACAGGCAGCGATCGACGTGGTGCGTGCGGGCGTGACCGGGGTCGAGGTCGATGCCGCGGCGCGGTCCGTCATCGCTGAGGCGGGCTACGGGGACAACTTCGTCCACGGCCTGGGTCACGGGGTCGGCCTCGAGATCCACGAGCAGCCGTGGCTCGGAACGACCCAGGAGAACGAGCTCCCCGAAGGCTCCGTGGTCACGATCGAACCCGGGATCTACCTCCCCGGGATCGGCGGGGTCCGGATCGAGGACATGGTGGAGGTCCGCGACGATGGATGCGCGGTCGTCGGGATCTCCACGCGCGACCTGATCGAGCTGTGAGGGGAGCCTGGGTGAGCGTATCCACGAACGACCTGAAGAACGGGATGACCCTCGACCTCGATGGAACCCTGTTCCAGGTCGTCGAGTTCCAGCACGTGAAGCCCGGCAAGGGCGGCGCCTTCGTGCGCTCGAAGCTCCGCAACGTCAAGACCGGCGCCGTCGTCGAGAAGACCTTCAACGCCGGCGTGAAGGTCGGGCTCGCGATCGTCGAGCGCAAGTCGATGCAGTACCTGTACGCCGACGGCGGCGAGTACGTGTTCATGGACAAGGACACGTACGACCAGGTGCACGTGCCGGGCGAGGTCATGGGCGACGCCCCCCGATACCTCGCCGAGTCGGGCGAGGCGCAGATCGCGATGCACCAGGGCGTGCCCATCGCGGTCGAGCTCCCGGCTTCGGTCGCCCTCGCGATCGTCCAAACGGATCCGGGAGCGAAGGGTGACACCAGAACGGGAGCGATGAAGCCCGCGAAGCTGGAAACCGGCGCCGTCGTCCAGGTCCCCTTGTTCGTCGAGGAGGGGGAGCGCATCAAGGTGGACACCCGATCGGGCGAGTACCTCGAACGTGTGAAGGGTTGAGGTGGGGAGCCGCCGAGAGGCCCGACGGATCGCGATCGACGTCCTGTACCAAGCCGACGTGACCGGGCATGCGCCGGGGGCGGTGGTGGCCGGTTGGCACGAGGCCGGCCGTGACATCCCGACGTTCTCCCGTGAGCTGGTCGAGGGCGTCGAAGCGCATCTCCCTTCGATCGACCTGCTCCTGGAGCGCGACGCGGAGGAGTGGAGCGTCGACCGGATGACCTCCCTCGACCGCACGATCCTGCGGGTCGCCGTCGAGGAATTGCTCTATCGAGAGGACGTTCCCCCATCGGTCGCGATCAGCGAAGCCGTCGAGGCGGCGGCGGAGCTCTCCACCGACGAATCGAAACGGTTCGTCAACGGCATCCTGGGACGCGTCGCGCGCGACGAAGCGTCCCGCGACGAAGGTGGTGGTTCGTGAGGCTGGGCCGGGTCGGTCAGGGGGCCGGCGGCTGCTCGGCCGGCTTGGGCGGCTCTGCCACCGCGGGCGGCGTCTGGACCGGCGGGGACGCCGATTCCTCGACGGCGCCCTCCCGCATCCCCTTCTTGAACTCACCTTGTGCGCGGCCGACGTTGCGAGCGATGTCGGGGATCTTCTTCGCCCCGAAGAGGACGGCGACCGCGATGATGCCGACGACGATCCATTCAGGTCCCATGGTTCCGGCGCACCTTTCGCGTTCGGGAAGCTCCGACCCAGCATACGTCGAGCAGGACGATGCGAACAGGAAGCGTCCTCGTTGTCCGCCTGGCGGCCGACCGGTATGCTCCGTCCGGCCGTTCATCCCCTTTAAAGCCGGTCCCGCGAGGCCGGGAAGGGAGCGAGAACTTGCACGACAACACGTCCGCCTCCCTGCTCGCTCGGGGAGGCGTTCCCTTCTGAGCGCCAAGGTCATGGAGCCCGACGACGTCCGGCGGGCCCTCACCCGGATCGCGCACGAGATCCTGGAGCGGGACAAGGGCGCCGCAGACGTGGTCCTCGTGGGGATCGCGGATCGCGGGGACGATCTGGCGCGGCGCCTCGCGGAGGAGGTCCGTCGGATCGAGGGGCCCATCGTTCCGGTCGGGGTCCTCGACATCACCTTTTACCGCGACGACATCGGGATGCGCGCGGACGCGCCCGAGGTCCACGAAACGAGGATCCCGTTCGACGTGTCGGGCAAGGTCGTGGTGCTGGTCGACGACGTGTTGTTCACCGGCCGGACGATCCGTTCCGCGATGGACGCGCTGATGGATCTCGGGCGCCCGCGCAAGATCCAGCTCGCCGTGCTCGTCGATCGCGGTCATCGCGAGCTGCCGATCCGAGCCGACTTCGTGGGGAAGAACGTGCCGACGGGTCGCGCCGACGACGTCCGAGTGCTCGTCGCCGAGCTCGATGGCGAAGACGCGGTCGTGGTCGAGGGAGCGCGGTGACGTGAACGAACACCTGCTGTCGATGCACGATCTGAGCGCGACGGATGTGACGCGGATCCTCGACACGGCGGAGTCGTTCCGCGAGGTCGGGACGCGGGTGATCAAGAAGGTCCCGGCCCTCCGTGGCCGGACGGTCGTGAACTTCTTCCTGGAGAACTCCACCCGCACGAGGATCTCGTTCGAGCTGGCCGCGAAGCGGCTGTCCGCCGACGTGATCAACTTCAGCGCGGGGGGATCGAGCGTCGCGAAGGGGGAGTCGCTCAAGGACACCGCGCTCACCTTGCAGGCGATGGGCGCTGACGCCATCGTGATCCGTCACTCCTCGAGCGGCTCGCCGCTCCAGCTGACCAGGTGGGTGGATGCACACGTCCTCAACGCCGGCGACGGAACGCACGAACACCCGACCCAAGGCCTCCTGGATCTGTACACGATGCGCGAGAAGCTCGGTCGTCTCGAGGGGCTCCGAGTGGGGATCGTCGGGGACGTGCAGCACTCGCGCGTGGCCCGCTCGCTGAGCTTCGGGTTGGTGAAGATGGGCGCCGAGGTCACCCTGGTGGGGCCGCCGACGCTGATCCCACCGGAGGCGCCGATCTGGGGCGTGCAGGTCAGCTATGACATCGAGGGAGTGCTGCCCAAGCTCGACGTCTGCTACGTGCTTCGGGTCCAGCGGGAACGCCAGCGACTCGAGTACTTCCCCAGCGTGCGCGAGTACGCACGGCTGTTCGGCATCACGCGCGACCGGGTAGCCCTCATGCCGGAAGGCGGCCTCATCATGCATCCCGGTCCCATGAATCGTGGCGTCGAGATCGACTCCGACGTGGCCGACCTGCCCCGTTCCGTGATCGAGGAGCAGGTGACGAACGGCATCGCCGTCAGGATGGCGCTGTTGTTCCTGCTGCTCGGGGGCGGGAAGGGCGAGGCTGCGTGAGCACGCGGTTCGTGTTCGAGGGCGGCCGGGTCGTCGACCCGGCGACCGGCGTCGATGACGTCCGGGACGTCATCGTCGCCGACGGCGTCATCGCGGGTCCGGACGCCGCCGAGGGCGCCGAGCGGATCGACGCCCGGGGACTCGTGATCGCACCCGGCCTCGTCGACCTGCACACGCATCTGCGCGAGCCGGGGGAGGAGCACAAGGAGACGGTCGCGACCGGGACGCGCGCAGCGGCGGTCGGCGGCTACACGGCGGTTGCGGCGATGGCCAATACCCAACCCGTCGCGGACAACGCCGCGGTGATCCAGGCCGTCCGCGACCTGGCCGGGGCCGCCGGTCTCTGCGAGGTCCATCCGGTCGGAGCCATCACGAAAGGCCTCGAGGGAGAACAGCTCGCGGAGATGGGCGAGATGGTCGAGGCCGGGGTTCGGGTGTTCTCCGACGACGGCCGCGCGATCCCGACGGCCCGGCTCCTGCGGAACGCGTTGCGCTACGTGAAGGCGTTCGGAGACGACGTCGTCCTCGCCGAGCACGCGGAAGACCCGTCGCTCGTCGAAGGTGGGCACATGCACGAGGGCGCCGTGTCCGCCGCCCTCGGACTCGCGGGACGCCCCGCCGAAGCGGAGGAGATCGTGGTCGCGCGCGACCTGACGCTCGCACGCGCAACCGGCGGTCGGATCCATCTGTGCCACCTGTCGAGCGCGAGGAGCGTCGAGCTCGTTCGCCGGGCGAAGTCCGAGGGCATCCGGGTGACCGCCGAGGTGACCCCGCACCACCTGACCTTCACGGACGAGGATCTGCAGACGTACGACGCCAACCTGAAGATGAACCCGCCACTCCGTTCGGCCGAGGATCGTGACGCGCTCCGCGACGGCCTCGCGGATGGGACGATCGATGCGGTCGCCACCGATCACGCTCCGCACGCGATCGAGGAGAAGGAGGCGGAGTTCGATCGGGCGCCTCCGGGGACGATCGGGCTCGAGACCGCGCTCGGCGTGATCATGACCGAGCTCGTGCATCCGGGTCTCCTTCCGCTGTCGCGGGCCCTCGACGTGCTCTCCACGATCCCCGCGCGGATCTTGGGCGCGACCGATCACGGCGGCCCGATCGAACCCGGGCGACCGGCGAACCTGGTGGTGTTCGATCCGGACCATGAGTGGGTCGTCGAGGCTCCGTTCGCGTCGAAGGGCCGCAACAGCGCATTCCTCGGTCGCCGGCTGCGCGGTCGTGTCTCCCACACGGTCTACCGCGGCGCGCTGGTCGTGGCGGAGGGGAAGCCGACGAGATGACGCCCGGCCGCCGCCCCACGCTGCTCGCGCTGGAGGACGGCTCGGTGTTCCGAGGGACGGGGTTCGGAGCATCCGGCGAGGCGTTCGGCGAGGCCGTCTTCAACACGAGCATGACGGGATATCAGGAGGTCCTGACGGACCCGTCCTACGCGGGGCAGATCGTCACCATGACGTCCCCGCACCAAGGGAACTACGGCATGAACGCCGACGACGCGGAGAGCGGGCGCATCCAGGTGGCCGGGTTCGTCGCGCGTGAGGTCGCCCGCCGCGCGAGCTCCTGGCGCGCCAGCGGTTCGTTGTCCGACGCGCTGGAGGACGCCGCGGTCCCGGGGATCGAGGGGATCGACACGCGCAGGCTGACCCTTCGGATCCGGGAACGGGGCTCGATGCGTGCGGCGATCTCGTCCGAGGATCTCGACGCGGTGTCGCTCGTCGAACGGGTCCGTTCGTCTGCCGGGATGGCCGGCGCGGATCTCGCGAAGACCGTCTCTACCGCGTCCGCGTTCGACGCGGAGGTCGTCACCGGGCCGCCGTCGACGCACCGAGGCCGGATCTTGCGCGTGGCCGCCTACGACTTCGGTTTGAAGCGCACGATCCTGCGGCTCTTGGCGGACCACGGGATCCGATGCACCGTGTACCCGGCCGAGACCCCGCCGGCGACGATCGCCCGAGGCGGTTTCGATGGCGTGTTCCTTTCGAACGGCCCCGGGGATCCGTCGGCCACCGTCTACGGGATCGAGGCGGCCCGGGAGCTGCTCGGCAGGATCCCGATCTTCGGGATCTGTCTGGGGCATCAGTTGCTCGGGCTGGCGCTCGGCGGTGCCACGTACAAGATGAAGTTCGGGCATCGTGGCGTGAACCAGCCGGTCAAGAACCTCGCGACGGGGGCGGTCGAGATCACGAGTCACAACCACGGCTTCGCCGTCGATCCGGAAGGATGGGCGAAGGATGACGACGGCCGCGCGCTCACCGACCAGGGGCGGGTCGAGCTCTCGCACCGGAACCTCAACGACGGCACCCTCGAGGGGCTCCGCTGTCTCGACGTGCCCGCGTCGAGCGTGCAATACCACCCGGAGGCAGCGCCGGGCCCCCACGATTCGCGGTACCTCTTCGATGCGTTCCGCGCGTTGATGGAGGCCGGGACCTGATGCCGCGGCGCACCGACATCCGGAAGATCATCGTGATCGGCTCGGGGCCGATCGTGATCGGCCAAGCGTGCGAGTTCGACTACTCGGGGACGCAAGCGTGCACGGTGCTCCGGCGCGAGGGGTTCGAGGTGTGCCTGGTCAACCCGAACCCCGCGACGATCATGACCGACCCCGAGATTCGCCGATCGCACGTATATCGAGCCGCTCACACCGGCTTCCGTCCTGCAGATCCTCGAGCGAGAGCGGCCCGACGCGCTGCTGCCGACGCTCGGCGGCCAGACCGGTCTGAACGTGAGCGTCGCGCTCGCGGAGTCCGGCGACCTGGGCCGGCTGGGCGTCAGGATGCTCGGCGCGTCGCTCGAGGCGATCCACAAGGCGGAGGATCGAAGCGGGTTCCAACGCGCGATGATCGAGGCCGGTCTCGATGTCCCGCGGTCGGGCATCGCGCGGTCGGTCGAGGAGGCCGTGTCGCTGGGGATGGCGCTCGGGTTCCCCGTGATCGTCCGGCCTTCGTTCACCTTGGGTGGAGGGGGGAGCGGGTTCGCCGACGATCGGGACGGGCTCGCCGACGTCGCGGCTCGGTCGCTGGCGGCGAGCCCCGTCAACGAGGTGCTGATCGAAGAGTCGATCGCAGGCTGGAAGGAATTCGAGCTCGAGGTGATGCGCGACGGCGCCGACAACGCCGTGATCGTCTGCTCGATCGAGAACCTCGATCCGATGGGCGTGCACACCGGCGACTCGATCACGGTCGCGCCGCAGCAGACCCTGAGCGACCGCGAATATCAGCGCATGCGCGATACCGCGATCGAGGTGCTCCGGGTGATCGGCGTGGAGACGGGTGGGTCCAACGTGCAGTTCGCCGTCGATCCGTCGACCGGCCGGCAGGTCCTGATCGAGATGAACCCGCGCGTCTCGCGCTCGAGCGCGCTCGCGTCCAAGGCCACGGGGTTCCCGATCGCGAAGATCGCGGCGCTCGTCGCCGTCGGGTACCGGCTCGACGAGATCACGAACGACATCACCGGCGAGACACCGGCTGCGTTCGAACCGACGCTGGACTACGTCGTGGTGAAGATCCCTCGCTTCGCGTTCGAGAAGTTCCCCGCCGCCGATACCGCGCTCGGCTCGACGATGCGTTCCGTCGGCGAGGTCATGGCGATCGGGAGCACGTTCAAAGAGGCGCTCGGCAAAGCCTGGCGAGGGCTCGAGCGACCGGCATCGGACCGAACGTGGGGGGGCGCAGATCTCGGCTTCCCTCGACCGCACCGGGCGATCCGTCGCTGGCCGACGTCGGCCGGCCCTCCGAGCACCGACTGCACCTGGTCGCCGCGCTGCTCGCATCGGGCGAGACGATCGACGCCGTCGCAGCCGCCTCGCGGATCGACCCCTGGTTCGTCGATCAGATCGCACAGGTGGTCGAGGGCGCGCGCGAGCTCATCGGGAGACCGCTCGAGGAGATCCAGACCGACGAGCTCCGGCTCGCGAAGCGGTTGGGGCTGTCGGATGAACGTATCGGGGAACTCACGGGTCGCTCCGCCGGAGCCGTGCGGGCGCGCCGCGAGGCCCTCGGCGTGACCCCGGTGTTCAAGACGGTCGACACCTGCGCGGGCGAGTTCGCCGCTCGCACGCCGTACCACTACTCCACCTATCAAGAGGAGACCGAGACCGTCGAGGCGGACCGACCCCGGGTGGTGATCCTCGGCGCCGGCCCGAACCGGATCGGGCAGGGGATCGAGTTCGACTACGCCTGCGTCCATGCGGCGTTCGCGCTCGAGGAAGCCGGGTTCGCCTCCGTGATGATCAACTCGAATCCCGAGACGGTCTCCACCGACTACGACACGGCCAGCCGTCTCTACTTCGAACCCCTTGCGGCAGAGGATGTCCTGGCCGTTTGTCGGGCGGAGCGACCCGTGGGGGTGATCGCGCAGCTCGGTGGCCAGACGCCGCTCGAGCTCGCGCGAACGCTCCGTGACGAGGGCGTGCCGATCTTGGGGACGCCGCCGGAGGCGATCGACCTGGCCGAGGATCGCGGTCGTTTCGCGGCGCTCTTGCAGGAGCTCGAGATCCCGGCGCCGCCCCACGGCGAGGCACGGACCATGTCGGAGGCTCGCGACGTCGCCGCGCGGATCGGGTACCCGGTCGTGGTCCGCCCGAGCTACGTGCTCGGGGGCCGAGCGATGGAGATCGTCTACGACGACGAAGAGCTCGAGCGCTTCGTTGGGATGGCCGCCGAGGCGTCGCCCGAGCATCCGGTCCTGATCGACCGCTTCCTCGAAGGCGCGATCGAGGTGGACGTCGATGCCGTGTGCGACGGGGAGGGCGACGTCTTCATCGGCGCGGTGATGGAGCACATCGAAGAGGCCGGCGTCCATTCGGGGGACTCGTCGTGCCAGATCCCGCCCGCGACCCTGAGCGACGACGAGCTCGATCTCATCGAGAACATCACGTCCCGGATCGCCCGACGGCTCGGTGTGGTCGGCCTCCTGAACCTGCAGTTGGCGGTCAAGGACGAGCGGATCTGGGTGCTCGAGGCGAACCCGCGCGCCTCTCGCACCGTTCCCTTCGTCGGGAAGGTGATCGGGGTCTCGCTCGCGCGCGTCGCGACGTTCGTGCTGGTGGGCCGAACGATCGCAGAGATGCGCGCGGACGGGATCGTGCCTGCGGATCGGTACCACTACCGTCATCTCCCATCGACCAGCGTCAAGGCCGCCGTCCTTCCCTTCGGCCGGTTCCCGGGCGTCGACACGATCCTCGGACCGGAGATGCGATCGACCGGCGAGGTGATGGGGATCGACGTCGACTCCGGGATGGCCCTCGCGAAGGCGATGGTGGCGGCCGGCCACGCCCTTCCCACCACGGGAACCGTGTTCGTGAGCGTCGCGAACCGCGACAAGCGCTCGATCGTGTTCCCCGCGAAGCGACTGGCGGATCTGGGCTTCCGTATCCTGGCGACGCGTGGCACGGCCGGCGTCCTGCAGCGGGCGGGGATCCCGGTCGCGATGGTGGCGAAGGTCTCCGAGGACGCGGACAACGTCGCCGGGCTGATCCGCGCCGGTGTGGTCGACCTCGTGATCAACACGCCCTTCGGGCGGGCCCCCCGAACGGACGGCTCGCTCATCCGGACCGCCGCCGCGGCCGCGGGCGTGCCGTGCATCACCACCCTTCCGGGAGCGTTCGCCGCGCTCCGCGGGATCGAGGCGCTCCGCGGCGAACCGACGACCCCGATGTCGATCCAGGAGCACCACGCCGCGGGCCGTGAGGGGCCCATCCAGGTGCGGCTGACGTTCGACGAGGCCGCCGACGTCGCGGGGGCATCCGCATGAAACGAGCGCGCGCGGAGATCCTGTCGACGCGGAAGATCGGGGCCTATCAGTCGATCACGCTGGTCGCCCCGGAGATCGCCGAACGCTCTCGCCCGGGTCAGTTCCTCGCGATCGCGATGCCGGAAGGCCGCGAGTTCGTCTTGCGCCGCCACTTCTCGATCCATCAGGCGTCCCGCCGCGGCGGGTGGGCCGGCACCCTCGAGTTCGTCGTGGATCCGGCATCGGGGGCGGGGACCGGCTGGCTCGCGGGTGCCATCGCGCACGAGTTCCTGGACGTGATCGGTCCGCTCGGGAAGTCCTTCTCCTATCCGAAGCGCCTCACGAACTGCCTCCTGGTGGCCGAGGGTCGCGGGGCCGCCTCGCTGTTCTTCCTCGCCCAAGAGCTCGTCGCTCGACACAAGCGCGTCGACATGATCCTCGGAGGGAGCACGCTCGAAACCGTGTTCAAGCCGATCGACGCCAAGCGCCTTGCCCAGACCGTCGCCGTGATGACCGCGGACGGCTCGCTCGGCGAGCGAGGTGGCGTCCTCGATGCGCTGCCGGACGCGATCGCCCGTGCGGAAGCCGAGGTCGTCTACGCGGTCGCGCCGGCGCCGATCCTCGTGGCGGTTGCCTCGTTCTGCCGGACGAACCGGCTTCCCGCACAGGTTGCGGTCGAGGAGCGCATGGGGTGTGGATTCGGCCTCTGCAACACGTGCGCGGTCCCGGTCGCACGCAAGGATCGATCCGGCTACGACAACCTCCGGGCGTGCATCGACGGGCCGGTCTTCGATCCCGCGCGCATCCTGTGGGATCGGTGGCTCGACGGGACGCAGGCCGCCCCGGCCACCGAGCCCGTGGGGACGATGCCGGGTGGAGGCGACGGAGCGTGACCGCCGCCCCTTCGCTCACCGTCGATCTGGGAGGGATGATCCTTCCGACCCCGGTGATGATCGCGGCGGGGTGTGGGGGAACCGGCCGCGAGCTTGCGGGTCTCGTCGACCTCCGTCGCGTCGGGGCGATCGTCTCTCGGACCATCACCGTCGCTGAGCGGGTCGGCTCGGATGTGCCGCGGATCGCCGAATCGCCCGCCGGCGTCGTCTGGGAGACGGGACTACAGAACCCCGGGCTCGACGTGTTCGTGGCCGGCGAGTTGCTCCGCATCGCCCGTGGCGGTGCGCGGATCGTCGTGTCGATCGGCGGCACGTCGCTGGAGGAATACGTGCGGATGACCAGCGCGCTCCAGGGGCGGCCGGAGGTCGCGGCGATCGAGATCCATCTGTCGGGTCCCGACGACGAGCTCGATCGCCCGGTCTTGGGGGCGCACCCGGATCGACTCAACGAGATCGTGGGCGCGGTCGCGCGCATGTCGTTGGTTCCGGTCTTCGCGAAACTCCCCGGGGCGTCCGACGACATCGTCACGCTCGCGCGGACCGCCGTCCGCGCCGGAGCGACGGGGGTAACGCTCCTGGCCTCACCTCCCGCGCTCGGCCTCGACGTCACGCGGGGCCGTCCACGGATCGGGACGGTGCGAGGGTGGCTGTCGGGTCCCGCCTTGAAGCCGATCACCCTGCGCGCGGTCTTCGACGTGGCGCAGGCGGTTCCCGACGTCCCCGTGATCGCGAGCGGCGGTATCCGAACCGGGGAGGACGCGGTCGAGTGCTTGCTCGCCGGTGCGTGGGCCGTGCAGGTCGGGACCGCGACCCTCACCGACCCGTCGGCCGCGGTGACGGTCGCGCAAGGGATCGCTCGGCGGCTCAAAGCCGCCCGCCTCGCGTCGCCGGTGGAGCTCCGCGGCCGGCTGCGACCGCAGGAGCCGTCTGGAGCCGACGCGGACGCGGACCCGGACCCGGATCCGGTGCCGGCCCCATGAGACCTCGCCCCGAGAACCCGCTGATCGTGGCGATCGACGTCTCCGAGATGGCACCGGCCGTGGCACTCGCCGAGGCGTTGGCGCCGCACGCGGCCATGCTCAAGGTCGGGCTCGAGCTCTTCTGGGCGCGCGGGCCCGAGGCCGTCCGTGCGATGGCCGAGCGGGCGCCGGTCTTCGTCGACTGCAAGCTGCACGACATCCCGACCACGGTCGAGCGTGCGAGCGCGAACGTCGCGAAGCTCGGGGTGCGGATGTTCAACGTCCATGCGCTCGGCGGCGAGGCGATGATGCGGGGAGCACTGGAGGGTGCCCGGCGAGGAGCCGATGCCGCGGGATATCCCGTGCCGCTGGTGCTCGGGGTAACCGTCCTGTCGTCACACGGTGGTGAGGGACTCGCGTCGCCGGCGTCGCTCGCGTGGGAAGCGAAGCAAGCCGGCCTCGACGGCGTCGTCGTGTCCGGGGAGGATGTCCGCGATGTGCGAGACGCGTGCGGCGAGGATTTCGTGCTCGCCGTTCCGGGCATCCGTCCCGAAGGATCGAACGGTCACGATCAGGTACGCGTGCTGACACCCGAGGCCGCGATCGAGCGCGGCGCCGACTATCTCATCGTCGGACGGTCGATCACCGACGCCGCCGATCCCGTCGGTGTCGCACGCGGGATCCTGCGCTCCGCGCGCTGAATCCGCAGGCCACACGGTTCGTTTCCCGTTTGTCCCGCTCACGGGCCGTGCGTATACTCCCCGGGTTCCTGACCTTCCACCGAACGAAGGAGTATGTCCATGGCTCTTCCCGTGCTCACCCCCGAACAGCGCGCGCAGGCGCTCGCCAAAGCAGCGGAGGCTCGCAAGAAGCGCGCAGAGGTCAAAGGGGAGCTGAAGTCGGGGAAGCGAACCCTCGCCGATGTGTTGAAGACGGCGGGTGACGACGGCACCTTGGGCAAGATGAAGGTTTCGACGGTCCTCGAGTCGCTGCCGGGCGTCGGCAAGGTGCGGGCGCAGAAGATCATGGAAGAGTTGGACATCTCCGCGAGCCGTCGCGTGCGCGGGCTCGGTTCGAAGCAGCGCGAGCTCCTGCTCGACAAGTTCGGCAAGAAGTAGCGGCGGCTTCGCCTCGTGCGTCGAGGCACGCTGATCGTCATCGCCGGCCCCTCCGGGGTCGGGAAGGGCACCGTGATCCAGCGGTTGCTCTCCCGGATCCCGGATGGGCCGGCGCTTTCCGTCTCCGTCACGACCCGGGCGCCGCGGCCGGGCGAGCTCGAAGGCGTCCACTACCACTTCGTCACGGATGCCGCGTTCGACCGGATGGTCGCGGACGGATCCCTCCTGGAATGGGCGGAGATCGTCGGCCACCGGTCCGGAACGCCGCGCCGACCGGTGGAACAGCTGCTCACCGCGGGGCGCGACGTCATCCTGGAGATCGACGTGAAGGGCGCCGAACAGGTGCGGGCGCGCGTGCCCGAAGCCCTCCTCGTCTTCCTGGAACCGCCGTCGCTCGAGGTCCTCGAGCAGCGGCTCCGGGGCCGCGGGACCGAGACCGAGGTGATGATCGAGGACCGTCTGCGGCTGGCCGCTCGCGAACTCGAGGAGACAGCGTGGTTCGACGCCGTCGTGGTGAACGATGACGCGGACCGCGCCGCGGACGAGGTCGCTGCTATCATCGAAGCGTCCCGGACCACCTGACCTGCTGAAAGAACGCGACAGGAGTGCCGTTCCGATGATCGAACCCAAGATCGACGACTTGCTCGCGACCGTGGACTCCAAGTACACCTTGGTGATCCTGTCGGCGAAGCGCGCACGCGAGATCAACTCGTACTACAACCAGCTCGGCGAGGGGCGAGGCGAGTTCGTGCCGCCGCTCGTGGAGTCCGGTCTCCGCAACAAGCCGCTCTCGATCGCCCTCGAGGAGATCGCCGAGGGCAAGATCGACTACGAGCGTCCCGAGGAGATCATCGAGGTCGACTGACGTGCCCGAGCCACACGGTCGCCGGGTGCTGCTCGGTGTCACCGGTGGCATCGCCGCGTACAAGGCCGCCCTCGTGGCGCGGCTGTTGTCCGATGCCGGGATGGACGTGACGGCCGTTCTCACGGACTCGGCGACACGGTTCGTCGGCCCGGATACTTTCTCGGCGTTGACGGGTCGACCCGCCTACGTGTCCCTCTGGGACCGGCCGGGCGAGGTTCTCCACGTCCGTCTCGCGCACGAGAACGATGTTGCGGTCGTCGCGCCGTGCACGGCGAACACGATCGCCAAGCTCGCGCATGGGCTGGCTGACGATCTCCTGACGTCGACCTTGCTGGAGTACGACGGGCCGCTTCTGCTGGCGCCGGCGATGCACTCGGGGATGTGGGGCGCGGTCGTCACGCAGACGAACGTCGCCACGCTCTCGTCGCGCGGCGTGCGGATCGTCGGACCGGTCGACGGGCCGCTCGCCCATGGGGACTCGGGACCGGGGCGGATGAGTGAGCCGGCAGAGATCGCCGACGCCGTCTTCGCGGCCCTTCGGCCGCGTGATCTCGAGAGCGCTCGCGTGCTCGTCACCGCGGGCCCCACCCACGAACCCATCGACCCGGTCCGCTACATCGGCAACCGCTCGAGCGGGAAGATGGGTATCGCGATCGCACGCGAGGCAGCCGCCCGGGGCGCGACGGTCACCTTGGTGCTCGGCCCTGCGACGATCGCGCCGCCACCTGCGATGGAGGTGGTCCGCGTGCAGACAGCGGACGAGATGCGTTCGGCCGTCGTCGATCGGTTCGCTGAGGCCGACGTGGTCGTGATGGCGGCCGCGGTCGCCGACTTCCGTCCGAAGGCGCCGAACGAGTCCAAGATGAAGAAGGAGGCCGGGGTCCCCGACCTGATGCTCGAGCCGACACCCGACATCCTGGCCGAGCTGGGTGAGCGCAGGCGCCCCGGTCAGTTCCTCGTGGGCTTCGCGGCGGAGACCGATGACGTCGAGGACGCCGGTCGCGAGAAGTTGCGGAGCAAGCGCCTGGATGCGCTCGTCGCCAACGCCGTGGGCCGGGACGGCACCGGCTTCGGGAGCGAGACGAACGAGGCCACGATCCTGGTCGCCGACGGCCGGGACGTGCCGATGCATACGTGGTCGAAGGCGGCGCTCGCCGCGGCCGTCTGCGACCTCATCGGCCGGTTCCTGACGGGGGAGCGACCCGCCGGTACACTCGGGCGACCATGAGCAAGGGCTATCTGTTCTCGTCCGAATCCGTGACCGAGGGACACCCCGACAAGCTCGCCGACCAGATCAGCGACGCCGTCTTGGACGCGATGCTCGCCAAGGACCCGAACAGTCGCGTCGCGTGCGAAACCCTGGTGACGACCGGGGTCGTCTTCGTCTCCGGTGAGATCACCACCGAGGGATACGTCGACATCCCGTCGGTCGTTCGGAACACGGTGGTGGAGGTCGGCTACACCGATGCTCGGTTCGGGCTGGACGGCTACACCTGTGGCGTGATCACCGCGATCCAGGAGCAGTCTCCCGACATCGCGATCGGGGTGGAGCACGCGCTCGAGGAGCGTGAGGAGCACTCCCAGGACGCGCTCGACATGCTGGGCGCCGGCGACCAGGGGATGATGTTCGGCTACGCCTGCCATGAGACCGACGAGCTGATGCCGTTGCCGATCGCCCTCGCGCACCGTCTCGCCAGGCGTTTGTCCGACGTCCGCAAGGCAGGGGTCGTTCCCTACCTCCGTCCGGACGGCAAGAGTCAGGTCTCGGTCGAGTACGTGGACGGCAGGCCGACGCGGGTCGACACCGTGTTGATCAGCGCGCAACACCGGGAAGAGGTCGACGTCGAAACCCTCCTGCGGCCGGACGTCGAGGCCGAGGTGATCGATCCGGTGCTCCGCGAGTTCCCGGAGCTCACCACCGATGGCGTGCGGGTCCTCGTGAATCCGACCGGGCGGTTCGAGGTCGGCGGTCCGAAGGCCGACACGGGCCTCACGGGCCGCAAGATCATCGTCGATTCCTATGGCGGCATGGCGCCACACGGTGGCGGCGCCTTCAGTGGGAAGGATCCGACCAAGGTCGACCGCTCCGGTGCGTACATGACGAGGTACGTCGCCAAGAACGTGGTGGCGGCGGGACTTGCGGACAAGTGCCTCTTGCAGGTGGCGTACGCGATCGGCACCGCCCACCCCGTATCGCTGATGGTCGACACGTCGGGCACGGAGCAGGTCGATCCCGTCAAGCTCCAGGAAGCGATCTGGGACATCTTCGACTTCCGTCCGGCGGCGATCATCCGCGACCTGGATCTGGCTCGTCCGATCTACCAGGAGACGGCCGCCTACGGGCATTTCGGGCGCAAGGAGTTCCCCTGGGAGGCCACGGATCGCGTCGACGCGCTCCGGAGCGCCCTCGGCGCCTGAGGAACTCTCAGGCCCGGTCGCGGTCTGCATCGACCGGCCGGTCCTCTCGCTCGATCGGCCGTTCACGTACACGCTCCCGGCCGAGCTCGAAGCGGGTGTCGGCTCGTACGTCCGTGTCCGGTTCCACGGCAAGTTGACGCGGGCGTGGATCGTCGGCCCCGCCGACGAGCTCCCCGAGCCGGACGCTCCCGGTGATGCGGCGTGTCTCGCCGGTTCGGTTCTTCGACGAAGCGATGCTCCAACTCGCGAAGTGGATGAGTGAGCGATACGTCGCGCCGCTCGCGACGGTGCTCGGGGTGCTGTCACCGCCCAGGGTAGCGAGCGAAGAGATCGACCTCGAGCAGACGGGAACCGTCGAAGGGTCGCCGCTGCGGGAGCCGCCGGTTCCGGCCACGCTCGCGGACTATCGGGGTGGGGCCGAGCTGCTCGAAGCGATCGGCGGAGGGTCGGGGGCGTTCATCCTGCGACCGGCGCCCGAAGACGAGCAGGCCGCCGTCGTCCACGCCGTCGGTGCGTGTCTCGCCCGGGGGCGGCGCGCGATCGTGGTGGTCCCCGAGGCGGCACCCGTCCCGGCGACGGCCAGAGCGCTCCGAACGGCCTTCGGCGACCGGGTCTGCCTGTATCTCGGCGGCGACAAGCGGCGGCGCTACCGAGACTGGCTCGCCGTGCGTGACGGCCGATACGACGTCGTCGTCGGGACGCGTCCCGCGGTGTTCGCGCCGCTCCGGGACGTCGGCCTGATCTACGTGTCGCGTGAGTCCCACGTCGCGCATCGAGAGGACCGCGCTCCGTATCACCACGTTCGGGACGTCGCGCTCCAGCGGACCCGGCTGTCTGCGGGCACGTGCGTGCTGGCGGCCCTCTGCCCGACGGGAGAGGCCGCGGCACTCGGCATCCCGGTCGTGACGCCCGCGGACAGGCGATGGCCCGTGGTGGAGGTGGTCCGCCCCGGACCCGAAGGGCGGGCCCCTCGCCTCGTCCAGGCTCTTCGCTCCGTCCGGCGGGCCTTCATCTACGCGCCGATCCCCGGCTACGGCGTCGCGGAGATCTGTCGCACCTGCGGCCGGCCGGCCGCCTGTGCGTCGTGCGGCGGGTTGCTCCGCGCCGAGTCGGGACAGGTGCGGTGCATCGTCTGTGCTTCCATCGGCGTCTGCGCCGTCTGCGGCGGCACCACCTTCGGGATCCGGCGCGGGGGCGCCGAGCACGTCGAAGGATGGGCGGCGAGGAGCGCGTCGGTGCCGGTCGCGAGGCCGTCCCGCCCGAGGCTCCCGAGGTCCGCCGGCGAGATCGTCGTCGGGGGCGCCGAGCTCGTCCGCGATCTCGGCCCGGGCGCGTTGGATCTCGTCGCCGTGCTGGACGCGGATGCGGCGGCCCGCCGGCCGGGCCTGGCCGCGCGTGAGCGCGCGCTGGCCATCTGGATGGAGGCGGTCGGTTGGGCCCGGCCGGCGGGCCGTGCCATCGTGCAGAGCTCGCACCCGTCGGATCCCGCCGTCCAGGCGCTCGTCCGGGGGAACCCCGATCGGTTCCTCGCGCGCGAGCGGGAGCAACGCGCCGCCGCCGGATTCCCGGTCGGCGCCCCCGTGTTCCGGGTCACCGGTGGCGACGGCGTGGAGGCAGCGCTGGCCGAGCACGAGCCGCTCACGTCGCTGGTCACGACGCTCGGAGACCGAACGATATGCTTGCTCGCGCTCGAGGCTGGACGGGTCCCCGCGTTCAGCCGAGCGATGCGCGATCTGGCGGTCGAGGGGGTCGTCGAACGCGTCGAGGCGGAGCCGCATCTGTAGGAGTCGGATCATGATCGTGCCCATCCGGACGCTCGGAGACCCCGTCCTGCGCGAGCATGCGAAGGCCGTGACCGAGTTCGATCGGAAGCTCGAACGGCTCGCCGATGACATGCTCGAGACGATGTACGCGGCTCCGGGCGTGGGCCTCGCCGGCCCCCAGGTCGGGATCTCGCTGCGCCTGTTCGTGTTCGACGATGGACAGACCGGGCCGACCTTCGTCGCGAACCCCGAACTGCTCGATCCATCGGACACGGTCGAGGAAGAGGAAGGCTGTCTGTCGATCCCGGGTCCGTACCACCTCACGCCGCGGTCCGCGCGGATCCGGTGCCGCGGGCAGGATGCGAAGGGCAAGGACGTCGAGATGGAAGGGGAGGGTCTGCTCGCGAGGATCTTCCAGCATGAGACGGATCATCTCGAGGGACTCCTCTACATCGATCGGCTGGATGAAGCGGGGCGTCGCGAGGTGCTCGCCGATCTCCGCCGGTTCGAGCTCGGGCTGCAGGAGCCGCGCGCGCGGCGGCGTCCGGAATGAACCGTCGCCTATCCTGCCGAGCGTGACGATCCGCGTCGCGTTCCTCGGCAACGATCGATGGTCCGTGCCCCCGCTCGAGGCGATCATCGGCGAACCGGACCTGGAGCCGGTGCTCGTCGTGACGAACCCGCCGAAACCGGCGGGGCGTGGCTCCCATCCGACCCCGACCGCGGTCGCGGAGGTCGCCGCGCGCGCACAGCTGCCCCTGCTCGAAACGCAGGGTCTCCGCGCGCCCTCGTCGTTGGAGACCCTCCTCGCGGCGACGCCCGATGTCGTGGTGGTCGTCGCGTACGGCGAGATCCTCCAGCGCGAGACGCTCCAGGCCGGTCCGTTCGGCGCGCTCAACCTTCATTTCTCCTTGCTGCCGAGGTGGCGAGGTGCCGCCCCCGTCCAGCACGCCCTCCTCGCGGGTGACGCGGTGACCGGCGTGACGGTGATGCGGATGGACGAAGGCCTCGACACCGGCCCCATCCTGAATCAGCTGGAGGAGCAGATCCGGCCCGAGGACGACGCGGGCTCCCTGGGCGCTCGTCTCGCGCACAACGGCGGGATGTTGCTCGTGGGCGTGCTCCGCATGCTTCCGACCGGGACCGTCCCCGCGCGGCCGCAGGATGACCGACTGGCCACCTGGGCACCCCGGCTGCTCGCCGCCGACCGGGTGCTCGAGTGGTCGCTCCCGGCGGACGCGATCGTGCGGCGCATCCGCGCGTTCGCGCCGGACCCCGGCGCGACGACGACGTTCCATGGTGAGCCGCTCAAGGTGCTCGTTGCCGGGGTGGATCACGACCCGTCGCGTCGCGGTACGCCCGGCACGGTGGTCGGGACCGACCATCGAGGCGTGCTCGTCGCGAGCGGGGAGGGCGGGGTCCGGCTGGTGGAGGTCGCACCTGCCGGCCGCAAGCGCATGGCGGCCTCGGCATGGGCGCGGGGCGCACGGTTCGCCGGTGATGAGCGCCTCGGATGAGTTCACGGCCCATGCCGACAGCGCGCTCGGTCGCGCTCGAGGCGATCCGCAGGGTGATCGACGAGCGTGCGTATTCGAACCTCGTGGTGCCGGGGCTCCTCGGGCGCTCCGGGCTGGACGAGCGGGATCGGGCGTTCGCCGCGGAGCTCGCGTACGGGACGTTGCGCCGCCGCATCCCCGTCGATCACGCGATCGAAGCGCGCGCCAGCAGACCGATCGGCCGGATGACCTCGGGGGTCAGGAACGCCCTGCGGCTGGGCGCGTACCAGATCGCGTTCACGTCCGTCCCGGCCCACGCGGCCGTCGGCGAGACGGTGGGGCTCGTCGGTCCCCGGGAGCGGGGCTTCGTGAACGCCGTCCTCCGTCGCATCGCGGCCTCTCCACCGGAGCCGGCCGGGGGAGACGACGATGAGGCCGTCAGCCTACGGACGGGGCTCGCGGCCTGGGCCGTGCGTGAGCTCCGGGTCGAGCTCGGTGCCGAGACGGAGGCGGCGGCCGCCGCGTTCGCCGAGCACGCGGGACTCTGCATCCGAGCCAACAGCCCTCGGGTCGGTGTCGACACGTTGATCGAGGCGTTGCGCGGTGATGGCCGCGATCCGCGACCATCACCGATCGATCCCGACTGCGTGCTGCTCGACGGCGGGGACCCCACCACCCTTCCCGGCTTCCGGGAAGGGTGGTTCGCCATCCAGGACCACGCCTCCGCGTTCGTCGTGCGCGTCCTCGACCCGCGTCCGGGCGAGCGCATCGCGGACGTCTGCGCCGCGCCGGGCGGGAAGGCGCTCCATGCGGCCGCGATCGCGGGCTCCTCGGGGCGCGTCGTCGCGGCCGATCGCAGCGAACGGCGCGTCGGGCTGATCCGGCGCGAGGCCGGACGCCTGGGGCTCGCCCCGTGGCTCGTGGTGCACGACGCGACCCAGCCGGCGCTCGCGGAGGGGTTCGATCGGGTGCTCGTCGACGCCCCGTGCAGCGGGATCGGGTCGGCGCGTCGCCGGCCGGAGCTCCTGTGGAGGGTCGAGGCGGAGCGGCTCACGAGCTTCGCGGGGCGGCAGCTCCGGCTCCTCGAGGCGGCAGCCGATCTGGTCCGGCCCGGGGGCCGATTGGTCTATTCCGTGTGCACCTTCCCGAGGGCCGAGACCGAGGCGGTCTGCGAGGCGCTCCTCCGGCTACGCAACGACCTGCGACCCCGCGCGACACCGGGTCCGGACGGGACCTCGGAGCGCCATCGTCTGTGGCCGCACCGGCATGGCTCGGACGGCATGTTCGTGGCGGCGTTCGAGCGATCGTCCGCCCTCGTCGCCGCTGGTTGAGGGCCCTGATGCGACGGGTACGATACGCGCGTCATGGGGAAACTCTCGGCATCGATCCTCGCGGCGGACCTGGCGCGTCTCGGCGAAGAAGTGAAGCTGGTCGAGCCGTATGCCGAGGTCATCCATGTGGACATCATGGATGGGCATTTCGTGCCCCCGATCGCGCTCGGTGCGGTCGTGGTCCGGAGCCTCCGCCCCGTGACGGAGCGTCTCCTCCACGGCCACCTCATGGTCGACGCGCCGGAGGCCTACTTCGACGAACTCCGCGACGCCGGCCTGGACAGGGTGAGCTTCCACCTGGAGGCGATGCCGGATCCCGGCCCGGCGATCCGGAAGGCGCGTGAGGCGGGGCTGGGCGTCGGTCTGACCCTGAACCTCGAGACGCCGCTCGAAGCCGCGGCGCCCTACCTCGAGGACGTCGACGACCTGATGCTGATGAGCATCCGCCCCGGATGGTCCTTCCAGCAGCTCAACCCCGAGGTCTATCCGCGCCTGGAAGCGGCACGCGGTCAGATCGACCGGCGGAACCCCGCCGTCGATCTGGAGATCGACGGCGGGGTGAAGGTCGAGAACGCCGCCCGCGCCATCGACGCGGGCGCGACCGTCCTCGTGGCTGCGTCGGGTGTCTTCGCACAACCGGATCCGGCGACGGCCGCACGCGCCCTCGCCGAGATCGCGGCGACGGAACCGGCCCGACCGACCGGAAAGGTTCGCTGAGGTGCCCGAGACGATCCTGGTCGTGGACGACGATCCGGACATCGCGCGATTCGTCGAGGTGAACCTTCGATCCGCCGGGTACGAGGTCGCGGTGGCCGGCGACGGCGAGGAGGCGCTGGACAAGGCGGCCGAGCTGAGGCCGGACCTCGTGCTCCTCGACGTGATGATGCCTCGGATCGATGGGTTCGAGGTCGCACAGCGTCTCCGACGGAGCCCGCAGACCGCGAACACGAGCATCATCATGCTCACCGCGAAGGCGCTCTCTGCCGACAAGGTGACGGGGCTGCAATCCGGCGCGGACGACTACATCATCAAGCCTTTCGATCCGATCGAGCTCCTGGCCCGGGTGAAGGGCACGCTCCGTCGCGCGAAGGAGATGCGGAACCTCTCGCCGCTCACGGGTCTGCCGGGGAACATCCGGATCCAGGAAGAGATCGAGCGACAGGTCCGGGAGGGGCGCCCGTTCGCCGTCTTGTACTGCGACCTGGACAACTTCAAGGCGTACAACGACCAGAAGGGGTTCGTCCGCGGCGACCGGCTGATCCAGGCCGTCGCCAGGATCATCCAGGATGCCGTCGTCGAACACGTCGGGACCGACGGATTCGTCGGCCACGTCGGTGGCGACGACTTCGTTGCGGTCCTCGCCCCCGATCCCTCGGAGGACGTCGCCAAACGCATCTGCGAGCACTTCGATGAGGCGCGCGCCGAGTTCTACGAGACGGAGGATCTGGAGCGGGGATTCGTCCGGGTGGAAGATCGCAAGGGCGTCCTCCAAGACATCCCGCTCGTGGCCATCTCGGTCGGGATCGCGAGCACCGATCGCAGGCAGTTCGCTCACTACGGCGAGGCCGTGGCCGTCGCGACCGAGATGAAGTCCTTCGCGAAGCGCGAGCCGGGCTCGAGCTACGCCGTCGACCGCCGCGCCGAGTAGCCCGCGGCGGCGCGTCTTGAACCTTCTTCCGAGGGACTCCTATACTCGACGGAAGCCTGTTTCCGGGGCGGGGTGGAACTCCCCACCGGCGGTGACAGTCCGCGACCCCACCGCAGCCAGCGGTGGGTGGACCCGGTGCGATACCGGGACCGACCGTGAGAGTCGGGATGGGAGGAACGGGCGCGATCGTTGCGACGCCGCATCCGCGGCGGCGCCCGTCGTGTCGTTCACGCCCCGGTAGGGGGAGCGATGGAACGACACGAAGCGGATATGCGAAGGGCGCTCGGCCTCGCGGAGCGAGGCTGGGGTCGCGTCTCTCCGAACCCGTTGGTCGGTGCCGTCGTCCGCTCGACGAGCGGCGACGTGATCGGTGAGGGCTGGCACGAAGGACCGGGGACCCCGCACGCCGAAGCGATGGCGCTCGCCCAGGCCGGAGCCGACGCCCGCGGGGCAACCGTGGTGTCCACCCTCGAGCCGTGCAACCGGTTCGGTCGCACGCCCCCCTGCACCGCGGCCTTGATCGACGCCGGCGTTGCCCGTGTCGTGGTGGGAGCGACGGACCCCGACCTCGGTAACGGAGCCCCGGGGATCGCCGATCTCCGGGGCGCCGGCATCGAGGTCGTGACCGACGTCCTCGGGGCCGAGTGCCGGGAACTCAACGACGCGTTCGAACGGCATGTGCTGACGGGCAGACCGTTCGTCGTCCTCAAGTCCGCGGCGTCGATCGACGGGAAGACCGCCGCGGCGGACGGCACCTCGAGGTGGATCACCTCCGACGAGGCGCGTGCTGATGTGCAACGCCTGCGCGCCTGGTCGGATGCGATCGTGGTCGGTGCCGGAACCGTGATCGCCGACGACCCTTCCCTCACGCTCCGCGACGTGCGATACGCCGCGGCGCGTCCTCCCCGTCGGGTCGTCGTGGACTCGACCGGACGGACCCCCGCCGAGGCTCGCGTGTTCGATGGTTCGGCGCCCACGCTGGTCGCAACCACCGATCAGGCCCCGCACGGTCGTGTGTCCGCGTGGGAGGCGGCCGGCGCCGACGTCGTGATCGTGGACCGCGACGAAGCGGGTCGCGCCTCGATCCCCGGCCTGCTCGATGCGCTGGGGAAGCGCGACGTGCAGGGCCTGCTCGTCGAGAGCGGCGCGCGGCTGGCGTGGGCGTTCGTCGGTGCGGGTCTGGTGGATCGGCTCGTGGTCTATCTCGCGCCCAAGCTGATCGGCGGCGAGCACGCAGCCGGGATGGTCGCCGGTGAAGGGTTCGTGCCGGTGGACGCCGCGCTCAGCCTGGTGTTCGAACGGGTCGAGCGGATCGGCCCCGATCTGAAGGTGGTGGCGCGTGTTCACCGGCATCGTTGAGGAACGTGGCCACGTCGCGACGACGGGGGCCGGCCGTCTGGTCGTCGACGCCCGTACGGTCGTTCGCGACAGCGACGTTGGGGCATCCGTGTCGGTGAACGGCGTCTGCCTCACGGTGGTGGAGCGCACCGACACGTCGCTGCGGTTCGATCTGTCGGAGCAGACGCTCGAGCGGACGTGTCTCGGGGACCTCCGACCGGGGGATCCGGTGAACCTCGAGCGCCCCGTCACGCTCGTCGCGCGGCTCGGAGGACATCTGGTGCAAGGACACGTGGACGGCGTGGGCCAGGTGACCCGCGTCGAGCTCGACGGCTCCGGCGGCGCGCGTGTGTCGATCCGACTCCCCGGCGAGCTCTCGCGGTACATCGTCGAGCGGGGCTCGATCGCGATCGATGGAGTGAGCCTGACGATCGCGGCCGTCGACGACGACGAGATCACGGTCGCGCTGATCCCGCATACGCTGGCCGTGACCACGCTGGGGCTCGCGGCTCCCGGCCGCCGGCTGAACGTTGAGGCGGACGTGATCGCGCGATACGTGGAACGATCGATGGAAAGGTCCGGACGATGAGCGAACAGCTTGAGCAGGCCGGCGCGGACCCGGCGATCTTCGGCACGATCGAAGACGCGATCGAGGACCTTCGCGACGGCAAGATCGTCCTCGTGGTCGACGACGCCGACCGCGAGAACGAAGGAGACTTCATCATCGCGGCCGAACGATGCACCCCGGAGGCCGTGAACTTCATGGTGACCCACGGCCGCGGGATCGTGTGCCTGCCCGTCGCCGGCTGGCGGCTGGACGAGCTGCAGATCCCGCAGATGGTGAGCTCGAACGGCGGCGACGAGACCGCGTTCACCGTCTCGATCGACTTCGCACCCTCCACCACGACGGGGACGAGCGCCTCGGACCGCTCGGCCACGGCACGCGCGGTCGCCGACCTCGGCACCAAACCCCAGGAATTCCTGAAGCCGGGCCACGTCTTCCCGCTCCGCGCGAAGGAGGGCGGGGTGCTGCGGCGGGCGGGGCACACGGAGGCCGCCGTCGATCTGACGACCTTGGCCGGCATGTTCCCGGCCGGCGTGATCTGTGAGGTGATGAACCCGGACGGCTCCATGGCGAGGCTGCCCGAGCTGATCCAGGTCGCGCGTGATCACGGGCTGAAGCTCATCTCCATCGCGGATCTGATCGAGTTCCGGCGGAAGCGAGAGGTGCTCGTGGAGCGGGTGGCCGAGGCCACGATCCCCACGGCCTGGGGGGAGTTCCGCGCCTACGCCTACGAGAGCCTCATCGACGGTCGGACCCACGTCGCGCTGGTGATCGGTGAGATCGGCGACGGGACGAACATCATGACCCGGGTCCACTCGGAATGCTTGACCGGCGACGTGTTCGGCTCGCTCCGGTGCGACTGCGGGAGCCAGCTGGAGCGCGCGTTCGAGCTGATCGGAGCGGAGGGACGAGGCGTCGTCCTGTACATCCGCGGACACGAGGGCCGGGCGATCGGCCTGGCGCACAAGCTGCGTGCGTATGAGCTCCAGGACCACGGACGAGACACGGTCGAGGCGAACATCGAGCTCGGGTTCGCGGCGGACCAGCGGGAGTACGGGATCGGCGCGCAGATCCTCGCCGATCTGGGTGTGCGGACGATGCGGCTGCTGACGAACAACCCCGACAAGCGCGCGGGGCTCGAGGGATACGGCCTCTCCATCGCCGAGCGGATCCCGCTCGAGATCGAGCCGACCTCCCACAACGCCGGGTACCTGCGGACGAAGGCTGAGAAGCTCGGGCACCTGCTGGACGTCCCTGGAGATCTGGGTTGAACGTGCTCCGCGGCGAAACGCTCGGTGCCGGCCGCAGGGTCGCGATCGTCGCCTCCCGATTCAACGAGCTCGTGACCACGAAGCTCGTGGAGGGCGCGTGCGCCGGCCTGTCGCATCACGGGGTGGTTCCCGAGGACGTGACGGTCGCCTGGGTGCCGGGCGCCTTCGAGATCCCGCTCGTCGCGTTCCGCCTCGCGGCGTCGAGGCGGTTCGACGCGTTGATCTGCCTCGGGGCAGTGATCCGAGGAGAGACCTCCCATTTCGACCTCGTCGCGGCGGAGGCGGCTCGCGGCATCTCGGAGGTAGGGCGGACGACCGGCGTTCCGTGCATCTTCGAGGTCCTCACGACCGATGACCTCGCGCAGGCGCTATCGCGCGCCGGCGGCGAGCATGGGAACAAGGGATGGGAGGCTGCGGGTTCGGCGCTCGAGATGGCGTCGCTGATGCGAGCGCTTCCGGCGGGGAACGCCGGATGATCGTCGACCGACCGTGGGGGCGGCTCGCCACCTACGCGCTGAATCAGCCGGCGACGGTCAGGATCGTCACGGTCAATCCCGGAGCGAGCACGGGAGCGCATTACCATCGCCTGCGCGAGGAGATGTGGATCGTGCTGGATCCCGGGCTCACGGTGGAGATCGGGAACCGGGTCGTCGAGGCGGTCGCCGGTGAGGAGTTCACGGTTCCGGCTGAGGAGGCTCACCGGGTGCGCTGCAGCGGCCCTGAGCCGGGCCGGATCCTCCAGGTCGCCTTCGGCTACTCGAGTGAGGACGATCGGCTGTTGGTCGAAGGTGCCGGGAGCGACGATGAGTGGTAGCTCCATCGCCCCGGTCGACGGGCGTCGGCATCGACCCCTATACTTCGTGGGCGCGAAGAGCGTTGCTACGTTCCTCATGCACCGGCGTCAGCCGGTGCTCGTTCATCATAGGAGGTGATGCGGGGTCTCAACAGATCCGCGTATCAACGACAGGATCAGGTCTCCACAGGTTCGACTCGTCGGGGCCGACGGTTCGCAGATCGGGGTAGTGGACACGCGCGAAGCGCTCCGTCAAGCGCGTGAGCTCGATCTGGACCTCGTTGAGGTCGCGCCGCAGGCCGATCCACCCGTGTGTCGGATCATGGATTACGGCAAGTTCAAGTACGAGCGAGACGTCCGCCAGAAGGAAGCGCGCAAGAAGCAATCGCGCACCGGGCTGAAAGAGATCAAGTTCCGGCCGAAGATCGATCCGCACGACTACGCCACCAAGAAGGGCCATGTCACGCGGTTCCTCGAGGCGGGGAACAAGGTCAAGATCACGATCATGTTCCGTGGGCGCGAGATGGCGCACACGGATCTGGGTCGCAAGATCCTCGATCGTCTCGTCTCGGATCTCGGAGAGCTGGTCGTCGTTGAGGCGATGCCGAAGCAGGAGGGGCGCAACATGATCATGGTGATCAGCCCCAACAAGCGGCATCTCGAGGCACGCGCGAAGGAACGGGCGCGCGAGGCCAGGGAGCAGGTGGTTTCCCGCCGCCACCCCCGCACCGGATCCCGTGATGGGATCGGAGCCGCAGCTGGAGGTCGAGCTGCACGCGGAACCGGCCGCCGCATCAGACGAAGGGTAGATCGGACATGCCGAAGACGAAGACCCACAGCGCGACCGCCAAGCGTTTCCGTGTCACGCGGAAGGGCAAGGTCCTCCATCGCAAGGCCACGGGCAACCACATGCTCACGAAGAAGAGCGGCAGCCGGCGCCGTCGCGTGGAAGGCATGGCCGAGGTCAGCGCGACCAAAGAGCAGAAGAAGTTGAAGCGCCTGCTGGTGAGGTGACGACATGGCACGGGTGAAACGATCGGTCCACGCGAAGAAGAAGCGCCGCGAGGTGCTCAAGGCGGCCAAGGGCTACACGGGCAGCCGGCGGATCCGCTACCGGATCGCCAAGGAGCAGGTCCGCCACTCCGGCCTCTACGCCTACCGCGACCGCCGCGACCGCAAAGGCCAGTTCCGCCGACTGTGGATCGCTCGGATCAACGCCGCCGTCCGGCCGCACGGCTTGTCGTACTCGCGGTTCATCAACGGGCTGAAGACGGCCGGCATCGAGGTCGATCGCAAGATCCTCGCGGATCTTGCCGTCAACGATCCCGCGGCGTTCGCGTCGCTCGTGCAGACGGTCAAGGAAGCGACCGAGGCGCCCGCCGCCTGAACCCGGCGCCTCCTCGGTCGCATCGCCCATCCCTCCGAACGTAGACTCCGGTCGTCCGGGAGCGCCTGCTGCGCGCAGAGGATCGCCCTTGCTCACCAGTCTCAAGAACCCGAAGGTCGCCGCCGTGGCTCGCCTGAGGAAGGACGCCGCCCGTGAGCGGGAGCGTTCGTTCCTCGTCGAGGGGGCCCAAGGGATCTCCGAGGCATTGGAACGAGAACCGCCGGGGGTCGTCGCCCTCCTCGTCGTGGACCCACTCGATCCGCTGGCGGTGCGGGCATCGCAGCGCGGGGTCGACGTCAGCCACGTGAGCCAAGACGTCCTTCGGAAGCTGACCTCGACGGTCACGCCACAGGGGATCGTGGGCGTCGCCCCGTACTTGGACGTCGATCTCTCCGCGGTGCCGCACAGCGACCCCTCGTGCGTGACGGTCCTGCACGAGGTACGCGACCCAGGGAACGCCGGGACGGTCCTCCGATCGGCCGACGCCGCCGGCGCGTCGGCCGTCGTGTTCACCGCTTCGTCCGTCGACGTGTACAACCCCAAGACCGTGCGAGCGTCGGCGGGGTCGCTCTTCCATCTGCCCGTCGTGCGCGGGGTCCCCACGGCTGAGGCGATCGAGTCCCTGCGGGGGGCGGGCTTCCGCATCTTCGCGATGGATGCCGACGGTTCGGAGAACCTGTACGGGCTGGATCTGGGCGGCCCGGTCGCGTTCGTGTTCGGGAACGAGGCGCACGGGTTGCCGCAAGAGGTCGTGCGGCTCGCCGACGCGACCGTCCGCGTGCCGCACGCCGGCCGCGCCGAATCGCTGAACCTGGCTGCGGCGGCGACCGTGTGCCTGTTCGAATGGGCCCGCCGCCGGGTCGGCAAGGGCGCTGCCCTCGAGGCGCTGATCGCCGCCGCCGCCCACGACATCCGCTCGCCGCTCACGGCGATGAAAGGCTTCGGGTACGTCCTGGAGAAGCGCTGGCAGCAGCTCGACGACGATCAGCGCGACCTGATGCTGCGCGGCATCGTCCACGACGCCGACCGGATGGATCAGATCGTCCGGCTGCTGGTGGATGCGGCGCGGGTCGCCGCCGGCTCGTTCGAGCTCTTTCCCGATCAGACGGACGTTGCCGATGTCGTGATCGCGATCGCGGAGCTCCTCGGGCGCGACCCCGAGCATCCTCCGGTCGTGTGGTCGGGTGATCCAGGACCGTACTTCGTGGATGCTGCGCGTCTGAAGACCACGCTGCTGTCCTTCGAGGAGGCGCTTGCGTGGTGGGCCGGTGAGGGAGCGACGACGATCGCCGCGGAGCGACGGGACGGGAACCTGCACGTCTGGGCCTCGCGAGCCGGTGCCACGATCGATGCCGCCGGCGCCGAGGCACTCTTCGTCCCCCGCAAGCCCGGCACCGGCGCCGGCAGCAAGATCGGGCTCTACGTCGCCCGCGCGGTCGCTGAGACGCAGGGCGGGCGGGCATGGGCGGAGGTCGATGGAGCGACGCTGTCGTTCCATCTGGAGCTTCCGCTCCCGCGATAGATCGCTCGGCCGAGCCGCGTGAACCGCCCGGTAGACTCGGCGGACCGATGGACCCGTCCGAGATGCTCCGCACCCTGGAGACGGAACGTGCGCGTGGTCGCGAACTGTTCGCGTCGGCGGGATCCCTCGAGGCACTGGATGCGGCGAACGTGGCAGTGCTCGGACGGAAGTCGCCGCTCGGCGAGGTGCAACGAGCACTCGGAACGCTCGAGGAAGCACGCCGTCGCGAGTTGGGCAAGGCCGTCAACGAGGTCCGCGCCGAGCTGACCGACGCGCTGGAGGGACGCCGGGAGGAGCTCGCCATCGATGCGGAATCCGCGTTGCTGGCCGCGGACGCGGTCGACCTCAGCCTTCCCGGGCGCCGCCGGCCCGACGGATCCCTCCACCCGTTGACGCTCGTCGAGGACGAGATCGTGGGTCTGTTCCTCCGCCTGGGCTATCGCGTCGCGGAAGGCCCGGAGATCGAGGATGACTGGCACAACTTCCAGGCGCTCAACATCCCCGAGGACCACCCGGCGCGGACGATGAAGGATTCCCTCTACGTGTCGATCCCCGGGCATCCGGAGCTCTTGCTCCGCACCGAGACGTCCGCGGTGCAGATCCGCACGATGCAGTCGCAGCCTCCTCCTGTGTACATCGTCGCTCCCGGCCGGGTCTATCGACGCGAGACACCGGACCCGACCCACCTGGCCGTGTTCCACCAGGTGGAGGCGCTCGCGGTCGACGAGGGGATCACGTTCGCGGACCTCAAGGGAACCCTCGAGGCGATGGCCAAGGGCCTGTTCGGCGAGGACCGGAAGATCCGGTTCACGCCGTCGTACTTCCCGTTCGTCGAACCGGGCGCCCAGATCGGTGTCACCTGTTTCCGCTGTGACGGGGCCGGCTGCCCGACGTGCGGAAACGGGTGGATCGAGCTGCTCGGAGCCGGGATGGTGCATCCGAAGGTGCTCGAGAACTGCGGGTACGACAGCGAGCGGTACACGGGGTTCGCGTTCGGCCTCGGGATCGAGCGGGTCGCCATCCTGCGATACCAGATCCCCGACATGAGGCTCCTGATCGAAAGCGATGTTCGGTTCCTCGAGCGGTTCGGGGCCGCGTGATGCGCGTTCCGCTCGGCTGGCTCCGTGAGTACGCGCCGACGGATCTGGGCGCCGAGCCACTCGCGGAGATCCTGATCCCCCGAGGCGTGTTGATCGAGGCGATCGAACGTCCTTGGGAAGGTCTCGACGGTGTGGTCGTCGCGCGGGTCGTCGAGGTACGCGACCACCCGAACTCGGACAAGCTCTGCGTGGCCAGGATCCAGCACGGGTCCGGCGAGGCCGAGTTGGTGGTCGGGGTTCGCAACATGGTGGCGGGGGATCTGGTCCCGTGGGCGCCGCCGGGTGCGCGCGTGCCCGTCCTCGCGGAACCACTCGCGATACGCAGGGTCCGAGGGATCGACTCGAACGGCATGCTGTGCTCTCCGCGCGAGCTCGCGATCAGTCAGGACCACGGCGGCATCCTGATCCTCAACGACGCTGGGCTCGACGTCGGCGAGGATCTCAAACGAGGTTTGGGCCTGGACGAGGTCGTCCTGGACGTCGAGGTGGAACCCAACCGCCCCGACTTCCTGAGCGTCTACGGCGTCGCGCGCGAGGCGGCGGCCGCCACCGGCGTGAAGCTCGTGCCGCTCGAGACCGCGGTGGACGAGGTGCCTGATGCCGTCGCCGATGCGGTGACCGTGCGGATCGACGATCTCGAGGGTTGTCCGCGCTACGTTGCCCGCGTCGTCCGCGCTGTCGCTCATCGGCCCTCCCCGCTCGCCGTCCAGGCACGGCTGACGGCCGCGGGGATCCGCCCGATCGACGCCGTGGTCGACGCGACCAACTACACGATGTTGGAGACCGGCCAGCCGCTGCATGCCTTCGATATGGATCGGCTCGCCGGACCCGGGATCGTCGTCCGGAAGGCGTCGGACGGCGAGCGGCTGACCACGCTGGACGACGTGGAGCGGGTCCTCACGGGGGACGACCTCCTCATCTGCGACCTGGAGAAGCCCGTTGCTCTGGCGGGAGTGATGGGTGGCAGAACATCCGAAGTGTCCGAGGAGACGACGGACGTGCTGCTCGAGAGCGCCTATTTCACCCGCAGCGGCATCCTGCTCACCGCGCGCCGACTCGACCTCCATACCGAGGCGTCACACCGGTTCGAACGCGGGGCCGATCCCGAAGCCTGTCCGGGTGCGGCCGCACGATGCGCGGCGCTGATGGCGCGCTGGGCCGGTGGCGAGGTGATGCGCGGGGTGGCCGAGGACGGACGCGCGCCGGAGCGGGCGTGGGTATCGCTTCGACCGGCGCGAGCGACCGCCCTCCTCGGATATCCCGTGTCCACCGAGGCGGCGATGTCGGTCTTCGACACCCTCGGGATGACGAACCGTCTCGACGGCGATCGGGTCGAGATCGAGGTCCCCGGCTACCGCGCCGACATCGAACGCGAAGTGGATCTGATCGAGGAGGTCGTCCGCATCCAGGGCTACGACAACGTCGGGTCCACGATGCCGAGGGCCCCGCATCCGGGCGGTGTCCCGGAGACCTACGCGTTCGCCCGCCGGGTCAAGGGTGCGCTCGCTCGTGCGGGCCTGCGGGAGATCCGGCCGGTCCCGTTCGACGCCGCCTCGGATCTCGCCCTGTTCTCGGACACGGACGCGATCCCGGTCACGAACCCCTTGCGCGCGGAGGAAGGGTTCCTGCGAACGAGGTTGACGCCGGGGCTGCTGCACGCCGTCGCGTTGAACCAGTCCCGAGGGGTGGAGACCGTCCGGATCTTCGAGGTGGGCACGACGTTCCGCCTGGCCGATCCGTTCGTCGAGATCCGCAAAGCCGGGTTCGCGCTCTGCGGCGGGGACGGCGCTGGCTGGTGGAGCGAGCGACGCTCGCTGGACGTGCTCGACGCCAAGGGAGTCTTGGAGTCGCTGTTGGACGACGTCGGCGTGGCCGAGTGGTCCTTGGCAGACGCGCCCGACGGCCCGTTCCACCCGGGGCGTTCCGCCCGCATCGTGATCGACGGGTCGCACGCGGGCGTGCTCGGCGAGATCCATCCACGCGTCGCCGAGGCGCTCGACATCACCGGCCGCGTCTCGGTGGGGGTCATCGGGCTCCGTGCCCTCCAGGCGGGGGCCGGGAGCCGATCGCCCGCCGGCGAGGTGCCGCCGCGATTCCCACCCGTCCACCGGGATCTCGCCTTCA
The DNA here is from genome assembly GCA_963765865.1 of uncultured Actinomycetes bacterium. Classification (GTDB taxonomy): domain Bacteria; phylum Actinomycetota; class UBA4738; order UBA4738; family HRBIN12; genus AC-51. The sequence goes on from CAVXYE010000002.1 coordinate 104,533, forward strand.
TCGTGGAGGACGCGACGCCGGCCGGCGCCGTGCACGAGGTGCTCCGTCGGGCCGGCGGCGCCCTCCTGGCCTCCAGCGTCCTCTTCGATGTCTACACCGGTGATCCGCTTCCTGGGGGTTCGAAGAGCCTCGCGTTCTCGCTCGATCTCCGGGCGCCGGACAGGACGCTGCGGGATGAGGAAGCCCAGGAAGCCGTCGATCGGATCGTCGAGGAGCTCGAGCGTACGTTCGGCGCCACGCTTCGGACGGGGGAGCCTCCGGCCTCGCGGACACACGATTAGACTTCGGCACCCATGCCGCGCGGATACCTCCGGGACTACCTTTCCGTCGACGATCTGAGCTCGGCGGAGCTCCTGCACCTGCTCGACGTGGCCGATGCCTTGAAAACGGATCGGACGCTCCACCGGAACGCGCTCGCCGGCCTGTCGATCGCGCTGCTCTTCGAGAAGGCCTCGACGCGGACCCGCGTCTCGTTCGAGGTGGGGATCGGGCAGCTCGGCGGACGTCCGCTGACGCTGTCAGGGTCGGATCTGCAACTCGGACGCGGCGAAACGATCGAGGACACCGGCCGGGTCCTGTCACGCTACGTTGACGGGATCGTCCTTCGGACCTTCGAGCAGGAACGTCTGGAGGCGCTCGCCGAGGCCGCCACCGTGCCGGTGATCAACTCGCTGTCCGACTTCGAGCATCCCTGCCAAGCGCTCGCGGATCTGATGACGATCCGCGAGCGTCTGGGCGCCCTGAGCGGGAAGATCCTCACGTACGTGGGGGACGGCAACAACGTCGCGCATTCCTTGCTCCTCGCTGGCGCCAAGACGGGGATGACGGTTCGGATCGCCGCCCCTACGGGATTCGAACCGATCCCGCAGGTCGTGCAACGGGCCTCGGAGATCGCCGAGGAGACGGGCGGTGCGATCGAAACCCTGCCGGACCCCCAGACCGCGGTGAAGGGGGCGCACGTCCTCTATACCGACGTGTGGGCCAGCATGGGTCAGGAGGGAGACGCGGATGCGCGAGCGCTCGTCCTCCGCCCCTACCAGGTGAACCGGGCGTTGCTCGACCTGGCGGATCCGTCGGCGATCGTCATGCACTGTCTGCCGGCCCATCGCGGCCAGGAGATCACCGACGAGGTGATCGACGGACCGCGATCGGCGGTGTGGGATCAAGCCGAGGATCGCCTGCATTCGCAGAAAGCCCTTCTCTTGCTGCTGTTCGACCTCGCTTGAGGCACAGGCCGGTATGCCCCGCTCCAACGACGACGTGGCGCGCGTGCTGACGGAGTTCGCCGACCTCTTGGCGATCGTCGCGGACGATCCCTTCAAGCCCCGGGCCTACGAGAAGGCCGCACGAGCGATCGGTGGGTTCCCGGATGAGCTTCGCGACCTCGACGACGCGGGGATCCGGGCGATCCCGAACGTGGGGAAGTCGATCGCCGAGAAGGTTCGAAGCGTGCTGGAGACCGGGACGTTCCCCGAACTCGAGGGGCTCCGAGCGCAGGTGCCAGCGGGTGTCCGCGCGATGACCGCGATCCCCGGGTTCGGTCCCAAGAAGGCGCTGGTGGTCTACCGAGAGCTCGGGATCGACGGCCTCGACCAGCTCGTGGCCGCCGCTCGAGACGGGCGGCTCCGCGGTCTCAAGGGCTTCTCGGCGAAGACCGAGGAGAACGTGCTCGATGCCGTCCAGCGCGCACAGCGCGACACGGGCAGGGTCACGATCGATGTGGCGATGGGTGTGGCGGGATCCTTCCTGGATCGTCTCCGCACGATCCCAGGCGTCCAACGGGCCGACCACGCCGGCTCCCTGCGGCGGATGGCCGAGACGATCGGCGACGTCGACCTCCTGGTCGCGAGCGAGACGTCGGGTCCGATCATGGATGCCTTCACGACGCACCAGGACGTGGACCAGATCCTCGCGCGCGGTGACACGAAGTCCTCCGTCGTGACGCGCTCGGGATTGCAGGTGGATCTGCGGGTGATCCGGAAGGAGGCATGGGGTGCCGCGATGATCTACTTCACCGGCTCGAAACCCCACAACGTGCGGATCCGCGAGATGGCCGTGCGCAAAGGCCTCAAGCTGAACGAGTACGGCCTCTTCGAGGTAGAGACCGATGGGCTGATCGCTGCCGAGACCGAGACTGAGGTCTACGAACGACTCGGCCTGCCGTACATCGAACCGACGCTTCGCGAGGATCGAGGAGAGATCGAGGCGGCCCTCGCCGGCGAGCTGCCGCAGGTCGTCACCCTGAAGCAGATGCGCGGCGACCTGCACACGCACACCGACCTCACCGACGGCGTCGCCACCCTCGAACAGATGCTGGAGGCGGCGGCCGCCAAGCGCTACGCCTACTACGCCGTGACGGACCACGCGCCGAACCTGGCGATGCAGCGCATGACGGACGAGAAGATGCTGGCGCAACGAGCGAAGCTTCGGGGGCTCCAGGACCGATTCCCGAAGATGACCTTGCTGCACGGAACCGAGTTGAACATCGATCCGGACGGCGCGGTCGACTGGCCGGCGGTATTCCTCGAAGGATTCGACATCACGGTGGCATCGATCCACTCTCACTTCAACCAGTCGCGCGAAGCGATGACCCGCCGGATGATCCGGGCGATGGAGAACCCGCACGTCAACGTGATCGGCCATCCCACCACACGCAAGATCGGACGTCGGGATCCGGTGGACCTCGACCTGGACGCGGTGTTCGAAGCGGCCGCTCGGACCGGAACCGCGCTCGAGATCGACGCCTACCCGGACCGGCTCGACCTTCGCGACGAGCACGTCCGGAGAGCGCGGCGCTCCGGCGTTCGATTCGCGATCGACACGGACGCCCACGCGGTCGGTCACCTGGACGCGATGCGCTACGGCATCGGCGTCGCCCAGCGCGGGTGGCTGACGAAGGACGACGTGATCGATGCGTGGCCACTCGCGAAGCTCCGCCGCTTCCTTCAGAAGGACGTGTGATGCCGCGATCGCCGCGCCGAGCTTTCGCGCGACCCGCGACGGAGGTCGCGCCCGACCTGCTCGGTCAGGTCCTCGCACGGCGGCTCTCGGATGGCCGTATCCTTCGCGCCCGGATCGTCGAGACGGAGGCGTACGAGCAAGACGACCCGGCGAGTCACGCGTACCGGGGGCGAACGCCGCGGGTCCGCGTCATGTTCGGACCTCCGGGGCATCTGTACGTGTACTTCACCTACGGCATGCACCATTGCATGAATGTGGTCACCGGTCCGAAGGGGACGGGGAGCGCCGTCTTGCTCAGGGCGGCGCAGCCGCTCGAGGGCATGGACCGCATGTCCGTCCGCCGGGGAACGGACCGGATCGTGGATCTCTGTCGGGGGCCGGGCCGCTTCGCCCAAGCGTTCGAGGTCGACCGGAGCCTCGATGGGGCGGACCTGGTGCGAGGGAGCGAGATATGGATCGAACGGGACCCCAGGGCGGCGTCCGCGATCGTCCGCTCCGGCCCTCGCGTCGGGATCCGCGTCGGAACGGACCGCCCCTGGCGTTTCTGGATCGACGGACCGTGGGTGTCGCTCAGCCGGCCGGCAGCGCCTTCGCGACGGTGATCGTGACGGTGTTCGTTTGGAAGTCGGGCACCCCGCCCGACGGCGTCTGATAGATGATCGTCCCGACCGGCTGGGTGCTCGTTTCGGTCCGCACCTGGACGTAGAAGCCGCTCTGCTCGAGTGTCGCGAGCGCGTCGGCCTGCGCGAATCCCACCACCGACGGCACGATGACCTTCTGGTGCGACGTGGGAGTGGTGCAGATCTGGTCCGGTTCGGTCCCGGCGATGAAATGCAGGACCTCCACATCCATCGGGAGCGTGTATGCGTTGGGCAAGCAATACGGGCGCTGCGTGACGTCGACCGCGACCGACAGGTACCGCACCTCGGGGGTCGGGAAGGATTCCGCAGGCATGCCTGACGTGGCCCGGAGCATCAAGACGCGCCAGATCTGGGCCGGGAAGGTTCCGCCGAACACGGTGATCCGCGTGCGCGGCGGCTCCATGGGGATCTGCCCCTGATGGAACCCCACCCAGATCGCCGCGGTCAGCTGTGGCACGGAGCCGATGAACCACGCGTTGTCGTGGTTGTCGTCGGTTCCGGTCTTCCCGATCTGGGGACGCCCGATGTTGGCCGCCGTTCCGGTGCCGTAGAGGACCGCGTCCTGCAAGATCCCGTCTGCGGCCGCCGCGACGTCGGGGCTGACGACCTGCTGCGGGCGCGGGTCCGCCTGCCAGAGGAGATCGCCGTTCGCGTCGGACACCGTCACGACCGGCAGCGGGTCGACGTGACGTCCACCCGTCGCGAGCGTCCCGTACGCGCTCGCCATCTCGAGCGTGTTCGCCTCGTTCGAGCCGAGGACCGCGGATAGGTAGGGCTGTAACGGCGTGCTCGGGGTGGCGACCTTGGGGCAGCACCGCATCCCCATCCGCTGTGCCGTCTCGACGACGGCCTCCGGGGTGAGACGCTCGATCAGCTGCGCGTACACCGTGTTGACCGAGTACACCGTCGCGGATCGGAGGCTCATGGTGCCGTATCCGTTGCCTTCGGCGTTCGTGACGTGCCAGTACCCGCCGCCCGGAAGCGGGATGTCGATCGATGCGGGGGCCACGAACGTCGTATCGGGAGAGATCCCGTGCTCGAGGGCGGTCACCAAGGCGAACGCCTTGAAGGCGGATCCCGTCTGCCTGCCGGACCCGCCGGCCCCGGTCGCGAGGTTCACGCGTCCGGCGGCGTCGTTCGCCCAGTACGCGGCGTCCTTGCCACCGACCATCGCTCGGACGTACCCGGTTCGAGGATCGAGGACGGTCACGGCTGCATCGGGGTCGGTCGGATACGTGAGGACGCTCGACACGGCGTCCTGCGCGGCGGCCTGGACGCTGGGATCGAGCGTCGTCGTGATCCGCAAACCGCCCGTGAACAACAACCGATAGCGGTCGTCGTACGTCTTCCCGAACACGGGGTTCGTCAGGAACCAGCGCTTGAAGTAGTCGACGAAGTACGGGTAGGGGTAGCGGAGCTCGGCCCGGTCGCGCCGCAGCACGATCTTCTCCCGAAGCGCCTCACGGTATGCGCTGTTCGTGATGTATCCCTGATCCCGCATCAGCCGAAGGACGACGTTCCGTCTTCCGATCGCCGAGGAGCGTCGGATGAACGGGTCGAAATGATTGGGCGCGGTGATCAGCCCGGCCAGCATCGCGCACTCGGCGAGCGTCAGAGCGCTCGCATCGACGCCGATGTACGTCTTGGCTGCTGCTTGGATGCCGTAGGCGCCCTCACCGAAGTACACGGTGTTCAGGTACCGCGTCAGGATCTCTTGCTTCGACAACCGGTTCTCGAGCTGCCACGCCAACAGCGCTTCGTCGATCTTCCGGCCGAGGCTCTGCTGATCGCCGGTGTACAGGTTCTTCACGAGTTGTTGCGTGATCGTCGAACCACCCTCGACGACGTGACCGCTCCGAAGATCGTTCACGGCGGCGCGCAGGATCGCCTCCGGATCCACACCGTGGTGGCTGTAGAAGCGTCGGTCCTCGATCGCGACGACCGCGTCCCGGATGTTCTGCGTCATCTGCGCGGTCGTGAGGGTGACCCGATCCTCGGTCGCGTGCAGCGGGGTGATCAGCGATCCGTCCGCCGCGTACAGGAACGAGGTCTGTGCGAGCGGTCGTGCGTGGTAGTCCTGCAGCCGCGGGAGGCTGCACGCCGACAGCCCGCCGAGGAAGCAGGCGAACACGACAGAAGCGGCGAGGGGTCCCCGGACCTTCCGCATACGCGCGAAGCGTACCCCCGAACTCCAACGTTCCCGCGGAGGCGCTTGGTAGCATCGCGGCGCCATGGCCGACGATGCCCTCGCGAGGCTCCAGAGCGGGGCCGCGGAGATCGCTCCCGAGGGTGGGCTGGCGGAGAAGCTCGCGCTCGGGAGGCCGCTGCGCGTCAAGCTCGGGCTGGACCCCACCGCTCCGACGGTGACGCTGGGCTGGGCGGTCGTCCTGCGGAAGTTGCGGCAGTTCCAAGATGCCGGACATCAAGCCGTCTTGATCATCGGCGACTTCACCGCTCGCGTCGGGGACCCATCAGGGAGGTCCTCCACCCGCCCGACGCTTTCGAAAGAGGAGGTCGATGCCTTCGCCGAACGCGTGCTGTCCCAATTCTGGAAGGTGATCGACCGTGACCGGGTCGAGCTCCGGCGCAACTCCGAGTGGTTAGAGACACTCGGCGTCGAGGACGTCCTTCGACTGACGGCGTCGACGACGGTGGCGCGGATGCTGGAGCGAGACGACTTCGCGAACCGGTTCGCGACCGGGAAGCCCATCTCGCTCATGGAGTTCCTGTATCCGCTGCTTCAGGGAGCCGATTCCGTGGCCGTCGAGGCCGACGTTGAGCTCGGGGGCACCGACCAATTGTTCAACCTGCTCGTCGGCCGCGAGCTCCAGAGGGACGCAGGCAAGGACCCGCAGATCGCACTGACGATGCCCTTGCTCGAGGGGTTGGATGGGGTTCAGAAGATGAGCCAGTCCCTCGGGAACTACGTCGGGGTCGACGAACCCCCCGAAGACATGTTCGGCAAGTTGATGTCGATCCCCGACCAGCTCATCGCGAAGTACGAGCTCTTGTGCACGGACCTCGGCGCGGATGACAACGCTCGCGTGTCGGTGGGGCTCGCTGAAGGTTCGCTCCACCCGAACGAAGAGAAGCGACGGATGGCGAGGACGATCGTCGACCTGTACCACGGCCCTGGCGCGGGGGAGGCGGCGGAGCGGCGGTTCGATCTGATCCACAAAGAGCATGGGATACCGGAGGACCCGCCGGACGTCCGGGTGCCCATGAGCGTTTTCAGGAAAGAGGAGGACGGGATGTGGAGCGTCCATGTTCCCGCCCTCCTGGAGGCGATGGGGCTCGTGAGCAGCCGCTCGGAAGCGAGGCGGCTGCAGGCTCAGGGCGGCGTCCGCATGGATGGGCAGGCGCAACAGAGCGAGGACCTGCCGATCGAGGGCGAACCGCCGGGAGCGATATCCGGCTCGGTGTGGCAGGTCGGACGTCGGCGGTTCGCCCGGCTTGCGGGGATGACGGACTGACCGGCCTCCCGGGAACAGGCGTTCGAGCGCGGAGCTCCGGTTGACGCCTCCGGGGGGGCTGCTAGTCTCTCCTCCGGCGCGGCTCCCTGCGCGAGGTCAAGCACCTCTTGCGTGGGTCTCTCGTGTCCACTCGCACCTTGAGAACTGAACAGCGTGTGAAGCCAGTGACCTCGTCACTCCGAGGCCGGTTCGCCGTGCCCTCGGCTTGACGACCGTACACAACAAGAACCGTTCCGCAGATCCATGCGGGGCGGGTCAGGAGGTTGGCCGAAGGTGCCTCTTCGGTCGGCCGACTCCAGAAGACAGCGAAGCCGGCCTTCGGGCCGGGTGAGCGATCTCTACGGAGAGTTTGATCCTGGCTCAGGACGAACGCTGGCGGCGCGCCTAACACATGCAAGTCGAACGGTGAACGGAGCTTCGGCTCCGGGATCAGTGGCGAACGGGTGCGTAACACGTGGGCAACCTGCCCTTCACTCTGGGATAACCCCGGGAAACCGGAGCTAATACCGGATACTCCGCTCCCACCGCATGGCGGGATCGGGAAAGGTCCGCCGGTGAGGGATGGGCCCGCGGCCTATCAGCTTGTTGGTGAGGTAACGGCTCACCAAGGCGACGACGGGTAGCTGGTCTGAGAGGACGACCAGCCACACTGGGACTGAGATACGGCCCAGACTCCTACGGGAGGCAGCAGTGGGGAATCTTGCACAATGGGCGAAAGCCTGATGCAGCGACGCCGCGTGAGGGATGAAGGCCTTCGGGTCGTAAACCTCTTTCGGCAGGGACGAAGCGATCTCGTGACGGTACCTGCAGAAGAAGCCTCGGCTAACTACGTGCCAGCAGCCGCGGTAAGACGTAGGAGGCGAGCGTTGTCCGGATTCATTGGGCGTAAAGAGCGCGCAGGCGGCTTGGTAAGTCGGATGTGAAATCCCGAGGCTCAACCTCGGGTCTGCATCCGATACTGCCCGGCTAGAGGTAGGTAGGGGAGATCGGAATTCCTGGTGTAGCGGTGAAATGCGCAGATATCAGGAGGAACACCGGTGGCGAAGGCGGATCTCTGGGCCTTACCTGACGCTCAGGCGCGAAAGCTAGGGGAGCGAACTGGATTAGATACCCAGGTAGTCCTAGCCGTAAACGTTGGGTGCTAGGTGTGGGCGGACATCGACCCCGTCCGTGCCGAAGCTAACGCATTAAGCACCCCGCCTGGGGAGTACGGCCGCAAGGCTAAAACTCAAAGGAATTGACGGGGCCCCGCACAAGCGGCGGAGCATGTTGCTTAATTCGATGCAACGCGAAGAACCTTACCTGGGCTTGACATGCAGGGTGAAACCCGTGAAAGCGGGCGCTCTTCGGAGCCTGCACAGGTGGTGCATGGCTGTCGTCAGCTCGTGCCGTGAGGTGTTGCCTTAAGTGGCGCAACGAGCGCAACCCCTGTCCTTAGTTGCCAGCGGATCATGCCGGGAACTCTAGGGAGACTGCCGGTGCCAAACCGGAGGAAGGTGGGGATGACGTCAAGTCATCATGCCCCTTACGTCCAGGGCTGCAAACATGCTACAATGCTCGGTACAAAGGGTTGCGATCCCGCAAGGGGGAGCGAATCCCAAAAAGCCGGGCTCAGTTCGGATCGGGGTCTGCAACCCGACCCCGTGAAGTTGGAGTCGCTAGTAATCGCAGATCAGCACTGCTGCGGTGAATACGTTCCCGGGGCTTGTACACACCGCCCGTCACACCACGAAAGTGGGCAACACCCGAAGCCGGTGGCCTAACCCTTGTGGAGGGAGCCGTCGAAGGTGGGGCTCGCGATTGGGGTGAAGTCGTAACAAGGTAGCCGTACCGGAAGGTGCGGCTGGATCACCTCCTTTCTAAGGAGCCTTTTGGCACTCCGATCCTCATCAGATGCATCTCGAGGTATCGGGAGACTCCAGGTCGATCACTGGTTGTCCGTTCGTGCTTCGGCGCGAGCGGCACACGCTGTTCAGCTTTGAGGGTGCGAGCCCTCGGGCACCTTGAGAACTCGATAGCGAGCGCGAGCATCTACAACAGTCAAGTTATGAAGGGCTTACGGTGGATGCCTTGGCGCCAGGAGCCGATGAAGGACGTGTCAGGCTGCGAAAAGCTTCGGGGAGCTGCCGAGAGAGCTTTGATCCGGAGATGTCCGAATGGGGAAACCCGGCCGGGGTCATGCCCGGTCACCCGTCGCTGAACACATAGGCGATGAGGAGGGAACCGCCCGAAGTGAAACATCTCAGTAGGGCGAGGAAGAGAAAGCAACCGCGACTCCCCTAGTAGCGGCGAGCGAACGGGGATCAGCCTAAACCGGTGCGGTGGAAAGCCCGACGGCGTTGCCGTGCCGGTGTTGTGGGACCCACAAGGATCCTCGTCGGAAGATCCAAGGAGTCACAAAACCGACATCTAGACGAAGGCCATGGAAAGGGCCGCCACAGAAGGTAACAGCCCTGTAGTCGAAAGGTGATCGGTCTCCTCGTGGGGATCCCAAGTAGCACGGGACCCCTGAAATCCCGTGCGAATCTGGGGGGCCCACCCCCTAAGGCTAAGCACTCCCTGGCGACCGATAGTGAACTAGTACCGTGAGGGAAAGGTGAAAAGCACCCCGGGAGGGGAGTGAAATAGCACCTGAAACCGTGAGCCTACAAGCAGTCGGAGCTCGTTCCTGGGTAACCAGGGGCGGGTGACGGCGTGCCTTTTGAAGAATGAGCCGGCGAGTTAGCGGTACGTGGCGAGGTTAACCGTTCTCGGGTAGCCGAAGCGAAAGCGAGTCTGAAACAGGCGAACAGTCGCGTGCCCTAGACCCGAAGCCGAGTGATCTACCCATGGGCAGGTTGAAGCGAGGGTAAGACCTCGTGGAGGACCGAACCCACCAGGGTTGAAAACCTGGGGGATGACCTGTGGGTAGGGGTGAAAGGCCAATCAAACTCGGTGATAGCTGGTTCTCCCCGAAATGCCTTTAGGGGCAGCCTCGGGCGTTCTCCAACGGAGGTAGAGCACTGATTGGGCTAGGGGGCCTACAAGCTTACCGACCTCAGTCAAACTCCGAATGCCGTCGGACCACAGCCCGGGAGTGAGGGCGCGGGGGCTAAGCTCCGTGTCCGAGAGGGAAACAACCCAGATCGCCAGCTAAGGTCCCTAAGTTCGTGCTAAGTGGGTAAGGATGTGAGATCGCAAAGACAACCAGGAGGTTGGCTTAGAAGCAGCCACCCTTGAAAGAGTGCGTAATAGCTCACTGGTCAAGTGGTCTTGCGCCGACGATGTAACGGGGCTCAAGCACGACACCGAAGCTGCGGGATCCGCCGTATCACCCGGCCCTCGAGGGCAGCCTCGTGGGTCCAGGTGGGTGGATCGGTAGGGGAGCGTTCCCACGCGGGTGAAGCGGCGGGGTAACCCAGCCGTGGATGCGTGGGAAGTGAGAATGCCGGCATGAGTAGCGAAAGACGGGGGAGGAGCCCGTCCGCCGAATGCCCAAGGGTTCCTGGGGAAGGTTCATCCGCCCAGGGTTAGTCGGGACCTAAGCCGAGGCCGAGAGGCGTAGGCGATGGACGACAGGTTGATATTCCTGTACCACCTTGACCGCGCCCAGGCCGGATCCGAGGCACTAAGGGAACCCCTTCGGGGGCTACCGACCAACTCGGTAGTAGGCCAGCGATGGGGGGACGCAGGAAGGTAGCTCGACCCAGGCGTTGGTTGACCTGGGGCAAGTGCGTAGGGAGGCTTCCCAGGCAAATCCGGGAGGTCATCATCCTGAGACACGATGCCGAGCCGTTCAGGCGAAGCGAGTGATCCTCTACTGCCAAGAAAAACCTCTAGCGAGTGATCAAGGTGCCCGTACCCCAAACCAACGCAGGTGGGCACGTAGAGAATACGAAGGCGATCGAGAGAACCCTGGTCAAGGAACTCGGCAAATTGCGTCCGTAACTTCGGGAGAAGGACGACCGCGGTAGGGTGAAGGACTTCGCGTCCCGAGCTCGAAGCGGTGACACAGACCAGGCCCAAGCGACTGTTTACTAAAAACACAGGTCCGTGCGAAGTCGTAAGACGATGTATACGGACTGACGCCTGCCCGGTGCCGGAACGTTAAGGGGAGAGGTCAGTGGCTTCGGCCGCGAAGCTTTGAACCTAAGCGCCGGTAAACGGCGGCGGTAACTATAACCGTCCTAAGGTAGCGAAATTCCTTGTCAGGTAAGTTCTGACCTGCACGAATGGCGTAACGACTTGGGCACTGTCTCGACCAGGGACTCGGCGAAATTGCAATACGAGTAAAGATGCTCGTTACCCGCGGAAGGACGGAAAGACCCCGGGACCTTTACTGCAGCTTGATGTTGGGTTCTGGCATGTGTTGCGTAGGATAGGTGGGAGGCGTTGAAGCGGAGCTTCCGGGCTTCGTGGAGCCAACCTTGAAATACCACCCTTCACTAGTTGGGACTCTAACCTGGGCCCGTGATCCGGGTCGGGGACAGCGTCTGGTGGGCAGTTTAACTGGGGCGGTTGCCTCCTAAAATGTAACGGAGGCGCCCAAAGGTTCCCTCAGCCTGGTTGGCAATCAGGCGTCGAGTGCAAGGGCACAAGGGAGCTTGACTGCGAGATCGACGGATCGAGCAGGAGCGAAAGCTGGGCCTAGTGATCCGACGGCTCCATGTGGAAGGGCCGTCGCTCAACGGATAAAAGGTACCCCGGGGATAACAGGCTGATCCTACCCAAGAGTCCATATCGACGGTAGGGTTTGGCACCTCGATGTCGGCTCGTCTCATCCTGGGGCTGGAGCAGGTCCCAAGGGTCGGGCTGTTCGCCCGTTAAAGAGGCACGCGAGCTGGGTTTAGAACGTCGTGAGACAGTTCGGTCCCTATCCTCCGTGGGCGTAGGAGGCTTGACGGGAGCTGCCCCTAGTACGAGAGGACCGGGGCGGACGAACCTCTAGTGTGCCAGTTGTCGCGCCAGCGGCACGGCTGGTTGGCTACGTTCGGAAGGGATAAGCGCTGAAAGCATCTAAGTGCGAAGCCCACCCGGAGATGAGGCCTCCCACTGGGAGACCAGGTAAGGGCCCTGGAAGACCACCAGGTTGATAGGCGGGACGTGGAAGCACGGCAACGTGTGGAGCTGACCCGTACTAATAGCCCGAGGACTTGACTCTATTTGCTCGCGCTCGCTATCGCGGTTCCCGAGTTCTGCTCGAGGGCTGCATCCTCACCATCGTCCGACCGATCGGACACCCCGTTTCGGTGGTCATGGCGGAGGGGGAACACCCGGTCCCATCCCGAACCCGGCAGTTAAGCCCTCCAGCGCCGATGGTACTGCCCGGGCGACCGGGTGGGAGAGTAGGTCGCCGCCGAGACATCGTTCGAAGGGGCCGCCCGCGCGGAGCGCGGGCGGCCCCTTCGCTTTCGTTTACCCTCGGACACATGCCCAGGTCCTTGCAGCCGCGCGCCGGAGGCCGTCCGCACGGCACGCCGCCGAAGTACGTCGACCTCCCTTCGGACGTGCTCGACGAGGTGCGCCGCTCGACCCGACCCACCGCCCAGCGCGATGCCATCGCGCGGCTCTCTCGCGCGATCGAGCTCCTCGATCGCGGAGACGCCGGCGCCGCGGTCAGCGAGGCCGCGAAGGCGAAGGCATTGTCCTCGCGCTCCTCGTCGGTCCGAGAGGTGCTCGGACTCGCGCTCTACGGACAGGGCAGGTTCCAAGACGCCCTGAAGGAGCTGAAGGCATACCGGCGCATGTCCGGGCGCAACGACCAGAACCACGTGATCGCGGACTCCCTCCGAGGCGTCGGGAAGCCGCGAGAGGCGGTCCCGCTCGCCGACGAGGCGCTGCGGGACAAGAAGGTCCCGAACGAGGTCAAGGCCGAGGCCGTGATCGTTGCGGCCTCCGCGTTGGCCGACGAGGGCCGGTATGCCGAGGCCCTGGCTTTCATCGGTCGCGCGAAGACCCGTGACGACATCGCCGAGCCCTACACGCTCCGGCTCTGGTACGTGAAGGGCGACATCCTCGAACGCGCGGGCCGTCCGCGAGAGGCCGCCGTGGAGTTCCGGAAGGTCGTGCGTCACGACGGATCCGCGTTCGATGCGGCCGAGCGATTGGCCAGCCTGAGCTGATCGAGTGAGGCGAGCCTCGCGGGTCGGATCACGCGGACGGCGCCTCAGCCTCCCAGCGCTTGCGCCAATAGCGGGCGAGCCCCTCGGCGTTCATCCGGATCGAGCCGATCGCGTCGTAGCGGCCGATATCGAAGGGGAGACCTGAGTCGTGTTCGTACTCGGCTCGCGCCTGAACCACGAGTTCGCGCTCGAGGGCATCGACGGTCGTTCCCGGTTCGCGCACGAGGCGCGCGCGCACCGTTTCGGCCCAGACGCGCATCCGCTCCTCCCCACGTGCGAAGCCTTCCTCGGGATCGGCCACGACCCCGTAATGCGACGTCAGCAGCCTGGTCGGAGCGCGTTCCCGCATCCGCGCGATGCTCTCGATCGCGGCCTCCAGGTCCGCTTCCGGAGGGGGGAGCGCCGGCCGGTAGCAATCGGCCCAGGGAAGGTGGGACCCGATCGCCTCCCCGGTGAACATCGCGCCGGTCGAAGACTCCTGGAGCGCAACATGATGCGTCGCGTGTCCAGGCGTGTAGATGACCTCGAGACCGCGATCGCCGATCGCGATCGTGTCGCCGTCCGCGACCGACCGAACCCGGTCGGGGGGGCACGGGAGCGTCTCACCGTAGAAGGCGCGCATGCGCGCTTCGCCATACGTGCGCGCCGTGCTCGCGATCAACCTGGTCGGGTCGACGACGTGCGGGATGCCGCGCTCGTGCACCCACAGCGTCGCGTTCGGGAACCGTCGGAGCAGGGCTCCGGCGCCGCCGGCATGATCCATGTGGATGTGCGTCACGACGATGTGCGCGAGCTCGGGCGCGCCGATCCCGAGCGCATCCAGGGCGGCGAGCACCACCGGACCGTCGGCGCCGGGACCGGTCTCCACGAGACACGGTTCGTCGGATCCGATGAAGTACACGGCGTTGAGCTCGCGTTGCGACGCCATCCCGGTGTCGATCGTGCGGATCGCGTCGGCGGCGAGTGGATGGTCGGTTGCCCCGGTGCCCACGTCGACGAAGTGTCGCACAGGGATGTCGGTGACGGTCGCTATGGTGCGGATCGAAAGGGGGAGCCATGGTCACGGTGAACGTCGTGGTACTGGCGGGCAGCGTCGCCGCGGATCCGGTGCAGCGCCGGATGCCGTCCGGCGACGAGGTCACCGAGCTTCGGCTCTCCGTTCCGGAGGCGGGGAAGCGCCTCCTCCCCCTCCCGATCGCCGCCTGGCATGCGACGGTCGGCGTGCAGGCACTCGATGGCATCGCCAAGGGCGACCGGGTGCTGGTGCACGGGCAGCTCGTCCGCCGGTTCTATCGGAGCGGGGCCGGTGCGCGCAGCCTGACGGAGGTGGTGGCGTCGGGGATCAAGAAGCTGGAGGAACCCGTTCCGACGGGCTGACCGTCATCGATCGACGAGCCGGCCAACGGGCACGTCGATCGACCCGTCGACGGGCATGAGGATCATCCCCGTCCTGGGCTTCGGCCAGAAGAAGGTCGACTTCCGGGGAAGTCGACCACCTCGTTCGACCACCGCGCGCACGCGGTCGGGTGTGGTGCCCGGCAGCAGGTAGGCGGCGATCGCCGACCCATCCCGCACGGCGGCGTCGGCGTCGGCGGCGACGTGCGTGAATCGCAGCGCGTCGCCCGGCGCGACCCGATCCAAGAGCTGCTCATGGAGCGCGAGGACGGTCGGCGGGTGCCCTCGCAGGCGATGGACGCGGTACGTGACCGTACCCGCGACCTTCGTCACCGTTCCGTACCGCAGCTGGAGGTCGTCCGTGTCGGCGAGCACGGCCGCCAGATCCGCCGCGGGCTGGCCTCCGGTCGGCGGTTCCCCCCCGATCTGGATGCGGTGGTACGGGAGGACCGGAACCTCCTGGCTCCCCGCGTCGACCACCAGGCTCAGGATCCGATCCCACGGCCCGGGCCCGTCGGCCGCACGACGCTCGTCGCGGTACGCCAAGGCGGTCGCGTACCGATGGTGGCCATCCGCGATCAGCAGCGGCTCGTCGGCGAGCCACGACGTCACATCCTCTCGACCGTCGATCGCCCACATCCGGTGTTCGACGCCTTCGTGGTCGCGGACGTTCGCGATCGGATCGCCATCCACCGTCCGGTCGAGGAGTTCATCCAGGCGCTCGCACGGTCCGGAGATCGTGCCGTAGATCGGCGACAGGTGCGTCCTCGTCGCACGGAGCAATCGCAACCGGTCCTCGATCGGACCGGGCATCGTGTGCTCGTGCGGCAGGACGTGTCCGCCCCACGGCTCCAGCTCCAAGGCGCCGACGATCCCGCGGAGCCGGTGGCGGACCCCGTCCAACGTGTAGCGCAGCTCGTAGCCGTAGTAGCTCGGATCGACCGACGGCCTGAGCACGCCCGATGCGCGCCAGTCGGCCAGGAGGGAGCCGGCGATGGCATAGCCGGACGCTCCGTCGTTCCCGGCCGCTTCCGTCCGGTCGACGTGCACGATGTTGTACGGGCTGCGCGCCCGAAGTCCCTCTTGATCGGACTCGCTGATAACGTCGTAGGGCGGGGCCGTCAGTCGATCCAATGGCCCCGCCACGGATGGGTCGTACTGCAGGCCGCGGAAGGGGAACAGACGTGGCACCCGCCCTGTATAGCAGGCACGAACAGCCGGCACCTGCTTACGAGCTCTTCGCGCGCGGCAGCGCGATGCTCCACGACGGCCACCCCCACGCCGCGGCCCTGATCCTCGGGCGTGCCAAGCTCCTCGAGCCCGACAAGGCGTCGATCCGCGAGGCCCTCGGCCGAGCCCTGTTCATGTCTGGTCGAGCGACACGCGCCAGGCGGGAGTTCACGAAGGCGGTAGCCCTGAACCCTTCCGACGACTATGCACATTTCGCGCTCGCCCTGGCGTGCGAGCGGACCGGCCAACGCCAACGTGCCCTCGGTCATGCGAAGCTCGCCAACGCGCTAGCTCCCGGCGTCTCGCACTACGAACAGGTTCTCGCCCGACTGTCCGGCGCCGGCCGATCATGACCGGCGCTGGATGATCGCGGACCGCTACGACGCCTTCCTATTCGACCTCGACGGCGTGCTCTATCGCGGGGCGGAGCCGATCGACGGGGCCGCCGAGACGCTGGCCACCCTGCGGAGCCTCGGGAAGGGACTGGCCTTCCTGACGAACAACTCTTCCCGGACCCCCGAAGCGATCGCCGCGCACCTCACCGGGATGGGGATCCGAGCGGCGCCGGAGGAGGTCGAGACGTCGGCGCTCGCGACCGCGACGTTGCTCCACGGTCGCGGGGTCGCGAGCGCCTACGTCCTGGGCGAAGAGGGGCTCCGAACGGCGCTCGTCGCGGCCGGCCTCACCGTCGTTGACAACAGCTCCGCCCATGCCGAGACGGTCGTGGTCGGCTGGGACCGCGGGTTCGATTACGCGGAGCTTGCCGCCGCGAGCGTCCTGATCCAGCGCGGAGCATCGCTCGTAGCATCGAACGCCGACGCGTCGTACCCCGTCGAGGATGGGCTCGTGCTCCCCGGCGCCGGCGCCATCCTCGCGGCGATCCAGACGGCCACCGGGGTGAGCGCTGAGGTGGTCGGCAAGCCGAACGCGCCGATCTTCCGAGCGGCTCTGGATCGGGCCGGCGGCGGGAGGCCGTTGGTGATCGGCGATCGGCTCGACACCGACATCGAAGGGGCGAGGCGACTCGGATGGGACTCGCTCCTCGTCCTCACGGGCATCACCGGCAGGGCCGAGCTCGGAGCCGCGACCGTCACGCCGACCTACGTCGCGGAACGTCTGGGCGAGGTCGTCGAGGACCGCTGATGGGACGAGGCGGCGGTCACCATCGGTATGCTGGTCGCGAACCCCTACCAACGGAGGTCCCGCGATGACCAGGGTCGATGACATGCGCAAGGCGCTCGAGGCCACGATCGGCAACCTGACCCCGTCCCGCGCCCAAGAGCTCGCGAAGGGGTTCCTCGAGCCCGGAGCCGCGAAGGAACAGGTCGCCAAGACGGCCGCCGACCTGATGGAGTGGTCCCAGCGGAACCGCCAGCGGCTCCGTTCCGCGATCCAGGATGAGATCAAGGTTCAGGTTCGCCAGATGGGTGTCGCGACCCAGGAGGAACTCGATGCCCTTCGCAAGCGGGTCCGCGAGCTCGAGCGCTCCGCTGGCATGACGGCCTCGGGCCGTCGCCGCGCGGCCGCGAAGAAGACGCAAGCGAAGCGCGCCAAGTCCACGAAGTCCACCGCGAAGAAGACCACCGCGAGCGGGAACGCGTAGCGAGCCCCGACGATGGGTCGCCGGCGCCTCGACGCGGAGCTGGTGCGCCGCGGGCTCGCGGCCAGTCGATCTCAGGCGCAGGAGGCCGTGAACGCCGGTCGCGTCAGCGTCGCGGGGATCACTGCGACCAAGGCGGGGTCTCTCGTCGCCCTGGACGCTCCCGTCGAGCTGGCAGGCCCCGGACGGCCCTTCGTGTCCCGGGCGGGTGGCAAGCTGGCGGCGGCGCTCGATCGCTTCGTGGTCGATCCCGGCGGCCGTGATTGCCTCGATGCCGGCGCCTCGACGGGCGGGTTCACGGATTGTCTCCTCCAACGCGGCGCGGCGCGCGTGATCGCGGTCGACGTCGGGTACGGCCAACTGGCTTGGAGCCTCCGGATTGATCCGCGGGTGACGGTGATGGAGCGGACGAACGTGCGCGACCTCGCGCCGACGATGCTCCCGTACATCCCGGCCGTCGTGGTGGCGGATCTCTCCTTCATCTCGCTGCGCCTCGCGCTGCCCGCACTGGCTCGAGTGGCGGCCCCGGGGGCGACCTTCGTCGTCCTGGTGAAGCCGCAGTTCGAAGCGGGACGAGCGCAGGTAGGACGTGGCGGCGTCATCCGCGATCCGGACGTGTGGCGAAGCGCTCTCGCGGAGGTGATGACGACCGCGCGCTCGCTGGCGCTCGAACCGCTGAACGTGATGGCCTCGCCATTGCCGGGGCCAGCGGGCAACGTGGAGTTCCCCGTGCACCTCGTCTCCGGATCACCACCTGCCACGATCGACGTGGAGGCGGCGGTCGGCGAGGGGAGGGCGCTGCTGCGATGACCTCGGTGGGCTTCGTGATCCATGAAGGGCGACCGGCGGCGGTGGACGCCGCCGGGGCCCTCCGCGCCTCGCTGGAGGAAGACGGGATCGTGTGCACCGATCTCCACGGAGGCGCCGCCGACGTCGACCTCGTGGTCGCCGTCGGCGGTGACGGGACGTTCCTCCGGGGTGCGTACGTGGCGGCGCAGACCGGGTCGCCGGTCCTCGGCGTCAAAGTGGGTCGGCTCGGGTTCCTCACCGAGGTGGAACCGTCCGACGCGGCGCCGCTGATCCGCGAGGCGCTCGAGGGTCGGGCGGCGATCGAGGAGCGGCTGGCGGTGGTGGCCGAGCCCGGCGGCGGCGACCATTTCCCACCGCAGTGGGCGATGAACGAGATCATGGTGGAGAAGCGCGCCCGGCACCGCCTGATCCGACTGCAGGTAGCCGTGGACGGCGAATACGTCACGACGTTCTCAGCCGACGGCGTGATCGTCGCCACGCCGACGGGATCGACCGCCTATTCGTTCTCCGCGCGGGGCCCGATCGTGTCGCCCGACGTTCCCTGCCTGATCGTGACGCCGATCGCTGCGCACATGGTGTTCGATCGCTCATTCGTCCTTGGCGCCAAGAGGGTCGTGAGCCTCGAGGTCGTCGGCGATGAGCCGGGATTGGTCTCGGCCGACGGACGCGAGACGCAGGAGATCCCGGTCGGCGCCGAGGTGAGGATCCGCGCATCGAACCGACCGGCTCGCCTCGTCCGACGCGACGACGCGCCGGGCTTCCTGTCTCGGGTGCGCGACAAGTTCGACCTCCCCGGAGACCCCAGCGAGACCCCGTCGGGGATCTCGATGCCTGCCGGCGATGTCGGTGGCCCCCGCTAGGATGCGCGCGTGCTCCGCGAGCTCCATATCAGCGGTCTCGGTGTCATCCGCGACCTCGATCTCGAGCTGACCGAGGGGCTCACGGTCCTCACCGGCGAGACCGGGACGGGCAAGACCATGCTCACGGTCGGGCTCGCGCTCGCGGGAGGGGCGCGGGGCGGCGCGCATCTCGTCGGACCCGGCGCCAAGGCAGCCCGGGTCCAGGCGCGGTTCGAGGTCCCGGACGGATGGGTGTCGAACCCGGTCGGGCCAGACGACGTGTCGGTGGACTGGGTCGAAGACGGCGAGGTGATCCTGGCACGCAGCGTGGGCGCCGACGGCAAGAGCAGCGCTCGCATCGGCGGGCAGCTGACCACCGCTTCGGCCTTGAGCGACGTCAGCGCCCGGCTGATCGAGATCCACGGGCAGCACGGCTCCCTTCGGCTCCTCGACCCCTCCACGCAGACGGCCTTCCTGGACCGATACGCGGGTGCCCAGCACCTGGCGGCCGTCGCTGCCTACGCTGAGTCGTACCAACGCGCCACCGCGGCACGACGGGCGCTCCGCCGGCTGGAGGATGATGCGCGCGATCGTGAACGCGAGCTCGATCTCCTCCGCTACCAGGTCGAGGAGATCCGGTCGGTCGCGCCGGAGCCCGGCGAGACGGATGCGCTCCGCTCGGAGGAGAACAGGCTCGCGCACGGGGAACGGCTGCTCGAGCTCGCCGCCGCCGCCGAGGAGATCCTCTCCGCCGAAGGTGGCGTCGCCGAAGGGTCCGCCTCGGTGGTTCGAGGCCTCGGATCGATCGTCGAGCTCGACGCCGCCGCCGCGGGTCTGGCGGCTCGGGCCGAGGCCCTGGCGGCGGAGGCAGCTGAGCTCGGTCGCGATCTCCGCGCGTACCGCGAGGGACTCGCGTTGGATCCGGCCCGGCTCGCGTCGATCCGAGAACGGATCGGGGAGCTCAAGGGCCTGCAGCGGAAGTACGGACCGGGGGATGCCGAGGTGCTCGCGTTCCTCGATGAGGCCGCGGCGAGGATCCTGAGCCTCGCGGGGGCCGACGAGCGTCTCGAGGAGCTGCGGGCCGAAGTGGAGGCGCTCGGCCCGGCGGTGACCACGCTCGCGGAACAGGTCACCGCCGGCCGGATGGGGGCGCGAACGGCGCTGGCGGATGCGCTCGGGGAGGAGATCCAGGACCTCGGGATGCCGGGCGCTGCGATCCAGGTCGCCCTCGGATCGCTCCCCGAGCCCGGCCCGTCGGGCGCCGAGCGGGTCGAGCTTCGGTTCCGGGGCGGGCCCGGGCAGCCGTGGCTGACGTTCGCCAAAGCCGCGAGTGGGGGAGAGCTGTCGCGCGTCATGCTCGCGTGTCGAAGCGTGCTCGCGGATCTCGACGACGTCCCGACGCTCGTGTTCGACGAGGTCGATGCCGGGATCGGGGGCCAGGCCGGCCTCGCGGTCGGGCGCCGCCTCGCCCGTCTCGCGATGACGCGCCAGGTGGTGGTCGTGACCCATCTGCCTCAGATCGCCTGCTTCGCCGACCAGCACGTCCGCGTCCGGAAGGACGAGGGGGTGGCGCAGCTCGACGTGCTCGACGATCGGGAGCGCATCCCTGAGCTGTCACGCATGCTCGCCGGTCTCGAGGGTTCCGAGCACGGCGCCTCGCACGCGGAGGAACTGCTGGCAGAGGCTGCCCGTTCCCGCCAGGCGGTTACATGAACGCATGGGGACGATGCAGCCACCGATCGACGAAGTTGTCGATCCACCGCACGCGACGGCACGCCAACCTCTGCTACAGTCGGGTCCCGTGGTGAGGGAGCGAACGAAGTACATCTTCGTCACGGGTGGAGTCGCCTCCGGACTCGGGAAGGGCATCACCACCGCCTCCCTCGGCAGACTCTTCGCCTCTCGCGGGCTCAAGGTCGTCCTCCAGAAGCTCGATCCGTACGTCAACGTCGATCCGGGGACGATGAATCCGTTCGAGCACGGCGAGGTGTTCGTCCTGGACGATGGAGCCGAGACCGACCTCGATCTCGGGCACTACGAACGCTTCCTCGATGCCGATCTCCATCGTGGCTCGAACTTCACCACCGGGGCGGTGTACTCATCGGTGCTCGCGAAGGAGCGGCGCGGCGACTACCTCGGGAAGACCGTTCAGGTGATCCCCCATGTCACCGACGAGATCAAAGCGAGGGTCCGCGCGCTCGCCGAAGCGGAACAGGCCGACCTCCAGGTCGTCGAGATCGGCGGCACCGTAGGAGACATCGAATCGCTCCCCTTCCTGGAAGCCATCCGGCAGCTGCGCAACGAGGTGGGGCGCGAACACTGTGCCTTCGTGCACGTTTCCTTGATGCCCTTCATCGGACCGTCGGGTGAGCTGAAGACGAAGCCGACGCAGCACTCGGTCAAGGAGCTTCGAGCGCTCGGTCTGCAGCCGGACGCCATCGTCTGCCGTTCCGATCGTCCGATCGGCCGCAACCTGAAGGAGAAGGTCTCCCTGCTCTGCGACGTACCGATCGGTGGCGTGATCAGTGCCCCCGACGCCCCATCCATCTACGAGGTCCCGCTCGTGCTGCACAAGGAGGGACTGGACGGCCTCCTGGCGGACCACCTGGAGATCGTCGCCACCCCCGATCTTTCGGAGTGGACGGCGCTCGTGGACCGTGTGCATGCGGCAACGGAGCCGGTGGATGTCGCGGTTGTCGGCAAGTACGTGTATCTCCGTGACGCCTACCTCTCGGTGATGGAGGCGCTCCGGCACGGAGGGATCCATCACGGACACGATGTCCAGATCCATTGGATCGCGTCGGACGATCTCGGCGGCGACGCGACCGAAGAGGCGCTGGGGCCGATGGACGGCATCCTGATCCCGGGTGGCTTCGGTGTCCGAGGTGTCGAAGGCAAGGTGGACGCTGCGCGCTACGCCCGCGAGCAGCAGGTGCCGTTCCTCGGGATCTGCCTCGGGCTGCAGTGCGCCGTGATCGAGATCGCCCGCAGCATCTGCGGCCTCGCCGGCGCCAACTCCAGCGAGTTCGATCCGGCGACCCCGCACCCCGTGATCGACCTGCTCCCCGAACAGAAGGACGTCACGGACCTGGGCGCGACGATGCGCCTGGGCGCCCAGCCCTGCTATCTCGAGCCCGGAACACGCGCCGCCGCCGCATACGAGGCCGACGTCGTCGAGGAGCGCCATCGCCACCGGTACGAGGTCAACCCCGCGTACCACGAGGCCCTCACGAGCGGCGGTCTGGTGATCAGCGGGTCATCGCAGAAGGGCCGGCTCGCGGAGATCGTGGAGCTCCCCGATCACCCGTTCTTCGTCGCGGGTCAATTCCACCCGGAGCTGCGATCCCGGCCAACCCGACCGCATCCGTTGTTCCGCGACTTCGTCGGTGCCGCGGCGGCATACCGGGGCGACCGCATCCGGGCCGGCGACCGGATCGTCGTGACCGGCTGAGCCGCGGCCGGATGCCCGAGCCGACGAACGCTCGTGTGTTGTTCGCCGGCCGTTACCTCACGGTCGTCTCCGAGACGTGGCCCGGGGTCGGGGAGTGGGAGATCCTTCGCAAACATGCGGCCTCGGCGATCGTCCCGCTCACGCCGAACGGCGACGTCGTCCTGGTCCGGCAGTTCCGTGTCCCGGTCCGGCAAGAGCTGCTCGAGGTTCCCGCCGGATTGCTGGACATCCCCGGAGAGGACGCGCTCACCTGTGCCGAGCGCGAGCTCTACGAAGAGACGGGATATCGGTCGCGCGACACGAAGTTCCTCGGCGGGCTGTACCTGTCGCCGGGGACCACGGATGACTACGTTCACCTGTTCGTCGGATGGACCGACGACGCGCCCACGGGACCATCGGAATCCGGTATCCAGGTCGAGCGGAGGCCGTTCACCGAGATGGTCGCGTCCGCGCACGCCGGGAAGGTCCGCGACGCCATGACCACCCTCGCGCTGCTGCTCGCCGCCGCGCAACCATCCTCCGCGTGAGCGACTCCGAGCTGGACCGGGACGCCGAACGGTTCCTGATCCACCTGACGGTCGAGCGTGGCCTGGCAACCAATACGTTGGCCGCCTACCGGCGGGACCTCCGGCGCTACGTCCGCTTCTTGAGGGCGCGCGGGATCACGCGGGCCGGCCAGGTGGACGACATCGCCGTCCGATCCTTCATCGCATCGGTGTCCGCATCGACGCACGGCCCCGACGCGGCGCCCTACAAGGCGACGTCGGTGTCACGCGTCCTCTCGGCCGTGCGTTCGTTCCATCGCTTCCTGGTCAGCGAGGGGATCGCGCCGGACGACCCCACGAGCGAGGTCGTCCGGCCCCGCATACCTCGCCCGCTCCCGCATCCGTTGAGCGTCGAGGAGGTCCGGCGCCTCATCGAGGCGCCGGACGGTTCCACGCCGACCGGACTGCGTGACCGCGCGATCCTCGAGCTCCTCTACGGATCGGGCGTGCGGGTCTCCGAACTCACCGGGCTCGACGTGGACGACCTCGATCTGGAAGGCGGGTTCGTCCGCGTCGTGGGGAAGGGCGGGAAGGAGCGAGAGGTGCCCATCGGCCGCCACGCGCAGCATGCGCTGAGCTCCTACTTGACCCGCGCCCGCCCGGGACTGGCGGGTCAGCGAACCCGTGGTGCCTTGTTCCTGAACACGCGAGGTGGCCGGCTGTCACGACAGGCGTGCGCGAAGCTCCTGGCCGCGTACGCGTCCCAGGCGGGGATCGGTCGTCGCGTATCACCCCACGACCTGCGACACTCGTTCGCGACGCATCTCCTCGAAGGGGGAGCAGACGTGCGCGTGGTCCAGGAGCTGCTGGGTCATGCGAGCGTCGCCACGACGCAGATCTATACGCTCGTGACGAGGGAGCACCTCCGCGAGGTGTACTACGCGGCGCACCCGCGGGCGCGTGGCGGCACGGGGAAGGGACGATGAGGGTGCTCGACCGGGCCATGCTTGAGCGGTTAGGGGCGGCACTGACGCAGCAGCAGGCGGACCTCCGGCGCGAGATCGAAACGTATGGGGCCGATCCCGGGTCGGATGACGTCACGTTCGAGGCCGACACCGGTTTCTCGGATCGCTCGCACAGCACCGAGGAGCGAGCACGAGTGATCGCCGTGGTCAGGGCCTTGCGCTCGAACCTGCACGACGTGGACCGCGCCCTCGCGAAGATGGACGCCGGCACGTACGGGACGTGCGAGCGATGCGGGAACCCGATCACCGAGGAGCGACTCGAGGCGATCCCCTGGGCGCTGCTCTGCATCGACTGCAAGAAGCTGGCCGGATGACGTCGCCGGGTCGGCGGGTTCCCCGCGTCTGTCTGCTGGTCTGCGATTCCTGGGGGGTCGGTGACGCGCCGGACGCGGCAACCTACGGGGATGAAGGTTCGAACACCTTGGGGAACACCTCGCGGGAGGTTGGTGGCCTCGATGTCCCCACCCTGGAGTCCCTCGGTCTCGGCTGCCTCACCGACGTCCAGGGGGTGGCGGCACGCGCGGAGCCCGGCACGGCGCACGGCCGGGCGACCGAGATCTCAGCCGGCAAGGACACGACCACGGGGCACTGGGAGATGATGGGCATCCGGCTCGACCGTCCCTTCCCTCTGTACCCCGAAGGGTTCCCGCCGGAGATCATCCAGGGGTTCGAGCGGGCGATCGGCCGGCGGGTGCTCGGGAACGTCCCCGCGTCGGGGACGGAGATCATCCAGGAGCTCGGCGAAGAGCACCTCCGGACGGGGTTCCCGATCGTCTACACGAGCGGTGATTCGGTCTTCCAGGTCGCGACCCATACCGACGTCGTCTCGCTCGAGCAGCTGTACGCGTGGTGCCGGCTCGCGCGTGGACTCCTGACGGGCGAGCACAACGTCGGGCGGGTGATCGCGCGTCCGTTCGACGGCCCGCCCGGCGCCTTCGAGCGGCGTCCCGAGCGGCGAGACTTCAGCGTTCCGCCGCCGGGCCCGACCGTGCTCGACCGCGTGAACGAGGCAGGGATCCCCGTCGTGGCGGTCGGGAAGATCCAGGACATCTTCGACCGGCAGGGGATCACCGACGCCGTCTATTCCGACTCGAACGAACACGGCCTGGATCTGACCGTGGAGCTCCTGAGGAAGCCCGGACCGGCGTTCGTGTTCTCGAACCTCGTCGACTTCGATTCGAAATACGGTCACCGCAACGACCCGAAGGGCTACGCGGCTGCGATCCACGCCCTCGACCGGCGTCTGCCGGAGGTGATCGACGCGCTCGACGGCGGCGTGCTCCTGATGACGGGGGACCACGGCTGCGACCCGACCACCCCCTCCACGGACCACTCCCGCGAGCGAACACCGCTGCTCGGCGCGGGGCTGCCGCTTGGGCCGCACGACATCGGGACGCGCGCCACCTTCGGCGATCTGGGGCACACGGTCGCCCAGCTGCTGGGTGTCGAGGTCGAAGGGCTGGTCGGAGAAGGGTTCGCGGATCTGATCGGCTTCCCAGGGTGAGGGTCGGCTCTCGTCGAGATGGAGGGTTCGAGGCGCCAGCCTCGAGGGCGAACCATGAGCCTGTGGTGGAGCCTCAGCTCATCGACGAGCCACCGAACGAGGAGACCCTCCTGGTGACGGACTGGGACCCTCGGGAGACGATCGCCGCGAAACGCGAGCGCCGGCCCCTCCCTCCCGCCGACGTTGAGCGATTCGTCCTCGCCTACGCCGCGGAGGAGATCGGCGATGGACCGGCGGCCGCCTTCCTGATGGCGGCCTTGCTGAACGGTCTGGACGACGGCGAGACGCTCGCGATGACCAGGGCGATGATCGCCTCCGGCGAAACGGTGACGTTCGGCGACCTCGGGCGACCGACGGTGGACAAGCATTCGACCGGCGGTGTGGCCGACGGGGTCACCCTCGTCTTCGCACCGCTCGCTGCGGCTCTGGGGCTGGCGGTCGCGAAGCTGTCCGGACGGGGGCTCGGTCATACGGGTGGGACGCTCGACAAGCTCGAGTCGATCCCGGGGCTCCGAACGGACCTGGAGCCCGATCGCATCGCGAGGCAGGTGCGGGAGGTCGGGTTGCGCGGTCACAGCCCAGTCATCACGCCTCGTGCCGGCCGACGGTGCCCTCTATGCGCTCCGCGACGCGACGGCAACGGTTCCGTCCGTGCCGCTGATCGCCGCCAGCGTGATGTCGAAGAAACTCGCCGTCGACTCGGACCTGATCCTGCTCGACGTGAAGGCCGGGTCGGGTGCTTTCATGAAGGAAGGTGCGCGTGCGCGAGATCTCGCCGAGGCGTGTCGCGCCCTCGCCCGTGGCGAAGGGCGCCGCTGCGGCGTGGCGATCACCGACATGTCCCAGCCGCTCGGGGAGGCGATCGGGAACGCGCTGGACGTCATCGAGGCCGTGGAAGTGCTGAGCGGCGCCCGGCATGGCCGGCTCCGTGATCTGTCGATCTGGTTCGCGGCGCGGGCGCTGGAGGGGGCGGAGGGGATCCCCTTCGACGAGGCCAGCGCTCGCGCCGCGGCGGCGTTGGAGGACGGCACCGCATCGGAGCGGTTCGCTCGGATGATCGAAGCACAGGGCGGCGACCCTCGCGTGACCGAGGACCCGGCGTCGATCCTGCCGCGGGCGCCGCTGGTGCTGCCGCTCCTCGCCGATCGGACCGGCATCTTGACGACGATCGGATGCGGAGGCCATCGGGGTCGCGAGCAGCACGCTCGGCGCGGGCCGTGTTCGCAAAGGCGAGCAGGTGGACCCGGCCGTGGGTATCGTCTTCCGACCGAAGATCGGTGATCGCATCGACGCGGGGGAACCGATCGGTGAGATCCATGCTCGGAGCCCGGACGCCGCAGAGCAGGCGGCAGCGCGGACGCTGGCCTCGATGACGGTCACCGAGGAGCCGGTCGAACCGCCGCCGCTGATCCACGACTGGTTCCCGCCAGACGGAGGAGGGTGAACCGGATGCTTGCGCTCGGCAACTTCACGGCGCTCGGCTTCCGCCTCGCCGTCTACATGCTGGCGTCGCTCCTCGTCGGCATGTGCCTGCGGGAGTACGTGCGATCACGGGCGGCGACGTCGCTCGGGGACCCCACGCCTCGCTTGTGGGGACGCCTCAGCTGGAAGCCCGCATCGTGGTTCGACCCGTTCGGCAGTGGAGTGCTCCCGGCGCTCATCGCCATCCTGTGGACGGTCCAGACGCTCCTGATCCCCGCCGCCTACGGGAAGCCCGCCCCGATCGACCCATCGCGGTTCCGGCGTCACGTCCGCGACGTCATCATCGTCTCGACGGCCGGACCCATCGCGACGCTCGCGCTCGGCATCGCCGCCGGGCTCGTCGTGCGGGTCACCGGACCCTCCGCCGAGACGTACCGGATCATGCTGACGCTCTGTTACACGAGCATGTCCCTCACGGTCTTCCACCTCTTGCCGATCCCGGGACTCGATGGAGCGAGGATGCTGGCATTGGCGCTCCCACCCGACGCCGCCTCGGTCTATCGCAACTTCGACCGGTACCTCCCGCTCGTCGTGCTCGTGATCCTGTTCCTGTTCAGCTCCCTCGCCATCGGACTGCTGACGACCCTGACCGGCGCCCTCTGTGATTCGGCGACCGGGCTGAACTGTCAGCTGGCGTTGCACTTCTGAAGCCCGCGATCCCAGCGCTCGGCTCCCGGGACCGCTCGGGACCGGCGCTATCATCGCCTCCATCGTGAGCGCAGTCGCCGAACGAACGCGCGTCTTGACCGGGTTCCGCCCGACCGGACCGTTACACGTCGGACACTGGGCGGGGAACGTCGGCAACGCGGTCCGCCTGCAGAACGAGGGGTACGAGTGCTTCTACTTCGTGGCCGACTGGCACATGCTGACGACGCACTACGACCGGGTCGACGAGCTCCCCGCGTTCGTCGAGGGCCTCGTGCTGGATCTGCTCGCGGCCGGGATCGATCCAGAGCGGTCCGTCGTGTACCGGCAGTCGCGATTGCCGGAGGTGGCGGAGCTCGCGCTGCTGCTCGGGATGATCACGCCGCTCGGATGGTTGGAGCGGGTGCCGACGTACAAGGAGCGTCTGCGGGATATGGCCGAGCGCGACGTGGCGAACTTCGGCCTGCTCGGGTATCCGCTCCTGCAGACGGTCGACATCGTGATCGTCCACGGACAGGTCGTTCCGGTCGGGGAGGATCAGGTCTCGCATCTCGAGCTCTCGCGTGAGATCGTCCGGCGCTTCAACCGGCTGTACGGGGACGTGCTCGTGGAGCCGCAGCCGTTGCTGTCGGAGACGCCGCTGATCCCCGGGTCCGACGGACGCAAGATGTCGAAGTCCCTCGACAACACGATCGAGCTGAGCGCGGACCCCGACACGATCCGGGCTCGCGTTCGTTCGTTCGTGACCGATCCGAAGAAGATCCGGCGGGGCGACCCGGGGCGTCCGGAGATCTGTCCGATCTTCGCGCTGCACGGCACCTTCTCGCCTGAGGACGTCGCACGGGTCGAGGCGACGTGCCGCACGGGCGAGCTCGGATGTGTGGATTGCAAGTCCCTGCTCGCGGATCACCTGATCGAGCGGTTCCAAGGCTTCCGCGAGCGGCGGGCGGACCTGGAGCGCACGCCGGGTCTCGCGCGGGATGTCCTCGCAGCGGGCCTCGAGCGGGTGCGGCCGGTCGTGGCCGAGACGATGCAAGCAGTCCGAACAGCGATGCGGTTCGAAGGATGATCCCGTGAGCGAGCCGGAGACGGCGCCGCCGCCGGCCGACAGCGGCTTCGCGGTCGAGGTGCCGGGCTTCACCGGGCCGTTCCGCCTGCTCGCCGACCTCGTGCTCGAGCAGAAGGTCGACGTCTGCGACGTGCCGATCGCGACGGTCACGGATCGATTCCTGGCGTACGCCAAGGAGGCCGAACGATGGAACCTCGAGGAAGCCACCTGGTTCCTCGCGATCTGCGCGATCCTCCTGGAGCTCAAGCTCGCACGGCTGACCCCGAGGCACGTGGAGCCGGATGAGGAGGACATCGTCGGCGGCTCCCCGGATCTGCTATACGCGCGGTCCCTGGAGCTTCGCGCCTTCCGGAAGGTGGCGATCGAACTCGCCCGGCGGCTGGAGGACGAGGCGGGGTACTCGGCCCGCGACGTGGGACCGGGGCCGGAGTTCTCGCGGCTCTACCCCGACCCACTGGCGGCGGTCTCGGCGGGAGACCTCGCCTCGCTCGCTGCCACGCTCCTCCGGCCACCGCCGACGGTCGACCTGTCGCACGTGACGCCGATCCGCTACACGGTCTCGGAAGCGATGACGGCCGTCCAGGAGCACTTCGCATCCTTCGAGGGTCGGCAGGCGTCGTTCCGCGACTTGGTTGCCGACTGCGAAGACCGCATCCATGTGGTGGTGCGCTTCCTGGCGATCCTCGAGCTGTACCGTGAAGGCAAGGTCGAGCTTCAGCAAGCCCCGACCTTCGGTGAGATCGAGGTTGAGTGGACGGGGTGACGCTACGGTGACGGATGACGTGAAGACGCAGGACACGCGGGCGCTGGAAGCATTGCTCTTCGTCTCCGACGAGCCGCTCACGTCTGCCGTGATCGCGCAGGCGCTCGATCTGGACCGGCCGACGGCGGACCGCCTGTGTGATCGACTGGCGAGCGACCTCGAACAACGCGGGTCGGGTCTGGTGCTCAGGAACGTCGCGGGGGGCTGGCGGCTGTTCACCCACCCCGACAGCCAGGCGTCCGTCGAGCGGTTCATCCTGTCCTCGCGCCAAGCACGTCTCACCAAGGCATCCTTGGAGACCCTCGCGATCGTGGCGTACAAGCAACCCGTGACCCGTCACCAGGTCAGCTCGATCCGGGGCGTCAACTCGGATGGCGTCCTGCGGGCGTTGACCGACCGCGGCTTGATCGAAGAGGCCGGGCGGGATGAAGGCCCGGGTCGGCCGCTGCTGTACGGAACCACGCCGCAGTTCCTCGAACGTCTGGGGCTCCCGTCCCTCGCCGCCCTGCCGTCGCTGGCCCCGCTGCTGAGCGCCGGCCCCGGTGACCTCGACGACGCCGCCGAGCTCGCTGTGCGCGACGAAGGGACGAGCGACGAGGACGGGAACGTGGAGCCTCCGGCCCGGCCCGGCGACGACTGATGGCCGAAGAACGTCTCCAGCGTGCGCTCGCGCGCGCCGGATACGGTTCACGCCGAACGAGCGAGGAGCTCATCGCCCAGGGGAAGGTCCGGGTGAACGGGCGGACCGCGACGCTCGGAGACAAGATCGACGTGACCCGCGACGAGGTCACCCTCGGCGGCGCCCGGGTCAACCTGGACCCGGAAGCGCGATACCTCGTCCTCAACAAGCCTCCCGGCGTCCTCACCACGATGCGCGATCAGCGCGGCCGTGCCGATATCCGATCGTTCCTTCCGGCGGAGGGTCCCCGTGTCTTCCCCGTGGGACGCCTCGACAGGGATTCCGAGGGCTTGCTGTTGCTCACCAACGACGGGGAGCTGGCCGAGCGCCTCACGCACCCTCGCTACGGGGTCGAGAAGGAGTACCTTGCCGAGGTCGCCGCGACCCCCACCCCGAAGCACCTCGGCGGGGTTCGGGCCGGCGTGATGCTCGAAGACGGACCGGCCCGCGCGAAGTCCGTCCGGCTCGTCGACGCGCGTCCGGGCCGGGGCCAGGTCGCCGTGGTGATGACCGAGGGCCGGAAGCGGGAGGTGCGGCGACTGTTGGCCGCGGTCGGCCTCCCGGTCACCCGGTTGGTCCGGGTCCGCATCGGCCCGATCCATCTCGGTCGACTGAAGCCGGGCGAACGCCGCGACCTCACAGCCGACGAGCTGCTCGCGCTCCAGCGAGCCGCCGCCGGGGCGGAACGCCGCGCGAGGCGCACCAGCGGTGGCGGTGGTCGGCCGCCGAGCGCCGGCATGTAGCCTGATGCCCTCGGGCGCAGGATGCCCGGGTCGTCCATCTCCGAGAAAGGATCGCGCGTGCGGGTGCGTGCAGCCCGAGGGGCCATCGTCGTCGAGACCGATCACGAAGAGGACGTCCTGGGATCGACGCAGCGCTTGCTCGAGGAGATGATCGAACGGAACGAGGTTGCCACCGACGACCTCGTGAGCATCCTGTTCACGGCGACCGAGGACATCCGCTCGGCGTTCCCTGCCGAAGCGGCGCGACGGATCGGACTGGGCTTCGTCCCCCTGCTCTGCGCACGCGAGATCTCCGTCGCTGGCGCGATGCCGTCGGTGGTTCGGGTCTTGATGCACTTCCACACGGAGCGCGGACTGCGGGAGGTCGTCCACGTGTACCTCGACGGAGCGGAAGCGCTGCGCGATGACCTCGAAGCCTGACCCGCCGTCTCTCCGGCCGGTCGATCGGGTGGCGATCATCGGCACCGGTCTGATCGGGACGTCGATCGCGATGGCCGCGGCTCGCGCCGGGTGCACCGTTCGCGGGTGGGACGTCGATGCCGAGGTCGTCGCTCGGGCCGCCGCGCGCAGCACGCTCACGGCATGCGCCTCGGCGGAGGACGCCGTCGCCGATGCCCATCTCGTGATCGTCTGCACCCCGATCGGCGCCGTCGCGAGGTCGGTCGCGAACGCGCTGCACGACGCGCCCGGCGCGATCGTCGCCGATGCGGCCAGCATCAAGGAGCACGTCGTGAGAGAGGCTCGTGCGGTCGCAGCCCCTCTGGATCTGCCCCGCTACGTCCCGAGCCACCCATTAGGCGGCAGTGAGCGGTCGGGGCCGGAGCACGCGTCGGCGTCGGTCGTGGACGGGATCGTGTGGGCGCTGACTCCCACCGACGTCGTCGAACCCGACGCTGTGGATCTCGTCGAGCGGTGGATCGAGCGGATCGGCGCCCGGCCGGTACGACTTTCGCCTGAGCGGCATGACCGGCTGGTCGCGTTCGCGAGCCATCTCCCGCAAGTGGCTTCGACGTCGCTGATGGGATTGGCGGCCGCGGAGGAGGCGGGGGAGCCGGAGATCCTGCTGCTCGCGGCCGGAGGCTTCCGGGACCTCACCCGGCTCGCGGCCTCGAACCCTTCCCTCTGGAGCGAGATCCTGCTCGCGAATCGGGGCCAGGTCGCGTCGGCGATCGACCTTTACGTTGCGCGTCTGATGGCGATCCGCGGCGAAGTGCTCGAGGGCCGGGGCGCCGAGGTCGAGCGGACCTTCGACCTGGCCAAACAGGCGCGACTCGGGCTCGCGACCAAGCCGACCGTCCGAGCCGGTGTCGCGGTCCTCCAAGTGGAGATCCCCGACGAGCCAGGGGCGCTCGCGCGCATCACGGCTGTCCTCGGCGACGGCAGGGTCAACATCGAGGACCTGCAGATCGTCCACTCGCCGGAGGGCGGTCGCGGGACCGTGCACCTCACCGTCGCGGCGGGCGCCGCCGACCGAGCCGCCGACGTCCTCGGTGCCGGCGGGTACGACCCGACCCGGTTGGCCTAGGTTGGGGATCGATGCGGATCCGCGCGGTGCCCGGAGGTCGGCTGCAGGGGAGCATCCGCGTCGCCGGCGACAAGTCGATCGCTCACCGGTGGCTGATCCTCGCCTCGACCGCCTCGAGCCGCAGCCGGCTGACCGGTCTCCCGAGCGGCCTCGATGTGCGATCGACCGCTTCCAGCCTCGCGAACCTGACCGTCAAGGCTCGACCTGCCCTCGACCTGTGGGCTCGGAACGTTTCGTCCTGGGTGGAGGGTGGCGGTTCCACGTGGAACGACACGCTGGCTGGGGGCTCGTACGGAACGCTTGAGGTTGAGGGTGAAGGGCGCGACGGGCTGGTTGAACCCCGCGGCAGACTCGACTGCGGCAACTCGGGGACCTCGATGCGGTTACTCGCCGGTCTCCTCGCGGCAGCCCCGTTCACGACAGAGCTCACCGGCGACCTCAGCCTCAGGAGCCGCCCGATGGAGCGGGTCGCCTCGCCGCTCCGATCGATGGGGGCCACCGTGCGGACGACCGACGGCCATGCGCCGATCTCCGTGACGGGCGGACGCCTCGTCGGGATCGAACATCGCACAGAGGTTCCGTCCGCCCAGGTGAAGAGCGCGGTGCTGCTCGCCGGCGTATGGGCGTCGGGCGAGACGGTCGTCCTCGAATCGGCACCGACCCGTGACCACACGGAGCGAGCGTTCGAAGCGCTCGGCGCCCCCGTTCGGCGCGACGGTCGCGGGGTCGGGATCTCCCGGTTCCAGCACGAAGGATTCGGCGCAGCCGTCCCGGGCGATCCATCCTCCGCTGCCTTCCTGATCGCCGCCGCGGCCCTGACGGGCTCCGAGGTGACGGTCGAGGGGGTCGGATTGAACCCGACCCGGCTGCACTTCCTGGAGGTCCTCTCAAGGATGGGCGTGACGACCGAAACGTCGGTCGTAGGCGAGGAGCTCGGCGAACCGGTCGGCTCGATCCACGTGCTCTCGCGCGACGCTCTCCGCGCGACCACGGTCGACGCTGACGAGCTTCCCCTCGTGATCGACGAGGTGCCCGTGCTCGCGATGCTCGGGACCCATGCGCCCGCCGAGACGCGGTTCCGGGGAGCTTCAGAGCTCAGGGTCAAGGAGAGTGACCGGCTGATGGCCCTCGTCGAAGGGATCCGGACGCTCGGGGGCCAGGCCGCCGCGGAAGCCGACGACCTCGTGATCGCGGGCGGCGGCCTCCGCGGCGGCGTGGCCTCGTCCGGCGGCGATCACCGGCTCGCCATGGCGTTCGCGGTCGGTGCGCTCGCGGGCGATCGTCCGTCCGAGGTCGCGGGCATGGAGGCGGCGGCCGTGAGCTTCCCGGACTTCGTGGGAACCCTCCGATCGCTCGGAGCGGCGATCGAGGTCATCGGATGACGGCAGAGCGGGTCGTGGCGATCGACGGGGCCGCGGGCAGCGGGAAGTCGACGCTCGCCCGCAACCTCGCTCGCGCGGTGCGGCTTCCCTACGTGAACACCGGCTTGATGTACCGGGCGCTGACGGCCTCGGCGATCCGCAACGGCGTGTCCGAAGACGACGTGGAAGCACTGATCGACCTCACCCGCGCCTTGAGGTTCACGCTCGGCGGTTCCGATCCGCGCGTGCTGAAGGTCGCGGACTTCGATGATGGAGCGTTGACGACACCGGCGGTCGAGCGAGCGGTGTCACGCGTGGCACGCCACCCGCGCGTCCGTGCGTGGATGCACGAGGTGCAGCGGAGGCTCGGAGCGGATGGCGCCGTGATGGAGGGCCGGGACATCGGCTCGGTCGTGTTCCCGGACGCGGCGGTCAAGCTCTACCTCGAGGCTGCTCCCGGTGCGCGGATCGAACGGCGGGTCCGGGAGCGCCCTCGCGCTAGTTCGGAGGAGGTCGCGGCGGTGCTGGAGAACCGCGACGAGCTGGATGCGCGCACCAACCCGCTCACGCCACCCCCGGGGGCGATCGTGATCGACACGGGTGCCCTCGACGCCGACGCCACCCTTCGAACCGCGATCGCCGTGGTCCGCGAGCAGGCACCGGAGCTCCTGCCGTGAGCATCCCGAAGATCGCGGTCGTCGGGCGTCAGAACGTCGGCAAGTCGACCCTGGTGAACCGTCTGTTCGGTCACCGAGCAGCGATCGCGCACGGCATGCCCGGGGTGACACGCGACCGGATCCAGTTGAACACGACCTGGCGCGGCCGTTCGTTCGGGCTGGTCGATACCGCCGGCTACCTGCACGGCGCGCGGGGGGTCGAGGCGCTCGCCGGCCAACAGGCCCAGCGTGCGATCGACGAGGCCGACGTGATCCTGCTCGTCGTCGACGCGCGGACGGGGATCACCGAGGAAGACGCCCAGCTCGCGCGTCGCTTGCGGAAGGCATCCGTGCCGCTCCTGCTGATCGCCAACAAGGCCGACGAAGCCGCCGACCTGGCGGAGATCGCACGATTCGACCGATTGGGCCTCGGTGAGCCGATAGGCGTTTCCGCGCTCCACGGGAACGGCACGGGCGACCTGCTCGACCGAGTCGTCGAGCTCCTCCCCGAAGGCGCCGAGCCCGCAGAGGACCTGGAGGAGCCCCGGTTCGCGATCGTCGGCCGTCCCAACGTCGGGAAGTCGAGCCTCTTCAATCGTCTCCTGGGCGAGGAGCGAAGCGTCGTGTCCGAGACCGCCGGAACCACGCGGGACAGCGTCGACTCGATGGTGACGTGGCCGGAGCTCGGTCAGGTGCGGTTCGTGGACACCGCCGGTATGCGGCGGGGACAGAGCGTGCGCGGCGTCGAGTACTACAGCTTCCTCCGCGCATCCGAGGCGATCGATCGGGCTCACGTCGCCGTCCTGGTGATCGATGCGAGCGCCGGATTCACGGCGGAGGACAAGAGGATCGCCCGCCGCGTGATGGAGGCCGGACGTGCGTTCCTGGTCGCCGCCAACAAGTGGGATCTCGTCGAGGAGAAAGACCGGACGTTCAAGCACCTCGGGCCGGAGATCGTGCCGTTCGCGAACGCATCGGCGATCCGAACCTCGGCCACCCGTGGCCAGGGGATCCACCGTCTGCCTCCACTGCTCATCGACCTTCATCGGAGGTGGAGCGCTCGGACGCCGACGGCACGGGTCAATCAGATCATCCAGCAAGCGCAACGGGAACGCCCGACGCCCCGTGCGTCGGGGAACCTCCATTACGCGGCGCAGGTCGCGACGGGTCCGCCCACCTTCGTGATCTTCGGGGGAGCGCACGAGCCGGAGGCCACGTACCAGCGGTACCTGGAGAACCGGCTCCGCCGGGAGCTCGCCCTGTCGGGGGTCCCGGTCCGCCTCCGATTCAGGGCGCGGAAGGCCGGCGGCGACCGCGGGCGGTAGGATGCGGTTCCACGGGCCGTGGCGCAGCTTGGTTAGCGCGTCTGACTGGGGGTCAGAAGGTCGCCGGTTCGAATCCGGCCGGCCCGACCGATGAATCCGACCGCCAGGGGGCCGTCGTCGTCGCGTGTCCTCACGGTCCCGAACGGCATCTCTGCCGCCCGGATCGCTCTGATCCCGGTCTTCGTCGCTCTCATCATCGATCACGACACGACGACCGCCGGTCTGGTCCTCTTCGCGATCGTCGTCGCCACGGACTGGGTCGACGGCACGATCGCCCGCCGGACCGGACAGGTGTCCGATGTCGGCAAGATCCTCGACCCGGTGGCCGACCGGCTCGCGATCGCCGCAGGGCTGATCGCGCTGGTGCTGCGTGGGATCTTCCCGCTGTGGGCGGCGGCAGCCGATCCTCGCTCGGGACCTGACCGTCCTCCTGGTGGGCGCGATCGCCCTTGTCCGAAGCGATGTGCGGGTCGAGGTGCGGTGGATCGGCAAGCTGGCCACCTTCTCATTGATGGCCGCGATCCCGATGGTGTCGTGGGGGAACCTCGCGCTGCCGCTCGCTGCCGCTGCGACCGTCTGCGGCTGGGCGGCCTACACGGTCGGGATCGTCGAGTATTACATCGCCGCCTGGGCCTATCTCGGCGACATCCGACACGCGAGCTATCGTGGTTCCGGGCCGGCAGGACGTCGATCCGGCGTGATGAGAGGGGAGACCGGTGGAGTTCCCGGATGATCTTCGCTACACGAGTGAGCATGAGTGGGCCCGCCTCGAGGGCGGGCGCGTCCGGGTCGGGATCACCGACTTCGCACAGGACGCCCTCGGTGACGTCGTCTACGTGGATCTCCCCGAGGTCGGGGCTGCGGTCGAGGCGGCGACCCCGTTCGGCGAAGTGGAGTCGACGAAGTCCGTGTCGGACGTCTACAGCCCCGTCACGGGCACGATCGCGGAGCGCAACCCGCTGATCGAAGACCGGCCCGAGCTGGTCAACGAACAGCCATACAACGATGGCTGGCTGATCGTGGTCACGCTGGCGGACGGAGCGTCCCTGGACGGCCTGATGGACGCCGAGGCGTACCGTTCGTTCGTCGAGCAGACCGGCAGCTGAACCCTCGACCCATTCGAGCCGCGGTGGAGGGTGAGGGCGCACCAAGGTCGAGCGTGTCACAACACATCCGTTGACCCTTCGCACCGCGTACGATAGCTTCCAGTCCGCGTGGAGGTCGAGGGTTGCCCACAACGACCACCGTCAGCTCGAACGATGACCGAGGGAAAGGTTCACGGTGTTCTGTACCAACTGTGGACATCCGAACCGCGACGATGCCCGATTCTGCGCCGAGTGCGGACATCCGCTACAGGACGAGGTGACCGTCACCCTTCCGGCGATCGAAGGCGACGATGAAGCTCACGACGATTTCCCGTTCCCACACGACGAGCTCGAGCCGGGTCAGGCGCTCGTCCTCGTGAAGAGGGGGCCGAACGCCGGTTCCACCTTCTTGCTCGCCGAGGAGACGACGACGGTCGGTCGCGGTCCTGACAGTGGTGTCTTCCTCGACGACGTCACGGTCTCACGCAAGCACGCGGTGTTCGAGCGACGGTCGGGGCCGGCGTGGTTCGTTCGCGATGTCGGAAGCCTCAACGGGACCTACGTCAACGGCGAGCAGGTCGACGAGACC
The DNA here is from genome assembly GCA_963765865.1 of uncultured Actinomycetes bacterium. Taxonomy (GTDB): domain Bacteria; phylum Actinomycetota; class UBA4738; order UBA4738; family HRBIN12; genus AC-51. The sequence goes on from CAVXYE010000002.1 coordinate 141,970, forward strand.
AAGCTCGCCACGGGTGACGAGGTTCAGATCGGACGGTTCAAGTTGACGTTCTTCTCGGCGGGGGAGTGAGGAAGATGGCCGGCACCCGCAACTACCAGTCGATCGGCGAGGTTCTCGTGGCCGTCAAGACCGAGTTCCCCGATATCACGATCTCGAAGATCCGTTTCCTCGAATCCGAAGGATTGATCACACCCGAGCGCACACCGTCGGGATACCGGAAGTTCTACGTGGACGATGTCGACCGGCTGAAGTCGATCCTGCGGATGCAGCGGGATGAGTACCTGCCCCTCAAGGTGATCAAGGAACGGCTCGTCCAGTCCGACGCCGTCGACGAGGGAGCCGACGTCGAACTCGAGGGTGCTTCGGCGGAAGGAGAAGGGGCTTCGGTCTCCGAAGAGCTCGCCGAAGCTCCGACGGGTCTGCAGATGTCCCTCGAGGAGATGTCTGCGGCGACGGGCGTCGACCGCGAGCGGATCAAGGAGCTCGAGTCGTTCGGGATCGTGTGCACGCACGGCCCGGAGGGCGGCCGGTATTACGACGGTGAGGACTACATCGTCTTGTCCATCGTCAAGGACTTCCTGCGCCACGGGATCGAGCCACGCCACCTGACGATGTACAAGCACTTCGCCGACCGGGAGTCGTCGTTCTTCGAGGCGCTCGTCGCTCCGACACTCCGCCAGCGCAACCCGGATGCCCGGCGGGCGGCGACACAGACCCTCACCGATCTCAGCGTGACGTCCCGGAAGTTCAAACAGGCTCTGCTGCGCAACGCACTGCGTGAGCACCTCACGTCCGCGTGAGTCCCACCCTCCGACGCAGGGTCGTGACGGCGATGCTCGTCATCGCGGTCGTCTCGGCCGAAGCGGGACTCACGTCCTTCGCTTCGCCGCACGGCGACGCGCCGCCACCGACCCCCGTCCCTCCGCACGGCAGCCTGTCGCCGTTCCCTACATCGCTGACGACACCGACGGACGCCACCGTCGCCCCCACGCTGACCGCGCGGTCCGCCCTCCTGGCCGACCTGACGTCCGGCGACGTCATGGACGAGAAGGCTGCCGACCAGCCGGTCCCGATCGCCAGCCTCACGAAGATCATGACGGCGCTGATCGCCTTGGAGCGCACCCGGCTCACCGACGAGGTCACCGTCGACCCACGACGCCGTCTTCGGGCGACGCGACTACGGGGCGAGCTCGACCCTCGGACTGCGGGCGGGCGAGCGCATCACCGTGGAAGACCTCCTGTACGCGATGATGCTCGGCTCCGCGAACGACGCCGCATTGGCACTCGCGATCCATATCGCCGGGAGCGAGCAGGCGTTCGTCCGGGTCATGAACGCGCGGGCGCATCGGCTCGGCATGCGTCGTACCGTGTTCTTCTCGTCGACCGGGCTGGATGACCGTGGCCGCTCCACCGCCCGCGATCTCCTCCGCCTCGTCCGGGCGGTGGAAGCGATCGATGGTTTCGATCGCATCACCGACCACCCGGTTCCGGACGATCCCGGCCCCGCGGGGCCCGGATCGCCGCATCCAGAACCGCAACGCGCTCCTCTGGCTGTATCCGGGGACGTTCGGGACCAAGACGGGTTCGACGCTCCTCGCGGGGTCCTGTCTCATCGCATCTGCTGCCCGCGGCGACCGGCGACTGGTGGCGATCGTCCTGGGCGCGCCGCACGATCCGTTCTCGGACGCGGCCGCGTTGCTCGCGTACGGGTTCGATGGATTCACGGAGCGGACCCTCACATCGGAAGGGGCCGATGAGGGCACGTTGGCGATCCGGGGAGGAACGGTGCCGGTCGTTGCGGGAGCCGAGCTGTCCGCACTCATCCCGACAACGTCGATCGATCACCTCCGTGAGCGGATCAGCGCCGACCCACATGCGGCTTTCCCGCCGATCCCGGGCTCTCGCGTGGGAACGCTCATCGTGTCGATCCCGGGGCATACGATCGGCTCGGTTCCGCTGATCGTCAGCACGGTGCCCCCGCCGCCTGCGTCTTCGGGTCCGTGGTGGGCGCGCGCGGGCATGTCCCTCGGACGATCGATCGTCGGCGCGATCCGCGCGCTCTCCGGCTGACCCACGAGCTCCACGGGCTCGACAGGCGCCCTGGTAGCCTGCTCGGCGACATGACGGAGGTCGCGAGCGTCCTGTACGGACGCGAGGACGTCCGGCGCCGGGTAGAGGAACTCGGCCGCACGATCACCGGGGACTACGTGGGGCGGGAGCCCGTGCTCGTAACGGTCCTCACGGGCGGCGCCGTGTTCCTCGCGGACCTGATCCGTGCCGTCGACCTTCCCGTCGAGACACACTTCATGGCGATCAGCCGCTACGGAGATGCGGAGGAGTCGTTCGGCCGCGTCCAGATCCTCCTCGACGTCGAGGTCGATCTCGCCGGCCGCGACGTGATCCTCGTCGAGGACATCGTCGACACCGGGCTCACCTCGCGCTACATGCTCTCGGTGCTCGGCGCCCGTGGCCCGGCGAGCCTGGAGATCTGCACGCTCCTCGATCGCTCGGTCCGACGGATCGTGCCACTCCTTCCGCGGTACGTCGGCTTCGACTGCCCGGACACGTTCGTCGTGGGCTACGGCCTCGATTACCGAGAGCGCTATCGCAACCTGCCGGACATCTTGCGCGTGGACGATCTCGCGGCCCTGCGCGCCGATCCGGACGTCCTCGCTTCCCTCCTGACGGACGCCGCGGCCTGAGGCCCGCCCCCGATGCCGGTGAGTTGCCCGTTCTGAGGGCCGTCGCTACGCTGGCTGCAGCCACCATGATCGGGCCGCCATGATCGAGATGGAGCTGACCGGCGTGCGCGTCGAGCTGCCCACCAACCAGCCCATCGTCCTGCTGAGGGAACGCGGGGGAGAGCGGTACCTGCCCATCTGGATCGGAGCTGCGGAAGCGGCGGCGATCGCGCTCTCCCTCCAAGGGGTGGTCACCCCGAGGCCGATGACCCACGATCTCCTCAAGAACATCCTCGAGGACCTCACCGTCGAGGTGCAGCGGATCGTGGTGACGGAGCTTCGCGACAGCACGTTCTACGCGACCATCGCGCTGCAGCGTGGGACCGATGGGTTCGAGGTGTCCTCGCGACCGTCCGATGCGATCGCGCTGGCGGTTCGGATGGCGGTCCCGATCTTCGCGGAGGAAGGCGTCCTCGACGAAGCATCCATCCTGATCCCCGGAGACGAGGATGAGGAGGTCGAGAAGTTCCGCGAGTTCCTGGACAACGTCAGCCCCGAAGACTTCGCTTCGTGAGCTCCGAGCGGCAGAGCCAGACGGTCCGGTTGTGATGGATCAGCTGTCGATCAGCTGTAGAAGAAGACGGTCACCCACAGAGCGCCGTCGACCCGCACCGCGCCGATCGCGACGTGTTGGAACGTGCGGTGCAGGATGTTCGCGCGGTGGGGGGCCGAGGCCATGAATGCGGCTTCCATGTCCCGAACCGTGCCTCCGGTCACGCCGACGTTCTCGCCCCAGTAGTGCCACTTCGTGCCTCTGAGGTAATAGCGGGCGGGATCGGAGGTATGGAACAGGGTGTTCGAGTTGGCCATCGCCAACGAATGCTTCTTCGCGAGCTCCGACATGTCCCGGTTGATCCACACACGGTGCAACGCGTGGTTGTAGCGGCTCGTGTTGGTGGCCGTCAGCATCGCGAGGCGGGGGTGACGGGCTGTCGTGGTGGCCCCATGGGCACCGGACGGTAACGCGCCGAGGACGAGACCCCCGAGGGTCGCCACCAACGCCATCCGTACGATCCTGGTCCTCATCTCACCGCCTCCCTCCACACCGGGCCAGGCCTCCTAGTCAGACCTGACCACTAGGTTCATCGGCCGGCCTCTCCGCGGACTTGAGAGCCGTTCTGGGTGGGACGCAGGATCCGAGTTCCATGCTTGCGCAGCAGCGCCGGCGCCCAAAGACGCTGCCGTATCTCCCGGCTCCTGACGGTTCGTGCCGCCGGCGAGATCCCGGCGTACGCGGAGAACGGGTTCGTCGTGGCGTTGCCGAAGAAGTCGTGCAGATGCGAGGCTCCGGGTTGCTTCGGGTACACGATGGGATCGTCCGGTGGCTCGATGGCTCGGCAGGCGATCCGTGAAGAAGTTCTGGCCCGCAGCGCGTGCGGACGGCAGCACTTCAGACCATGAGCAGCGTTCCCGGGATGATGACCAGCCAGGGATCTGCGCTTGGTCTCCCCTCTCGGTTCGCGACCCGGCCAGACCGGCGTAGCCTCCCTACCCCCCCTTGTTGTCGGGGCATCCTGCGGTACTCCTTGAATCTGAACGGCGCGATCACAGTCAGGTCTTCTCGGGAACTGAGAGCCGTGGGAATCGCGACGGCGTCGGCACGTCGCGAACCGCGATCCGATCTGGGGGGAAGCCCGAACACCGCGCGGACGCTATAGGACCCGTCGTTGGATCGGAAACACGTCGGGCCCTGTCGACGTCTCGAACCCTTCACATGCCTTGCACGGGATGCCCCCATCGGCACAACCCGGCGGCTATCGTCGACCGCGCATATCTGCAGGCCGGCAACGATCCTCGCCGCACGCTCTGATCACGGGGGCCGCAGGACGTCGAAATCGCGTGAAGATCGCGGCAGCGATGATGGTCGGGCATCACGCGAACAAGGACGCACTCCACCTCCGACTCCGGCGGATCGAGGGGCAGGTCCGGGGGATCCAGCGGATGGTGCCAGGATGAGATGTGTGTATCGAGGGCCTCACACAGATCACCGCGGATCACCGGTGCTTTGAACGAGGTCGCCGTTTCACCGATCAAGGAGGGTCGCCCGGCCTTGGGCCTGGACGACGGCGCCAGCAGCGACCCTGACCAACCCGAGATGGCTTGACGGAGCAGGAGAAGGCCCGTACGCTGCCGAATCACAACGTCGTGATTCTCGTCTGTGGTTCGGAGCGCGCCAGATGAGCGAGCAAGGATATCGGGTTCCCGAGGTCTGTCGGATCGTCGGCATCACGTACCGGCAACTGGATTATTGGGCGCGGACCGAGCTCGTGACGCCCTCGATCCGCGACGCCTCGGGCAGTGGTTCACAGCGGCTCTACTCCTTCCAGGATCTCGTCACCCTGCGCGTGATCAAGAACCTCCTGGATACCGGGGTCTCGCTCCAGCGGGTCCGGACGGCCGTCGAGCATCTCAGCCAGATGGAACGGCCGGTCACGGCCGTGACCCTGATCTCGGACGGCAGGGGCGTCTACGAGGCGGATTCGCCCGAGGCGGTCGTCGACCTCCTCCGGCAGGGTCAAGGGGTATTCGCGATCGCGTTGGATCGGGTATGGGAGGACGTCGAGAACGCCCTGACGAAGGCGAAGCGTGGCTCCGGGAAGCGACGGGCCGCAGCAGGAGGGCCGTGAGCGCCGAGCCGCTCGCACCATCCCTGCTGAAGAGCGACACCGTCCGCTTCGCGCACGCATCCGAGCGGCAGTTCGCGCGTCTGCTCGACTTCTATCAGATCGGATGGGAGTACGAGCCCACGTCGTTCGACATCGGCTGGGACCGTGACGGCAACGTCGTGCAACGGTTCACGCCGGATTTCTACCTCGTGGAGTTCGACCTCTACATCGAGATCACCACGCTGAACCAGAAGCTCGTGACGAAGAAGAACCGGAAGGTGCGTCGTCTCCGCGAGCGCTACCCGGAGATCCGATGCAAGGTCTTCTACCAGCGCGACTACCTGTCGTTGGTGACCAAGTACGGACTCGAGGATGCGTCGGGCTGAGGGACGGCGACCGGCGTCCTCACCCGTACACTCGTTACCGTGAGGTTCGCACCCCACACCGACGACGACGTTCGCGAGATGCTCGCGGCGGTCGGCGTTCCTTCGATCGACGACCTCTTCTCGCAGATCCCCGAAGGTCTCCGCTTGGAACGGCCGCTGGATCTTCCCCGCGGGGTATCGGAGCAGGAGATCCTGGCCGACCTGGCTGCCCTCGCCCATCGTGATCGGGCCGGGGATGACCTGGTGTGTTTCGCCGGCAGCGGCGCCTACGACCACTTCGTCCCGAGCGTGGTGTGGGCGCTCGCAGGACGCTCTGAGCTCTACACCTCCTACACGCCGTACCAGCCGGAGCTCTCCCAAGGGGTCCTGCAGGCCCTCTTCGAGTTCCAGTCGATGGTGTGCGAACTCACGGCGCTCGACGTCTCGAACGCGTCGCTGTACGACGGCGCGACGGCCCTCGTCGAGGCCGTCAACATGGCCCGCGCCGGCGGCCGATCGCGTGTCCTGGTCTCCGGCGGCGTCGACCCTCGCTACGTCGAGACGCTCCGCACGTACGGACGAGGGTCGGGGTACGTGCCGGAGATGCTCGAGGCCCCCGGTGGCCGGAGCGCACCGGCGAGCGAGATCGACCCCGATGTCGCGGCGGTCGTGATCCAGCACCCGAACGTCTTCGGGCTCTTGGAAGACGTGTCGGCCTTCGGCGCACCGGCCCGCGCCGCCGGAGCCATGCTCATCCAGGTCTTCGACCCGACATCCCTGGGGATCCTCGCGCCGCCGGGCGATCTCGGAGCCGATATCGCTGTCGCGGAGGGACAACCGTTCGGGAACCGCCTCAACTACGGGGGCCCGTACCTCGGGATGCTCGCCGCCAAGATGGAGCACGTTCGCAAGATGCCGGGGCGCATCGTCGGGGAGACGGTCGACGTCGACGGCCGCACCGGATACGTGCTCACGTTGCAAGCGCGCGAGCAGCACATCCGCCGGGAGAAAGCGACCTCGAACATCTGCACGAACCAAACCCTGATGGCGCTCGCCGCGACCGTCCACATGGCGTGGCTCGGGCCTGGGGGCCTGGCGGAGCTCGGCCGTCAGTGCGCCGCCAAGGCCTCGTACGCGTTCCAGGCGCTGACCGGCCTGGCGGGGGTCGAAGCGGCCTTCCCCGGCGAACCCTTCTTCAAGGAGTTCGCCGTCCGTCTGCCGAAGCCGGCCACCGAGGTCCGCGACGCCCTGATCGATCGCGGGTTCCTCGCCGGCGTCCCAGCTCCCTGGGTGGACGACGGGACGCTGATCGTGGCCGTCACCGAGCGCCGGACGAAGGAAGAGATCGACGCGCTCGCCGCAGCGATGGGGGAGGTCCTCGCCTCGTGAGCGTGGGTGCGCCCGTCCGACGCCAGGGGCCGCCCGGGGAGGGGACCGTTCGGGATCTCGCGCGGCCGGGGCGAGCGGCGTGGAGCTTCCCCGAGCTGGACGTCGAGCCGTCCGAGATCCCGGAGGAGCATCGCCGCCGGCAGCCTCCCGGCCTTCCGGAGGTCGCGGAGCGGGATCTGGTCCGGCACTACACGCGCCTGTCGCAGATGAACTACGGCGTCGACACCGGGATCTATCCCCTCGGCTCCTGTTCGATGAAGTACAACCCCAAGCTTGCCGAGGTGGCCGCCGCGGCGCCCGGCTTCGCGGGGCTGCACCCGCTCCAGCCGGATCGGACGGCGCAAGGCGCGCTGGAGATGCTCTGGCGGCTGGAGGGCGCCCTGTGTGAGATCACGGGGATGGCGCGCGCGACCCTGCAACCTCCCGCGGGCGCCTCCGGTGAGCTCACGGGGCTGCTCATCATGCGTGCCCATCACACGGAGCTCGGCGACCCGCGCGGAACGGTCCTGATCCCCGACTCGGCGCATGGCACCAACCCGGCGAGCACCCGGCTCGGGGGCTACCGGGCGGTCCCCGTCCCGTCCACCTCCCGGGGCCTCGTCGACGTCGACAAGCTCGCCGGGCTGGTGAACGAAGACGTCGCGGGACTGATGCTCACGAACCCGAACACGCTCGGCCTGTTCGAGGAGGACATCGCGCGGATCACGGCGATCGTGCACGACGTCGGCGGCCTCGTCTATTACGACGGCGCCAACCTGAACGCGATCATGGGCCGGAGCCGGCCGGGGGACATGGGTTTCGATATCGTCCACATCAACACCCACAAGACGTTCGCGACGCCCCACGGCGGGGGAGGACCGGGGGCCGGACCGGTGGGCGTCGTCGAGCCGCTCGTGCCGTATCTGCCGGTGCCGCGCGTCGAGCGCGACCCGGACGGCACGTTCCGGATGTCGGAAGACGCACCCCGCTCGATCGGACGGGTCCACGGGTTCCACGGCAACTTCGGGGTGCTCGTCCGCGCGTACGCGTACGTGTTCTTCCACGGCTCGGACGGGCTCCAAGAGGTGAGCGAGCTGGCGGTGCTGAACGCGAACTACCTCGCGTCGGCCATCGTGGAAGACTTCCCGCTCGCGTACCCCGATTCCCGCCCGATGCACGAGTTCGTCGCCACCGCGGCGCGCCTCGAACGCGACGCCGGCGTGCGCGCGATGGATGTTGCGAAGCGCGTGATCGATCTCGGCTACCACCCTTCGACGGTGTACTTCCCGCTCGTCGTCGAGGAAGCGATGATGGTGGAGCCGACCGAGACGGAGTCGAAGGAGACGCTCGACGGCTTCGCGGCCGCGATGCGGCAGGCGGCCGCCGAAGCGCGGTCCGATCCGGATCTGCTCCACGAGGCGCCCGTGACGACGCCCGTCCGGCGGCTGGACGAGGCGCGGGCGGCGCGTCACCTCCGGCTCACGTGGCGGGACGACCGGTCCGGGAACGACTGAGGGGCCGGGCGGCTCCGCCGCCCGGCCCCTCAGGGTCACCCTTCCTCCGAGGCTTACGCCTCCCGACGCTTCCGTCCGAGCACGATCCCCAGCAGGCCGAGCGCGAGGAGCACGCCCGCGATCAGACCGAGCCGCGCCGCGTCGGAGCCTGTGAAGGCCGTGGGCGGCGGTGCCGGTGGCGGGTTCTCGGCCTTGACGATCGTCACGAACGCGTCGTCGTTGTCGGAGACCTTCGTGCCGAGGACGTCCGTCCCCGTGGCGGTCCCGACGTTCGTGACCTCCGGATCACCGGCGGGCAGGACGAAGTCCTTGGTGAGGGTCACCGTCTCGCCCGGCTCCAACTTGGCGATGTCGCCGATGTGACCGATCACGTCGTCGTCGACGCTCACGTTGAACAGCGTGGTGTCGCCGGTGTTCGTGACGACGTACGTGTAGGTCACGGTGTCGCCAGGATTCCCGCTCACCGGGTTGACCGTCTTGACGATCGAGATCCCCGGGCAGATCACCGTCAGCGACGCGCTCGCCTGGTCGTTGGCCGTGAACTCGGGCGTGTTCGGCTCGTTGAGCGCGTCCACCGTCACGGTGTTGTTCACGGCGCCGCAACTGGTCGTCGAGTTGGTGGGCGACGTGATGTGGACGGTGTGCGACGCGCCGCTCTCGAGGCTGCCGAAGTCGCAGGTCAAGACGCCGTCGGTGATGGAGCACGGAGGCTCCGACCCGGGCGCCTGCCCGTCGATCAGGTCGATCGACCACGCGAGGCCGCCGTTCGTCGGCAACGTGTCGGTGAGGGTGACGCCGTTGGCCGTCCCCGGCCCGTTGTTGCCCACCGTGATCAGGAACCCGATCGTGTCGCCACCCTCCACGAGGGGTGCGTCGGCGGTCTTCGTGACGAAGATGTCAGTGCAGTTCACGGTGACCGTGGCGCTGTCGGAGTCCTGCCCGTCGTTCGAGCTGGTCCCGCTCGCCGTGTTGACGACGTCACCGCAGCTCTGGGCGGTCGTCGGCGAGACGATGTGCACGGACTTGCTCTCGTCCGGGCCAAGGTCACCGAAATCGCAGGTCAGGACGCCGCTCGTGATCGAACAGCCCGCATCGCTGTTGGCTGCGTCGATCGACCAATCGAGCCCACCGTTCGTCGGCAGCGTGTCCGTGACCGTGACGCCGTGTGCCGTTCCGGTGCCGTTGTTCGTCACCTCGACCGTGAACCCGATGTTCTCGCCCGCGTTCACCGTGCCCTGATCCGCATCCTTCGTGACGAGCAGGTCGGGGCAGTTCACCGTGATCGTCGCCGTTGACGAGTTGTCGCCGACGTTCTCGACCGACTCGTTCGAGGCCGCCACCACGGCGGTGTTCGTGAGGACGCCGCAGTCGGCTGCATCGGTCGCGCCCGTGACGTGCACCGTGCGGGTGGCACCGTCCGTGAGGTCGCCGAAGTTGCAGCTCAGGACGCCGGCCGTGATCGAGCACGCCGCGGAGTCTTCGCTCCAGACGACCCCGCTCGGCAGCGTGTCGGTGAGGGTCACGCCCTTGGCGGTGCCGGGACCCTCGTTGGTCACGACGATCGTGAACGCGGCCGTGTCGCCGGCGTCGATCGTGCCCTGGTCGGCCGTCTTGAGGACGGTGACGTTCGGGCAGTTGACCGTGATCGTGGCGGTCGAAGTGTTGTCTTGGGTATCGGCCTGCGACTCGTTCGAGGCCGCCACCACGGCGGTGTTCGTGAGGACGCCGCAGTCGGCTGCATCGGTCGCGCCCGTGACGTGCACCGTGCGGGTGGCACCGTCCGTGAGGTCGCCGAAGTTGCAGCTCAGGACGCCGGCCGTGATCGAGCACGCCGCGGAGTCTTCGCTCCAGACGACCCCGCTCGGCAGCGTGTCGGTGAGGGTCACGCCCTTGGCGGTGCCGGGACCCTCGTTGGTCACGACGATCGTGAACGCGGCCGTGTCGCCGGCGTCGATCGTGCCCTGGTCGGCCGTCTTGAGGACGGTGACGTTCGGGCAGTTGACCGTGATCGTGGCGCTGTCGGAGTCAGCACCGTCGTTCGACGTGGTCACGTTCGCCGTGTTGTCGACCGAGCCACAGGTGGCCGCCGACGTCGGCGACGTGATGTGCACGTGCTTGCTCCCGCCGGCGGCGATGGTTCCGAAGTTGCAGGTCAGGACTCCGGCCGTGATGGAGCACCCCGAGTCGCTCCCGGCGGCGTCGATCGTCCAACTGAGGCCGGCGTCGGTCGGAAGGGTATCGGTCACCGTGACACCGGAGGCCGAGCCCGCCCCGCTGTTGCTCGCCGTGATCGTGAACCCGATCGTGTCTCCGGCGGAAACGGTCCCCTGGTCGGGGGTCTTGGTGACCTGGATCGTGGCGCACTTCACGGTGATCGTCGCCGTGTCGGAGTTGTCCGTCTGATCCGATCCCTCGTTGTCGGCAGCGACGGTCGCGGTGTTCGAGAGCGTGCCGCAGTCCTGGGCGTCGGTCACGCCGGAGATGTGGATCGTCTTCGATGCGCCCTCGTCCAGGGTGGCGAACGTACAGCTCAGGGTGCCGGACGTGATCGAGCACCCCGTGACGGCCGGGTCGATCACCCATGCGACGCCCGCCGGCAGCGGGTCGTTCACCGTGACGTTGTTGGCCGTGCCGGGACCGTTGTTCGTCACGACGATCGTGAACGCGGCCGTGTCGCCGGCGTTGATCGTGCCCTGGTCGGCCGTCTTCGTGACCGAGATGTTGGGCTGCACGACCGCGATGGCGCTCGGCTGGATGCTGCGGTCCTGGTTCTTGTTCGAGCTGTCGTCGAGCTGCTGGGTGCGCATGTGCCACGGAGCGCCGCTGATCGTCGCGGCGCCGTTGGCGGCTCCGCCGTTGGACTCGTTCCAGTAGGCCGGACTGCGCGATGTGCGCTCCCCAGAGGAAGAACGCCCAGTCGCTCGTCGTCGTGAACGTCACGACCATGTCGCCCTTGCCGGAAGCGTGCGCCGGGACGGTGATGCTGTTGACCGTTCCGCCGTACATCGTGAGGTTCCGGCTGACGCCGGAGAAGGCCATCGCGCCGTTCACCGTGAGTCCAGGAGAGACGAGCGGGGAGAAGGAGTCACCCGGGAACGCGTGGAGTGTCGGCAGCGCCGAGGCTGTTGGGGCAATGCGACGACGCGCCCCCAGCGCTGGGGTCCGCGCACTTGTTCGGGTTCTCGGTGACGTTCCAGGTGGCGAGGAAGTCGTACGCCTCGCTGCCACCCGTCAAGAAGTCGTAGTTGAGGTGGATCGTGTGCTGCCCGGCCGCGAGGCCCTCGATCGCCAGGCGGAAGGGGACCACGTCGCCCTCGCCGTAGGCGGAGTTGTTCCCGTTGAGGTCACCGTTCTGCCATCCCTGACCCGGCAGATTGGCGAACTGGTCGAGGTTCACGCCGAGCGACGTCAACGCTGTCGCGGTCGTGGCACCTGACGTCGACCCCGACGTCGAGCCTTTCGCGACCGAACCGCTCCCCGCCTTGGACTGTCCCATGGACAGCGACAGGCCCCCCGCCCATGCGGTCAGCCCTGCCTGACCGAACGCGACGGAGAACAGGAGGAGCAAACAGAACAACGACGTGAAGGCGCCCCGGCGGGCCCTTCGCGTTCGATCGATCCTTGACCGTGTACCCATCTCCGAACCCCCAGCTTTCGTGGCCGCTTCTGTGGCCGATCTGCCCGATGTACCTATGGGGCCGGTGGCGGACGCCCATCGGTCCTACCGCAGTCCCCGCACAGAAGCTACGCTCCCTTTCCGGGGGATGCCATTGGACGAAAGCCTTGACCCCCCGCCCCCCAGGAGACGTAGTCCGTTCGGCTAGACGGACCCAGAAGTGTGGAGGACGCCGTTCGGTCTGCCAAATCCGCTGGTCACGAGACCTTCCGGCGCTCTGTGCGTGGACGGATCGAACCGGCTCGCTCGAGCGGGCTCTCGAGCAGGTCCGCCCGCAGGCGGGTCGGCTCAATGCCCGACTAGGGGATGCCGCCCGCGGCAACCCACCCAAAGCGCAACGCCACCGAGGATCAGCAGGACGAGCCCGGCGGCTCCGGCCCGCGCCGCGTCGGACCCGGTGAACGCCGTGCCGCCACCGTGGCGCGAGGCGTCTCGGGCGGGGAGCACGGTCAAGCTCGTCGTCGTCCGCACGGCGATCGGGGAACCGGAGAGGTCCGACCCCGTGGCGGTCGTCGAATCGGAAAGCGTCGTGGGAGTCCCAGGAACCGCTGCGCTCGAGGTGAGTCGAGCGGTGCCTCCCGGGGCAAGAGCGCCGATCAGCCCAACCACGCCGACGCGATCCTGAACGACGCGTATCCCACGCACGACACTGTCACCCGTGTTCGTCACCACGAGGGTGTAGGTCACCGTGTCGCCGGGTCGACCGGACGTCGCCGATGCGTCGACCGACAACGAGAGGCCGGGGTGGATCACCTGGATCTGTGCCGCCGTCGCGTCGCGGATCATCGCTTCGTCCGGCGTCCGCGCCGTGACGTGCGCCGCAAGCGCTAGCCGGCCGAAGTCATGTCCGCGGATCGTTCTCGAGCACGTCACGGACCAACTGTGTCCAGGCTCGAGGCGCCCCGGGTGAGAGCGGTCGGGGACGTCGCAGCCGGCCCCTCGGAAGGCGAGATCGTGCAGACGGGACCTCTCCGTCATTCGTGATGGCGAAGATCGCGCGAACGTGGTCGCCGACCCGAGCGGCTCGAGGACCGTGACCGCTCACGGCGATCGACGGCGCACACCCGACGGTATCCACATGTGAGGCGGAGTCGTTCGCCTGGGCGGATGCCGGTTCGTCCCTCGCCGAAACGGTGACGCGGTTGCGCATCGGTCCGCACGGGCGGTCGGTGTCGATCCGGACGTCGATCGTCCCCGTCGCGCTGGCGCCAGCATCGAGCGTCGCTCGGACGCAAACGATCGTGAACGCCGCTCGCCCTTCGGTCGAACCGACCGCAGAGCACCTCCCGCCGTCCAGCTTCGGAAGGAGGTTGATGGGCTCCACGCCGGGGGGCAGGCGGTCCGTGACGATCACGTGATGCGCGGCAGCCGTGCCAGCGTTCGTGATCGTCAGGGAATAGCGGAGCGCGTGACCCTTCTCGATGGGTCCGGCTGCATCGGAGGTGGCGTCGACGACGAGGTCGGGCGTGAGGACGGGGTCGGATGAGGTGGTGGGACATCCGACCGAAGCGGAGGCCACGGCGGTGTCGTCGTTGCCGGCGATCGCCGGTTCGTCCGATGCGCTGATCGTGGCGAAGCTCCGCAGCTCGCCGCACGTGCCGGCCCGGAGGTGCACGACGAGCTGGATCCGCACCCGCCCGTCCGGCCCGAGATCGCCGACCGAGCACCGGACCGCGGACCCCACCTGACAGGCCGGGGGAGGGGAGACCGATGCCACCCCGGCAGGCACGGTGGCCGAAACGATGACGTCGTGCGCGGTCGCGGCCCCACCGTTCCGAGCGATGACCGTCCAGCTGAACGAGGCAGCCGAAACGCGGACGAGCCTGCCGCCCGCGATCGAGACGGCGACGTCTGGGCCACCGACGACGGCTCCTGCGACCGAGGTGGTCAGCGCGAGGCCGAGGAGCATGGCGACGAGCGCCGCCGCGGCTCTCCCGATCCGACCCAGCCTCCCATCCCGTGCCACGACCTCACCCTTCGACAGCTGGCCGGTCCGTCTCGTACCGGCCGCGCGCGGCTCGGCCGGAAGAGGAGCCGCCACGCGCCCGCGCCGCAGCCCTCCATGGTGCGAACCCTTGCGCGGCCTCGTATCTACGCGGCCTCGAACCATCGCAGGCGAGCCACCCCGAATCAACGACCCTCGCACCGCATCACGGGGCGATCTGGTGTCGGGAGAGCGAGCGTCCGACCGGCGCGTTCGCGCTAGGTTACATAATGTCCATTATCGGCGTTGCCCATGACCGACCTCTCACGCGGCTGGGCCGCGCCCGAACCGTGCCGAAAGCCCCCAACGGGTCACCATCCAGAGCGCCTCCGCCACGATCGACCTCGAGATCTTCGATTCGCCGTGCTCGCGTTCCCGGAACGTGATGGGCACCTCGGCAACGTCGAAACCCGCGCGGTCGGCGCGCATCACCAGCTCGATCTGGAACACGTAGCCGGAGCTGGCCAGGGGTGTCCGGAGCAGTTCTTCCAGGAGCCCCCGGCGGTAGACCCGGTAGCCGCTGGTCGCATCGTGGATCGGGAGCCCCAGCATGGACCTCGCGTAGGCGTTCGCTCCCCTCGACAGGGCCACGCGGGCCCGGCTCCAGTTGGTCACGGACCCACCCGCGACGTACCGGCTCCCGACGGTGAGATCGTGCTCCCGCGCCCCTTGGAGCAGACGCGACAGCTCGGCGGGGTCGTGGGACAGATCGGAATCCATCTCAACCGTCAGGTCGTACCCCTCACGAAGGGCCGTCGTGAAGCCCTCGAGGTACGCGCTCGCCAGCCCCGATCTCGGGGGGCGTTCCAGCAACCGGACGCGGTCGTCCCGAGCCGCGATCGGTCGGACGAGCTCGCCGGTCCCGTCGGGTGAGGAATCGTCGATCACGATCACATCGGGATGCTCCGGCCGCTCGAGGACATCCGCGATCACCCGCTCGATCGTGGCCCGCTCGTTGAAGGTCGGCAACACGACCAGGGTCCGCGGTGACGCCGGAAGCGGTGCGGGATGCGCGTGGGGATGCGAGCGGCGGCGCGGGACGAGGAACCAGATCACGACCACGATCAGCGCGACGATCGGGAGCCAGTCCCCCCACCGCACGTATCCCGTCGTTGCGGTCGACGTCCGGATCGGTTCTCGGAGGATGCCGGGCTGGAACAGTCCCGTACGGGCGATCACCCGTCCATGGGTGTCGACGAACGCCGAGACCCCGGACACCGCGGCGTCGACGATCCACCGGCCGGTCTCGACGGCGCGCATCCGACTCATCTGGAGGTGCTGATCCGACGCGGCCGTGAAGCCATAGGAGGCGTTGTTGACGGGGACGACGAGGAACGTGGCGCCATCCCGGACGAACGCGCGCGGCAACGACGGGAACGAGTTCTCGAAGCAGATGGGCGTGCCGAACGCCGGGAGGCCCGGCGCCTCGACCGTGTGGACCGCGGTCCCCGGCGCCCGGTCCACCGGGATCTGGCGGGTCGCGCTGATCCAGTCGATCCTCGAACGCCAGGGGACGTATTCGCCGAACGGGACGAGGTGGACCTTGTCGTAGCGGTCGACGCGCGAGCCATCGTTGGCGAAGACGAGCTCCGAGGTTCGTTGGCGTCCGTCGGGATCGTTCATCACCGCGCCGACCGCGGTCGGAGCCCCGACCTGCGCGACGGCCTCCTGGACGGCTGCCATCGTGGTGGGATCGCTCGAGGCGGCGGGGTCGAGGGCCCCCTCCCCCCACAGGACGAGGTCGGGCCGAGGCGACGACCCGGCGAGGCTCCGATGCAGCGCGATGTTCTTCCGAGCGACGAGGAGATCCTCCTGAGCGGCCGAGGTGTTCGGCGGCGGACGGACGTCGACCTGGACGACGGCGACGTCGATCGATCCGCCGGTCGGTTCGGAGAAGGGCAGCGCGATCGGTGCGAGGACGAGGGCGACGGCCGCGACGACGAGCCCTGCCCGCCTGACCCAAGGGCTGGCCTTGCCCCTGATCGCCGCGAACAGCAGGGCGTTCGCCATCACGACGACGAACGTGATCCCCCAGACACCGGCGAGCGTTGCGAGCGGAAGGACCGCACGGTCGTCGACCTGCGAGATCCCGATGCTCCCCCAGGTGAACCCACCCAGCGGGAACATGCCGCGGATCCAGTCGACCGCCGTCCACAAGGCGGCGAACCCGATCGCCGACCGGATGGGCCGCTCGACCCGGAGCATCGACGGGGCGATGGCGCCCACCACGGCGATCGAAGCCGCCGATAGCGCCGTGAGCGCGAACCACGCGAGCGCGCCGAACAGGAAGATCCAATAAAGGGTCGCCCCGAAGAACGCCAACCCGAAGACCAGCCCGAGGAGGGCTCCTCGTCCGGGACGGGATCCGCGCAGCGACCAGAGCAGCGGGATCAGCGCCACGAACGCGAGCGGCCACAGCTCCGCAGGGGGGAAGGCGAGCGAAAGCAGCAGTCCGCCCGCGACGTTGAGGGCGAGTGCGGCCGGGAACGGGACGGGCGACGGGCCGCTCAGGCGCAATCGCGACAGAGCATCTTGCGCTTGTCCGCGAGCTGGCTCCGATGTTTCACCAGGTAGCAGTTCTTGCACATGAACTCCGTCGCCTGCATCGGGATCACCCGGGCGTCGAGGGGTTCGAGGCGTTCGTCGCGCGTCGAGGTCGCGGCCGTGGCCTCGTCCTCTTCCTCGGCCGCCTCCTCCTGCCCATCCTGAGACTCCTGCTTGGCCAGGAGATCCTGGATCGACTCCACGTTCTCCAAGCCGGGCTCCGGGGGCACGGTGGCCTCCGCCAGCTCCTCAGGTGTGGGTTCGAGACCCTCGAGGACCTCCTCGTCCTCGAGGGTGGCCTCAACCTCCTCGTCCACGTGTTCGTCTACGTCGTCGATGTTCTCGGGCATCTGGATCTTCTTTCGTTGGTGCCGTGGGAGGCCCCCACCCCCCGCCAAGCGCGCGCATCCTACACCTCGCTCGCGCGGATGCAACCACGGAAGGGCGCGCACGCCGTCAACGCGCCCGAGGGCCCCCGGCATTCCCGTCGGGGCCGCCGAGGCACGAAAAGATGAGAACCCAAGAGACCTTTGGGGCCGCGACGCCGGGGCGCCGCGTTCTCTACTCAGCCTCTTGGGTTCTCGCGCGCCTCCGCCGGGGCGGTGACGCAGCGCGAACGGTATCGGGCACGTCGTGAGGCGGTCAACCCCCGTGGCTGAGAAAGAGTGACAGAACGCTCTGCGTGCCCACCTGTGCCCTCAGCGCGTCCTCAACGCGCGTAGACCTCGCGTCCGAGCGAGACGGTAAGCGCCGGTCGCAGTCCCTCGATCTCGGACCGCTCGAACGGATCGACGTCGTACCCGGCGAAGTCCGCGTGATACCCGGGTTCGAGCAGACCCTTCTTCTCTTCCTGGTGAGCCAAGCGAGCGCTCCCGACCGTGTGCACCCGGATCGCCGCGGCGCGCTCGAGGCGTTGGCGCGGGTCATGATGGTTCTCCATCGCGGTGACGGCGCGCCAGGGATCGAGGGGTGTGACCGGCGCATCCGAGCCGGCTCCGAGGACGACACCCCGTTCCAGCATCGTGCGATACGGGTTCATCGCCTCCGCACGATCGGCCCCCACGCGGATCTCGTACAGCCCTCCGGCAGCGCCCCATGCTCGATCGAACGCCGGTTGCACGGAGACGGCGAGTCCAAGCATCGCGGCTCGCTCGACCTGATGCGCCGTCGGCATCTCGAAGTGCTCCACCCGGTGACGGCGCGCGCGGAAGTGACGGCGCTCGCGCGAGTCCAGGGAACCGTAGATCCGCTCCCACGACGAAAGCACCTGTTCGATCGCGCGATCACCGATCGCGTGGATCCCGGCTTGGAGACCCGCCATGTGCGCGTCGTGGAAGAAACCCGCGAGCTCGTCGTCGTCGTAGTTGGTCACGCCGGCCGTGTCGAGGTCTTCGTACGGAGCGAACAGCGCGGCGGTCCGGGCCCCGATCGATCCGTCCGCAGGGAGGTCGCCGCCGATCGCGTCGTGACCGAGCTCGATCGCACGGGGGACGTCCATCGTTGCGACGATGGCGATCGCGTGGACGGGCAGCTTCTCCCGGTGACGACGGAAGACCTCGACATCACGTTCCCCGTCGTCATGGGGCATCGACATCTCGTGGAGGCTCGTGATGCCCGCCGATGCGGCCAGCCCTGCCGCGGCCAGCTGCAGCTCCTCGATGCGATGCTCCGAACGCGACCCGGCGAGCCAGCGACCGAGCCGCGCGTTGGCGGAACGGGTCACGCGGCCCGTGGGATCCCCCTCACCGTCGCGCTCGAAGCCTTCGGCGTCGTGCACCTGAGCGAAGGTGAGTGCGGCCGAGTTCGCGAGGGCAACGTGCCCGTCGACCCGGCGGATCACGAGTGGTTTCCCGGTGACGGCGTCGAGCTCCTCGAGCGAAGGAAGGTCCGGTCGATCCCATCGGGTCTCGTCGAACCCCTGCAAGAGGATCACCGGCTCGTCGTCGCCGGCTGCCCGTCCGGCGGCGAGCGCGAGGAGCTCGTTCTTCGAGCGCGCCGCCACGACGTCTTCGTTGGATAGGGAGAGTCCGGTCGCGGTGAGATGGACGTGGGTATCGATGAACCCGGGGAGGATCGTGATCCCCGGCAATCCGACCGTCCGATCGGCAGCGGGCGGGTCGCCGCTCCCCACCCGCTGCACGTGCCGCCCATCGATCAACAGCCACTCCCCCGTCGGGGGGTGACCGAAGGTGTAGACACGAGACGCGCGGTAGAGGGTCTTCACGGCTCCGGGATGATGCCATGAGCGGATGTGGCGCCGCTCCTTCCCAGGGATCCGATCTTGACGAGCGCCTCGCCAACATCGGTGAACATCCGCGTCTTGCCGTCGTGCGCCTCGAGCCCGAGCTCGCCAAGTGCTCGCCGCCAAGCGTCGAACGCCCGGATGACCCGGCGGCGGCCGGCTGCCACCATCACGACATCGTCTACCCACCGGATCGGGCGGCAGCCGGCCGCCGCAGCCGCGCCGTCGGCGTACGCGAGAACGCCGTTCGCGAGGATCGCGGACGGCTCGGGCCCGACCGGGATGCCACGAACGCCGGCGTCGGCCATCCCTCGGAGGAAGGTTCTGAGCTCGTCGGAACACGCGACGGCCTCGAGCGCCCGCTCCCCCACCGAGGGGTAGCAGTCGCGAACGTCGCTGACGATCACGACCGGGCCCGGAGCGCGCACGATCGAACGAAGGACGGCGCGCCGCCACGCGGATCGCGCACCGGGCCAGGGTCGGATCCGTCCATCGGAGGTGGTGCGAGCGGCGAAGGCGAGCGGACCGACGGACCGTTCGATGCGGGGAACGAGCGGGAGGACGAGATCGCGGTAGGTGCGCTGATCGCGCTGGTCGAGTCGCACCAGCCATCGATCGCCGCCTCCGGGTTTGCTGCAGCGCTCCCACCGGATCGGGCCAGCCGGTCGCGGGTGCATGGCGGTCCCCCTCCTTCGCGCGACCGGAGGAGGTCGGTGCTCGCCCCATCCCACCACAGCGAGGTCGCGCCGACGATCCCCGGACCGGGGGAGGTTCTGCTCCCCCGACCCCGTCCCCTACGATGTGCAGGTGCTCGACGAACGCGATCTGGAGATCGTGGCCGCGCTCCAGGAGGACGCGCGGGCGACCTATGCCGACGTGGCCCAGCGGGTGGGCCTGTCTGCGTCGGCGGTCCACGACCGCGTGCGCAAACTGGAGCAGGCAGGGGTGATCCGCGGCTATCGAGCGATCATCGACCCGGAGACGGTCGGGCTCTTCATCACCGCACTCATCGCAGCCACGCCCCTCGACCCGAAGCAACCGGACGACCTGCCGGAACGGCTCGCGGACATCCCTCAGGTGGAGGATTGCTACAGCGTGGCCGGCGAAGCCAACTACATCTTGAAGGTTCGGACCCGCACCACCGGCGAGCTGGAGGATCTGATCCGAGCTCCTTCGCGAGAAGGTCGGCGTCGCAACCCGAACCACGATCGCCTTGTCGATCCCCTTCGAGGATCGCCCCATCAGAACCTGAGTCGTCCTCGTCGTTCCCACCCCTCGGGCCGATAATGAACCGGTCATGCGTGTCCCTGCGCACCTGACGGCGCTCATCGGTACCCTCGTCTTCGTGGCGGCATGCACGGCTCCCTCGGCAACGCTCGTTTCCGGGCTGCCCAACGGCGCGATGCTCACCCTTCCGCGCGGCTGGCAGATGGTCGATATCGCCACGGATCCGCTCGCCCTGAACAATCCCCTCAACGTCGGTCCCGAGGTCCTCGACGCGAAGGTCTTCTCCCCCGACCCGAACGAGCTCGCCGCGAGCTCGATCGTCCTCGACGGTTCAGCGCCGTACGGGTTCCTGCACGTCCGGGAGTTCACGCAGGAACAGATCGCCGAGACCTCGATCCGGGACCTCCGGAACGGGGTGTTCCCCTTCGACAAGACGAGGGCGAAGGACCCCGCCGTCCTGAAGGTCATCGCCCAGACCCCGATCTCCGACCAACGGGGGTTCGGGGAGCACCTCACCTTCAGCGTCCGACTCCCCTCCACGGCCACGAGCGACGGCGTCTCGACGTCCGTGACGATCGACCAGACCGTCATCATGTCGCCGGCGACGAACCACGTGTCTGTCCTCTTCGTCGCGTGTACGTCAGACTGTTTCGAGGTCTACCAGTCGCAGATCGATGGGATCGTGAACTCATGGCGAACGACGACCTGATCGTGAAGCCTCCCCCGATGGAACGGCCCAGCCGCCCGAAGGAGAGCGAGCGCACCACCCGCAAGCCGCTCGCCTGGTGGGACCGGGTGAAGCTCCTCCTGTTGTTCGCGACCGTCTGGGTCGCCCTCGTGCTCGGGGCGTACTTCCGGCTCATCGGGGGGATGTCGCGGTACGACGCCCTCTACTACGCCGTTCGGATGTACCCGGCGCTCCTCGTGCTCTTCGGGCTCGAGCTGATCCGGCAGATCCATTACCTGATCGCCGAGCACTGGAAGCGGTACTACGCGTTCTGGAACCGGATCTGGGGCCGCGGTGACCGCGCCCGCGAACGGATCGACCCCTGGACACGGTTCCGGATCGGCCGCGTGCTGTGGGTGCTGTTCTTCCTGTTCGTGATCGGGAGCTACATCTCCCACACGTACGTCTTCGGCCCCGAACAGCGGTCCGTGAGCGTCATCGAAGGCGTGCTGCGAGCGCCGGCGCTCATCATGCACGCCCTCCCGGGGATCCTGCAGGTCGTCTTCATCATCTCGATCGGCGTGCTGCAGTTCGTCGCGATCTTCTGGTTCATGTCGAAGGGTGGCGTCCAGACGTACATGCCCGACGACATCGAGACGCGGTTCACCGACGTGAAGGGGCAGGACGCCGTCCTGAACCGCGTCCAGGAGAACATGGTGTTCCTCGAGAACCCGGAGTCGATCGAGAGCCGCGGCGGCTACGTCCCCGGCGGGATCCTCCTGTGGGGCCCGCCGGGCACGGGCAAGACCCTCATGGCGCAGGCCGTGGCGGGTGAGTCCGCGAAACCCTTCGTCTTCGTCGAACCGGGCGCGTTCATGGCGATGTTCTTCGGGGTCGGGATCTTGAAGGTCAAGGGTCTCTACCGGAAGCTCCGGAAGCTCGCCACCCGGTACGGCGGCGTGATCGTGTTCTTCGATGAGGCCGATTCCCTGGGCAACCGGGGCGGCGCGGCGCAGGGCGGGTGGAACATGGATCCCACCCCGGGCTCGGCTTGGTCGACCGCGCCCTCGTGCAACGGGCTCGGCTACGTTTCGGAGCCGGGGAGGCGGAACGTCCTGTTCGGCGCGGTCCCGGAGGCGAGCGGTCCGCGCACGGAACGGATGGTCATGCCCGGATACGGCGGCGGAGGCATGGGGACGCTGCAGGCCCTGCTGTCCGAGATGGACGGCCTGAAGAAGCCCCGTGGGTTCGTGAACCGGGTGATCAGACGCGCGCTCGGCATGAAGCCGAAGCCGCCGCCCAAGTACCGCATCCTGCACATCTTCGCGACCAACCAGCCGGGCGTCCTGGACGAGGCCATGCTGCGACCGGGTCGGATCGACCGGATCTACAAGGTCGGATACCCCCACCTCGATGGCCGCACGGCGACGTTCGTCTACTACCTGGCCAAGGTGAAGCACGAGCTCACCGATGAACAGATCATCAAGCTCGCGACGATCACCCCGTACGCGTCAGGCGCTCTGATCAAGGACACCGTCAACGAGGCGCTCGTGATCGCGATCCGCGACGGCCGCGAGACGATCACGTGGCGCGACATCGTCATGGCGAAGCAGCTGAAGGAGCACGGGCTCCCGGATGACCACGAGTACATCAAGCGGGAGCGGCATGCGGTGGCGGTCCACGAAGCCTGTCATGCCGTCGTCGCCTACCGCCTGCGCAAGCACGCGGTGATCGACGTCGCCACGATCGAGCGGCGGGGGGACGTCGGAGGGTTCGTGTCGTCGATCCCGCCGGAGGATCAGTTCGTTGAATGGCGATCCGAGCGGGACATCGACATCATGACCTTCCTCGCGTCGCTCGCGGGCGAGCGCCTCTTCTTCGACGGCGACCATTCGACCGGCGTCGGCGGCGACATGCGGGGGGCGACGACGATCGCGACCCAGATGCTCGCCTACTACGCGATGGGAGACACGATCGCCGCGCGGTCCGTGACCCTCGGGGGCATGCGGGGCGGCCAACCGATGGAGACAGGATCGGATCGAGCGCTCTTCGACACCGAGTTCGGCAAGCAGGTCGACGCGAAGTTGACGCAGCTCTACGACGAGACCTACGGGCTGCTCGCGGACAACCGGGCCGAGGTCCTCGCGGTCGCGCACGCGTTGGAGACGCACAAGACGATCACCGGGGACGACGTCGCAGCCATCGTCGACGGAGTCACCGGATCGCTCGTCGACGGCCGCTCCTACCTGGACCCGGTCTTCCGTCACGAGCTGGAGCGCTATCACGATGCGGCCGCGAAGGCGCACCGGGAGCACTCGGGGGTCGACACCTCGATGCCGATGCCGATGCCTCCGCCCCCCCGCGCCGCGCTCCCACCCGAGCCGAACGGGCACGGATCCGAGCCGGTGCCCGCGGGTACGTCCGATCGACAGCCGATCGCGCCGCGACCGGACGGCGACACACCGGCGACGCCGCGCTGAGGCTGGGTATCCTCGCGGCATGCGTCTCTACGACTCGCTGACGCGCGAGCTGCACGAGGTCGTCCCGGTCGACGGACAGACCGTGAAGATCTATTCGTGCGGTCCCACCGTCTACCGGTACATCCACATCGGGAACATGCGGTCGTTCATGCTCGGCGACCTGATCCGGCGCGCCCTCCGTTACGAGGGCAAGCGGGTCGAGTGGATCATGAACATCACCGACGTCGGACACATGACCGATGAGGTCTCCGACGCCGGACGCGACAAGATGGAGCTCGCCGAGGCGGACGAGGGTCTCACCGCACCACAGATCGCGGAGAAGTACACCGAGGCGTTCCTGGAGGACGCTGATCTGGTGGGGATCGAACGTGCGGACCTGTACCCGCGGGCGACGGACCACATCCAAGAGATGATCGATCTGATCGGCATCCTGATCGCGAAGGGCCACGCCTATGAGGTCGACGGGTCCGTGTACTACGACGTCACGACGTTCCCGGGGTACGGGAAGCTCTCGGGCAACACCTTGGATCAACTGCGCGCAGGACACCGCCAGGAGCTCGCCGTCGATCCCGCGAAGCGCCACCCGGAGGATTTCGCCCTCTGGAAGAAGTCCGGACCCAACCGGGCCCTCAGGTGGCCGAGTCCCTGGGGTGACGGCTTCCCCGGCTGGCATATCGAGTGCTCGGCGATGTCGATGAAGCACCTCGGCGAGCGGTTCGATATCCACACCGGAGGCAACGACAACAAGTTCCCACACCACGAGGATGAGATCGCCCAATCCGAAGGAGCGGTCGGCCATCAGGTCGTGTCGATCTGGGTCCATGGTGGGTTCCTGCAGATGAGCGGTCAGAAGATGGCGAAGTCCGCGAAGAACATCTATCGCGTCACGGACCTCGCCGAGCACGGCATCGATCCGCTCGCCTACCGGTTGCTCTGCTTCGGCACGCAGTACCGCAGCGAGATGGACTTCAGCTGGGAGGCGCTCGAAGGCCAGAACCGGCGGCTCGGTCAGCTCCGCCGACGGATGGCCGAATGGGCTCCCGGAGCGGAGGAACTCGGCGACGAGGCGACCGCCGTGGACGCGCGATTCCGCGACGCGCTCGCCGACGATCTGTCGATGCCGAGCGCCGTCGTCGTCGTGAACGAGCTGGTGACGTCCACCACCGTCCCCGAAGACGAGAAGTATCGTCTCCTCGCCGGTTGGGACGCCGTGCTCGGGCTGGATCTCGAGCGCGAGGCCATCGCCGGGTGGGAACCGACCGACGAGATGCGCGCCTTCATGGCCGAGCGCGACGCGGCGCGTGAGGCGAAGGACTTCGCCACGAGCGACGAGATCCGCGACCGGCTGAGCGCGATGGGCCTCGAGGTGATGGACACCCCAGAGGGCACCCGCGTGCGACCACGCGACTGATCCGCGGATCGAGCGCGCACCCGGAGCCGCCTATCCCACGACGCGGAGCTCGCGCGAGGACCGGTTCAGCCGTTCGACACCATCGTCGGTCACGGCGACGATGTCCTCGATCCGGACGCCGAACCGGCCGTCGAGGTAGATGCCCGGTTCCACGCTGAAGGTCATGCCGGGCTCCAGCACGGTTGGATCTCCCTCGACGGCGTAGGGGGGCTCGTGGACCTCCCTGCCGATGCCGTGACCGGTCCGGTGGATGAACCGATCACCGAACCCACCCGAGGCGATCACCGCCCGCGCGGCCCGGTCCACCTCCTGGATGGCGACGCCGGGTCGCACGACCTCTATCCCCGCCGCCTGCGCCTCATGGACCAGGGCGAACACGTCCTCCAGTCCGTCCGGGGCCTCCCCGACCACGACCGTGCGTGACGTGTCGCTGAAGTACCCGTCGACGGAGCCGCCGAAATCGAGGACGACCGGATCGCCGGGTGCGATCCGGCGACCTTCCGGTTCATGATGCGGAGAGGCTCCGTTCGGCCCGCTCGCGACGATCGCGAAGTCCGCCGAGTCGTGGCCGTGTTCCACGAGCAGCCGAGCGAGCTCGTCCGCGACGTCCCGCTCCGTCCGCCCGGAGAGCCCGCTCCGGCAGATCGCCTCGAACGCCGCGTCGGCGGCCGCGCCCGCACGGCGAAGGGCGTCCAGCTCGTCGGGATCCTTGCGCGCCCGCAGCGGTGCCAGGACCGGTGACGCGGACGTCCAGGACAGCGCGGGCGCGGCCGCCTGGAGCCCCAAGACATGGACGGCCCAGATCCGGTCCGAGACACCGATCCGACCGCTCCCCGGGAGCAGGCGGGCGATGACCTCGTACGGATCCGCGCCGTCGCGCCAGGTCGCGAGCTCCACCTGGCCGCGGCCGCCGACACGTCGGCGAGCGCCCGTTCGAGCTCGGGGACGACGAGCGTGGGATCCCGATCGGGTCGCAGGACCAGCACCGTCGGCCGTTCGAAGGGCGGCGGGTCGTACCCACTCAGGTAGGCGAGATCCGGCGACGGGCCGACGATCACGGCACCGAGCCCCTCCTCCGCCGCGCCGGCGGCCGCGCGGGACATCCGTTCCGCGGAGCGCTCGCGAGCGTCCATCAGAGCTTCAAGAGGATCTGCCGAGGGACCACCTGGAACGTCACCGGCGTCGTTCCGAGCACCGAGCCGTCGGCGACGACGGGCAGCGGCCGCGGACCGTCGATCCGGAGGGCGACGCGCGCTCGCAGCTCCTTGATCCCGGGGTCGGGCACGTGGTCGCCATGTCGGAAGATCCTCGGGAGGAGCCGGTAGGCATCCGACTTCGGGCCGGTGAACAGGAGCGCGTCGAGCACGCCGTCCCCGGGGAAGGACCGCGGCGACAGGCGCAGGCCACCGTCCGCGAACTGACCGTTCCCGACGATCACGCTCCAGGCTCGATGTTGCTGCGGCCGTCCGTCGACGACGACATCGAGCACGGCTCTGCGGGTGCCCGCGTACGCCGCCCAGAACCCAACGAAGCGCCTGCCGTTGCCCATCCAGCGCGGGAAGCCGGCGGCCTTCGCCGTGGCCGAGGCGTGCAGCCCGACCTCCGCGACGTTGTGCGCGTAGCGGACCTCGGACGCGCCGTTCCGCCCGCGCGCCGTGATCTTCATGACATCGAGCTCGTACGTGTTCTCGCCCATCAGGTGGGACGATGCTCCGTCGACATCGCCGGGGAGCCCGAAGCTGCGCACCAGATCGCAGCCGGATCCGGCCGCCATCACGGCCAGCACCGGCGAGTCCACGATCGTCCTGCCATCACGGAACATCCCGTTCACGACGTCCTGCACGGTGCCATCGTCACCCACCGCGGCCAGGTACCGGTAGCCTTCGTCGAGCGCCGCGGTCGCGAGACGCGAGACATCCCCGGGTGCCTCCGCGACCTGGATCCGGTGCTCGAGACCACGGTGCGCGAGGGCGCGCTCCACCGCACCGACCTCGGCCGCCACCCTGCCCTCCCCCGCCGTCGGATCGACGATGACGGCGAGCGCACCGAACGGGCTGGTGACGGTGCTCATGGTGGGCATCGTAGCTACACCCCGGTGTAGGCGACGACGCCGTGCAAGACGCGCTCGTGCGCGCGCCGCACGAGCGCGGCGGTCTCCGGCTGGGCGACCTCCTCGATCTGCCGGAGCAGATCGAGGAGCTGCTTGCAGTTGCGGACGAAATCACCCGGAGCCATCTCGGTCTCCTCGAGCAACTCGTCGAGCGGAACCCCCTCGGCCCACCGGTACACGGGCGTCGTGAACCCCGGCTCCAGCTCGCGGCAGAGCTGCACCTGGTGCCCGTCCTCGGTCCTGCGGATCTGCCGCCAGAGCCGCTGGAGCCGTTCGTACCGGTGGGCGGACTCCGCCGTGGGCAGCTTCCCGGGCAAGGGGTTGCGCTCGCGAGCCTCGTAGACGACGGTGGAGACGACGGCGGCCACCTCGCTCGGCTCGAGGCCCTCCAGCAGCCCGGTCGCGAGCGCCTCACCCACGAGCAGGTCGCCCTCGCCGTAGATCCTCGTCAAGGTGCGCCCCTTCGGGGTCAGGGACCACTCGCGGACGTAGCCGAGATCGGTCAGCACGGCCAGGACCCGGTCGAAGCGCCGAGCCAGCGTTTCCGTGCGGACACGGATCCTGCGTTCCACGCCCGCCATCTGCTGCTCGAGCTTGGTGCATCGTTCGGCCCATCGCTCGTGCTTCGCGCGCTCGGGACACCCGTGACACGGGTGCGCACGGGCGGCGGATTCCAGGCGCACGGCCTCCCGCTCCACCTTCGGGTCGGCCGCATGCCCTCGCCTCGTCTTCGGGGGCTTGACGTGGAGCGCGACCAGGGTCGAGGCGACGTCGCGCCGGAACCGGGCGCTGCGGGATGACCCGGTCCTCGGCAGCACGATCCTCGTGAGCACCGGCGGTGGCTCCCGGAAGTCCTTCGCCGAGACACGGAACGCCGACCGATCCTCCGACAGGACCGTCGGCTTCCCGTCGCGGGTCGCGACGACGACCGCCAGGCCGCGCCGGCGTGAATCCGGGACGTGGATCACCTCGCCGGGCTTCAGGGACGCGATCGCCGCACGGACCTCGTCCGAACGCGCCGCCTCGCGACCTCGCTGATCCTCGTCGCGCAGGCGTCGCGCCCGCTGGACCAGATCCCAGTACTCGTCGAAATCCCCGAGATCACACCGGAGGTTCCGTCGGTAGCCCTCGAGCACCGTCCGATCCTGCTGGCGGGCGCGCTCGAGCGCCACGACCCCTCGGTCGGCCAGGAACTGTGCGAAGGACGCGTTCAAGAGCTCGTGGGCTTGGTCGAGCGTGTAGTTCCGGACGAGGTTGACCGCCATGTTGTACGACGGACGGAACGACGAGGTGAGGTCGTACGTCCGGGTGGCGGCGAGGCCCGCCACACGTTCGAACGGCACCTGACGCTGGTAGACGACGACGGCGTGTCCGAGCTGGTCGATCCCGCGCCGCCCGGCCCGGCCCGTGAGCTGCGTGTACTCCCCCGGGGTCAAGAGCTCGTGTCGTTCGCCCTGGAACTTCCACAGGTCCTCGATGACGACGGTCTTGGCCGGCATGTTGATCCCGAGCGAGAGCGTCTCCGTGGCGAACACGACCTTGACGAGGCCGGCCTCGAAGAGCTCCTCGACGGTCTCCTTGAAGACCGGGATCATCCCAGCGTGATGCGCGGCGACGCCCGCTTGCAGGCCGTCGAGGAACTCGTAGAACCCGAGCGCCACGAGGTCCGCCTCATCGATCCACGACGCTCGCGTCTCCGCGCGCTCGCGGATCCGTTCGGCCTCTTCGTTCGTCGTCAGCCGGACCCCGGCTTGCCGCAACCACCGCACGCTCTTGTCGCACCCCGCCCGACTGAACACGAAGTAGATCGCCGGCAACATGCCCTCTCGCTCGAGGACCTCGACGACCTCCTCGCGACGAGGTGCGTAGACACCATGGTGACCCTCCCGCGAGCGGTCCCTCGAGGGCGCTCGGCCACGGTGGGTTCCCGGTCGAACGCGCATCTCCTGCTGATCGATCGAAACGACGTACGGGTTGGGCAGGAGCACGCCGTCCTGTTCGACGTGCATCGGATGGAGTCGCCGACCGATCAGGTAGTGATGCTCGAGCGGCACGGGCCGCTTCTCCTCGATCACGACGCTCGTCTCACCGCGAAGCGTCCGGATCCATTCACCGAACTCCTCGGCGTTGGAGATGGTCGCGGACAGACAGACGACGCCGACCGATCGCGGGAGATGGATCAGCACCTCCTCCCAGACGGCACCCCGGTACGGATCCTGCAGGTAGTGGACCTCGTCCATCACGACCCACTGGAGCCCGTCCAGCGTGTCGCTCCGCTCGTACAGCATGTTCCGGAGCACCTCGGTGGTCATCACGACGATCGGTGCCTCGCCGTTGATCGTGTTGTCCCCGGTCAGCAGTCCGACCTGCTGGGGACCGTACGACGCGACGAGATCGCCGAACTTCTGGTTGGACAGGGCTTTCAGCGGCGTCGTGTAGAAACACTTGCGCCCGGCGGCGACCGCTTGCTCGACCGCGAACTCCGCGACCACGGTCTTGCCCGACCCGGTCGGCGCCGCGACGAGGACGGATCGCCCTTCGTGCAATGCCTCGATCGCCCGCAGCTGGAACCCATCGAGCGGGAACGGGTAGCGCGCAGAGAACGTCTCCGGGGAGATCACGTTTCCCAGTGTAGGGGCGGGTCGGCGAGCTACGGTTCGACGCCGCTCCGCTCGAGATGCGTGGCGAGCGATCTCGAGAAGCCGGTCGGATCCTCCAGGTTCGAGAGATGCCCGACGCCGGGGAGCAC
Source organism: uncultured Actinomycetes bacterium (assembly GCA_963765865.1). Taxonomy (GTDB): domain Bacteria; phylum Actinomycetota; class UBA4738; order UBA4738; family HRBIN12; genus AC-51. The sequence continues at coordinate 171,654 of CAVXYE010000002.1, forward strand.
GGCGAGCTGGGCGCCGGGGATCTGATCCGCCATCGGCGCGCTCACGTCCGGCGGGATCAGGAGGTCGCCGTCGGACGTGATGACCAAGGTCGGAACGTCGATCGTCGCGAGGTCGGGCGTCGAGTCCGGGCGTTCGGCCATCCCGAGCGCGGCAGCGGCGATCGCCTCCGCCGGCTGGTCGCGGATCCAACCCTTCACGACGTCCCACAGCCCTTCGGGTGGATCCTCGGAAAGGAGCGGAGGGGGGCTCTCCACGAGGACGTTACCCTCGGCCATGAGCCGCCCTGCCAGCGTGCGACGAGCCTCGGCGCCTTCAGGTGTGTCCGCGCCGGCCCGGGTGTTGGCCAGGATCAGTCCGGCGAACCGTTCGGGGGCCCGGCGCCAGAGGTCGAACGCCACGTACCCGCCCATGGAGAGACCGCAGACGACGACGCGATCCAAGCCGGCCGCGTCCAGCGCCTCCAGGCATCGGCGGGCGCCCTGCTCCATCGTGAGCACGCCGCCGTCGGCCGCCGGGCTCCCACCGAACCCCGGCAGATCGGGCGCGACCACGTTCCGCCGGTCCATCTGGGCGCTCCACATCCGAGCGTCGAGCGGGAAGGCATGGATGAGCAGGAGTCCGTCCGTCATCGCACCGCCTTCGCGTTCGGGCCGACGATCACCGGGAGCGCCCCGGGCAGCACCTCGAAGACGGCCGGGGCAGGGCCGACCCGCTCACCGTCGGCGTACACCATGACGCGGCGATCGGCCTCGACCCGCACGCGGGTCGCACGGGCCATCCGGACCGCGGGATGCGAGACGTGGGTGCCGCGGAACACCTTGGGGAAGGCGCGGATGAACGCTCCCTTGCTCATCTCACGGAGCAGGCAGACGTCGAGCCATCCATCCACGATCGACGCGTCGGGCGTCACCTTCATCCCGCCCCCGTAGCTGATCGAGTTTCCAACGATGACCAGCATGTGCGGACCTTCGACCACCTCGTCGTCGAGCTCGATCCGGAAGCCCGCCGGCGAGAAGCGAGACAAGGTCTTCACCAACGCGGCGACGTACGTCCCGGTCGCGCCGAGGTTGATCCGCATCGCGTTCGCGGCCTCGTTCACCTCGGAGTCGAAGCCGCATCCGGCGATCGCCACGTAGTGCCGGCGGGTGGCGCCGGCGTCGACGCGCGCGACGTCGATCTGCACGATGTTCGCGTCGGCGATCGCGCGGATCGCCGTGTCCAGCTTCCGCACGCCGATCGACGACGCGAAATCATCGGCGGTCCCCGACGGAAGGACGGCAAGGGCCGCGCCGGTGCCCAGGAGGCCGTTCGCGGCGAGACCGACCGAGCCGTCTCCGCCGAGCACCGCGACGACCTTCGCCCCTTCGTCGGCCGCGTGGCGTGCGCGGTGCTCGAGGTCCTCACCGGACGTGCTGACACGGATCTCGTGGTCGACGCCTGCCCGGTGGAGCTGCTCGCCGATCGTTCCGATCCGTCGGCCGGCCTTCCCGCGGCCGGCCGACGGATTGGCGATCACGACGACCGGCGCGACAACGCTCATCCTCAGCCGCCGAGACCCGTTCCGACGCTCGGCGTGCCTCCGGCCACGAGCTCGGACAGCCTCAGCGTGCTCGCGTACTTGTTCCAGCCGGTTTGGAGCAACGTCGTTCCCGAGTCCAGGACGGCTTTCGCGTGGTCGGCCAGCTCGGCCTTGAGCTGCTTCGGCGAGTTCAGAGCGAGGGCCGCGAGCTCCGCTGCCTCCTGGTACAAGAGCAGCCCCTGGACGATCTCGGTCTTCGACGAGGTCAGGGCGGCCGCCGAGGCGACGTCGAAGCCCTGCTCGGTGATCGTTCCCGCGAGGTCGAACGTTGTCGATGGCCTTCGCCGCGGTCCCGAGACCCTTCGCCGAGCCGGTGAGCGCTCCCGGCTTGGCCGTCGTCGCCTTGCCCGAGGCGAGGGCCGTCACGGCCGCCGTCACATCCGATGCGACGGTGGGCGGGATGTCCCCCTTGAGCTCGCCGACGGCGGTGATCTGCGGCTCCAGGATCGCTTTCCATTTCGAGAGGGCCTGCTGGCGGCTGGCGAGGTCGGTCGCCGCCTGGTTGCTCGCCCGCTCGCGCCGGAGCCCGTTCGTGGCCCAGACGAAGACCGTCATCGCGAGGAGGCCGGCGATGAAGAGGGCGGTCAGCTGGACCCAGCGCCGTTGGGCGAACGGTTTGGGCACCGGGACGGGACCGCGCCGAGGTCCCTTCGAGGCGGGCCGCGCCTTCGTCTTGCCCTTGCTCTTGATCGCCATCAGACCGTCCTCGGCTGTCGTTTCAGGAAGCGGCCGATGATGATACTGGCCTCGTAGAACAGATACATCGGGATCATCATGGCGAGCATCGTGTACGGGTCCGAGCTGGGCGTGATGACGGCGGCGAAGATCGAGATCCCCAAGAGGGAATATCGCCGGTTCTTCGCGAGGATCTCGGGACTCAAGACCCCGACCAGCTCGAGGAACACGAGGAAGATCGGGAACAGGAAGGACAGGCCGAAGGCGAGCGCGACCAGCGTCACGAATCCCACGTAGCGGTCGATCGTGAGGAGTGGGACCACCCCCTGGCCGGCGAACCCGAGGAGGAATCCGAGCCCCTTGGGCAGCATCAGGTAGGCCACGACCGCTCCCAGGAAGAACAGCACGCAGGAGGAGGCGACGAAGGGGATCGAGTAACGCTTCTCCTTCGCCGTCAGACCGGGCGCGACGAACCCCCAGATCTGATACAGCACCACCGGCAGCGCGATCCCCAGCCCGAGGAAGACCACCACCTTGATCTTCACCAGCATCCCGTCGAGCACGCCGCTGTAGACGAGGTCGCACTTCGTCGGGGGCGCGAGCGAAGGATTGGCCATGATGTAATCGCAGAACGGCGCGCGGATCAGGCTCATGAAATGCGGGTAGAGCAGCCAACCGAACACGGAACCGACCGCGACCGCGTACAGGCAGACGATGATGCGATGCCGGAGCTCCTCCAGATGCTCGACGACGGTCATCGTGCCGGTGCGCTGCTCGTTGTCGCGTTTGCGGCGAGGGATGACCTTCATGGAGCCGGACCGCCTCGGCTATCCGTCCGCCGGCGCCTGGCCGTCCGGCGAGGCGTCGGCAACGTGGCCGTTCCCGGCGGCCCCGGCCCGTCCGTCTCCGCCGGACGCCGGGTCCGGTGGACGCCGGGAGCCATCGGACTCCCCGCCGGGGCGGGAGACGGGGCGTCGGGAGCGTCCAGATCGACCTTCACCATGTCCTTCACGTCGTCTTGGATCTTCCGGAACTCGCGAAGCCCACGCCCGAGCTGACGGGACAGCTCAGGGAGACGCTGCGGGCCGACGACCAGCAACGCGACGATGAGGATGACGAGGAGCTCTGGGGTTCCGATGTTCAGCATCGAGACGTCCGAAGGGGATGATTCCCGGCCACATCGTACCCCTGGACCCTAGGAACGGCCGCTGCGCTGCGCTCGGCTGAGACGGTCCGCGTGCTCCGAAGCTCGAGCCCGCTCGCGGGCGACCTCGTCGGCGACCGACCCGACCTCCTCCTGGAAGCGCCGCGCCGTCCGTCCGAGGATCAGCACGTGGCGCCCGAGCGCGAGGACGAACGCAAGCACCACCAACGTTGTGACGGCGCCGAGGGCGATCCACACGACGAGCCAGCTGGACATCTGCGGCGATGCTACACGCGGCCTCGCTCGAGGGCGAAGGACTCAGTTGCCGCTGTTCGCGAAGAAGTCCCGGATGTAGGTGTCGTCCTCGAGGAGGTAATGGAACTCGATCAGGTCGTCCGCCGTCAGTCGCGGGGCCGGGGGCTCACGGGGCTCCGCGACCTCCTCGCCCTCCTCGTCGAAGAGCTCGGGGGCGAACGCTGCATCCACGTCCGAGCGGCTGATGTCCACACCGGCCGAGACGAGCAGCGCCACGATCTTCCGATCCGCGCGCTTCTCAACATCGTCCTCGCAGGTGGGGCAGGTGAACCGGTAGCTCCCCTCGCGACCGTTCGAGCGCACGGCGAGCGAGATCGCTTCGGGGCCCATGTCCACCTCGCCGCAGCGAGGACACGTCGTCCGGATGGTGGTCATCTCACCCGAAAGCATCGGCCCGACCAGGGCGACCCTTGAGAGCCGCGAGCGAGGGCGGATCCTCGAGCTCCGCGAGCCTGCTCAGCTGCGGTAGCGATCGAGTGCGGCGGCCGCGATCTGGGAGATCTCAGCACGGAGCTCGGGCGGGTCAAGCACGTCGGCGTCCGGACCCAAACGGAGCAGCAGCTTCGCGATCCATCCGGTCTGCCTCGCCGGGAGCGTCGCTTCGACGGTCCCGTCCGGGCGCGTCACGACGTCATCCGTCACGTAGTACTCGGCGACCCAGCGAGCCGCCGGCCGGAGCAGGAGCCGGACGGCGAGGTCCTGATCTCCCGCCGTGTAGAGCTGCCGGCCAGCACCCTCCAAGCCACGAGGCGCGAAGCGATCCTCCGTCTCCTCGACCGCCGAGACGCGATCGGCCCGGAACAAGCGCTCGCCGTCCGCCGCGACATCCCACGCCACGACGTACCAATGACCGGCGCTCGCGAACACCGCCTCTGGCTCGACCTCCCGGACGCTGCGCTCGCCGGTGCTCGCGGCCGTGTAGTCGATCCGGATACGGCGAAGGTCGGCCGCCGCGGCCCGCAACGCGTCGAGATGCGCCGGCGCGGAGCCCGTCACCGCACCCTCGATCCCCGCGGCATCACCAAGGGTGTCCGGGCCCAAAGCGTCGCGGAGCTTCGCGAGCGCGCTCGCCAGCGCGGGCGCGTCCGGGATGCCCGGCGTCGCCAGCAGCTCGGTGGCCCGCAGATACACGGCGAGCGCCTCCGGGCGGGTCAGGCGCAGCGGGCGGGCGAAGTGATCCGCCATCGAGATCCACACGCCGCCGTCCTCGTCGACGTCCACGTCGATCAGATCGCCGGGCCCGTACGGGGGCAGTCCCGACATGAAGAGGAGATCCAGATCTCGACGCAGCTGCTCCCGTGGCACGCCGAAGATCTCGGCCGCGGAGGCGAGGCTCGTGCCGGGGTGCTGGACCAGGTACGGGACGATCACCAGCATCCGACCGAGTCGCTCGGCGGTGGTTGCCGATCGCCTTCGCTCAGGCATGCACGGAGGCCTTCAACCGCCGGATCACCTCGTCGCGGAGCGTCGGGGGTTCCAACGCCTCGACGTCCGCACCGAACTGCAGGAGCATCGCGGCGAGCGCCTGCTCGTCCGCCGCGGGGACGGCCAGGACGATCCAGCCGTCGTCGCGCGTCCGCTCGCGCACGACGCCGGGGAACGTGCTCTCCACCAGCACGACGGTCCCGGGAGCCGACGCGACGAGGGCCCGGTCGTCGGCCGACAGCTGCCACGGGCCCGCCTCGACGTGATCGATCGCGCGGAACCCCTCGGGAGGCGCCGCTCCTTCGCCGACATCCTCGAGCTCGGTCGTGTAGCGGGAGAGCCGGAACGCGCGGACGGCGTTGCGTTCCTCGTCGTGTCCGACCAGGTACCAGTGGCCGCCACGGAAGACCACGCCGTACGCGTCGACGACGCGGTCCGAGACCGCCCCCTGGGAGGTCCGGTAGCCGAACCGCACCCGACGACGCGCGCTGGCCGCGTCCGCGGCGGCGAGCACACGAGCGCTCCTCGTGTCCGAGCCGGCCACCAGGGGGCCGCTCTCGGCACCGGCGAGGACCCCGCCCTCGGCCCCGTACAGGAGCTTGCGGACCCCCCGGGCCGCCACGGTTTCCTCCGATGCGCTCTGCGCCGCGACGAACAAGGCCGTGACCTCTTCGGGCGTGAACGCGATCTCGGGGAGGTAGTACCGATCCTTCGAGATCGTGTAGCCCTGCTCCACGTCCCACACGTCGGTCGCGGCCATCTCGAGAGGCACTCCGTACTCCCGGAGGATGTCCTTGTCCCGTTCGAACTTTCGCTTGGCCGAATCGAGGTTGTCGCCGCCGTAGGCCGGAAGCGTCCTGCGGATCTCGTCGAACGTCATCGGGTGCTCCGTCTCGAGGAGCAGACCCACCAGGTTGAGGAGCCGTTCGAGCGGCTCCATCCCCTCGTCCTCCGGCATCGTCGCGCATCATAGCGGCGACATGCGGACGGTCCGGAGCGACCGGTGATCCGGTACGAACGCCACGCATCGGGCGAGCTGACGGCGCTATGCGAGGTGGTCGTCGGGGTCGAACGGCGGACGTTCCGGGTGCCGCTCGGGACCTGGCCTGACGAGGATCCTCCGGGCGGCGGACTCCGGGAGGCGCCGGTCGTGGTCCTGCCGGACCACGACCGGCTCGCGGTCGTGCGGCTCGCCGTGACCCGAGCAGGTGGGGTCGAGCCGTTCCTGGTCGCGCCCGACGGCGGCGCCCTGCTGCGCACCGCGCAGCAGGGCGCCGAGGTCATGATCGTGACGTCCGGCAGCGGGCGAACGATGAACGCGATCAGGGCGCTCGGCGGACGTCCGCTCCCTGCGCTCCCCTGGTCGAGCCCTGCGGCCATCACCGAGCTCTTCGAGGGATGCCTCGTCGACGTCGACGTGGCGGTCCCCCGGCTGGCGGGGACGGAGCGCGCGGCCCTGCGTGCGGCGATCGCCGCGCTAGATCTGGACGCTGCCCACCACGTGGTCGAGGTCGATCCGCGCCCCGGCTTCGACCGCGATGCCCAGACGAACGACGGTGCGGACCTCGACGTGCTGGGTGCGGCGACTGCCGGCGTGCTCGCCGGACGGCTCGCCGCCGGCATCCGCCGGTGGCGAGCCCGCTAGCGGGCCCGTCACATGTGCGCGATCAGCTGCTCGACACGGTCGTCGGCGCTGCGGAACGGGTCCTTGCAGAGCACCGTTCGCTGCGCCTGGTCGTTCAGCTTCAGATGGACCCAGTCGACCGTGTAGTCGCGCCGTTTCGCTTTCGCCTGCCGGATGAAATCGCCGCGGAGCTTCGCTCGTGTCGTCTGGGGAGGCTCGCGCATCGCCAGGCCCACGTCGTCCTCGGTCACGACCCGCTCGACCTTGCCCGTGCGCTCCAGCAGGTAGTAGAGACCCCTCGACCGGTTGACGTCGTGGTAGGAAAGATCGAGCAGGGCGATCTTGGGCGAGCCGAGCGGCAGGTTGTGCTTCTGCATGTAGCGCTCGATCAGCAGCCGCTTCGTCACCCAATCGACCTTCCGGGCCAGCCGTTCGGGATCGCCGTCCCGGAGGGCGTCGAGCGCCAGGCGCCACTCATCCAACAGCTTCGTCGATGCCTCGTCGGCGCCACGCCGCTCCACGAACCGCGTCGTCTTCTCCAGGTACTCGGTCTGCACCTCCAACGCCGACAACTCACGACCGTTCGCGAGCTTCACCTTGCGGGTGCACGTCGTGTCGTGGCTGATCTCGCGGATCGCTCGGATCGGGTTCTCGAGCGTCAGGTCGCGCATCACCGTGTTGCCCTCCACCATCCGCAGGACGAGGTCGGTGATGCCCACCTTCATGAAGGTCGTCCACTCGCTCATGTTCGAATCGCCGACGATCACGTGCAGACGCCGGTAGCGTTCGGCGTCTGCATGCGGTTCATCGCGCGTGTTGATGATCGGGCGGCTGCGGGTGGTCGCGCTCGAGACGCCCTCCCAGATGTGCTCGGCTCGCTGGGCGATGCAGAACTGCGCGCCACGGGGACCGTGCAGCACCTTCCCTGCGCCACACCAGATCTGGCGCGTCACGAAGAACGGGATCAGGACGTCGGCCATCCGCGCGAACTCGCCGTGGCGGGCGACGAGGTAGTTCTCATGGCACCCGTAGGAGTTCCCGGCAGAGTCCGTGTTGTTCTTGAAGAGGTAGACCTCGCCGCTGATCCCCTCCTCGTGCAGCCGCATCTCCGCGGCCGACAAGAGGTGCTCCAAGATCCGCTCCCCCGCCTTGTCGTGCGCGACGAGCTCCGTGATCGAGTCGCATTCGGGCGTCGCGTATTCGGGGTGGGAGCCGACGTCGAGGTACAGGCGTGCGCCGTTCTCGAGGAACACGTTGGACGACCGGCCCCAATGGACGACCCGGCGGAAGAGGTACCGCGCGACCTCGTCGGGGCTCAGCCTCCGCTGCCCTCGGAAGGTGCACGTGACCCCATACTCGTTCTCGAGCCCGAAGATGCGCCGATCCATCTCCAGCAAGGGTATGCCTGCGGGGCGCGAACGCCGTCAGCTGCCGGAAAGGATCCCGGCGAGCTGGTCGTCCGCGAGCCGGCGGAACTTGCGGCGCTGGGGGCGCGTCCGGTCGAGCACCCCGGCCTCGATCTGGTCGTTCGGGATCTGGCGCTGCTCCGGCATGGTGCTCAACGCCTGCACCGCGGTCCGGACCGCCGTCGCGAGATCCCAGCCTTCCTGGAACCGATCGCGGAGCGTGTCGGTCAGCTCTTCGGCGTGACCGCCGATCGCGACGAAGCGCTGTTCGTCGGAGACGGATCCATCGAACAGGATGTGGTAGATCCCCGACGTCCCCGCTCCCCCGTCGACCTCGCCGACCACGATCTCGACCTCATAGGGCTTCATCTGCTGGGTGAAGATGGTGGAGAGGGCTTGGGAGTACGCGTTGGCCAGGTCGCGAGCCTTGACGTCCTCGCGCCCGTACTGATAGCCACGGAGGTCCGCGAGGCGGATGCCTGCGATCCGGAGCTCCTCGAACTCCGAGTACTTCCCGACCCCGGCGAAGGCGATCCGGTCGTAGATCTCGCTGATCTTGTGCAACGTGGCACTGGGGTTCTCGGCGATGAACAGCAGCCCGTCCGCGAACTCGAGCCCGATCACCGAGCGTCCACGGGCGATGCCCTTGTGGGCGTACTCGGACCGGTCCTTCATGAGCTGCTCGGGAGCGACGTACGGCATGAAGCTCACGATGCGCCCCGGTCCTGCAGCACGGCGTCCACGGCCGCGACCACGCGGTCCTCCGGCACGTCCTGCGATCCGTCCGCCGTCACGGTCATCGCGATCGGCCAGATCCGTCGCATGGAGTCGGGTCCCCCGGTCGCCGCGTCATCCTCCGCCGCGTCGATCAACGCCTCCACGGCGACCTTGAGCCCCTCATCGAGGGTCAACCCGGGCCGCCACCGCTTCTTGAGCGAGTTCTTCGCCGATTGCCCGCCGGAACCGGTCGTCTGGTAATCGTCTTCCTCCCAGCTACCCCCCGTGGCGTCGTAGTAGAAGATCCTGCCTTCGTTCATGCGTTCATCGAAGCCCCCGAACAGTGGGACGACGATGAGCCCTTGGAGCGCCAGGGGGAAGTTCGAGCGGATCATCTGCGCGAGGCGGTTGGCCTTGCCTTCGAGTGACAGCCGATCGCCGGTGATCTTCTCGTAGTGCTCGAGCTCGAGCTGGAAGAGCTTGACCAGCTCGAGCGCCTGTCCCGCCACGCCGGCGATCGCGATCGCGCTGTAGTCGTCGGCGCCGAACACCTTCCGCATCTTGGCGTCCGCGATCAGGTTGCCGGAGGTCGCGCGGCGGTCGCCGGCCATGACGATGCCGTCGGCGAACTTCAGACCGAGCACCGTGGTCCCGTGCGGGACCGCCAGGACCGGCGCATCCGTCAACGAACGAGGCACGGCCTCCGGGCGCTCACGACGCACCAGATCCAGGAAGCTCGGGCTCGAACCGAACGGGCTGCCGGCGAGCGACAGCTCGGGCCGGTCGCTCACTCGCCGCCCTTCTGGACGTACGACTTGACGAACTCCTCAGCGTTCTCTTCCAGCACGGAGTCGATCTCGTCGAGGATGTCGTCCATCTCTTCCTTGAGCTCGTTGGCCTTGGAGGACGACGTCACCTGACCGGCATCGTCGTCTGCTTCCCCGCCGCCCTTCTTCTGGATCCGCTTCTGTTCCTGTTCGGGCACGGCACGCTCTCCTTTCCCGGAGTCACATCCTAGCTTCGGGTGCGGACGTGCGGAGGGTTAGCCGGTCAGGCGATCGACGAGCGCGGCCGCATCCTCACAGGCGTCGAGCAGCTCCTCCACATGTGCCCGCGTGCCGCGGAGCGGCTCACGCATCGGGATGCGCTGCAACGCGTCCCGGCCGGTGTCGAGGATCAGCGAGTCCCAGGAGGCGGCGGCGATCGCGTCGGGATATTTCGCGATGCAGCGGCCGCGGAAGAACGCGCGGGTATCGTCCGGCGGCTCCATGATCGCGCGCTGGACCTCTTCGTCGGTCGTGATGCGCTCGACCTTCCCGGCGTGCGCCAGCCGGTGAGTACAGCCCTCGATCGCGCCGGACATCGTGGTACTGCAGGTCGATCGCGCGGAGCTTCGCATCGCTCCACGCCAGACCGTCCCGCTCCCGGTACCCCTCGAGCAGCCGGAGCTTGGCCACCCAATCCAGCTGCGCGCTGAGCGTCCGGGGATCGTTCTCGAGTCCGCGCAGGACGCTCTCCCACCGTTCGAGGACCTCTCGGTTCTCGGGGGTGTCGTCCTCGCGATCGACGTACTTGCGGGCAAGCTCGAGGTATTCCCACTGCAGCTGGAGCGCGGTCATCTTGCGTCCGTCGACGAGCGACACCTGGGTGGTGAGCGACACGTCGCGGGACACGTCGTGGATCGCGGCCACCGGGTTCACGAGGGAGAAGTCCGGAAGGAACCCGTCTTCGATCATCTTGAGCACGATCGACGTGGTTCCCAGCTTCAGGAACGTCGCGACCTCGCAGAGGTTCGCGTCGCCCACGATCACATGGAGCCGCCGGTACCGCTCCGGGTCCGCATGGGGTTCGTCGCGCGTGTTGATGATCGGCCGCTTCAGGGTCGTCTCCAGCCCGACCTCGGTTTCGAAGAAGTCGGCGCGCTGCGTGAGCTGGAACACATGCTTGCCTCGCTCGTCCCATTGCGCCTCCAGCCCGAGCTTGCCGGCACCGGTGAAGATCTGCCGGCTCACGAAGAACGGGGTGAGGTCGCGAACGATGTCGCCGAACGGGGTCGCCCGGTCCATCAGGTAGTTCTCGTGCGTGCCGTAGGAGTTGCCCTTCCCATCGGAGTTGTTCTTGTAGATCGCGAGGGCCGGTGACGACGGGATCTCCGCCGCCACGACCGCGAGCGAGCGTTCGAGGATCCGCTCTCCGGCTTTGTCGTGGATGACGAGCGACCGGGGCGACAGGCATTCGGGCGTCGAATACTCCGGGTGCGCGTGATCGACGTAGTAGCGAGCCCCGTTCGGAAGGATCACGTTCGCGAGACCGAGGTCTTCGTCGGAGAGCTCCCGACCGCTGACCGGCTCGAACCCCCGCGCGTCCCGGAGCGGAGACTCATCCTCGTAGTCCCACCGGATCCTGCGCAAGCTGCCCGCGTACGAGGAGATGAGCATGGATGACGACAACACCGGGTTGAAGTCGGGCTGGCCGACGGCCGCGATCCCGTACTCCGTCTCGGTGCCGATGACCTTCGGGATAGCCACGGGGCAACCTTACCCGCGCGGGCGGGCTACAGGTACTGGCCGGCGCTGACGCGCTCGACCTGCCGGCCGTCTCCCTCGAGACCGAGCAAGGTCCGGACGTAGACGATCCGCTCGCCCTTCTTCCCCGAGATCCTGGCCCAGTCATCGGGATTGGTCGTGTTGGGGAGGTCCTCGTTCTCCTTGAACTCGTCGCGGATCGCGTGGAACAGGTCCTCGCCCTTGATGCCCTTCTCTCCCTTGGAGAGGAACCGCTTGATCGCATCCTTCTTCGCCCGTCGAACGATGTTCTCGATCATGGCGCCCGAGTTGAAGTCCTTGAAGTACAGGATCTCCTTGTCGCCCGAGGCGTACGTGACCTCGAGGAACCGGTTCTCGTCCGACGCCGCGTACATCCGTTCGATCGTCTTCTCGATCATCCGGTGGCACGCGAGCTGGAGGTCACCGCCATGCTTGTCGACCTCATCGGGATGGATCGGCACGGACGGGTGGAGGTACTTCGCCATCACATCCATCGCTTGGGCCGCGTCCGGGCGCTCGATCTTGATCTTCACGTCGAGACGACCAGGGCGCAGGATCGCGGGGTCGATCAGGTCCTCACGGTTGGACGCGCCGATCACGATCACGTTCTTCAGGGTTTCCACGCCGTCGAGCTCCGAGAGCAGCTGCGGCACGATCGTGGACTCCACATCCGAGGAGATGCCCGTGCCCCGCGTCCGGAAGATGGAGTCCATCTCGTCGAAGAACACGATGACCGGGAGGCCCTCTTCGCTCCGCTCCTTGGCCCGCTGGAAGATCTCGCGGATCTGTCGTTCGGTCTCACCCACGTACTTGTTCAGGAGCTCCGGGCCCTTGACGTTGAGGAAGTAGCTCCGAGCATCCTCCCGCCCGGTCCGCTCCGCGACCTTCTCCGCGAGGGACTTGGCGACCGCCTTGGCGATCAGGGTCTTGCCGCAGCCCGGGGGCCCGTAGAGCAGGACGCCCTTCGGAGGCTCCAGCTCGTGCTCGTTGAACAGCTCCGCGTAGAGGAACGGCAGCTCGACCGCGTCACGGATCGCCTCGATCTGTCCCTCGAGTCCCCCGATGTCCTCGTAGCCGACATCGGGATCTCCTCCAGGACGAGCTCCTCGACCTCTTCTTTCGGCAGGAGCTCCGTGATCACGACGGATCGTGGATCGAAGAGCACGTTGTCGCCCGCGCGGACCGAGTTCTGGAGGAGGTCACCCGCGAGGTACGCGACGTGCACCTCGTCGCCACGACCGAAGACCAGCGCTCTGTCGTCGCCGAGCCGGTCCTTCACCTTGACGACTTCACCCGCGCGATCCGGATCCAGGACCTCGACCGCGTTCAGCGACTCGTTGAGGACGACCTGCGACCCCGGAACGATCTTCACGACCTCGATGTCCGGGGCGGGCATCACCCGCATCTTGCGGCCGGCGGTCACGACATCGAGCGAGCCGTCGTCGTTCGCCCGGAGGAACACGCCGAACGACGCCGGCGGTTGACTGAGCTTCTCGACCTCTTCGGCGAGTGCCTCGATCTTGTCTCGCTCGTCACGCAGCGCGTCGGCGAGCTTCTGGTTCTGGCCCATCGCCTTGGCGAGCTGCTCGCGCGTCTCGACGAGCTTCTCCTCGAGGATCGAGACCTGTCGAGGCGCGTTGGTCAGGCGGCGGCGGAGGAGCCCGACCTCTTCTTCCAGGAACTTGACCTGGGATCGCAGCTCGTCGACCTGCTCACCTTGTCCGGGCATCTGCGCCTCCTCCGCGCGTTTCGAATCTACACCTGCGGACCGACGCGATCGGGAACATCGCGGTCGGGTTCGTCCTGTTAGTATCTACGGCACGGGCGGTCACGGCTTAGGACCGGGAACGGAAATGGTCCGCGCGGGTCAGGACATCCGGCGCGCGATCGTGAGGAACCCGGTATGGCCGATCATGCGGTGTTCCGGCCGGACGCTCCGCTCGGTCACGTGCCATCCACGCCGGATCACCTCGAAGGTCTCGATATGCAGGAACCCGTGCGGCGGAAGAGCAAGCACGAGTTGTTGGACCTGGACGGTCGTTGGGAGGTACGCGCACAGGACCGCTCCGGTTCGAGCGCTTCGCCGAGCACGCTGAGGGGCCCCCACGGCTCGGGCAGGTCGAGGACGCATCGGTCGAACCGGTCACCCGTTCGGCCGACATCGTTGACGTCGCCCACCCGAAGTTCGGCTCATTCCGAACCTGCCGAACATCCCCTCGATGTTGAGGACCGCTTGGGCATGGTGCTCTTCCCGGAGCTCGTAGGAGACGATGCGCCCGTCCGTCCCGACCGCACGACACAACGCGATCGTAGGGCGGCCGATCCCGTCCCGGCCTCCAGGACCCGCGCGCCCGGGAACACGTCGGCGTACGTGACGATCGGGCCGAGGTCCTTCGGGTAGACCACCTGAGCGCCGCGCTTCATCTTCAGGGCGTAGTCCGCGAACCGTGGGCGGAACGCGGTGACGACCATGCCAGCGGCGGTCTCCAGCGGATCCCTCGGGCTGCCCCAGCAAAAGGTCGTGCCGGAGCGCGCCAGAATGCGTGTGGTAGGTCCCGCCGGGCTGAAGCACCACCACGTAGGACGTCCACGCTGGTCGATCAGCAGGGCTCGTTCCCCGGCCTCGAACGGCGCACCCATGCCGGCAAGGCTAACGCACCGGTGTCGCGGCCCTACGGGAATGCGTCGGCAGCGGGCGTGCGCCCAACGTCACATCGACCGCTCGGCGACCGCCCGTGTGGGAGACGAGGTCCACGGGCACGCTCTGACCAGGCTGGAGCCCGTCGAGGATCGTGCCCAGGTCCTCGCCGGACGTCACGTCTTGCCATCGATCGCGACGATCACGTCGCCGTCCTTGATCCCCGCGGCTCCGCCGGGGCGCCGCCGGGGTGGCGATCACGTACGCCCCGCTCTGGACCTTGAGCCCGAGCTGGAACGCCAGGTCGGGCGTCACGGTCTGGGCTGACGCCCAGGTACGCGGCGGGGCGAGCGGATCGTTGCGTCGCCGCGATCGTGTGCTTCGCGGAGTCGATCGCGATGGCGAAGCCGATGTTCTCCGCGTTGTCGTCGCCGGCGGAGTTGATGCCCACGACCTGGCCGGCCATGTTCACCAGCGGTCCGCCCGAGTTGCCGTGGTTGATCGCGGCGTCGGTTTGGATGACGTTGGTGTACATCCGCGGCCGTTCGTGCAGCACATCGCAGTTGGGGTCCTGGGCCGTGATCGTGCGGTTGAGCGACGAGACGATCCCCGACGTGACCGTCGGCCCGCCCTCCAGCGCGAGGGCGTAGCCGAGCGCCACGACCCGCTGACCCAGCACGAGGTCGGCGGAGTTGCCGAGCGTCACGGTCGGCAGCCCGTCGCGTCGATCTTCAGGATCGCCAGGTCGTGCTGGCAGTCGCCGCCGATCACGCGGGCGTCGAACTGCTTGGCGTCTGCGCGGACGTGAAACCGTGATCTTCGAACCGCCCTCGACGACGTGGCAGTTCGTCACGATGACGCCGTCTGACGCACGATGAACCCGTGCCGACGCCCTTGCCCGCTAGTGCCGACGGACCCGGCTGGAAGACATCGGTCGTGACGTTCACGACGGCGGGGAGCGCCCGTTGCACGACCGCCTCGACGGGTCCGCCCGCCGTCGGAGCTCCGGCGCCGGGCGCGGCGGCCGCCGAAGTCGCCGACCGACCGGTCAGGTGACCGAGCACGCGGTGGCCACAACGCGAGCCGAGGATGCGGATCAGGATCATGCGCATGGTGGACCTCCGATGTCCCGGGTAACGTCCCGTTGATTCGGGCCGAGCGGTTCACCGCGTGGTCCGGCGCGAACGGCGGACGCCAGCGTCGATGTTACGTCAGCTCCCCGGCGGGACCTCCTTCCGGGGATCGACGAACGGGATCGCCGCGGTGGTGCCGGTGAGGGGCGCCGTGCTCGGACTCGACGTCGAGCGGTTGCCCGGCTCGGCGAGCCCGATCGGGACCCAGACGTAGCCGATGTTCTGCTTGAGTCCCGGCGACCACACCGCGTCCGTCATGTGTCCGACCTTCTTCCCGTCCTTGTGGACGTGCCAGTACTCGGACATCTCGGCCCGCAGCTCATCCCCGTCCAGGTCGATGCCGACGAGCTTGCGGTCGACGCCCATCCCGACGGATCCGCTCCAGCGCGTCCTTGCCGATGTAGTCCTGCGGCTGCTCCTCGACCAGACGCTCGAGGCCCATCACGTGGAACGGCGTGTCGCTCAGGCGGATGTCGGAGCCGTAGTTGAAGATGCCCGCCTCGATCCGGCGCGCCTCGCACGGCGCGATCGGCCGGATGTCGAACTCCTCGCCGGCCGCGAGGATGGCGTCCCACAGCTCGTCGCCGCGGCTGAAGTCCAGCAGGTTGACCTCGAACCCGGGGATCGCGGTCCAGCCGGTCCGGCTGATCACGACCGGGATGC
The DNA here is from genome assembly GCA_963765865.1 of uncultured Actinomycetes bacterium. Lineage (GTDB taxonomy): Bacteria > Actinomycetota > UBA4738 > UBA4738 > HRBIN12 > AC-51. The sequence continues at coordinate 187,520 of CAVXYE010000002.1, forward strand.
CCTGGACTCGAACGACCGCACCAGTAGTACTTGAGGTCGAAGATCGTCGGGCCCACGAGCTTCTGGAGCGTCTTCGCCGGGCTTCGGTCCCTGGACCTGCACGGGGTGCACGTCGGGAAGGACACCTGCGCGTCCAGGCCGGAGCTCGCGAGGACACCCAACGCGTAGAGCCCGGCGTCGGAGTCGGCGAGCTGCATCCACCAGCTGTCCTTCTCCGACGTGCAGGAGGACCGGGTCGTTCACGATGCCGCCGTCGGGCGCGGTGACCAACATGTACTTGCCCTGACCGACCGCACACTTCGTCAGATCGCGGCAGGTGATATGTCGATCAAGCGATCGGCGTCGGGGCCGCTGACCTCGACCGTCCGCTCGACCCCCACGTCCCAGAGGGTGACGTCATTGTTGAGCGCGTAGTACTCCACCTCGGGGTCGTCGTAGTAGCCCGGGAGGTACATGTGGTTGTAGATGTCGTAGGCGGTGCAACCGGCCCTGCGGGTCGCCTCGAACATCGGCGACTTGCGGTACCAAGGCCCGAAGTACAGCGTGGCGCTCTTCTCGAGCATCTCCTCGCGCTCGTTGACCATCGGAAGGCCTCCCTGAGAGCTCCGGGCCGGGCCCGTCGGCCCGGTAGTCGCCTTGAAGCATGGTTCAGGGGACGACCCGGATGCGGATCTCGTACGGCCCGGGTCCAGCGCTGACGCGTTGAACGGAGCTTCAGGAAACGG
>CAVXYE010000003.1:0-24501 GCA_963765865.1 uncultured Actinomycetes bacterium
GAGCGGACGACGGGATTCGAACCCGCGACCCCCACCTTGGCAAGGTGGTGCTCTACCAACTGAGCCACGTCCGCGCGTGCTCATCCATCCTAGGAGCCCGTTCCGAGACCTTCAACCGCTCTCATCGAGCGCCGTCACGCGAGATTCAATCCGTCCCGGTCGAGCCGAACCCGCCCTCGCCACGACCGGTCTGGGGCAGGTCATCCGCCCACACCGGCGAAACCGCCGGGATCGCGACGATCACCAACTGCGCGATCCGGTCGCCCGCACGGATCTCGACGGCCTCGTCCCGGTCGAGGTTCACGACCGAACAGATCACTTCTCCCCGGTAGCCCGCGTCGATCAAGCCCGGCGAGTTCGAAAGGGTCAGCCCGCGTGTGGTCGCGAGACCGCTCCGCGGAAGCACCAGCCCGGCGTGCCCGTCGGGGATCGCGACGGCCACGCCGGTCGGCACCATGACCCGCTCCCCCGGCTTGACCGTGGCGTCGATCGCGGCGCGAAGGTCGAGGCCCGCGTCGCCCGGGTGCTGCGCCGAAGGCAGCGACCCCTCCGGCCGGAGACGCTTGAACGGCAGATCCATGGATCAGGACGGCTCGACCAACTCGAGCCGGTTGCCGAACGGATCGCGAACGTGGCAGCGGTGGAACCCCTCGAGCGGCACGTCGTCGGTCACCCGGTACCCCGCGAGCTCGATCCGCTCCCGCAGGGTCTCCAGATCCTGGACCAGGAAGGCCGGGTGGGCCTTCCGTGCGGGCGTGAAGCGGCTCTTCGATCCCCAGGTGCACCTCCAGCCCCTCGGTCCGGAACCAGACGCCACCGCGCGGTGCGAGCTCCGGGGGCTTGTCCACCTGGGTCAGCCCGAGGATCGCGCCGTAGAACTTGATCGCGTCCTCTTCCTCGCCCGGAGGCATGGCCAGCTGGACGTGATGCAGACCGAGCAGCCTCGCGGCCGGTTCCCCCGTCACCCGCCGGAGTCTACGAGCAGCCGGAGGTGCTGCCGCAGGTGCCGCACACGTAGCACGAACCTGCGGGCTGCATCTTCGAGCCGCACTGGTAGCAGAGCGGCGCGTCCAAGACCCTCGCGGTGGGCTTCGCGACCACGTTGGCTTCCTCTTGGCCGCGGAAGACCGCACTGTCGCTTGCGGCGGCGAGCTCTGGACGTCCCGGCATCGAGCTGCGCGATCTTCTCCTCCGCCTCCTCGGTCCGCTCCTGGATCGAGCGGATCCCGAGCGCTTCGCGCTGCTCCCACGTGAGGTGGTCGAGCGCCAGGCGACGGAAGACGTAGTCGACGATGGACGAGGCGAACCGGATGTCCGGGTCGTTCGTCATGCCGCTCGGCTCGAACTTCATGTTGATGAACTTCGAGGCGTAGTCCTCCAGCGGCACGCCGTACTGGAGCCCGACCGACACCGCGATCGAGAAGGCATCCATGATCCCCGACAGGGTCGATCCCTGCTTCGATGCCTTGAGGAAGATCTCGCCGAGACCGTTATCCGGGTACGAGCCGGCGGTCACGTATCCCTCGGCGTCGCCGACGCGGAACGAGGTGGTCAGCGCGGGACGCGACTGCGGGAGCCGCTTCTTCGCCGACCAGGCCAGCACGGCCGGTTCGGCCTCGGGAGCCTCGGCGGTCTTCTTCTTGTCCGCGGACAGCGGCTGCGCCACCTTGCAGTTGTCACGGTAGATCGCGACCGCCTTGAGTCCGAGCCGCCAGCTCTCCACGAAGAGCTCCTCGACCTCTTCGACCGTGGCCTCCTCCGGCATGTTCACGGTCTTGGAGATGGCGCCGGAGATGTACGGCTGCGCGGCGGCCATCATCCGCACGTGACCCATGTAGTGGATCGGCTGCTCCCCCATCGCCGTGTGGAACACGGGGTAATGCTCGGTCTTGAGGTGCGGCGCGTCCGCGACCGAGTTGTGTTCCGCGATGTAGGCGACGATGTCGTCCGCCTGCGCGGCGTCGTACCCGAGCTTCGCGAGCGCGCGGGGCACGGTCTGGTTGACGAACTGCATCGTGCCGCCGCCGACGAGCTTCTTCGTCTTGACGAGCGCCAGCTCGGGCTCGATCCCGGTCGTGTCGCAGTCCATCATCAGACCGATCGTGCCGGTGGGAGCGAGCACGCTCGCCTGAGCGTTGCGATACCCGTGCTGCTCCCCGAGGGCGATCGCCTCGTCCCAGGACTGCTTCGCCGCGGAGAGCATCCCTTCGGGAACGAGCTCGGCGTCGATCTGGTCCGCCGCTGCACGGTGCTTGCGCATGACGCGCAGCATCGCGTCGGCGTTGGATGCGTAGCCCGCGAACGGTCCGGTCACTTCCGCGATCCGCGCGCTGGTGCGGTAGGCCCACCCCGTCATGATCGCCGTGATGGCTCCCGCCCATGCGCGGCCCTGGTCGGAGTCGTAGGGAAGACCGCGCGCCATCAGCAGCGCGCCGAGGTTCGCGTAGCCGAGCCCGAGCTGACGGAAGGCCCGGGCGTTCTCGCCGATCTTGTCGGTCGGGTAGTCCGACTCGCCGACCACGATCTCCTGAGCCGTGAACACGATCTCGGTTGCTCGCCGGAAGCTCCGGACGTCGAAGTTGCCGTCGCCGTCGAGGAACTTCATCAGGTTGAGGCTCGCCAGGTTGCAGGCGCTGTTGTCCAGGTGCATGTACTCGCTGCACGGGTTGGAGGCATTGATCCGGCCGCTGGCCGGGCAGGTGTGCCACTCGTTGATCGTGGTGTCGTACTGCATGCCGGGGTCGGCGCATTCCCACGCCGCGAGCGCGATGTCGCGCATCAGGTCGCGGGCCCGCGTGGTCTCCAGGCTCTCTCCGGTGGTCACCGCCTTCAGCTTCCAGTCGCGGTCCTCCAGGACCGCCTGCATGAACTCGTCGGTGACGCGCACCGAGTTGTTCGCGTTCTGGTACTGGATCGAGTAGCTGTCGCGGCCGTCCAGGTCCATGTCGAAGCCGGCGTCGCGGAGCGCCCGAGCCTTCTTCTCCTCGGTCGCCTTGCACCAGATGAAGTCCCGAACGTCGGGGTGGTCCACGTCGAGGATGACCATCTTGGCCGCCCGACGGGTCTTCCCGCCCGACTTGATGGTGCCTGCCGACGCGTCGGCGCCCCGCATGAAGCTGACGGGGCCGGAGGCCGTCCCGCCGCCGGCGAGGCCCTCCTTGGACGACCGCAGCTTCGACAGGTTGATGCCGGAGCCCGATCCGCCCTTGAAGATGGTTCCCTCTTCCACGTACCAGTTGAGGATCGAGGACATGTGGTCGTCCACCGCGAGGATGAAGCACGCGCTGCATTGCTGTGGCGTGTCGGCGACGCCGACGTTGAACCACACGGGAGAGTTGAAGGCCGCCATCTGGTTCACGAGGAGATGCGTGAGCTCGTCCGCGAAGATCTCCGCGTCGTGCTCGGACGCGAAGTACGCGTTCTTCCGTCCCCACCCCGTGATGGTGTCGACCACGCGCGCCACGAGCTGCCGGACCGAGGACTCACGCTGCGGCGTCCCCAAGGTGCCGCGGAAGTACTTCTGCGCGACGATGTTCGTCGCGTTCTGTGACCACGAGCGGGGGAACTCGACGTCGCGTTGCTCGAAGGCGTTGCCGCCCTCTTTGTAGTTGGGGATCACCGCATCCCTGGTCTCCCAGTCGACCTGATCGAACGGATGCGTTCCTTCCTGCGTGAAGAACCGCTTGAAGGTGAGCCCCTCACGGATCACCTCGACGTCTCCCTCGCGAGTCGCCACGTGTTCCCCTCCTTCCGCCGCGAACGAACCTTCGACGTGTAGTTACAGACCTGTCATTCGCGTCTGGGCATCATGGACCCGGTCGCTGCCGACGTCAAGGGGTAGTGGGCAGAATCCTTGACGACCACTACATCTAGTATCTCGCGCCGCTCGGGATCCGACCACCTAGACCGATGACCGAGGCGGAGGCGTAGCCTCAGCGGGTCCGCTTGCGAGCCGGCTCCTTCTTCTCGAGCAGCATCCCGAGCTCGCGCTGGAAGTCCGCGGTGCCCTGGAAGTCCTTGTACACGCTGGCGTACCGCAGGTAGGCGACCTCGTCGACCTTCTGGAGCATGGCGAGGACCTCGCCGCCGACCTGCTGGGACGTCACGTCCGGTCCCTTCCGGCGCACCCGCGTCTCGATCCGGCCGACCATCTGCTCGATCTGCAAGGGCGAGGTGGGCCGCCCGGCGAACGCCTTGCGGATCCCGGCCGCGAGCTTCTCGCGGTCGAAGGGCTCGGAGGTACCGTCGCGCTTCGTGACGACCAGCCCGACCTCCTCGATCCGCTCGAAGGTCGTGAACCGGCGTCCACAGGCTGCGCACTCGCGACGCCGACGGATGGAACCGCCACCGTCGGCGGGACGCGAGTCGACCACGCGGTCGTCGTCGGCCTGGCACCAAGGGCAGCGCATGGGTACGGGCCACAAGATGTAGTGGCGGCGCGAACCGTACCCGCAGCATGGTGGGTCGTCAACCGTCAGGCCGGGATGACGAGGACCTGTCCCGGCACGAGCGAACCGGCATCGACCCGGTTCGCGTCGGCGATCGCCTGGACGACGGGCCGCGGATCGCTGCCGGGCGCGCGGCTGACGGCGATGCTCCACAAGGTGTCTCCGCTCTGGACCACGTACCGGTCACCGGCGGCCGCCCCTCGACGCCGATCCACCGGTCATCGCGCCGGAGACGGCGGGCGCCGAGACCGAGAGCGCCAGGACCAGCAGCCCACCGGCCACGAGACGTCGACGACGTACCCGTGTCCGGCTCATGCAACGACTCTGCCCGAACGTATGTTCGGTGTCAAGGCCGAATCGAACATATGTTTGCGTGCCCCGATCCCCGGTGATAGCGTCCGCCCCACGGAAAAGGAGGGTAGCCACGGTGTCTGACATCACTCCCCGGCAGCAACGGATCGTGGACTTCATCGCCGAGACCGTGCGCGAGCGCGGCTACCCGCCCACGGTGCGTGAGATCGGCGAGGCCGTCGGACTCACCTCGTCGTCGTCGGTCCACGCGCAGCTCGCCAACCTCGAACGCGCGGGCCTCTTGAAGAAGGATCCCACCAAGCCGCGCGCCATGACGCTCGCGTCCGATGCCCGGGTGGAGGCCACGGTCGTACCCGTGTTAGGACGGATCGCGGCCGGCCAGCCCACCCTGGCGAGCGAGCACGTCGAGGACTACCTGTCGGTCCCCGCGGGGTTCGTCCGCGGCGGCGATCATTTCGCGCTTCGGGTGAGCGGCACGTCCATGATCGGTGCGGGGATCCTCGATGGGGACGTCGTGGTCGTGCATAGCCAGGGCTCGGCCACCGACGGCGACATCGTGGCGGCGCTCCTTCCCGGTCCCGCCGAGGACGAGGCCACGGTCAAGCGTCTCGGGCACGACGGGCCGCGCGTCATGCTGATCCCCGAGAACCCTTCGCTCGAGCCCTTCGAGATGAGCGACGGAAGGATCCTGGGCAAGGTCGTCGCCGTTCTCAGACGCCTCTGAAGTCGGCTAGGCTCCCGGCACCGGATCCCGAGGAGCCGTCCCGATGTCGCGCAACACCACGCAGCTCGAGCACCAGATCCGTTCCCAGCCCGAACAGCTCGAACACGTCCTCACGTCGGGCTCCGTCAAGGCGCAGGTCCATGCCGCGGCGGAGGCGCTGCACCGCGTCCGGCGGATCTGGGTGGTCGGGACGGGCACCAGCCAGCACGCGGCGAACCTGGGAGCGGCGATGCTCCAGGACGCGGGGCGCTCGGCGCACGCCGTGTCCTCGATGCAGTTCGTGAAGAACGCTCCGATCGTGGGCCCGCAGGACGGTGTCGTCGTCATCACGCACACCGGGGAGACCGCCTACGCCCTCGCTGCGCGCGCACTCGCCTTCTCGGCGGGTCTGCAGACCGTGACGATCTGTCGCGAGGGCGCCCCCTTCAACGACGCGATCCAGACCGTCGAGAAGGAGACGTCCGAGACGTACACGGTGAGCTACACGACCGCGCTGCTCGCCCTCGGCATGCTCGCCTCGGCGATGGGGGCCGACACGATCACGGCCGACAAGCTCGCGCTCGTCCCCGGCAGCGTGCGCAACGCACTCGAATCGAACGGGACGGAGTCGGTCCCGCTCCCAGCGCGGATCCTCTCGATCGTGGGCGCGGGTCACACGTCGGTCACGGCGCGCGAAGGAGCGCTCAAGGTGCGCGAAGGGGCTCGGGTCTTGGCCGAGGGCTACGACGCGGAGTTCTTCCTCCACGGGACGGCGGTCCCGTTGACGTCGAAGGACCACGTCCTGGCGTTGACGACGCCCGACGACGACGGCCTGGTCGAGGGGGTGGCGCGAGCCGCGGAGGCCGAGGGTATCGGGGTGAGCCGGCTGCCGGAGCCTTCACCGCTCCCGGGTGTCCTCCAGCAGATCCCGCTCGTCGCGCGCCTGCACCTCCTGGCGCTCCGCTTCGCGCTGGAGCGCGGGCAGGATCCGGACAAGGTGATCACGGGCCATTGGGACGATCACACGCTCTGGTCGATCGGTTCCCCCGTGCCCGAGCGACCGCCCGCCCCCACGGCGTAGGCGCGGACCGCGGCCAGCTCCCGGAGCCCCACGCGCGCCCGCACGCGCGTGCCGTCGGGCTCGGCCTCCGCCTTCAGGACCTCCGCCTCGTCGTAGAGCATCGCGACCAGGTCCCCCCGCGGCCACGGGATCAGCACCTCCACCTCGACGGGAGGATCGGGCGTCGCCGCCCCGACCGCCTCCAGGAGCCCCTCGACGCCCTCTCCGGTGATCGCCGAGACCGACACGGAGCCGGGGAACCGGGTCGCGAGGCGCGCTCGCTCGCTCCCCCGCAACCGGTCGATCTTGTTGAGCGCCACGACCTCCGGCATGTCGGCGGCCCCGATCTCCTCCAGCACCCGCCTGACCGCCTCGATCTGGTGGTCCAGCTCCGGTGAGGAGGCGTCCGCGATGTGCAGGATCAGATCCGAGAGGGTGACCTCTTCCAGCGTCGATCGGAAGGCTTCGACCAGATCGTGGGGCAGCTTCGAGACGAAGCCGACGGTGTCGCTGATCGTCGCGTGCCGCCCGCCCGGGAGGTCGATCCGACGGGTCGTCGGATCGAGCGTGGCGAAGAGCTGATCGGCCACGATCACGTCGGCGCCGGTGAGTCGACGCATCAGCGTCGACTTCCCGGCGTTCGTGTACCCGACGATCGCGATCTGCGGGAGGTTCGACTTCTGCCGGCGGGCCCGCTTGACGTCGCGCTCCTTGCGCAGGTCCTTCACGTCCCGACGGAGCTTCGTGATCCGGCGCCGGATGTGCTGCCGGTCGACCTCGAGCTTCGTCTCCCCGGGGCCGCGGGTCCCGATCCCGCCTCCCAACCGGCTCATCGCCTCGCCCCAGCCTCGGAGCCGAGGGAGCAGGTAGTTGAGCTGAGCGAGCTCGACCTGCGCCTTGCCTTCCTTCGAGTTCGCATGGAGCGCGAAGATGTCCAGGATCAACGCCGTGCGGTCGACGACCTTGACCTTGAGCCGCGCCTCGAGTGAGCGAAGGGTGCCGGGGCCGAGCTCGTCATCGAAGATGACGAGCTCGGCCCCAGCCGCGTGGACCAGACCGTGCAGGTCCTCGACCTTCCCCTTGCCGATCCAGAACTGCGGGTCGGGGCTCGAGCGGCTCTGGACGAGGCGCCCGACCGGCTCCGCGCCCGCGGAGTCGGCGAGCGCCGCAAGCTCGTCGAGGTCCCCTTCGTGGATCCCGGGTCCGACCCCGACGAGGACGGCGCGCTCGTGCGCGACGGACCGCCACGTCGCGGCGATCGGCGACTCGAGGATCCGGTCGGTGGGACGCGGCGGCGTCCGGGCGTCCGGCATCAGCTCATCGACGACCCCGCGTCGCGGAGCAGGTCGTTGAGACGGATCTTGTCGTCGGTCGCTTGGCTGCGGTCCCCGATCACGAGGCCGCAGGGCAACCCGTACTCCCCCGCCGGGAAGGACCGCGGCCGGGTCCCGGGGACGACGATCGCGCCGTCGGGGACGCGCCCACGATGCTCCTTCGGTTCCGCGCCTCGGGGATCGATCACCGGTGTGTTGCCGGTGAGCACCACGCCCGCCCCGAGGACCGCTCCACGCCCGACGTGCACGCCTTCGACCACGATGCACCGGGAGCCGATGAAGGCGCCGTCCTCGATCACGACCGGCGCCGCCTGCAGCGGCTCGAGGACCCCGCCGATCCCGACCCCTCCGGAGAGGTGAACGTTCGCACCGATCTGCGCGCAGGAGCCGACCGTCGCCCACGTGTCCACCATCGTTCCGGCGCCCACGTACGCGCCGATGTTCACGTAGCTCGGCATCAGCACGACCCCGGGTTCCAGGTGCGCCCCGAAGCGAACCGTCGCGGGTGGGACGACCCGGACGCCCTGCGACCCGTAACCGTGCTTCAGTGGAAGCTTGTCGTGATACTCGAACGGTCCGGCCTCGGTCGTCTCGAGCCCGCGGACACGGAAGTAGAGCAGGACCGCCTGCTTCGCCCAGGTGTTCACCCGCCAGGAGCCGTCGCGCGCGGGATCCGGCTCGGCGACGCGGACGGACCCCCGGTCCAGGAGCTCGATCGTCGCCGTCACCGCCGCCGCATCGATCGGAGCGGACGGGTCCGCCGAGAGCTCTGCCCAGCTGCGCTCGATCCGCTCCTCGAGCTCCAGCACGTCGTTCACGTCCGGACCTCGGCGAGGAGATCGTCGAGCGCCGACGCGGCACGAGCGCAGGCCTCGACCGTCGGCACCATCGCCATCCGCACGAACCCCTCGCCCTCGGGGCCGAAGAACGACCCCGGCGCGACCACGATGTCACCGCGGTCGAGGAGGTCGAGCGCCCACTCGAACGAGGTCTGGGCCGTGGGAACACGCACCCAGAGGTAGAACGTCGCGACGCTCCCCGCGACGTGGACGCCGTGCCGGGCGAACACATCGAGCAACAGGTCTCGCTTCCGCCGGTACCGCTCGCGGTTCTCCTCGACGTGGACCTCGTCACGCCACGCCGCCACCGACGCCCGTTGGATGAACTCCTGGGGCGTGACGCCGGTCGCCGGTCGCAGCCGCTTGAGATCGGCGATCAGACCGGGATCGCCGGCGACGAACCCGCTGCGGTATCCGGTCATGGACGAGCGCTTCGACAACGTGTTGATCGCGAGCACGTTCGTCCGCTCGGAGAGCTGGAGCACGCCGGGGGGCGGGCCCTCGCCGAACCACAGCTCGGAGTACGCCTCATCCGAGGCGAGGAGCACGTCGTGCGCCCGGCACCGCTCCGCGGCCTCCTCGAGGAAGCCTCGGGGCGCGATCGCGCCGGTCGGGTTGTTCGGATAGTTGATCCACAGGATCGCCGCGCGGGACCAGACGTCGCCAGGTACCCGGTCGAGATCGGGCAGGAACATCCGGTCCTCTTCGAGCGGCGCTCGCACGACCTCGCCACCGGCGAAGCGCGCGCCTCGCTCGGGGATCGGATACCCCGGCGCCGTCGTGATCACCACGTCCTTTCCCCCGGGCGGATCGAGGACGAGCTGCGCGAGCGAGAACACGATCTCCTTCGACCCGAGGACCGGGAGGACCTCCGTATCGGGATCCACCCGGGCCTGGAACCGTCGCTCGACCCATGTCGCGATGGCGTCGCGGAGCTCCGGCAGCCCGGCGGCCCGCGGGTAGCTCGACACGGGTTCGAGCGCATCGACGAGAGCGTCGCGGATGAAGGCCGGCGTCTCCTCACGAGGGTCACCGACGCCGAAGTCGATCAGCTCGCGGCCCTCCGCCCTCGCCTGCGCCGCGCGTCGATCGAGCTCCTCGAAGGGGTACGGCGCGACGCCCTCCATCCCGGGTGAGCGGTGGATGCCCGTCATCTGCCTCGTTTCGTCGGCTCGGTCGGTTGAGCGTACCGCGAGGTCACGGCCGAACCACTCCACGGTCGCCGGGTCGCGCCGTCACTGAAGCTCGGCGGGGTCGGCCACCGCGTCGTACACGTGGCCGACCGGGCCTGCGAGCAGCACCCGCCCGTCCTCGCATCGCTCCACGTGGAGCGGACCTCCGCGGAACGAGACGGTGACGGTGGGCGGGGTCAGCCCGGCCTCGTTCGCGGCCACCGCCACCGCGCAGGCCCCGGTCCCACAGGCGAGCGTCTCGCCGACGCCGCGCTCCCATACGCGTACCTGCACGTCGCCGTCGGCGACCCGAGCGAGTTCGACGTTCGTCCGCTCGGGGAACAGCTCGTGATGCTCGAGCGCCGGCCCGATGTGCTCGAGGTGGTACCGATCCGGATCCTCGTCCACGAACACGACCAGGTGCGGGTTGCCCATGCTCAGCGCGGACGCCGGGAACGTGAGCCCGCCCCCGACGTCGAACGGCTGGGCGAGGAACGTCTCCCAGGCCGCGCCGAACATCGGGATCCCGGCCTTCGTGAAGTTCGGTGTTCCCATCTCGACGGTGGCGCGCGTGACGCGCGCACCGTCGAGATGCACCGTCACGTGACGCGGTCCCGCGGGCGTCTCGACGTCGACCTCGTCGACGTCGAGACGCCCACCCTCCCGGAGGTAGGCAGCCAGGCATCGCATGCCGTTGCCGGACATCTCCGCCGATGAGCCGTCGGCGTTCGTGAGGTCGAAGCGGAACGGGGCCGTCCCGCCCGGCCGGACGCGGATCACGCCGTCGGCGCCGGCGCCCACCCAGCGGTCGCACAACGCCGGTACGTCGACGTCGACCGCCGGGCCATCGAGCTCGTCGATGATGAGGAAGTCGTTCCCCGACGCCTGATACTTGGAGAACCGCAGGGCGGCCGTCACGCCGACCCCAGGTAGGCACGGATGTCGTCCGCGACCTCGGGGGCTCCGCCCGCGCCGGCGTCGAACCACCGGATCCGTGGGTCCCGGCGGAACCACGCCATCTGGCGGCGGGCGAGCTCCCTCGTCCGTTTCACGGTGCGCTCCGCAGCCTCATCGAGCGAGAGCCTACCGTCGAGGTGCTCCGCGAGTTCGGCGTATCCGATCGCCTGCGAGGCGGTGAGCCACGCGCCGAAGCCACGATCCATCAGGGCCTGCACCTCGTCGAGCCAGCCGTTCTCCAGCATGGCGAGCACCCGCTCGGCGATCCGTGCCCGCTGCGCCTCCCGATCCAACCGGATCCCGGCCGGACGGACCCGGTCGGCGTCGTAGCGGTCCCACGAGGCGGCGAAGGAGCTGAACGGCGCACCGCTGATCGCCGTGACCTCGAGTGCGCGGATGATCCGGCGGACGTTCCCGGGCTCGATGCGCGCGGCGGCCACCGGATCCATCTCGGCCAGCCGGCGGTACAACGCCTCCGCGCCGAGGTCGTCGGCCTCGGCCTCGAGCGACGCCCGCACCACCGGATCCTCCGGTGGGAACGCGAGATCGTCGACCACGGCACGCAGATACAAGCCCGAACCCCCCACCAGGAGCGGGCGGGCGACCGATCGGAGGACGCCGCGTGCGAGCTCCTGGAACCGAGCGACGGTGAAGCGCTCCGACGGCTCGGCAAGATCCAGCAGGTGGTGCGGAACCGCGGCGCGCTGCTCGGCGGTGGGCTTCCCCGTGCCCACATCCATCCCCCGGTACACGAGCATCGAGTCGACCGAAACGATCTCGGCTCCGAGGTGCGGCGCGATCGCGAGGGCGGCCTCGGTCTTCCCGCTGGCGGTCGGCCCGACGAGGGCGAGCAGCGCCATCGGCCCTCAGACGGCGAGCGGTTCCGGCGCGGAGACCACCTCGGCGGTCAGGTGATGCGCGGACGCGTCCGTCACGCGCGCGTCGACGAAGGTGCCTCGGTCGAGCGGGGTGGCCAGGTGCACGATCCGGTTGGTCCGGGTTCGCGACTGGGTCGAGCCCTCGCGTTTCCCCTCGCCCTCGACGAGGACCTCGACGATCCGTCCGAGCTGCGCGCGATTCTCCTCGAGGGAGATGCGCTCCTGCAGGGCCAGGAGTCGGTCGAAGCGCTCCTGCACGACTTCCTTCGGGACCTGCTCCTCCATGGTCGCCGCTCGTGTCCCGGGCCGGGGCGAGTACTGGAACATGTACGCGCTGTCGAAGCGGGCCTGCGCGACCACGTCCAGCGTGTCCGCGAGATCCCGTTCGGTCTCGCCCGGGAAGCCCACGATGATGTCGGTCGAGACGGCGATGCCGGGGATCGCGCTTCGGATCCTCGCCAGCCACTCCAGGTACCGCTCTCGCCGGTACGAGCGCTGCATCGCCCGCAAGACCCGGTCGGATCCCGACTGCAGCGGGAAGTGGATGTGCTCGCAGACGTGCTCGCACTCCGCCATGGCATCCACCACGTCGGCGGTGAAGTCGTGCGGGTGGGGCGAGGTGAAGCGGATCCTCCGGATCCCGTCGACACCATCCACCTCCCGCAGGAGACGTGCGAACAACGGCCGGCGGGCCGAGCCGGGAACCGTGAGATCCCGGCCGTACGTGTTGACGTTCTGACCGAGCAGGGTGACCTCCACGACACCTCGCGAGGTCAGTTCCTGAACCTCCGCGAGGATCTCGCCGATCGACCGCGACCGTTGCGGGCCTCGGACGAGCGGAACGATGCAGAACGTGCACGCGTTGTCGCATCCCACGGCGACGGAGACCCATGCCCGGAGGTCGTCGGCGCGAGCGGCCGGCAACGCGCTCGGGAACGTCTCGGTGTACTCGCGGACGTCCATCTGCGGGCCCTCGGTCTCGGCACGGCCGATGAGCTCGAGCAGGTGGGGAAGCGCGTGCGTGCCGACCACGACGTCGACCCAGGGCGCCTTGCGCTGGATCAGGCCCTGATCCTTCTGCGCCAGGCAGCCCGCGACCACGATCTTCAGATCGGGCCGCCGGTCCTTCAGGGGCTTCAGGTGTCCCAGGTTGCCGTACAGCTTGTTGTCCGCGTTCTCGCGGATCGCGCAGGTGTTGAGCACGATCACCCGCGCCTCCGACACATCGTCGGTCGGCGACATCCCATCGGATAGCAGCAGCCCACCGATCCGCTCGGAATCGTGCTCGTTCATCTGGCACCCGAAGGTGCGGATCAGGTACTTCTGCTCCATCGGACCCTCAGGCTCCTCCGACTACCTGGCGTACTCGGTCGCGCGGATCTCGCGGACCACCGTGATCTTGATCTGACCCGGGTACTGGAGCTCTTCCTCCACCTGCTTCGCGATGTCGCGCGCGATCACCTGCGCGGCGAGGTCGTCGATCGACTCCGGCTGGACCAGGACCCGGACCTCGCGCCCCGCCTGCATCGCGTACACCTTCTCGACCCCGGGGAACGAGCTGCAGATCTCCTCCAGGCGTTCCAACCGCTTGACGTAGGTCTCCAGCGACTCGCGTCGGGCGCCCGGCCGGCCACCGCTGATGCCGTCGGCGATCTGCGCGAGCACCGCGTGGATCGTGCGCTGCTCCACCTCGCCGTGATGCGACTCGATGCAGTGGACGACCTCGGGATCTTCCCTCATGCGGCGGGCGATCTCGGCACCGATGATCGCGTGCGATCCCTCGACCTCGTGCGTGACGGCCTTGCCGATGTCGTGCAGGAAGGCGCCACGCTTGGCGATGGCGGGATCCAGACCGAGCTCCGCGGACAACGCCGACGCGATGTGGGCCGATTCCACGAGGTGCTTCAGCACGTTCTGCCCGTAGCTCGTGCGGTACTGGAGCCGGCCGAGGAGCTTGATCATCTCCGGGTGGATGTCCGTGATCCCGACCTCGGCCACCGCGTCCTCGCCGGCCCGGCGGATGCGCTCATCGATCTCCGCGAGGGACCGCTCGTGCACCTCCTCGATCCGAGCGGGGTGGATCCTGCCATCTTGCACGAGCTTCTCGAGCGAGAGGCGGGCGGCCTCGCGACGGACGGGATCGAAGCTGCTGAGGACGACGGCCTCGGGCGTGTCGTCGATGATCAGGTTCACGCCGGTCGTCGCCTCGAAGGCGCGGATGTTGCGACCTTCACGCCCGATGATCCGGCCCTTCATATCTTCGCTCGGAAGCGTGAACACGCTGACCGTTGACTCCGCGGTCTGCTCGGACGCGACGCGCTGGATCGCGATCGTCACGATCTTCCGCGCACGCTCCTCCCCTTCTTCGCGGGCGATCTGTTCGATCTCGCGGACCTGCGCCATGGATGCGCGCTTCGCGTCGTCGATCAGGGCCGCAACGAGCTGCTCGCGGGCCTCCGACGAGGTCATGCCGGCGACGCGTTCGAGTTGGATCCGTTGCTGCTCGGCGGCCTTCTCGAGCCGGGCGCGGACCTCCTGCAGCTTCTCGTCGCGTTCCGGTGAGCTCGAGGACGCGGTCGTCGAGCTTGCGGGTCCGCGCTCGGAGCTCATCCTCGGTCTCGGAGATCCGGCGCTCCAGCCGCGCGATCTCGTCCCGGCGTGCCTTCACGTCCTCCTCCGCATCTCGCCGGATCTGCGAAGCGTCGACCTTGGCGTCTTCGATCGCCTTGCGGAGGGTCTGGGCGGCGTCCTCCTGTGACGCGACGAGCTTCTGGTCGGCCTGGACGAGCTTCTGTTGGGCCTGTCTCTCCAGCGTGGTCGCGCTCGATCTGGCCATGCTGCTACGGACCAGGAACCCGGCGGCGGCGCCCACGATCAGGGCGACGACGCCGACGATGACGGCCGTCATGGTTCCTCCCTGGTGTCAGGGAGAGGGCCGTGCGGTTCCGCCGAACCCTGGGCGGCGTGTGCGTGAGCACGCAGAACCGTCGTCTCGGGGCGCTACGGGGCCAGTTGCCCTCCGCGCGCGGGAACGATGTCGGCTCTTGGGGTTCTCGTGGTCACGATGTCGTGCCGTTTCGGTGTACGTCGGGTAGCCGTTCGGTGGCCTCTCGGTGTGGTTATCGGTTCACCACACGATACGGCCGCCCATCGGCGGAGGCAAGGCTCAGTCCTCGAACGTCTCCACCGCAAGCGCTCGTCGGGCGGCCCGACCCGCGAGGTCGGGTGCGTAGCCCCGTCGCGCGAGCATCCCGTACAGGCGCCGGTACGCGGCGTCGGGTTGGAGCCCCGACAGCCGGGCCGCCTTGGCCGCCGCCAGGGCGTCTGCCCGCTCTTCCTCGCCCCCGACCGCCTCATCCAGGACGGCCGCGGCCGTCTCTGGGGCGATCCCGGCGCTCATCAGCCTGCCCGCGACGACCCGGCGCCCCTCCTTCTTGGTCGTGAACGAGTGCTCCACCACGGCGCGCGCGAACGCCTCGTCGTCGATCAAACCGACCTGTAGCAGCCGATCCAGCTCCGCCCGGACCTCTTCCGGATCGAACCCGGCCCCTTCCAGCCGACGCTCCAACTCCCGCCGGCTGCGTTGGCGCACCGCGAGCAGCCCGAGGGCCCGCTCGTGCACATCCTTGTGCTTGCCCGACCGGCCGCGGCCGCGTTCGTGCGGCACGCGCTCACTCCTTGGTCGCGGCGGACTTTTCCTTCGCTTCGGACCCCTCGTCCACCACGAGGTCGGGAACGACCTGGATCGGTTGGTCGTCGTCTTCGGAGAATCCGGTCAGACCGACGGCCTCGCGCACCTTCCGCTCGATCTCATCGCGCAGGTCGATGTGCTCCACGAGGAACGCGCGCGCGTTCTCGCGCCCCTGGCCGAGCTGCTCGCCCTCGTAGGTGAACCACGCACCGGACTTCTTGACGATCTCGAGATCGACGCCGGTGTCGAGGAGGGAGCCTTCCTTCGAGATCCCCTTGCCGTACATGATGTCGAACTCGCACTGGCGGAAGGGAGGCGCGACCTTGTTCTTCACGACCTTGACCCGGGTCCGCGAGCCCACGACGTCGGTCCCGTCCTTGAGGTTCTCGATCTTGCGCACGTCGAGCCGCACCGACGAATAGAACTTGAGCGCTCGTCCCCCGGGAGTGGTTTCGGGTGAGCCGAACATCACCCCGATCTTCTCGCGCAACTGGTTGATGAAGATGGCCGTGGTCTCGAACTTGGAGAGGGACCCGGCGAGCTTCCGCATGGCCTGCGACATGAGGCGGGCCTGCAGTCCGACGTGGGTGTCACCCATCTCTCCTTCGATCTCTGCGCGCGGCACGAGCGCCGCGACCGAGTCGATCACCACGAGATGCATGGCTCCCGACCGCACCAGCATGTCCGCGATCTCCAGCGCCTGCTCGCCGGAATCGGGCTGGCTGACCAGGAGCTCGTCGATGTTGACGCCGAGCTCGCGTGCGTACGTGGGGTCGAGGGCGTGCTCGGCGTCGATGAACGCCGCGATCCCGCCCTGGCGCTGCGCTTCCGCGATGATGTGCAGGCACACGGTCGTCTTGCCCGAACCCTCGGGACCGAAGACCTCGACGACCCTTCCGCGAGGGATGCCGCCGACGCCGAGCGCGATGTCGAGCGCCAGCGAGCCGGTCGGGATGGTGGTCATCCCCACGTTCATGGGGTGCTCGCCCAGTTTCATCACGGCGCCTTTGCCGTGCTGCTTCTCGATCTGCTGAAGCGTGACCTCCAGCATCTTCTCGCGGTCCACGCCATCCCCCTTCCGACCCCGGCCCACCCCGGAGGAGGGGCGAGTGAGCGCACCAGACGAACGTTCGAGGACGGTAGCGATCGGGTCTGACATAAGTTACACCCCTGTCATTCGAGCGGCTTGCGGACGGGGCGAGGCTAATCGAACACGTGTTCGAGCGCAAGGACCCGGGTGCTCATCCCGCGAGCGCGAACGTCGCGATCGGCTCGTAGCGGGGCGCGGGCCGCCGCAGGTGGCTCCGGAAGAGCACGATCTCCTCCACACGGAACCCGACCGGCTCGACGGGCGTCGGCGTGGATCCGCCGCCGAGCTTCAAGGGGGGGTCGCTCCGCGCGACCGTCAGGTGCGCCGAGAAGGCCCGGGTCTCGGGGGCGAACGACTCCTCGAGCGCCACGTCCAGCGCTCCGGCGAGCCGCGCGAACGCCTCCTCCGGGTCCTCGATCCCCATCCAGAGGACGCGCGCCCGCGCGGCGGACGGGAACGATCCGAGCCCCGTCAGCCGGGTGGCGACGGGACCATGGCCGGCGGCCACCGCTCCGACCTGCTGACGGACCCACGCCTCGAGGCTCGGCAACGTCCGCCCGAGGAACTTCAACGTGACGTGCATGTTCTCGCGGGGCACCCACCTCGCCCCCGGGAACCGACCGCGCCATGGCTCGATGGCGCGATCCACTTCGTCGAGCGCCGCGTCGCTCACGGCGAACGCGACGAACAGCCGGGACGCCTTCGCGTCGAGGGGAGCCGTCGGATCAGGCCGCATGGTCAGACCGTGGTGTCGGACGTTGGCAGCGGCCGGCCTTCGAGGTACCGGCGAACCAGATCGAGGGCGCCTTGCTGCGACCACCGGATCACCCGGTCGCGCTCGCCCTTGATCGTGAACCCGCGCGCGTGGGTGCGCGACCCGGCGTCGAGGGCGATCCACACGGTTCCCGGCTCCTTCCCCCCGTGTGGCTCCGGCCCGGCAACCCCCGTCAGCGAGAGTCCGAGATCAGCTGTGAGGACGCGGCGGGCTCCCGCGGCCATCTCCCTCGCGCAGGTCTCGCTCACGACGCCCGGGCCGTCGATCGTCGCCTGCGACACGCCGAGCAGGTCGCGTTTCGTGCGTTCGGTGTACGCGACGATCGCGCCGACGAACGAGGCGGATGCGCCCGGGACCGAGGTGAGGCGCGCGCTCACGCTTCCCCCGGTCAACGACTCGGCGCACGCGAGGGTGAGACCCTGCCCGCGGAGCAGCCCGAGGATCACCTCCTCGAGGGGTCGGTCGTCCACGCTGAACACGACGTCGCCGAGTCGGTCCATGACCTCCCGGACGAGCGGCTCGAGCAGCTCCTCGGCCGCGTCCGCCGACCGAGCCTTCGCGGTGAGCCGGACCTTCACCTCCCCCATGGACGCGAGGTACGCGACCGTTGGGTTCGACGATCCTTCGAACAGGTCGGTCAGCGCCTCGCCGACCGCCGACTCCCCCATGCCCGTGATCCGGAGACTCCTGGAGACGATCACCTCACCCGTCTCCGCCTCGAGCTCCGGCACGATCGTGCCCGACATCATCTCGACCATCTCGTCGGGAACGCCCGGGACGGCATAGATCCTGACCCCCGTCGGGAGCTCGACGATGAGCCCCGGCGCCGTTCCCCGGTCGGGCGCGATCGTGCGAGCCCCATCGGGGACGTCGGCCTGCCGGAGGTTGTTCGACGGCATCGGCCGCGCGGAGAACCCGCGGAACTTGGCCCGGAGCATGTCTTCGAGCTCCGGATGGCGAACGAGCGATCTCCCGGCGAACACGGCGACCGCGTCCCGGGTGAGGTCGTCCTGCGTCGGCCCGAGCCCTCCGGTGACGAGGATCACCTCCGCGCGCGACGCTCCCAGCTCGAGCGACTCGACGATCCGCTCGAGGTTGTCTCCGACGGTCTGGCGGTGCAGCACGTCGACCCCGATCGCCGCGAGCCGCTCCGACATCCAGCGCGCGTTCGTGTCGGCGATCTGTCCGAGCAACAGCTCGGTCCCGACCGAGATGATCTCCGCTCTCACAGCGATGGCCTCACGGCGATGGCTCGCCGGTCGCCCCGGACGGCAGGAACGTGGCGGACCAGGGATGGCCTGCTTGTCCGGGCACGCCGAGGGTGCGATCGTCCACGACGATCCGGACCGCCCCGCCATCGCTCGCGGAAACGGTCAGCTCCCCCACCGCGCTGTACGAGATCGACTCCCCAGGCCCGAGCGACGTCGTCGGTTGGGCGACCCCGTCGATCGTCGCCGTGACGTCGACCCCGGCGGTCGCGCTGACCGTGACGCTGACACCCGGACCGGGTGTCGGCGATACGAACGGCGTCGTCGCCGTGGGGATCGTGGCCGGCGGCGGCGCGCCGCCGCGGGACACGATCCCCACCGCCACCGCCGCGATCAGGATGATCGCGGCGGCGATCAACAGGAACCGCTGGTTGTCCCGGATCCTCGCCGCCGCGAGCGCCTGCTCGACCCGGCCCATCTTCGCCGGAGGGGACGGAAGCTCCGGCTCCTCGGCGTGCCTCGCGTACGCGCTCATGACCTTGTCCGGTTTGAGCCCGAGGTACTGCGCGTAGGTCCGCAGCATCGCGCGGACGTAGACCTCCTCACCGAGCAGGTCGAAGTCCTCGCGCTCCAAGGCGCCGATCTGGTCGGGGGTCAGCCTGGTGTCGCGAGCCGCCTCGTCGAGGGTGATCCCTGCGATCTCTCGCGCGCGCCGGAGGGCGGGCCCGACCCCGATCGAGGCCGGGCGAACGGAGTGACCGGCCATCGGGCGTGATGGTAGCGCCGGAGCGCGTGGCTACACTTCGGCTTCGTGATGGTGCCGAGCCCGCGGCGGCAGCGGCCGACGCTCCGTCGGCTCATGCCGGGCGACCGCGCATCCTTCCTCGAGGCCGTCGCGCGGAGCCGTTCGCTGCATCATCCCTGGGCGTATCCGCCGGATACCTCCGACGCGTTCGACGCGTACATCGAGGCGCACCCCTCCCGTCGGACGCTCGTCGTCGTGGTCGAGCACGAGGAGCCGCTCGCCGGCGTCTACGCGCTCTCGCAGATCCATCACGGCGCGTTCCGGAACGCCTACCTCGGGTACTACGCGTTCTTGCCACACGCCGGCGACGGCTCCATGCGCGAGGCGATGCCGCTCCTGTTCCGGTACGCCTTCGGGGAGCTCGGGCTCCATCGTCTCCAGGCGAACGTCCAGCCGGGGAACGAGCGCTCGCTGGGCCTGCTCCGCGCGACCGGGTGGCGTGAGGAGGGATATGCGCGTCGATACCTCAAGGTCGGCGGCCGCTGGCGCGACCATGTTCTGTTCGCGATCCTCGCCGAGGACGTGCGCGCCTCCGTCCGCGAACGGCGCCCGATCTACGACCGACGGCGCGTCGGATCGAGACCTTCGGACGCTGCCGAGCCGCCGGACGGGTGACTACCATCCGACCAGGGAGGGGCAAGATCGTGCCCCGGGAGGGGCGAGATCGAGATGGAGCCGGAAGACAGGCGCGTCGGGAACGACGACCTGTTCCCGCTCGCCGCGATGCGGGACCCGGTCACGGCGCCCGACGCGCTCGCCGAGGGCCCCGTCCGGTTCCTGCTCGTGTCCGGCGAGCTCGACGACGGCCGCTGGGGCTTGATCGGGGCGTTCTGGCTCTCGATCGACGGGACGCGGGGTGGGTTCGTGGTGGCCCCCCAGGCGATCTGGCACGGCTCCGAGATGGCACGGAGCTTCCGGGGCGCATCGTCGCGTGGTTGGCACGCCGAAGACGTCTACCGGTACTGGCAGCGCCAGGTCGGTGCCGCGGGGATGTTCATGATCGACCCGCAGCAGCACGCCGACACGCTGTTCCAGGTCGCGCGTCGCGTCGGCGCTCTGTAGTCAGGCGGTCCGGCGCTCTTCCCACTCTTCCCAGGTCACCAGCACGTCGCGTGCTTTCGAGCCTTGGGATGGGCCGACGATCCCCTGATCCTCCATCAGATCCATCAGGCGGCCGGCGCGTGCGAAGCCGACCTTCAACTTGCGTTGGAGCATGGATGTCGAGCCGAGTTGCGAGCGGATCACCAGCTCGGCAGCTTGCTCAAGGAGGTCGTCGTCCGATCCGAGGGCGTGGTCGCCACCCGCGGTCTCGGCGGGCGGAAGCCCCAGCCCCTCGACCGAGTGCTCGTAGACCGCCTCGCGCTGCGCGCGGATGAAGTCGGTCACGTCGCCGATCTCCTGCTCGGTCACCCACGCGCCCTGGAGGCGGACCGGCTTCGAGATGCTGGAGGGGGCGAAGAGCATGTCGCCGTGGCCGACGAGCTTCTCGGCGCCGTTCATGTCCAAGATCACCCGGCTGTCCGCCTGCGACGACGTCATCAACGCGATCCGGCTGGGGATGTTCGCCTTGATCAAACCCGTCACGACGTCGACGGAAGGACGCTGCGTCGCGACGACGAGGTGGATGCCGACCGCGCGCGCCATCTGCGCGATCCGACAGATCGCGTCCTCGACGTCCCGCGGCGCCACCATCATCAGGTCGGCCAGCTCGTCGATCACGACCACGATGAACGGCAGGTGGCCGAACCGGTGCTCGAGCCCGAGGGGCACGCGAAGCGTGCCGGCCCGCAACCCCTCCTCGTATCCATCGATGTCGCGCACGGCCGCGGTGGCGAGCAGCTCGTACCGCTGCTCCATCTCCCGCACGATCCATCCGAGCGCCTCGGCGGCTCGCTTGGGATGGACGATCACCGGGGAGAGCAGATGCGGCACGTCGGCGAAGTGACCGAGCTCGACCCGCTTGGGATCGACCAGGACGAGCCGGACGTCCTCCGGGGTCGTGCGGGCAAGCAACGAGGTGATGAACGAGTTGACGAGGCTCGACTTGCCGGCCCCGGTCGCCCCGGCGATCAACAGGTGCGGCATGGTCGCCAGGTTGACCATGCGGGCCCGCCCGTGGATGTCCTTGCCCAAGGCGACCTCGAGCGGGTGCGTCGCCTCCTTGGCGGCCTTCGACCGGAGGATGTCCCCCAGCATCACGAAGTCTCGATGCTTGTTGGGGACCTCGATCCCGATCGCCGACTTGCCGGGGATCGGCGCCTGGATGCGAACGTCGGGAGTGGCGAGCGCATAGGCGATGTCGCTCGCCAGCTGCAGGACCTTGTTCACCTTGGTCCCCGACGCCACCTCCACCTCGTACATCGTGACCGTGGGCCCGCGGTGAGCGGCGGAGACGCGAGCGTCCACCCCGAAGGTCTGCAGCGTGCGCTCGAGGGCGTTCTGCATGTCCTGCTCGTCGCGAACGTCGGCGTTCGACGGCGGGGCGCTGCGGAGCAGGTCGAGCGGCGGGAGCTGGTAGGGACCCGTCGTCGTTTCGATCGTGCGGCTCGGGCGGGCCGCCGGCGACCCGGCAGCGGGCTCGTCCGGATCGTCCTCCAGGTCGGGATCCGGAACGACGACGACGTCGTCCTCATCGGGGTCGAACTCGACGAGCCCGAACGCCTCCCTGAGCTTGGCGGCGCGGTGGCGCTTGGGTCTCGGCTCTTCGCGAAGGACGGGCGCCTCGGGCTCGGCCTCCTCCTCGATGTCGGCCGCCGTGAAGAAGTCTCGAACGTTGGCCGTTGCGACCGCGATCGGCGTCCCCGTGAAGATGAGGAGCCCCACCGCGCCCATCCCGAGGCACACGATGAAGGCGCCGACCGACGAGATCACGATCGTGAGCGGGTGCGCGACGATCGCGCCCAGCAGGCCGCCGGCGACGGCGACCGCGTCGTAGCCGTCGCGTGGTCCCGGTTTCCCTCCGAGCAGCGAGACGATCCCGAGCGCACCGAGACCGAGCACGGAGAAGCCGATGAACATCCTCACCCGATCCTCGCGCGCCGTGTCCCGCAGGAGCAGGATCCCCCAGTAGACCGCGACGATGGGGAACGCGACGGCGACGACCCCGAGTGACCCGCGAAGCATCCAGGTGAGGAGGTCCCCGACCGGCCCGGCCGCGTCGAACCACACACCGAGCACCGCGAGGAGCGCTACGACGACCAGCAGGATCCCGAAGGCATCGCGAGCGTGCGGGGACAGGATCTGTCGGACGGTCGTCTTCTGCGCTTTGGCCGGCGCCTTCCTCCGGTGCCGCGAGCGGCCCTTGGCCGTGGTCTTCGAGGGTCGCGACGACGACCGTCGCGACGGGGAAGTCTTCGTTGCCACCTACACCTCCATGATGACCGGCAGGATCACGGGCTTCCGCTGCGTCACGTCGAAGAAGTACCGCTTGAGCACCCTTCGAACGTTCTGTTGCAGCGCAGACGGGTCCGTGACGTGGGCCTCCGCGCTCTCTTCCATGGCAAGCATGACGCGTTTGCGAGCCTCTTCAAGGATGTCGGCCGAGGTCCCGTCGTGGACGAACCCCCGGTTGACGACGTCCGGTCCGCTCACGACCTCTCCGGTCTGCATGTTCACGCCGACCACCACGACGACGACGCCGTCCCCGGCCAGCTTCCGCCGATCGCGAAGGACCTCGCCGCCGACGTCCCCGATCCCGAGGCCGTCCACGAACGTCATGCCCGCCCGGACCCGGTCGACCTTCGTGACCGCGGACCCGATGTCGATCACGTCGCCGTCCTCGCAGATCAAGATCCGCTCGCGGGGGATGCCGATCTCCTCCGCGAGACGCGCGTGATGCTGCAGGTGTCTGCGCTCGCCGTGCACGGGGATGAACCAGCTGGGTTTGACGAGCGAGAGCAGGAGACGGAGCTCTTCCTGCGCGGCGTGACCCGATGCATGCACCGGGTCGGCCGGCATGTGATACACGTCCGCGCCGCTCCGGTAGAGCGAGTCGACCACGCGGTGGATCGCCGGCTCGTTCCCCGGGATCAGGCTGGACGAGAGCACGACGGTGTCCCCCTCGCTGAGCTTGACCCACTTGTGCTCGCGCGCTGCCATCAAGCTGAGCGCGCTGTACGGCTCGCCCTGAGAACCCGTGCACGCGATGACCACCCGACCGGGGTCGAGGCTCTCCACCTCCACGATGTCGATCACGTCCTGATCGTCGACGCGCAGGATCCCGAGCTCCCGAGCCGCTCGGACGGAGTTCTGCATCGAGCGACCGAGGAAGCAAACGACCCGCTGATCGGCGAGCGCCGCATCGACCACCTGCTGGATCCGGTGGATGTGGCTGGAGAAGCAGGCGACGACGACGATCTCCGGGGCGCGAGCGACGATGTCGCGAAGCACCGGACCGACGCTGCGCTCGCTCGCCGTGTGTCCCGGGGTCTCCGCATTCGTGGAATCCGACAGGAGCAGATGGACGCCGCGGCCCGATTCCTCCGCGATGCCGTGCAGATCGGTCGGTTGGCCGTCGATGGGCGTCTGGTCGAGCTTGAAATCGCCGGTATGCAACACCGAGCCGTGCGGCGTGTCGATCGCGACGGCCATCCCGTCGGGGATCGAATGGGTCACGTGGAAGAAACGCATCCGGAACGGCCCCGCCTGGGTCCCCCCGCCGGGAACCGCGACGTGCGGCTCCACCAGGTCGGTCACCTCGTGCTCTTCCAGCTTGCCCTGCAGGAGCTCGAGGGTGAACGCGGTGGCGTACACCGGGACCCGTCGGCCGATATCTCGCAACAGGTACGGGAGCGCTCCGACGTGATCCTCGTGCCCGTGCGTCAGCACGATCGCCTCGACGTCACCGGCCCGGTCGCGCACATACTCCATGTCGGGCAGGACGAGGTCGATCCCCGGCATGTCCGCCGACGGGAAGGACAGGCCGACGTCCAAAATGAGGAGCCGGCCGTCGAGCTCGAGCGCGGCCATGTTCCGGCCGACCTCGCCGATACCTCCGAGGAAGACGAGGCGGCAGGTGTCAGGCAAGGAGGCCGGCGTCCTCCAGCGCCTTGCGGACGCGATTCCGTTCGTCGCTCGTCGCAGGGACCAAGGGCAACCGAGGCTCGCCGCAGCCTCGCCCGACCATCTGGAGGGCCGCCTTGAGCGGGATCGGGTTGGACGTCACGAAGAGCGCGTTGAACAACGGCGACAGCGTCTCGTGGATCTTCCGGGCGGCCGGCACATCGCCGG
>CAVXYE010000004.1:0-353750 GCA_963765865.1 uncultured Actinomycetes bacterium
TGCGCCAAAAGCTCGAGGCGCTCGAGACGATTGAGACGCACGCCGAAGCGTACCGGGCACCCGAGGAACTCGAGCGTCTCCGCGAACGGCTCTACGCGGAGATCCGCCGCCTCCACGGCGCTCGGCTGCTCACGATCAAGGAGCTTGCCGAGGCCGCCGGTCTCTCCGTACCGCGCATCAAGCAGATCGTCAGCGAGCAGCGCTAAGAGGTACGGCGCTGCCGGACCGGTCCCCCCGATACCAAGGGACCACGTAACCGAAGCGGCCCCATCCCGGGGCCTGGTGAACGACACCCTGAGGAGGGTTCGACATGGAGCAGGTTCTGCCCGGAAGTGAGAGCACCATGCAGGAGCAGCAGGAGAAGTACCCGAACGACTGGCCGGTCATCACGCCGGAGCAGGAGCGGATCAAGCTGGGCCTGCCAGCGGTCCCGCCCATTCCCGAGGCGCCGGCAGAAGACCCCGAAGCCGCCCGCGAAGAAGCCGAAGCGGGTACGCAAGCTGGTCATCGGTCCGGCGGTCGGTTGCGCCGAGTGAGGAAAGAGGATCACGTGAAGAGATTGATGATGGCCGCGCTCGCGGCGGTGACGGCGTTCACGACGCTGTTCATCGTCGCCGGAGCGGCTACACCAGCAGCCGCTGCCGCCGGCAACGGCGACAGCTACGCCGGAAGGGTCGCCCTGAACACCACTGCCAGCTCCTCTTCTGTGGTCGGCTCGTGGCACCTGGACGAGACGAGCGGCACGACCGCCTTCGACAGCAGCGGGAACGGCAACAACGGTGCGAACAGCGGCCCGGTCACGCTCGGGGTTCCGGGTCAGCTCAACACCGCCTACAGCTTCGTTCCCAAGAGCACGGTCATCGTCCCGAACGCCTCCGATCTCATACCGGGGACGGCGACGATCACGATCTCCTACTGGCTGAAAACGACGACCCTCCCGTGCTGCAACGCGGTCGATTACGACATGTTCACGAAGGGAGACGGCTCGAGCAGCGGTGGCCAGATCAAGGTCGAAGTCCAGGAGAACGGTCAGGCATCGTGCATGTTCCGCGGCTCGGGCGGTAAGAAGCAGCTGCAGGCAGGACCGAACGTGGTCGACGGGCAGTGGCACCAGGTGACCTGCGTCCGCAACGGCACTCAGATCGTCGAGACGGTCGACGGCGCGAGCTTCTCGGTGACGAAGGCGACCGGCGCGATCACGGTGACGGACCCCATCCGCCTCGGCTCGCACAAGGGCGGAGGCGACTGGTACAGAGGCGTCCTCGACGAAGTGACCTATTCGATCGGCAGCTGACCCATTAGCGGAGACTGCGACCGTCCTGGACTCGCTCTAGGCTCTGAGCGTGCCGACCTTGGCCGCGTACCCGGGGATGATGCAGCGCGATCGGAAGCGCGAGGGTCTCAGGGTGTGTCGCGCAGCCTGGTTGATCGGAGTCAGCGTCCGGGAGTATCGAGAGATCGAAGCGGGAGACCGCACACCGAGCCCAGATACGTATGAACGGATCTCCGAGTTGTACGGGTGGCCGCAGACGTTCCCGAAGGGGTGCTGTCACGATGGCCGACGATGAGTTGAGGGATGCGCTCGCCGAGGCGTCGCCGGAGTTCCAACGCAGCTTGAGGGAATACCTGTTTGCTGATCCACATGACCGGGCCGCCATCCTGCAGAGTCTCCGTGAGGAGAGGGGCATGCTGGCTCAGGCTAGGGCGATGCTTTTCGAGAGGGTCGAGGGGGACCCGGATGTTCAAAGAGCGGCGATACGGATTCTCAGCGACCTCGAGGCGTCGGTCCCGCCCCGTCCCGACAAGTGAGCGACGACAATCTCCGCTCACTCCTCCGGCGACTCACGTCGTCGGCCCGCGACGACCTCCGCCGCGTCCTGATCCGCGACCAGGCCGACCGGGACGCGATCGCCGCCCATCCGAAGTCTCACCGCTAATCCACCCGTGGCGATAGTGTGCCCGTGATGCACCAGCAGTTCAGCCTGACTTTCGACCTTCGGGACGCAAGTCGCCCGGATACGGAACGTGAGGCAATCGGGTACACCCGAAGGTGGGCTGCTTTCGTCGGCGTCGATATTCCATCGGCATTGGAGCCCACGATCGCGCCGCATCCGGCCGACCTAGATGTTCCCGGGAGCTTCCCGTCCCTAACCGTGACCTTCGAGTGGGACGACGAGAGCCTCGAATGGGAAGACATCACGTAGCTGGGCTTAGCGGAGGCGCAGCCAGGACTGGGTCGACATCATCGACTTCTTGACGATATAGCCGGACGCGAGGCGCCGAGTAGTGCGGGGCTCGGTGAGTTGACGGCTTAAGACCGACCCCTAGACCGTCCGGACACCGAAGCGCGGCGGTCTGTCTTGTCACTCTTTCTGTCGCCACGGAAGCACAGGTCAAAGGGCATATGTGCTGGTCGAGCGCGTTTGACCCGTTCGAGGGTTCGACGTTAGGTTCGAAGTCGGTCCCAGGCGGCCGAACAGATCGAAGCAGGGAACCGAGCCGGGCTAGAGCCGTAAGGCGACTCGGAGTACCTGTGGGTATGGGTGGGAAAGCCAACTGCCTGTGCCTGCGGGGAATCTGGGAGACCCCAAAGCCGAGGTACCGCGAGGAAACCAAGCCGGTCGTGAAGTTGCCTGGGACCACTTTTCGTGCCAAAGATCCCGCTTGCCACGCCCGGTCGTGGGGGGCGAGATACCGCGGCACGGAAACCGCGGGGCCGAGCGCCAAGCGAGGAGACTCACTTGCGCCGAGAGGCACGAGCGAGTTTCGCGAGGTGTCTCGGCCCCGCGGTGCGTGTTCGGTCACCTTCGCGGTCTGTGCGAAGTGTTCGAGTGTCCTTGAGCCGACCGGGACGCGATCGCCTCGCAGCTGCTCCGCTACCGCGACGGGCGAGGCGACGACTGGGCCGACATCATCGACATGCTGACGATGCATCCGGAGGAGCGGCGGAGGGTGATGCGATTGCTGGGGAGATCGACGCCCGGGATTAATCAGCCCCAGATTCGCCCCGAGCCGGTCTTCCGCGCACCTCAGGGCGCCGTTCGTCGCTCTTGGTTCCCGGTGCGGCGGAGCCGTCCTATGAGCCGGTGAAGGCGCGTTGGACGCGCCTCCTCCGCCAGATGCGCCTTCTGAGCCTCCGCGAGAAGCTCCTCCTCATGGTCACTCCGCCACTCGCGGTTCGACTCCGGCGTGTAGTTGTTACCGCTGCTCACGGAGTCAACATAGCCCTCGGTCTTCGGTGGAGCAATGAACGGCTATCGAACCGACTCCACGCAGTTCCGGTTCGTCAAGTAACAGATCCGTAGACGGCGGGTAAACCCTTCCGCCGAGAGTAGGGAGCGGGGCCATGGCCCCGCTCCCTTCACTCTTTGGGCCAACGCCCCCGACTTGGCGTCGGTGGATCAGCACAGGGTCTCCCCTCGCGGCCGATAACATCGCCTCTTTCGCTCGTCCGTGACCCGCGCCTTCGCAGATCGGCACACCGTTCAGAGCCTGCTACCTACGGATAGCATGCTGCCGCCAAACTGCCGCCAACGGCCGTCAACTATGGATCGCGCGGCGATGAGCCGGAATGAGCGATAGGGCCGCTACGCTGCGCCAACGTCTTCGTGGCTCACCACCTCGACGTCCCTGGACGGTTTTCAAGACCGTCGCCTTCGTCCGCTCGGCCATCCTCCCGCCGGGAGCGTACCGCCGCATTTGTCCTATCTCTCGGTGCGGCCTAGGGTGGCTGGTTCGAGGCGGGTCCGACCCGTCGACCGCGGGGGGTGCACCATGAAGGACAAAGAGCATGCGCCGATCACCGAGCACGAGACGAAGCAGGTGGATCGTGCGAACACCGCCGGGAGCACGCCGGTCGTGTTCGTCCACGGCTTGTGGTTGCTCCCCACCAGCTGGGATCGGTGGGCCGAACTCTTCGAGAAGAACGGCTACACGGCGCTGACGCCGGGCTGGCCCGATGACCCCGACACGGTCGCCCAGGCCAAGGCGCATCCCGAGGTCTTCGCCAACAAGTCCGTCGGTGACGTTGCGGATCACTTCGAGGACGTCATCCGTGGCTTGAAGAAGAAGCCGGCCGTCATCGGGCACTCGTTCGGCGGGCTCCTCACCCAGATCCTCGCGGGACGCGGTGTGGCGAAGGTCTCCGTGGCGATCGATCCGGCGCCGTTCCGCGGCGTGCTGCCGTTGCCGATCTCGTCGCTGCGATCCGCGTCACCGGTGCTCAAGAACCCCGCGAACTACCACCGTGCGGTGCCGCTCACGTACGAGCAGTTCCGCTACTCGTTCGCCAACACCCTGAGCGAGGACGAGGCCAAGGAGCTGTACGCGACCTACTCCGTTCCGACGCCGGGCGAGCCGCTCTTCGAGGCCGCGTTCGCCAACCTGAACCCCTGGACCGAGGCGAAGGTGGACACGAAGAACCCGAAACGTGGCCCGTTGTTGATCCTGGACGGCGAGAAGGACCACGTGGTCCCCTGGGCGATCGCGAACGCGTCGTACAAGCGCCAGAGGCGCAACGACGGTGTGACCGAGATCATGAAGGTCCCGGGCCGCGGCCACGCCCTCACGATCGACCACGGCTGGCAAGAGGTCGCCGACATCGCGCTCGCGTTCGTCCAGAAGTACGCCAAGTCGTAACCGCCTCGCCGACGAGCGAAGCGCCCTGGGAGTCGCTACCCTGCACGGGTGACCAGCGACGTCTCCTGGATCCCGCGCGGATCCGATCCCGAAGCGGACATGCGCTCGATCGTCGAGCACCTCCCCGCCGTGCTCTACATCGATTCCGACGAGCCGATCCCCAACACCCTGTACATCAGTCCGAACGTCGAGAAGATCCTCGGATACCCGGTGTCGCTTCTTCGAAGAGGCCGGTCCCGACTGGGTCGGGTTGATCCATCCCGACGACCTGCCCGGGGTGCTCGATGCGTGGAAGGTCGCCGTGGGTCAGGGGGCCCCGTTCGACCGAGAGTTCCGGCATCTCCGACCCGACGGGACCGAGGTCTGGGTGCACGACCATGCCGTCTTGATCCGCGACGCCGATGGGAACCGACTCCACTGGCGCGGTGTGCTGGTCGACATCACGGATCGGGTCCAGGCCGAACGCGAGCTGGCGACGAGCGAGGCCCGGTATCGGGCATTGGTCGAGGGCATCCCGGCGGTCGTCTACGAGATGGGCCTCGACGACGAGCGCCGAACGCTGTACGCGAGCCCCCACATCGAGGCCCTGTTCGGCTATACGCGAGAGGAGTGGCTCGACCAACCCGACATCTGGGCCGAGCTCCTGCACCCCGATGATCGCGAGATCGAGCTCGCCGCCCACGACCTGCACAGCGCGACCGGTGAGCCCTGGTCGCGGGAGTACCGGTTGATCGCCGCCGACGGACGGGTGGTCTGGGTCCGCGACCAAGCGGTCCTGTTGCGCGATCTGGACGGCAGGCCGCTCACGTGGCAAGGCGTGATGGTCGATATCACCGCGCAGAAGCAGGCGGAGGAGGGACTCCGAACCTCGAACGACGACCTCGAGTTCCGCGTGCTCGCGCGGACCGCGCAGCTGGAAGAAGCGAACGAGTTGATGACGCTCGAGATCGGTGAGCGCCGCCGCGTCGAACGGGAGCTTCGGTCCGCGGAGGAGCGCTTCCGGAACCTCGTCGAGGACCTGCCGGCGGTCGTCTACCGGCGACAGGTGGCAGCCTCCGACGACGACCGTGACCATTCCTACGCGAGTCCCCAGATCGAGGAGTTCCTCGGGTTCACGGCGACCGAATGGACCGACGAAAGGATCCGTCTGAGCCGACTCCACCCCCACGACCACGATCGGGTCGTGAGCGCGTGGGAGCGCAGCCGCTTCACGGGCGAACCGTTCGAGATGCAGTACCGCTACTTCGACAAGACCGGGAGCATCGTGCAGGTCCTCGACCGTGCCACGATGCTCGCCCGCAACGCCGCGGGCGACCCGTTCCTCTTCCAGGGCGTCTTGATCGATCTCACCGCTCGGCTGGAGGCCGAGCGAAAGGCGGCCGAGGCGGAGGAGCGATTCCGCGAGCTCGCCGAGCTCGGGCCGATGGTTCCGTACAGCTTCGTGGTTGACCACGGCGAGCAGCTGCGGATCGAGATGCGGTACATGGGACCGTTGATGTCGGAGATCCTCGGGCTCCCTCGCGAGGCCTGGATCGAGCCTGCACGATGGCTCGAGCTGATGCATCCGGACGACCGCGACCACGTGGTGACGCAGACGACAGCCAACACCGAGCTGGGGGAACCGTGGGACGTCGACTACCGGATGATCGCTGCCGACGGCCGGATCGTCTGGCTGAACGACCGCGGTCGCTGTATCGAGCGCGACGAGGCCGGCCGGCCGGTGCGGTTCCAAGGCGTGTTGCTGGACGTCACGACGCGCCGGACGGCAGAAGATGCGCTCGCCGCCGAGCACGCGACCCTGCGCGATCTCGTCGAGGGGATGCCCGCCATCCCATGGACCCACACGGTCGACACGAACTCCGGATGGACCCGGTACCTCTTCATCGGGTCGCAGAGCTCCGAGCTGCTCGGCTACACGGCCGAGGAGCTCATCGCGGAGCCGTACCACTTCCCACGGATGGTCCACCCCGCCGATCGCAGGCGCGTCGAGCGGGCGAACCAGATCTCCGATCGAACGGGCGTGTGGGATGACGAGTACCGCGTCATCCATCGCGACGGTTCGATCCGGTGGATCCACGGCGTGGGTCGCCGGGTCACGCCGGCCGGCTGGGAACCGGCCACGTGGCACGGGGTCACGTTCGACGTCACCTCGCGCCACGCACCCGAAGAACCGATACCGGCTCCCGTCGAAGACCAGGCGGAACGGCAGGGCTGAGAGACGAACCTCGCTGCTACGCGCGAGGCGTCAGCACCCTCGCCCGTTCAGGCAGGAACTGCCAGAGACGTTCCGGGATGACCACGGAGCCGTCGGCTTGCTGGTTGTTCTCCAAGATCGCGATGAGCGTCCGGCCGATCGCCGTGGCCGTTCCGTTGAGCGTGTGGAGCGTCTCCACCGATCCGTCCGGACGACGCACCCGCGTCTGCGCCCGGCGGGCACCGTAGTCGGTGTAGTTCGAGCACGACGTGAGCTCGCGGTAACGCCCCTGGCCGGGGAGCCACGCTTCGAGGTCGTACTTCTTCGCCGCAGCACCGCCCAGATCTCCCGCCGCGATGTTGACGATGCGGTACGGGATGTCCAGACCGCCGATGATCTCCTCCTCGATCGAGACGAGGAACTCATGCTCGTCCCAGCTCGACTCCGGGGTCGCGAAGGAGAACATCTCGACCTTGTCGAACTGGTGGACGCGGAACATGCCGCCGAGGTCCTTGCCGTACGAACCGGCCTCTCGCCGGAAGCAGGTCGAGTAGCCCGCGTACCGCAGCGGGAGGGAACCCTCGTCCAGGATCTCTTCCATGTGGAGGGCCGCCAATGAGACCTCCGACGTGCCGACCAGGTAGAGCTGGTCCGCATCCGTCCGGTAGATGTTGACCTCATCGGTCGGGAGGAACGCCGAGGCGAACATCGTTTCCTCGCGCACGAGGACCGGCGGGATCGATGGCGTGAAGCCTCGCTCGACGAGCACGTCCATCGCGTTGCGCATCAACGCGAACTGGACGAACACGAGGTCGCCGAGCAGGTAGACGAACCGCGACCCGCTCGTTCGCGCGCCTCGCTCCACGTCGAGCATCCCGAGCGCCGCGCCCAGCTCGGCGTGATCCTTCGGCTCGAAGTCGAAGCGCGGCGGATCACCGAGGCGCCGGACCTCGACCGCATCCTCGTCGGTGAAGCCGTCGGGAGCGCTCGGGTGCGGCAGGTTCGGCGTCGACGCCAGCACGAGGGTGAGCGCCGTTTCGGCTTCGGCGAGCTCCGGCTCGAGCTCTTTCAGCTCGGCGCTCACCTTGGCGACCTCGGCGATCAGCGCCTGCTTCTCGTCGCCGGAGGCCCGGCCGATCGCCTTGGAGGCTCGGTTCTGTTCCGCGCGGAGCGCCTCGACGCGCTGGGTGAGTTCCCGACGGCGCTCGTCGGCGGCGAGGAGCTCGTCGACGCGCTCCGCCAGCCCCCTGCGGGCGAGCGCCTGCCGGAACGGCTCCGGGTCTTCCCGGATCAGCTTGATGTCGAGCATGCGGTCACACCTTCACCTGGTCGGGCTTCTTCTCCTCTCCCTCTTTCGCGGCCGCGCCGGAAGACTGCTGCGCGGCCTGCGTCGACGGCGAGCCCGACCCGGCTCCGGCGTCCATGTTGCTCTGCCCGTGGAAGATGCCGCCCTCTTCGACGACGAGGGTCTTCGACGTGATGTTCCCGTCGATCCGCCCGCCGCGCGCCAGGTGCGCCTTCCCTTTGACGAGGATGTTGCCCTTGAACCGTCCGGCCACGCTGACGTTCTGCGAGCGGATGTCCGCTTCCACCTGTGACTGCGGCGAGAGCACCACGTCGCCGTCCGCGTTGATCTGACCCTTCACCTGGCCGTCGATCCGGAGGTTGCCCGCGGACACCACGTTGCCCTCCAGACGTGCACCCGTTCCAACGATCGTGACCTCGCCGTTCTCGGCCATGTCCTTGTCCTTTCGCTCCGGGGGAGCCGGTACACGCGGCACTTCCGCGTGTTCGGGCTCCGCATCCTCGCGGCGCCAGATCATCGAGCCTCCGCCGCCTCGTGATCCTCCGTCATCGCTTGCCTGATCGCCTCTTCCTCTTCGGCCGACAGGTTGTACGTGCTCGTTCCGACGGCGACGGGCTTGGCGTAGACGCGCGTCTCCTGCCGTCCGTTGATGGAGGTCAGGACGACGCCGGTTCCGTGCTCGTCGAGCATCGCGCACGAGAAGGACAGCCTCCCGCCGACATCCTCGAACGCGTCGTAGCGCAGGAGCGCGACCCGGCGAACGCTCCCCTCGATCTGGAACTGCTGACGCCGGTCGGTGCCGTTCAGCGCGCGGACCGCTTGCTCGAGTCGTTCGATCTTCCCGAGGAGTGCACCGACCGCATCGTCGCCGGTGAGGACGCTGGCAGGCTCCCGGCTCCCCGGCGCGGCGGCGAACACGACGAAGCCGATCGCCAGCAGCGACAACCCGATCGCGATCAGCGCGACCAGCGTCAGCGTATGGGCAGAAAGCGTCATCCGCATCCGCCTCCGGGTGTTCTCGAGGGCGCGGAACCGCACGTCAGAGGCGGTTTCCGTGAGGGACCGAAGTATACGGCGGTCAGTTCACGTCGCGCGTACGGAACACGAGGAGCGCCAGGACCATCAGCACCACCACGTAGACGGCCGCGACGACCCACGCCTCGGTGAGCCCGAGCAACACCGGAAGCTGGTGGCCGGGAGAGACCGTGACGAAGGCTCGTTCGTCGTAGATGGGCTGCTGAGACACGATCACCCCGCCGGCCCGGACGAGGAGCCGGTCCTGGATGCTCGGGCGCAAGCCTGCGATCACACCCTCGAAGAGCACGAGGTACCCGAAGAGGACGCCGAGCGCCGCCACGGTCGAGCGACCGATCGTCGCGATGGCGAGGGCAACCAGACCGAAGCCCACCGCCACCGTCGAGACCCGAAGGCCGGTCAGCGCGGCCGTGCCGAGCAGGCCCGACGGAGCGCCGAGCG
Source organism: uncultured Actinomycetes bacterium (assembly GCA_963765865.1). GTDB lineage: Bacteria > Actinomycetota > UBA4738 > UBA4738 > HRBIN12 > AC-51. Next base: position 9,615 of record CAVXYE010000004.1, read on the forward strand.
AGGTCCCCCGAAGGGCGACCGCCAGGCTGAACGACCCGAACAGGATCGCCTGCAGCAGGAGCGTGACGAGCGCGACGACGAGCGCGACGACCAGCGCCCGGACCAAGAGCACGCGGACGCGCCTCGGTTCCCACGTGAGCAGGGTGGTCATCGTCCCGGCCGACCAGTCTGCGCCCCCGAGCGAAGCGGCCAGCGCGACGCCCAGCAGGACGACGAACGTCGAGGTGTGTTCGAGCAGGAGCGCAGCGTCGCGGAACTGGAGACCCGTATCGGTGCTGCGGCGCGGTCACGTCGGCGCAGTACTCCTGCAGCGAGCTGTAGCCCGGTGGGAGCTGCTGCCCCGGCCCGAGGTACTGACCCCGCATGCACTGGTTGAACTGCTTCTGGGAGAAGGCCTGTGCGGCTGCGATCTGCGCCGCGGTCGGCTTCTGGGAGTTCGCCCCGGCGATCACCATCGCCACGACGATCAGCAGGACGCCTCCGACGAGCATCATCGGGAGGATCCGGCGCGATCGCGCTCGCAGGAACTCCGAACGGAACAGATCGATCACGGCCCGAGCCCCTCGTCCTTGGTCAGCTCCAGGAAGACCGTCTCCAGATCCACCTCGTCGGGGCGGAGCTCCGACAGGTACACGTCACCGGCCGCGAGCACGCGCGTCACCCGCTCGGCTTGGTCCGGCGGGAGGTCGACGCTGAGCGCGTCGCCCGAAACGACCGCAGGGATCTGCGCATCCGCGAGGAGCCGCACGGCGGCCGGCACATCGGCGACCTTGACGATGAGTCCTCGCGCGCGGCCGGCGGAGAGCACGTCGTGCACCGGTCCGGCCTTCACGAGCCGGCCGCGCGCGATGATCGCCACCTGATCGGCGGTCTGCTGCACCTCCGAAAGGATGTGGCTCGACACGAACACGGTGCGTCCTTCAGCGCCGAGCGAGCGGATCAGTTCGCGGACCTCGACGATCCCCGCCGGATCGAGCCCGTTCGCCGGTTCGTCCAGGATGAGCACCGACGGATCCTTCAACAACGCGGCCGCGATCCCCAGCCGCTGCTTCATGCCCAGGGAGTACGTGCGCACGGCGTCGTCGGCGCGCTCGGACAGCTGGACACGTTCGAGGACGCCGTCGATCGTGCTCCGACCGACGCGATGGATCCGCCCGAGGATCTGGAGGTTGCGTCGGCCGGTGAACCGGGGGAAGAGCGCAGGCTGCTCGACGATCGAGCCGACCTTGCCGATCACGCCGGCGAGACCGCTCGACACATCGGCTCCCAGCAGCCGGAGGCTGCCTTCGTTCGGACGGACCAGCCCGAGGACGCATCGGATCGTGGTGGTCTTGCCCGCGCCGTTCGGTCCGAGGAACCCGAACACCCCACCGTCGGGGACCTCGAGGTCGAGCCCGTCCACGGCGACCGTCCGCCCGCCGCGGATCCGTCGGTACTCCTTGCGGAGACCGTGGAGCTCGATGACCCCCATGGGGGCGAACCTTACCCGGGCCGGGGGTCCCCGGCGGACGGGTGCAGGAAGGGAACGGCCGATCGCCAACCCGTTCGCAGGATCCCGACGAGCGACGGAGGCGTGAGGAGCGTGACGTGGCCCCGCCGCGGCCGCGATCTGCCGGCCACGTAGCCCGACGGCGTCCAGCGCAGCATGCGCTCGCCGGCCACGAGGTAGGCATCCTCACCGTCGACGACGAAGGCTCCGTCCGGGAGTCCGGCGATCGACGACGCGTGACGTCGTTGCCCGCGTGTCGCGGGGTCAACGCGCTCGGCGTGAAGCTGAGCGTCCATCGCATCGGCACCGACCTGAGCGGGGTGCATCGAGCGCCAGATCGTCGTGAAGCGGACGTAGTCCTCGCGCCGGCACAGGGCGCACGGGCGGTGGCCCGCGGCGAACGCGGTCGCCTCGTCCAGGAAGAACAGCTCGGTGAACCGGCCGGGTTGCAGCAAGGGCGTCCGATGCCAGTCGCGGAAGCGGAGCCGGCACGCGATCCATCGCGTGCCGGCGTGGCGGCGACGGATCCGGCCGTCGTCGTCGTGCAGGCACCCACGGTTCCCGTACACGAGCCCGCGCGCGGGATCGGCGATGAGCTCACCGAAGGGGGTGACGCGGTTCTGCAGCGGCATCGCGGCGTGCCCGATCCGGCGCCGGCTCACCCGTGAGCCGGCGCCGGATCCAGCTGCCGCTCGAGCCGCTCGAGGGTTCGCACCTGCTCCGCGAGCCGTTCCTCCAGCCGTTCGCGGTGGAGCTCCAGGTACCTGCGGACGATCACCGGGTCGTCCGAGCGCAGGATCGCCTGGAGCTCCGCCGCCGGCATGCCCTGCTCGCGGAGCGTTTCGCCGAACCCGTCGAGCACCCCCTCACCCCTGGTTCAGCGGGTTCCCCGGGTCCATCGGCGAACCCGTCTCGAGCAGCGACTTCAGATCGCTGAGCACCCAGCTCCAGCCGCCGCCGGCTCCCGTGTCCTCCAGCTCACCGGCGAGGAGCACCGCGAGCTTGGGCGCACCCTCGACGTCGTGCGTCACCGTCAGCTTGGTGACGCCGCCCTTGCCCTCGACGATCTCGTACGTGAGGCGGGTGAAGCCCTCGGCCGCCGATGTCGGGATCCATCAGCATCCGCCATGTCTGGACCAGCTTCCGCGGCGGATCGGCCTCGATCACCTCGCCGTCCACGACGACGTCGGGGGTCGGGAACCCCATCTCGGCTCCCGCCTTCTTCATCGCCTCGCTCGCGAACGCGCGGTACGCGCCGCCCGGACGAAGCGTCGTACTCGCTCCGGCCGCCGTAGCCGTACCGCTCGGTCCACTCGGGCTTCGTGATCGCGTCCCAGATCGCCTGGGGCGTGGCCTTGATGTACACCCGGTAGACCTGCGTGGTCACGGCCGTTCCCGTGCTCGTCGTCATGCCGTCTCTCCTTCCAGCTCGTGCTTCAGGTCGGCGAGGGCCGACACCTGACGCTCCGTGTACTTGTCGATCCACCGGTCGTGGATCAGCCGGATCGGCACCGGGTTCAGGAAGTGCAGCTTCTCCCGGCCGGATCGGCGAGTGACGACGAGGCCCGCGTCTTCCAGGATCCGAAGGTGCTTCATGACGCCGAAGCGCGACATCTCCAGCTCCGACTCGAGCTCCGTGAGCGTGCGGCCGTCACGCGCGAAGAGCTGGTCGAGCAGGAAGCGACGCGTCGGGTCGGCGAGCGCCTTGAACACGCGGTCGTCATCGGTCACGAACCCGAAGATAGGTGACCGAACGGTCACCTGTCAACCCTCGGCTGTCACATTGCCGCTCCCTACGGCAGGTTGTTGACTCACCGGCCACCGAGGCGAAGGAGACGAGCAGATGGGCGAGGCCGCAACCAAGCGATTCGAGACTCCCGACGAGACTCGTGAGCTGGAACACGGAAGGATCGACATCGTCCATCTCGCCGGCTCAACAGCCGCGCACGTGACCTTCGAACCGGGCTGGCGCTGGGCCACCGACATCAAGCCGCTCGTCGGAACCGACTCCTGCCAAGCCCACCACGTCGGCCATTGCGTCTCGGGCAGCTTGCACGTCGTCACCGATGAGGGGAGCGAGCTCGACATCGGCGCCGGGGACGCCTACGAGATCCTTCCGGGCCACGAGGCGTGGGTCGTCGGCGACACAACCTACTCAGCCCTCGAGTTCCAGAGCTAGACCGCAGAGATGTTCGCAACAGCTAGACCACGCTGCCGACATCTCTTCCGACGGTCCGTCCGTGTCCCAAGCGTGGCTGCTCGCATCCCTCCCAGCGGCCTCGAGGTAGCGATCCACGATCTCGTTTCTGCCTCGAGGGACAGATGCGATGCGGTCCGGGATCGGTCGTCCATAGACTCCCCGCGTGCCCGTCTGTCCGACCTGTGGCAAGGACAACCCCTCGGGTTTCGCGTTCTGCGGGTACTGCCGAGGGTCACTCGCCACTGCGTCCGATCAGACGCAGGAACGGAAGCTCGTCACGATCTTGTTCGCCGATCTGGTCGGGTCGACCGAGCTCGGCAGCCGACTCGATCCAGAGCGCCTGCGGTCGCTGCTTGAGAGGTATTTCGCGGCCATGGCCGAGGTCATCGAGTCGTGGGGCGGCACGGTCGAGAAGTACATCGGCGACGCGATCCTGGCGGCATTCGGAGTCCCGGCCATCCACGAGGACGACGCGGAGCGAGCTATCCGTGCGGCGATCGAGATGCTCGAGAGGCTCACCGACCTGAACGATGACCTCGCAGACCGTTTCGGCGAAACGCTCCAGGTCCGCATCGGCGTGAACACGGGAGACGTGATGGCGGCGGTCGGAGGCCAGCTCGAACAACAGATCGTGGCCGGTGACGCCGTGAACGTCGCCGCCCGCCTCGAGCAAGCCGCTGAGTCGGGGACGATCCTCGTGGGCGAACGGACTCGATCGATCACGCGAGGAGCCTTCCGCTTCGAGGGCCCGATCCCGCTCGATCTCAAGGGGAAGAAAGGCCGGACCCGAGCGTATGAAGTGACCGGGGTTGACCTCGACGGTGGCGGACCCGGCGGAGGAAGGGGGCTCAGTGCCGGTCTGGTCGGCCGCGAGCGCCAGCTCGGATCGCTGCAGCGCTCCCTCGATGAGGCGATCGACGCAGGCCGGCCCCGAACCGCCGTCGTGACGGGACCCGCTGGGATCGGGAAGAGCCGGCTGCTCCACGAGTTCGTTGGAGAAGGCAACGGTCGCGCGACCGGAGCTCTCCGTCTACCGAGGACGATGTCTCGCTGCCGGCCGCGGGGTCACGTATTGGGCGCTCGGCGAGATCCTCCGATCTGTGTTCGGTATCTCGCTCGACGACTCCGCACCGATCGCGACCGACAAGCTTCGCGAGGGAGCCGCGGCGATCTTGTCGGCCTTGGGTCTCTCGGATCCCGAGGTGCGCTCGACCACGTTCGCGCTCGCGACCACCGCAGGTATCGAGATGGACGACAACCCCCTGCACAGGATGCAGCCGGAGGAAGTGGGCGAACAGCTCGCCAGGGCGTGGCCGCGGTTCGTGACCGCAGTCGCCGCCCGCGGTGCGACGCTCCTCATCTGTGAGGACCTCCACTGGGCTGACGGCCAGCTCATCGAGATGCTCGAGCGAGTGGCCGTTCGGTCGATCGGTCCCCTCCTGTTGGTGGCGACGACCCGGCCCGGATCGGCTGGGGAGAACGCCGACTTCGGATCCGAAGGGACGACCATGCGGGTCCAACTGGCGCCCCTGTCAGACGCAGACAGCGAAGAGCTCGTCGACGGGCTCCTCTCGCATGCAGAACTTCCTTCCGCGCTGCGCGCGGAGATCCTGGCGAGGGCCGAAGGGAATCCGCTCTTCGTCGAAGAGATCCTCGGACGGCTCATCGACGAGGGCGACCTCGTCCGCGAAGGGTCTCGTTGGACGGTGGTGGCCGACTCGATGCCAACCCCGCTCCCCGACACGATCCACGCGGTCATCGCGGCCCGGATCGACGCGCTCGAACCGGGAGAGAAACGTGCGCTTCAGGAGGCCTCCGTCCTGGGGCGGACCTTCTGGGAGGAGCCGGTTGCCCTCGCCGTAGGGGCAGGCGTCTCCGAGAGCCTCCGAGGCCTCGAGCGCAAGGGCCTCATCCAGCCGGTACCGAAGTCGACCATCGCCAACCAGATCGAGTTCCAGTTCAAGCATGCGCTGGTGCGGGATGTGGCCTATCTGGGTCTCCCCACGGCACGACGCGCGCGGTCGCATGCCGAGCAGGCAGCCTGGATCGAGATGCTCGCCGGAGAGCGCTCGGATGAGTTCATCGAGCTGATCGCTCACCACTATGTCGCTGCGCTCGCTCCCGAAGCCGACCTCGCGTGGTTCGATCACCCGAAGGAGCGAGAGGCCATCGAACGCAAGGCGTTCGATGTGCTGCTCATCGCCGGCGAGCTTGCGCGGCGAAGGTACAGCGTGGCGCGGGCGGTCGAGCTCCACGAGCGGGCGGCCGTGCTCGGACGGTCGGTCGAGATGCGCGCCGCGGTGCTCGAAGCGCTCGGGGACGATCACGATGCGGTCCTGCACGGGGACGCCGCGCTCGCCTCCTACCGGACGGCGATCTCGGTCCTTCGGGACGAACCAGCCGGCGACGAGGTGCGTGCTCGGGTCTGCATGAAGGCGGCGCGGATGATCCTGGAGAAGAGCGGAGCCTTCAGCACGTCCCCGGAGCCGGCGCTGATCGATGAACTCGTGGACGAAGGTCGTTCCTGCGCCAGCGAGCGGGAGGTCCTCGCATGGCTCAGCGCACTCTGGGGTGCGGCCGCGGTCTGGTGGGTCGCGGCGGGTGGGGAGCTGTCCTCCCTCGACGCGCGGATCGGATCGTTGGGACGGGCGATCGCCGACGCGGAGAACGGTCCGTTCCCGGAGCTGGAGGCGTTCGCCCAGGAGTATCTGTGCGAGGTCCACATGCTCCAAGGAACGTTCAACGAGGTCTCCGAGCTCAGTCGTCGTGTCGAGGTGTTCGATCGGATCGGGTCCCCAACCGCGCGGTCCTTGGGCTTCGTCGAGACGGCCATCTGGGCGATGGACGTAGCCGGAGAAGCCGATCGCGCGCTCGACCTTGGGATGCGAGCGTATCGATCGGCGAAGGAGCTCAGCCCCCACGATCTGATGCACGCGACGGGCTTCGTGATCGCGGCCCTCTTCTGGATGGGGCGATGGCAGGATCTGGTTCCGGTCCTCGACGAGCACGTCGCAGCGTTCGCCCAGGAGTCGGACACGAAGTGCGAACTCCTTCACGGCGGGATCCTCGCCGGGGCGTCGCTCCTCGAGCACCTGGGCGATCACGATGCGGCTCGCGAGCTCGTCGGGATGGCGGCACCTTTCTCCGCTTCGGACCCGCTCTGGGGAGGGTACGCGGACGGATGGCGAGCCAGATTCCAGATCCTGGCCGGAGACCCGCTCGCCGGACTCCAGCGCGCCGAGCGGTGTTCGCATCCGCCCACCCATGGCCTCGGTTCCACGCGGCGACCGTCATCATGGAAGCGCTCATCGCCCTGGATGATCGCGACGCCCTCACCGAGTTCCTGCCCACGGCACGTGACCTCCGCGAAGGCCTGGCGATCCTGCCTCCGACGTGCGACCGGGCCGAAGGGCACCTGGCCGCGGCCGATGGCGATACCCCGAAGGCACTCCGCCTGCTTGGCCTGGCGCTCGAGGGCTTCGAGCGACTTGGCGTCCCGTTCGAAGCTGCACGCACGAGGGAGGCCCTCGCCGCCGTGTCCTCTCCCGATGACGCCGCCATGCTTTTGCGGCGATCACTCGATACCTACGAGCGATTGGGCGCCGGCCCCCGAGCCTTGCACGTTCGGGCGATGCTCGAGGAGAGGATCGTGGACACGTGAGACCGAAGAGGTGGGCGAGGGGGGAGTTGAACCCCCACGTCCCGTCAAGGACACAGGAACCTGAATCCTGCGCGTCTGCCAATTCCGCCACTCGCCCGTGGGGAGACGGAATCGTAGCAGCGGCAACGGAGCCGCCTTAGCCTGTCCGCACCGATGGATGGACACCCGATCCCGCCCCGGCCCGACGCCCCGTCGTTGCCCTCGCTCCCGGGGACGTGGGCGCCGCCGCCCCCACAACTTCGATACGCGAGCTTCTGGATCCGGGTCGGCGCGACCTTGATCGACGGGCTGGTGTTCATCCCGCTCGCGATCCCCTTCCTGATCGGCATCTGGAACAGGATGTCGACCGAGATCGACCGGTCGATCGCCACGGGACAGCCTGTGGACGTGACCCCCTACCTGGGCAGGTTCGCGGGGTGGGCGCTCGCGCTCGCGGCGGTGACGTACGCCTACCAGGCGTTGATGGTCCGGTACTTCGGCGGGGCGATCGGGATGCTTGCGGTCGGGATCAGGGTCCGCACCGACGACGGGAACGTCGTCGGCTGGCGCGAGGCGCTCCTTCGGCCGGTCCTCCAACTGATCGTCAGCATCGGGTCGTTCGTCCCCGGAGCGGGGCTGATCACGCTGCTGGATGACCTCTGGATGCTGTGGGACCGGCAGAAACAGACCCTGCACGACAAGGTCGCCGGCACGATCGTCGTCTACCGCTGACCGGGCGTCGACCCATCTGCGTGACAGGGTCGCGACAGGTCCACGGGTAGGATGGGGCCTTGCGGCGGAACGGCCGCCGCGCATGCCGCCTATCGTGCCCAACCTCCGCGACTTCGAACGGCGACTCGGGGGCCTCGTGGAAGGCCTCTTCTCGAAGACGTTCCGAAGCGGCGTCCAGCCGGTCGAGATCGCCAAGCGTGTGGTCCGTGAGATGGACGACAGCAAGCAGGTCGCGATCAACGAGGTGTGGGCGCCGAACCACTTCGAGATCTCGCTGTCGGAGGATGACGCCCCGCGCTTCCAGCAGATGGAGACGGCGCTCGTCACGGAACTGAAACAGGTCGTCCTGGAGACGGCCGCGGAGCGCGGATGGGGGCTCGTGGGCGCGCCCGAGGTCGAGCTGTTCATCGGTCACGACCTCCGGAAAGGCGACCTGGAGGTCGAAGCCTCCCTCGTCCAAGGCGAGGAGAAGGTCCCGCCTGCCGCCGTGGCCGAAGCAGCCGAGGCGGGCCATCACGGCGAGCTCCTCGTGCACGGGGCCGACGCGGTCCGCCGCGTCCCGTTGGACAAGGAGATGGTGACGATCGGACGCCTGGCCGAGAGCGACGTGATGATCGACGACAAGGGCGTCTCCCGGCGACACGCACAGATCCGGACGAAAGACGGCCGTTCCACGCTCACCGACCTCGGCTCCACGAACGGGACCAAGCTGAACGGTCAGCAGGTCCAGTCGCGACCCCTGTCCGACGGCGATCGGATCACGGTCGGCAACACGGTGATCGAGTACCGGAGGGTGTAGTGCTCGCGGCCGCCGTCGAGCCGTTCGCGCTCTCGGCCCTGAAGTACGGGCTGTTCGCGTTGCTCTTCCTGTTCCTGTGGCGCTCGATGCGATGGGTGGTCCGCGGATTGAACGTCGACCGCAGCCCGGCCGCGCCGATGCCCGGTCCCGGCGCGCGGGCGGGTGCGGACCGCTCCCCGAGCCAGCCCGCCCCCACGAACGTCCTCGTGCACACCGAGGGCAAGGAGAAGCCGCGGGCGCACCGGCTCGCCGCCAACACGGTGATCGGCCGGGCGACGGCGTGCGACCTGCGGTTGGACGACACGTACGTGTCGCAGGAGCACGCGAGGATATTCGCCAAGAACGGCTCCTGGTACGTGGAGGATCTGGGCTCGACGAATGGAACCTTCGTGAACGAACAGCGGCTGGCTGCTCCCGCGATGCTCACGGCGGGCGACCGGATCCGCGTCGGGACCACGATCGTGGAGCTCGCGCGGTGAGGATCGAGGCCGGGGTCGCGACCCACGTCGGGCAGGTCCGAACGGGCAACGAGGACGCGTACCTGCTCGAGCCGCCGATGTACGCCGTGGCGGACGGGATGGGCGGACATCGCGGTGGCGAGGTCGCATCGCAGTTGGCGCTCACGACGATCGCCGAATCGTTCCGGAAGGGAGCGGTGCCGTTCGCCGATCAGGTCCAGGCGGCGAACCGGGCGGTCTTCGAACGCGCGGGAGCCGACCGGAACCTCGCGGGCATGGGGACCACCCTCACGGCCGCCGTGATCCAGGGCGACCTCGCGCACCTGGTGCACGTGGGCGACTCGCGCGCGTACCTGCTGCGGGCGGGTGCCCTGCGGCAACTGACGGACGACCACACGCTGGTGAACCGGATGGTGAAGGCGGGGGAGATCACGGCGGCGGAAGCCGAGGTCCACCCGCATCGCAACGTCCTGGTCCGGGCGCTCGGGACGGAGCCCGACGTCCCGCTCGACGAGCGAGACGTCGGGCTCCTCGACGGTGACCGCCTCCTCCTGTGCTCCGACGGGCTCACCGGGATGCTGACCGAGGACCAGATCCAGGCGATCCTCGAGTCCACGCCGAAGGCTCCGCAGGAGGCCGCGGACCGGCTCGTCGTCGCCGCCAACCGGGCGGGGGGTGTCGACAACATCACCGTGGTCGTCCTCGACGTGCTGCCGGACGACGGGACGAACGAGGCGGAGGCCGCGGAGGCGGCGGGCGTGACGCTTCACGAAGCGAAGGACGAGCCCGCGCGACCGGCCGGGACATCCGAAGGACACCGGCGACGGTGGCGTATCGCGCTCATCGCCGGCATCGTGATCGTGGTGCTCGGCGCGGCTCTGACCGGTGCTCGCGCTCTGATCGACACGCGCTGGTTCATCGGCGTCGCCAACGGCCACGTCGCGATCTACCAAGGCATCCCTGCCGACGTGTTCGGCTACGACCTGTCGCGGGTGGTCGAGGAAACGGACATCTCCGCGACCGCGGCGGAGGCGCTCCCCTTCTATTCGTCGCTCGCCGGCGGCCTCAACGTGGACAGCAGGGCCGAGGCGGACGCTCGCGTCGAGCAGATCCGCCGAGACCTGCGCAAGGCAGCGCGAACGGGGACGGGGGGTCAACCGTGAGCGCCGTTTCGGTCCCCGCGGGCGCGACCGAGAGCCGGCGAGCCCGCAACGGCTTCGGTCTGCTGATCCTCGCCGTTGCGGGCTCGCTCGTCGCCTACGCCTTGCAAGGACTCGGGCTGCACGGCGAGGTTCCGAGGAACCTCGCCGTGTACGGCGTGCTCTTCGCCGGCGCGTCGCTCGGCGGATGGTTCGTGATCCGGTACACGGCGCGATCGGCCGACCCCGCGCTCTACCCGGTCGCCGTGCTCCTCGGCGGGCTCGGGCTGGCGATGCTCTACCGCCTGATGGACGAGCGCGGCCGTGTCGATATCGCTCGGGATCAGGCCGTGTGGTTGCTGATCGGGCTCGCGTGCTTCGCGCTGACGCTCGTGATCGTGCGGGACATCCGGCAGCTCGATTCCTACACGTACACGATCGGGCTGGCGGGCATCGTGCTGCTCCTGCTCCCGATCGTCCCCGGCATCGGGTATTCGATCAACGGGGCGCGGTTATGGGTGAACCTCGGGTTCCTCCAGTTCCAACCGGCCGAGTTCGGTCGCGTCCTGATCGTGATCTTCCTCGCGTCCTACCTCTCCCAACGGCGCGAGCTGCTCGCCGCCGGTGTGGGGCGATTCGGGCTTCCGCGGGTGAAGGACCTCGGCCCGCTGCTGCTCGCGTGGGGGACGTCGCTCGCGGTCCTCCTGCTCGAGCGCGACGTCGGCGCGTCGCTGCTCCTGTTCGGCGTCTTCGTCGTGATGATGTGGGTCGCGACCGGCCGGTCCTCGTACCTGCTGCTCGGGATCGTCCTGTTCGCGGTCGGGGCGTACATCGGGTGGCTGGCACTGCCGCATATCCAGGAACGCGTCGTGATCTGGTTCCACGCGCTCGACCCGAAGAACGTGAACGGGATCGGCTATCAGCTCGCCCAGGGATGGTTCGCGTTCGCCTCGGGCGGCATGGTCGGGACGGGGCTCGGTCTCGGGTCGCCGACGTTCATCCCGTACGTCGGGAGCGACTTCATCCTCGCGGCGTTCGGCGAGGAGCTGGGGATGCTCGGCGTCGCCGCGATCCTGCTGCTGTACCTCGTCCTGATCGGACGCGGGTTGCGGATCGGGCTCGAGCGCCAGGACACGTTCGGCAAGCTCCTCGCCGTGGGCCTCACGACCGTGATCGGCCTGCAGGTCTTCACGATCGCGGCCGGGGTCCTCCGGTTGATCCCGCTCACCGGCGTCCCGCTGCCCCTCGTGTCGTACGGCGGCACCAGTCGCGTGGCGACCTTCGTGATCCTGGCGCTCCTGGTCCGAGCGTCCGCCGGCGCCTGGTACCGGGTGCGGAAGGGAACGTAGGGGTGGATCGGCAGATCCGGCGGTTGGGGTTCGCGTTCGTGGGGTTGTTCGCCCTGCTGTTCGCCCAGGTCGCGTACATCCAGGTCTTCGCCGCCGACCGGATCGCCGGCGAGCCGGCCAACGCGGCCCGGCAGATCCGCGCGGAGTACTCGGTGGAACGCGGCCAGATCCTCGCGGCCGACGAGCGGACGGTGCTCGCCGAGAGCGTCAAGAACCCCGACCCGAACTCCGTCTATCACTTCATCCGGAAGTACCCGGGACGCGAGCTCTACGGGCAGCTCACCGGGTACTACTCGCGGATCTACGGGTTCAGCGGGCTGGAGGACGCGATGAACCCATACCTGTCCGGGAACATCGCCCGAGTTCACCGCCCAGAACCTCACCGACATCCTCCTCGGCCGGCCCAAGGTCGGCGGGACGGTCCTCACGACGATCGTGCCGGACCTGCAGCGCGTCGCCCGCGACGCGCTCGGGAGCCACCAGGGTGCGGTCGTCGCGCTCGACCCCGGGACCGGGGACGTCCTCGCGATGTATTCGAACCCGGGGTACGACCCCAACCCGTTGTCGACGGGGACCGACGATCAGATCAACGCCGCCTGGAACGCGCTGATCTCGGACCCGGAGCGCCCGCTCATCTCGAAAGCCTTCCAGGAGCTCTACCTGCCCGGGTCGACCTTCAAGCTGGTGACGGCCTCCGCCGCCCTGGAGAACGGGTGGGGACCCGACAAGTCGTGGCCGAACCCGCACGTCCTCGACCTGCCGCAGTCATCCAGCACGCTGGAGAACTTCGGCAACGAGCTCTGCAACGGCGGCTCGACGACGGTCACCATGGCGCAGGCGTTCGAGCACTCGTGCAACGTCACGTTCGGCGAGATCGGCCTTCGCCTCGGCGCCGACAAGCTCTCCCAGCAGGCGTTCCGCTACGGCTTCTGCCCGATCCTTCCGCCGGATCAGGTCACGTGCACGCAACCGACGATCCCGTTCACCCTCCCGTGGAACAACGGCCGGTTCCCGGAGCCCGCCTACTTCAACGAGAACCTGCCGAAGGTCGCGCTGTCCGCGGTGGGTCTCGACAACGACAAGCAGAACCCCCTCCAGCTGGCGCTGGAATCTGCGGCGATCGCCAACGGCGGGCTGCTGTACGCGCCGCGGTTGGTGACGGAGGTCCGCGACAGCACGGGCCGGACGATCAAAGAGTTCGCGAAGCAGGACTACGGGCACCCGATCAGCGTCCACACCGCGGACGAGATGCGCCAGATGATGATCAGCGTCGTCACGAGCGGCACCGGCACCGCGGCGCAGATCCCCGGGATCACCGTCGCCGGCAAGACGGGGACCGCGACCAACTGCGGACCGGTCCCCAACTGCAACGTTCCGCCGAACGCGTGGTTCACGGCGTTCGCGCCCGCCGGCTCGGGCCAGAACCCCAGCATCGCGGTTGCGGTTATCGTGCTGGACGGCGGCAACCTGGGGAGCGAGGCGACCGGCGGACTCGTGGCCGCGCCGATCGCCAAGCAGGTCATGCAGGCATACCTCAAGGGGTGAACGAACGATCGTGAGCGATTCCGTGCTGGGCGAGCGCTACCGGGTCGAAGCGCGGATCGGCGCCGGCGGTATGGCCGAGGTCTACCGAGGCTTCGACCAGGTGCTCGACCGAACGGTCGCGATCAAGGTCCTGCTCCCCCAGTTCGCGCGTGACGCGGGGTTCGTGGCCCGGTTCCGACGGGAGGCACAAGCGGCAGCGAGGCTGAACCAGCCCACGATCGTCGGCGTCTTCGACACCGGAGCGGACGGCGACCGCCAGTACATCGTGATGGAGTTCGTCGAAGGACGAACGCTCGCCGACTTCCTGTCGAGCGGCCGCCGCCCCACCCTCGTGCAGGCGGTCGAGCTGACACGGAAGATCGCCGAAGCCCTCGCGGCGGCGCACGCGCAGGGGATCGTGCATCGCGACATCAAGCCGGGCAACGTGATGGTCACGCGCGACGGGTTCGTGAAGGTGATGGACTTCGGCATCGCGCGGATGCAGACCGACGTCACCGCTCCGCAGACGTCCTCGGTGATCGGCACACCGACCTACCTGTCGCCGGAGCAGGCGCAAGGGCAGGCGGTTGACGCCCGGTCGGACATCTACTCGCTCGGGTGCGTCCTCTACGAGCTGCTCGCGGGGCGGCCGCCGTTCACGGGCGACACCCCGGTCGCGATCGCGTACAAGCAGGTGAACGAGACGCCGGTGCCACCGTCCGCGCACAACCCCGAGGTCCCTCCGCAGCTGGACGCGGTCGTCATGAAATGCCTCGCGAAGAATCCCGCGAACCGGTACCAGAGCGCGGAGGAGCTGGCGGCCGACCTCGAACGGGTCAAGAAGGGTCAGGACGTCGAGGCGACGCCGCTGCTCGCGGGCGCCGGAGACGCGACGCAGGTCATCGCCCGGCCGTCGCCGACGCAGGTGATGCCGCCTCCCGAGCCCGAGGGCTCGTCCCGCAAGGTCTGGCTGGGCGTCCTGATCGGATTGCTGATCTTCGCCCTCCTCGCGGCGGGCGGCTATCTGGTCGCACAGTTCCTCAACAACAAGGACGCCGCGCAGGCGTTCGCGTTACCCGACGTCACCGGCAAGACGTTCGAGGCGGCGAAGTCGCAGCTCGAGGGCCTCGGTCTCACGGTCGTGGATCCGCCGCCGACGAAGCAGAGCTCGAAGGCGGAGGGGACCGTGCTGCAGCAGAGCCCCGATCCCAAGACGCAGGTCGCCGCCGGCGACACGATCACCCTGACGGTCGCCACGCCCTTCCCCAAGGTCGCGGTCCCCGACGTCTCGTCGTCGTGTCTGACGCTCGACGCGGCGACGGCCACGTTGCAGGCGATGCATCTCCAGCCCGGCACCCAGACCCGCGCCCCGAGCGACGCGTGCCCCGTCGACACCGTGATCGGTCAGTCGCCCCGCTGCCGGGACCAAGGTCGCCCGCGATTCACTGGTCGCGTTGACCCTCGTGTCCGAGCCCGCCTCGATCACGCTTGGGGATTACACGTGCGTGACCTATAGCTCGGCGAAGAGCCAGCTTGAGCACATGGGATTGGTCGTCGTTCCGGGACCACTCGTCCCGCCGCTGCCGCAGTGCCCCAACACGAACAAGGTCGCCGCACAGAGCCCCGCACCCGGGTCGCAGGTCAAGCCCGGCGACACCATCACGCTCTCCACCGGGGAACAGGCATCGCCCTCCCCATCGCCGACCGGGAGCCCCACGCCGTGAGCGTCTGGTACGCGACCGAGGCGTTCACCGACGACGAGCGCGCGATCCTCTCCGCGCATTGCACCAGTCTCGACAGCCCGGTCTTCGCGCTGGTCGATCTGCCCGAGGCCGTCAAGGGAGCGCTCTTCGCCCGGTATTCGCGCACGACGAAGTCGCTCCGGCGGCTCTTCCTGGACGAGTTCGCGGAGGATGTCGCGGGGGGCGTGTCCGGGTCCTCGATGGGATCCGCGCGGGCGGAGAAGCTGTACGACCGCGTCTTCGTGGAGTACGGCGACGACTCGGTCGCGCAGCTCGGCGGGGTCCACCTCGCGTGCGAGCAGTCGTCGCAGCTGCTGGCGAAGGCGCTGGAGTGGGGACGACTCGCGGCCTACCTCGAGCAGTCCACGCGGTACATGCGCTACGACGGTCGCCCGGGCGGACGGTGGCGCGCGACCGTTCCTCCGGAGATCGATCGACACCCAGCTCGAGGAACGCTACGTCGAACTGCTGGACGACGTCTTCACGACGTACGGGCGGATGTACGACGTCCTCGACGCCTGGTACCGCGAGCGCTTCCCGCAGGAGCCGGGGGACTCCGACTTCGTGTACCGGCAGACGATCCTGGCGAAGACGTGCGACACGCTCCGGATGATCCTGCCGGCAGGGACGCGCTCGAACCTCGGGATCTACGCGACGGGCCAGTCGTACGAGCAACTCTTGATGCGGCTGGCGCAGCATCCCCTCGCCGAGATGCGCGGATACGGCGACCTGATGAAGGTCGAGCTCCGAAAGGTCATCCCCGAGTTCCTCAAGCGGGTCGACGTCGACGATCGGGGCATGGCCTGGTCGGGTTACTGGCGCGACGTTCGCGAGCGAACGCAGGAGCTGGCCGCGAAGCTCACCGGTGACGTCCAGCCGGAGCCGCGCGAAGAAGTCAACCTGGTTGACCATGACCCCGAGGGCGAGCTGAAGATCACCGCCGCGGTGCTCTACGGCGGGAGCGACCTCCCCGACGACCAGCTCCTCGAGCTCGTGCGGAGGATGGAGCCCGACGAACGGGACGCCGTGCTCGCGGCGAGCATCGGGACGCGAACCAACCGGCGACACAAGCCCGGCCGTGCGTGGGAGCGGACGCAGTACCGGTTCGACATCCTGTGCGACTACGGCGCCTTCCGCGATCTGCAGCGGCACCGTCCGCTCACGATCGAATGGCAACGCCTCTCGCCCTCGTTCGGCTACGAGTTGCCGGCCGATGTCGAAGCGGCCGGTCTTCGCGCGGAGTGGGAGCGTCTGATGGAGCACTCGAAGGAGACGCACGACCAGATCGCGGCCGGTGGGCTGCTGGACGCCGCGCAGTACGCGGTCGCGATGGGCTTCCGGATCCGGTTCGTGCTGCAGATGACGGCGCGCGAGGCGATGCATCTGGCGGAGCTCCGCTCGCAACCGCAGGGACATCCGACGTATCGGCGGGTCGCGCAGGCGATCCATCAGCAGATCGCGGCGGTGCACCCGGCGATCGGCGAGGCGTTCACGTTCATGAGCTACGACGACGTCGACCTGGAACGGCTCGAGGCCGAGCGACGAACCGAACGGAAGCGCGGGCTCGTCGAGCCTGGATAGCGATGCGCTTCGATGGCGTCGAGGACACGGGGGTCCTCCCGGAGATCCCTGCGGCGGAGCCCGGGGTCCTGCTCGACGTTCGCGGACCAGGTCCGGATGACCGGCTGCGCCAAGGGATGGGCACGGCGAACATGGCCACGGGTGCGCCCCTGGGCGGTGACGCGATCTTCTACGTCGGGTCGCTCGCGAAGCAGTTCGTGGCTGCGTGCGTCGCACTGTTGTGGCGCGATGGAGTGCTCGATCTCTACCGGCCGATCGCCACCTACGTCCCTGGGCTCCCGCCCTGGGGCGAGCGGGTCCACCTCCAGCATCTGATCCACCACACGGCGGGGTTGCCGCGTGTGTACCGGCCGAGCGGCGGGATCGACCCCTCGGGCGTTCCGGGCTGGGGGAACGAGGAGCTCATGGAGGAGATCCGGACGATCCCCGACTCCGGCGAGGAGGCGGGAACGCGCCATCTGTACACGGGCGACGGGTATCTCCTGCTGGCGGAGGCGATCGCCCAGGCCGCCGGCGCGCCGCTGGCCGACGTGGCTCGCGAGCGGCTCTTCGAGCCGCTCGCGATGCACGACAGCTTCTTCCGCGACGCCGAAACGGAACTGCCCGCGCGCGCAGCGCGCGGGCACTTCCGCGCCACCGACGGCCGGCTGCACGTCGAGCCGGCCCGCTTCCACGCCGTCGGCTCGGGTGGGCTCTGGACGACGGCAGACGACCTCGCCCGGTGGAGCGCGAACCTCATGGACGACCGGCTGACCGGTGGATGGCTCGCGGAGACGATGACCACGCCGGGCCGGCTGGCCGACGGCCGACCGATCCACTACGCGTGGGGGGTCTCCGTCCGGACCCATCGCGGCCAGCCCATCGTCAGCCACGGCGGAAGCTTCCCGGGATGGGAGTCGAAGCTCGTGGTCTTCCCGGTACAGCGAGCAACGTTCATCTGTCTCGCGAACAGCCAGGAGCTGGACGTTTCCTCGCTCACGTTCAACCTCGCGGACCACATCCTGGCCGATTCGCTGGACCCGAACGCCCCCCACGCCGACCAGACGCTCCACGGCGGCTGACCGGGTCGGGGGTTGCGTTCGTTCGGTACCCTGGCGCCTCATGGACCGCGACGCCACCTTCCTGCTCGCGCTCGTCCTGTTCGCCGCTGCAGCGCTCGCCGTGGGCGCGAGCGGATGGGTGCTGTGGGCTCGGGATCACCGGCTCGCGAAGGCGGCGAGCGCCGCAGCCCACCCCGAGGTCGCCGAGGAGCGTTGATGCTCGAGCTCCTCGACCTGCGCGAGCGGGGCGGGCGGCTCGAGCCCTCGAAGCTCGAGATCGACCCGGCGACCACGGAGATCGTCCGGCAGATCCTCCAACGGGTGTTCGTCGAGGGCGACGACGTGCTCGTCGAGCTGTCGAAGCTGTTCGACGGCGCGGACCTCTCCCGGTCGGGGATCCTGGTGACGGAGCGCGAGTTCGCGCACGCCGAGCGCGAGACGCCCGCGGAGCTCCGCACCGCGATCGATGCGCTGATCGACCGGCTCCGCGGCTTCTGCGACCGGCAGATCCCGCGCGAGTGGTGGGACGAACGCGAGGGGATCCGCTTCGGCGAGATCGTCCGTCCGCTCGCGTCCGTCGGGTGCTACGTGCCGGGCGGCCGCGCGAAGTACCCATCGACGGTCGCGATGACCGTGGTCCCCGCGAGCGTCGCAGGCGTGGAGGAGATCGTCGTGTGCACGCCGCCCCAGCGGGACGGATCGATCCACGCCGCCGTCCTGTACGCGGCGAAGCGAGCCGGCGCGACCGACGTCGCGAGGACCGGCGGCGCCCAGGCCGTGGCGGCGATGGCGTATGGGACGGAATCGATCCCGTCGGTCGACCGGATCGTCGGGCCGGGCAACGTCTACGTGACGGAGGCCAAGCGTCAGGTCGCCGGGTCCGTCGGGATCGACGGCCTGGCGGGCCCGTCGGAGCTCGCGATCGTCGCCGACGGTCACGTCGATCCGCGGATGGCGGCGCTCGATCTGATCGCGCAGGCGGAGCACGACCCCGAGGCGCGCACGTTCTTCATCACACCCGACGCAGCGCTCGCCGAGAAGGTCGACGCCGCCCTCGAACAGGAGCTGGTGCACGTCGGCCGTCGGGAGATCGTCGATCTCGCGATCCGCCACACGAGGCTCGTGCTGGTCCGCGACCTCGCGCACGCGGCGGCAGCCGTGAACGACGTGGCCGCCGAGCACCTGTTGCTCTTGGTGGACGAGCCGGAGGACTTCCTCCCGAGCGTCCGGAACGCCGGAGCCATCTTCCTCGGACCGTGGTCGGCCGTCCCGTTCGGCGATTACGGGCTCTCGTCCAACCACGTCCTTCCGACCGCCGGGACCGCTCGGTTCTCGAGCGGGTTGCGTGCGGCGGACTACGTCACGATCACCTCGGTGATGCGGATGTCGCCCGCCGCGGTCGCGCATTTCAGCCCCGGCACCTCGACGCTCGCCCGCGCCGAAGGCCTGGTCGGACACGCGAAGGCGATGGAGGCCCGCGCCGACGAGGCCGGCGACCGATGACCGCCGAGCCTCGCGAGCGGCTCCGACCAGCATGATCGTCATCCCGGCGATCGATCTGCGAGCCGGCAGGGCGGTCCGGCTGCTCCGCGGCGATCCGAACGAGGAGACCGCCTACGACGACGATCCCGTGGAGGTCGCTGTTCGTTTCCAGGAAGAGGGAGCGCGCCGGCTGCACGTGATCGACCTCGACGCCGCACTCGACGAGGGCTCCAACCGCGACACGATCCGCGACATCTGCCGCTCGGTGGTCTGCCCGGTCCAGGTGGGGGGTGGGGTCCGAACGCTCGAGGATGTGGCGTCCGTGCTCGAGATCGGAGCCGGCCGGGCGATCCTGGGGACCTCCGCGGCGCTCGATCCCGGGTTCGTCGCCCGTGCCGTCGAGGAGTTCGCGGAGCGGATCCTGGTGGCCGTCGACGTGCGTGGCGGTCACGCGATGGTGAAGGGCTGGCGCGAGGAAGGCCCGCCCGTCGAAGAGGTCATCCCGGTGCTCAACGACGCCGGCACGCCGCGGTACCTCGTCACCGCGATCGCGCGTGACGGGACGCTGGAGGGTCCGGATCTACGGCTGTACCGGCACGTGCTCGGTCTGACCGACCGGCCGGTCATCGCGAGCGGCGGCGTTCGCTCGGCCGACGACATCTGGGCGCTCCGCGATGCGGGCTGCGAAGCGGCCGTCACGGGGAAGGCGCTCTACGAGAAGACCCTCAAGCTGTCGCAGGTCACCCGGGGCTGAACGCGTGCGGCGCCTACTCGTCCTCCTCGTGGTGGTAGCGGTCGCGAGCGCGGTGCAGCCCGCGACCGCGATGTCTGGGGCGCTGGACCCGGCGTTCTCGCACGACGGGATCGCGACGGCGTTCGCGACCGGCTCGGTCGCGACCGCCGTCGCGATCGACCACGCCGGGCGGACCGTCGTGGCCGGGTACACGGTGGATGCCCACGTCGACGTGGTCGTCGCGCGGTTCCGGCCCGACGGAACGTTCGACCCCTCCTTCAACGGCAACGGGCGTCTGCGGATGTCGCTCGGCGCCAGCGCCGCGCTCGCCTTCGACGTCGCGGTCGCCGGCGACAACGGGCTCGCGATCGCCGGGCGCTGGACCGGCGGCGGGATCGAAGACTCGTTCGTGCTGCGCCTCGGCCCGGGGGGCGAGCCCGTCGCCGCCTTCGGCGGCGACGGGCTCGCCACCGTCAACTTCGGCCAGCAGGAGACCGCGAACGCGGTCTCCTTCGCCCCCTCGGGCGCGATCGACATCGGTGGCTACGTCTCCAACGGCTCCACGATGCGGTCGGCCCTCGCACGGCTCCGCCCGAACGGGACGCTCGATCCGGCGTTCGGCGGGGATGGGAGGCAGATCCTGGACCTCTCAGCCGGGGCGGAGCAAGTGAACGACCTCGTGGTCATGCCGAGCGGCGACATCGTCGCTGCCGGCTACGCCGAGTTCGGCACGGTCCCGCGGTTCGCGATCTTCCGCGTGCACGGGAACGGGGACGTCGCGACCGGATTCGGGCACGCCGGCGTCACGCGCACGGACCTCGGTCCGGGCGCCGACATCGCCAACGCGATCGCGGTGACAGGAACGGGAGGGTTCGTGCTCGCGGGGAGCGCGGCCAACGGCGGACACGCGGACTGGGGCATCGTCCGCTACACGCCGAAGGGGCTGCCCGATCCCACGTTCGGGAACGCCGGGGTCGTGATCCTCGCGTGGAGCGCCGCGCCGGACCGGGCCGACGGCGTCGTGCGCGTGGGGGCCAAGGTGCTCGTCGCCGGACGGATCCACCGAGCGACCACGGCGGACGATGCCGCCGTGGTTCGGCTGCGGGCCGACGGCTCGCTCGACCCCTCCTTCGCGACGAACGGCGTCGCGCGGATCGACGTCGCCGGCGGGACGGACGCGGCCCACGGGATCGCCCGACAGCCCAACGGGAAGATCGTCGTCGCGGGCGAGACGTGGCGGAAGGGCGTTCCACGCTTCCTCGTGATCAGGCTGACCGCCTGATCCTCGGCTTCAGTTGACCAGGCCAGCCCAGGTCTGGCAGGATGAGCTCGATGATTGAACGACCATTCAAGAACGTATCCAGCTGACCGCGCCGCGGCCGCTCGGCCGACGCGCGCACCCGACCTCCCGGACACCGGGAGGTTTCGTTATCCCGCAGGGACACGCGCCCAGCGAAAAGACGAGCGCAGAGCGGAAAGGCTGGACACCGATGACGATCACCGAACGGATCCGCGTGGAAGCCGACGACCTGCGCGCCCGGTGGCGGGACGAGGAGCGCTGGCGGGGGATCACCCGCCCGTACGAGGCCGAGGACGTCGTTCGGCTCCGAGGCTCGATCCGGGAACGCCACGTGATCGCGGAGACGTCGGCGGAGGCGCTGTGGCGGCTGGTCAACTCCGAGGACCACGTGGCCGCGCTCGGTTGCCTCACGGGCGGCCAGGCGGTGGAGTGCGCGCGGGCGGGTCTTCGCGCGATCTACCTGTCCGGCTGGCAGGTGGCCGCCGACGCCAACACCGCGCAGCACACCTACCCCGACCAGTCGCTCTATCCGGTGAGCTCCGTCCCCACGGTCGTCCGCCGCCTGAACAACGCCCTCCGCCGCGCCGACCAGATCGCGTGGGCCGAAGGGGATGACACCGAGTTCGGTCTGCCGATCGTCGCGGACGCAGAGGCCGGTTTCGGCGGCCCGCTCAACGCCTTCGAGTTGATGACCGCGATGATCGAGGCGGGCGCCGCGGGCGTGCACTTCGAAGATCAGCTGTCGTCCGAGAAGAAGTGCGGGCACCTCGGCGGGAAGGTGCTGGTCCCCACCGGCCAGTTCATCCGGACGTTGGTGGCGGCTCGCCTGGCCGCCGACGTCCTGAACGTCCCGACCCTGCTGATGGCGCGGACCGACGCGCTGAGCGCCAACCTCCTCACGTCCGACGTCGACGAGCGGGATCGGGCGTTCATCAGCGGAGATCGCACGGAGGAGGGGTTCTTCCGCGTTCGCGGCGGGATCGCGGCCGCGGTCGGACGCGCACGGGCGTACGCGCCCTACGCGGACATGCTCTGGTGCGAGACCGCGACACCGGATCTCGACGAAGCCCGGACGTTCGCCGAAGGCGTCCACGCCGAGTTCCCGGGGAAGCTCCTCGCGTACAACTGCTCGCCGTCGTTCAACTGGAAGCAGCGGTTGGATGACGGGCAGATCGCCGCGTTCCAGAAGGAGCTCGGCGCGATGGGCTACCGGTTCCAGTTCATCACGCTCGCGGGCTTCCACGCCCTCAACGCGAGCATGTTCGAGCTGGCGAAAGGGTTCGCCGGCGAGGGGATGACCGCGTACGTGCGTCTGCAGGAGCGTGAGTTCGGGCTCGAGTCCGCCGGCTACACCGCGGTGAAGCACCAACACGAGGTCGGCACGGGATGGTTCGATCTCGTGTCGAAGACGATCAGCCGAGGAGGATCGTCGACGCTCGCCCTGGAGGGCTCCACCGAATCCGCCCAGTTCTGACCGCGTACCCTGAGCGGATGCTCGGGAAGCTCCACGGTGCGATCGCGGCTGCCGTCACGCCGCTGCGTGATCACGGTGCGTCGTTGGACGAGCCGAGCGTCGCTCCATTGATCCGCTTCCTCGCCGACGGGGGCATGGACGGCGTCCTCACGTGCGGCACCACGGGCGAGGGCGTGCTGTTGTCGGTGTCGGAGCGGCGCCGGATGACGGAGCTCTGCCTCGAGGCCCGTCCGGAAGGCTTCGCGGTCGCGGTTCACGCCGGCGCGCAAACGACCGAGCACACCGTGGCGCTGTCGCTTCACGCGAAGGAGGTCGGAGCCGACGCCGTCGCCGTGATCGCTCCGCCCTACTTCCCGCTCGACGAGCAGGAACTGTTCGATCACTTCCGGCAGGCCGCTGACGCGTGCGCCC
This sequence comes from uncultured Actinomycetes bacterium, assembly GCA_963765865.1. Taxonomy (GTDB): domain Bacteria; phylum Actinomycetota; class UBA4738; order UBA4738; family HRBIN12; genus AC-51. The sequence goes on from CAVXYE010000004.1 coordinate 32,708, forward strand.
CGTTGCCGTTCTACATCTACGAATTCGTGGGACGGAGTGGATACCCGGTGCCTCTCCCCGTGATCGAGCGGCTACGCCGCGACGTGCCCAACCTCACGGGACTGAAGGTGTCCGACACGCCGTTCGAAGCCGTCAAGCCCTACCTCGTGGAAGGACTCGACGTCTTCATCGGCTTCGAGCCGCTCGTGCTGGAAGGGCTCGCGGCGGGAGCGGTCGGCGCCGTGTCGGGCCTGGCATCCGCATGGCCCGAGGTCACGGCCGAGCTCGTCCACCGGAAGAGTGATGCCGCCGCTGCTCGCGTGAACGCTCTCCGCGACGCTTTGCACGACCTGTCGTTGCCCGCGGTCGCGAAGCAGGTGCTCGTGGACAAGGGTGTGTTGGCCCACGCCGACGTCCGGCCGCCGCTCCGTGGGCTCACCGACGACGAACGAGCCCGCGTCGCCACCTTGTGAGCTCAGGTCGATCTTCCGGGGTCGCGTGAGGCGGCGGATCGAAGGTCAGGACCGCCACTCGCGGTCTAGCAGGCCGTAGACGGCCAGGTCATAGAAGCCGCCGCTGCCGCGACCCTCTTCGCGGGCGATCCCTTCGTAGGTGAACCCCAGCCGCTCAGGCACCGCGCGGCTCCGGGCGTTGTCTGTTCCCGCGCGGATGACGATCCGATGCAGACCCAGCTCCCCGAACCCGATGTCGATCAACGCGCGACAGGCGCGCGTGACGTATCCGCGTCCCTCGTGCTCCGCGCGGACCCAGTACCCGATCTCCGCGACGATCCCGAAGGTGTCCGGGAACAATCCAACTCCGCCGACGAGCTCGGCGCCTCGCCACAGGCTTCCGCCACCGAGTCCACGTGGTTCGGGCGTGACCGACTCGAGCCACGTTCGCTCGTCGTCGATGGTCTTCGCATCCCGGACGAACGGCATCCATTCGCCAAGTCGAGCGCGTTCGACTTCGATCGCCTCCCACAGCGCGTCCAGATCACTCATCTCGTAGTGGCGAAGGACCACTCCCTCGCCCAGGTCCACCGGCAACGGGCTCACCGCGCCCGGGCTCGCCACTCGTCCTCGAGGATCCCGTAGACCACGAGGTCGTCGAACCCTTCCGGGTTGCGAACCCCCCCGCGCAGGACGCCCTCCTGCCGCATCCCGAGGCGTTCCGCGACCGAGCGGCTCCTCGTGTTGCCAACCGCAGCGCACAGCTCCATCCGGTGCAACCCGAGATCGTCGAACGCGAAGTCGAAGAACCGCCGGCACGCGCGCGTGATGATCCCGCGCCCCTCGTAGTCCCCGCCGATCCAGTACCCGATCTCGGCGCCCGCATCCTGCACGTCGACCCGAAGGCCCATCGAGCCCGCGAGCCGGCCGTCGACCCAGATCCCGTTCCCCTCGATGTCGGTCTCCGATGCGAGGCAGCGCTCGATGAACGCCCTCGTGTCGGCCGGGGACCGCGTGCTCGGTTCCCAGATCATCCACGGATGCAACCGGTCACGGTTGGCGTCGACCAGCGCGAACGCCTCCATCGCGTCGTCCGGCGTGTACGTGCGGACCGCGATCCCGTCGCCGAGGTCCCAGTAGATCGGGTTCACGATCCGCTGGGCGCGACCGATCCGGCGGCCTCGCGCTTCTTCAGCTCCTCGTCGTGCAGGACCCGTCGGAGCACCTTGCCGACCATCGTCTCCGGAAGGGAGTCGCGGAACTCGACCTCGTGCGGGATGCGATAGCCGGTGAGTCCCACCTTCGGGTCCCGGCACCATGCGATCAGCTCGTCGGCGGTGAGCTTCGCACCCTCCTTCAGCACGACGAACGCCTTCACCCGTTCCCCGGTTCGATCGTCCGGCACCCCGATCACGGCGACCTTCGAGATCGCCGGGTGGTGGTACAGGACCTCCTCGACCTCGTTCGGGTACACGTTGAACCCGGACACCAGGATCATGTCCTTGAGGCGATCCACGATCTTGCAGTAGCCCTCGGTGTCCATCACGGCGACGTCACCCGAGTGCAGCCAGCCGTTGCGGATCATCAAGGCGGTCTCCTCGGGCCGCTTCCAATAGCCCAGCATCACCTGGGGGCCCTGGATGCAGAGCTCACCGGGCTCGCCGACCGGCATCTCCTTGTCCGGATCGTCGAGCGACATGATCCGGACATCGGTGTCGGGGATCGGGAGCCCGATCGAACCGGCCTTGCGCACCCCGTTGAACGGGTTGGCATGCGTGACCGGCGAGCACTCGGTCAGCCCGAACCCCTCCACGAGCTGGCCGCCTTCGGTCACCCGTTCGAACTCCTTCGCCACGGCCGCCGGGAGGGGCGCGGCCCCCGACACACATGCCTTGATCGACTTCAGGTCGAACTTCGGCGTCTCGGGGTTCTCGTTCACGGCGATGTAGAGCCGCGGAACCCCCGGGAAGATCGTGGCGTGCTCCTCGTGGATCAGCTCGAGCAGCATGTGGATGTCGCGAGGGTTCGGGACCGGGATCAGCTTCATCGCGTTGAGGATCGCGACGTTCATCGACAGCATCCCGTACGAGTGGAAGAACGGGAGGGCGGCGAGCATCGAGTCCTTGCCGTCCTCGATCACGGAGATCCACGCCGTCGACTGACGGGCGTTGGCCGTGATGTTGTCGTGCGAGAGCATCGCGCCCTTCGCGATGCCGGTCGTCCCCCCGGTATAGATCAGCACCGCCGCGTCGCGTCCCGGGTCGACCGTGGCCACGGGCGGGACGGGATCACCGCGCTTCATCGCCGCGTGCCAGCGCACCACCGGCGCCCCGCTGGGCACGGGCGGCCAGGGCTTCCCCGCGGCCCGCTGGGTCTTGCGGAACACGGCGATCGGCGCGAGGAGCTTCTTGATGGGCGGCATGTAGTCGTTGAGCCGCGTCACGACGACGTTCGTGATCTCGAGGTCGCCGAGGAGATCGGCGAAATCCGAGTACAGGAGGTCGGCGATCAGCACGACCTTCGGTTCGGCGTCGCGCAGCTGGTGCTCCATCTCGCGCTTCGTGTAGAGCGGGTTGTTCCCGACCGCGATGGCGCCGATCCGCTGGCAGGCGTAGTAGGTGATCACGTACGGCGGTGAGTTGGGCACGATCAGCGCCACCCGGTCGCCCTTGGTCACGCCGAGCGCGGTGAGCATCGCGCTGCACCGCTCGACCTCCTCCAGGAGCTGCGCGTAGGTCATGTGCTTCCCGAACCACGCGAGCGCGGGCTTGTTCGGGTATCGGCCCGCCGCGGCATCGAGGATCGCGAAGAGGCTCTCGTGCGGATAGGGCTCGAGCGAAGGCCGCACGTCGCTGGGGTACGACGCGAACCAGGGTCGATGGTCGGTCATGCGCGGCATCATAGGCGGCATGGCGTCGGCGACGCAGGAGACGAGGGGCGGGGAAGGGCGGGGGCTCTTCGTCCGCGGGATGCGACTGGTGGTCGCCTACGTCCGCATGCATCCCAGGCCGTTCCTGGTGTCCGTCGCCGGCTCGCTCGTGTTCGCCGTGTCCTCGGTGCTGCTGACGACCGCGCTCGGCCGAGCGACCGACCAGGTGCTGAAGCCGTCGTTCAGCGGCCCGGTGCCTGCCAGCTCGATCTGGCTCGCGGTGCTGGCGCTCATGACCTTCGGGGTCGGGCGCGCGCTCGGCATCATGTTCCGCCGGTACTACAGCGGGGTCGCGGGGGAGCGCGTGATGGCCACCCTCCGCAACCGGGTCGCCGATCGCTACCGCGACCTCCAGCTCCAATACCACCGCGAGACGCCGACCGGGGAGCTGCTCGCGCACATGGAGGCCGACGTGAAGGCGGCGGTCGACGTCTTCTGGCCGGTGCCGTTCGCGACCGGCGTGATCGCGATGACGCTGCTGGCGATGGCGGAGCTGCTCCGCGCCGACCCGTGGCTCGCGCTGATCGGTCTGCTCCTGTTCCCGTCGCTCGCGCTCATGAACCGGAGCTTCGCCAAGCGGATGGAGGAGCCCGCCCGCAGCGCCCAGGTCGACCTGGGCGAGGTGTCGGCCGTGGCGCACGAGTCGATCGACGGCGCCCTCGTCGTCAAGACGCTCGGACGCGAGGACGCCGAGGCCGAGCGGCTCGCCGTGAAGGCGCGAGCGCTCCGCGACGATCGCGTCCGGGGCGGCTACGTCCGGGCGACCTTCGAAGCCGGGCTTGGACGCCCTGCCGACGCTCGCGACGGCCCTCCTGCTCGCGGTCGGCTCGTGGCGGGTGGCGTCGGGCGCGATCACGACCGGGCAACTGATCGGGTTCGTCGCGCTGTTCGGGTTGTTGTCGTGGCCGATGCGGTTCATCGGCTGGATCCTGGCCGAGCTGCCGAGGGCGGTCGTCGGGTATGCCCGTCTGGAAGACGTCTTCCGGACCAACGTCACGCTGAATCCCCCCGCGCATCCGCAGGAGCTGCCGGCCGGACCCTTGGGGATCGAGGTGCTCGGGGTGCGCCACCTCTACGACGGCGTCCCGATCCTCGACGGCGTCACGTTCGACGTCCAACCGATGGAATCGGTCGCGATCGTCGGCCCGACCGGCGTCGGCAAGTCGACCCTGGCGCAATTGCTCGTACGGCTGGCGGATCCCGAACGGGGTCGCGTGCTCGTCGGCGGGGTCGACGTTCGGGACGCAGACACCGAACGCGCTCCGCCGCGACGTCTCGATCGTGTTCCAGGAGAGCTTCCTGTTCGCGACGAGCGTGGGCGAGAACATCGCGCTGGACGCCGACGTGGCCGAGGCCGACGTCGTCCGCTCCGCGATGATCGCGTCGGCGGACCGGTTCATCCGCGAGCTCCCGCAGGGCTACGACACGGTGGTCGGAGAGCGTGGCTACACGCTCTCCGGGGGCCAGCGGCAGCGCGTGGCGCTCGCACGAGCCCTCGTGCGAGCGCCACGCGTCCTGATCCTGGACGACGCCACGTCGTCGGTCGATCCGACCGTCGAGGCGGACATCCTGGCGGCGCTCCGGCGTGAGCTGTCGACGACGCTGATCGTGGTCGCCTACCGGCTCTCCACGATCCGCCTCGCCGACCGCGTGATCTTCCTGGAGGACGGGGTGGTCAAGGCCACCGGACCGCACGAGGATCTGCTGGAGCGCGAGCCGGGGTACGCGGCGATCATCCATGCCTACGAGCGCGGGGAACGGGGCGAGGGATGAGCGCCGTCGAGTTGCTCGCCGACGATGAGGACGTCAAGGTCCCCGAGCACCTGAAGGGCGCCTTCGCCGTCCTTCGCCGCGGTCTCCGGGAGAGCCCCGAGCTCCGGGCAGGCCTGGGTTTCACCGTGATCGTCTCGTTGGGTGTGACCGTCGCCTCGCTCGTCACGCCCGTGCTCGTCCAGCAGATCTTCGACAAGGGCTTCACGCCGACGTTCAACGCTCGGTTCGTCTACGGGCGATGCGCCGCCGCCTTCCTGCTCGTCGTCCTCGCCTTCCTGGCCGCGCGATCGGCCGGCCGTCGACTCGTGACCGCTTCGGAGAACGCGCTGATGCACCTGCGGGTGCGGACGTTCCGCCACATCCACGCGCTCTCGATCGCCGAGCAGAGCGAGGAGAAGCGCGGCGTGTTCGTGGCCCGCGTCACGGCCGACGTGGACGCGCTCCAGGAGTTCATGGAGTGGGGTGGGATCGCGTGGATCATCTCCGGCGCGCAGGCGATCGGTGCGTTGCTGCTGATGCTCTACTACTCGTGGCAGCTCGCGACGGCGATCATGGTGCTGCTGATCCCCCTGCTGATCGTCGTGTGGTCGATGCAGGCGAGGCTGTCCGCCGCGTTCAACGCTGCGCGGACGCGGGTGGGCGAGATGCTCTCCGAGGTGTCCGAGTCCGTGATGGGCGCTGCCGTGGTCCGTGCGTACGGACTGGACGAACAGACGCACGACAAGGTCGAGCACGCGATCAGCGAGCGGTACAAGGCTGAGGTCCTCGCGCATTTCCGCGCGGCCACGTTCTGGCCGATGTCGTCGATCTTCTACGCCGTCGCGCTCTCGACCGTGATCGTGCTGGGCTCGGTCTATGGCAGGTCGTGGGGGCTCACGTTCGGGCAGGTCTCGGCGTTCCTGTTCCTAGCCGACGTGTTCCTGCACGTGTTCACCGATCTCCCCGAGATCTACAGCGAGACCCAGACCGCGATCGCCGGCTGGCGGAAGATCCTGGCGGTCCTCGACCTGGACATCGAGGTCGTCGAGCCGGCGAACGGGGTCGTGTTGCCCGGCGGACCCCTGTCGGTCGAGGCCGAGGACGTCCGCTTCGCGTACCGCGAGGGACCGGAGGTGCTCCACGGGATCACGCTGTCGGTGCCGGCGGGCGGTCACGTCGCGATCGTCGGCGAGACCGGATGTGGCAAGACGACCTTCGCGAAGCTGATGTCCCGCTTGGCGGACCCGGTCTCGGGCCGCATCGTGATCGGTGGCGTCGACCTGCGCGACGTGCAGAGCGACTCGCGGCGAACGCGGATCCGGATGGTGCCGCAGGACGGATTCCTGTTCGGCACGACGGTCCGCGAGAACGTGCGCTACGGCCGTCCGGCCGCGACCGACCCGGAGGTGGAGGCGGCGTTCGTCGAGCTCGGGCTCTCGGATTGGGTCGCGGGGTTGCCGGACGGGCTCGCGACACCGGTCGGCGAGCGCGGCGAGGCGCTGAGCGTCGGCGAGCGCCAGCTGGTGGCGCTCGCGCGTGCGCAGATCGGCGACCCGGGGCTGCTGATCCTCGACGAGGCGACGTCGGCCGTCGACCCGGCGACCGAGCGACGCATCACCGAGGCGCTCCGACGGCTTTCGGCGGGACGCACCGTGGTCACGATCGCGCACCGGTTGTCGACGGCCGAGGGCGCGCAGCGGGTGTTCGTCTTCGACGCGGGGAGGCTTGTCCAGGAGGGGACGCACGGCGAGCTGGTGATCGCCGGAGGCCGGTACGCCGCGCTCTACCGGAGCTGGCTCGGCAACGTGCGAGACGACGGTGCTGCGGCCGAAGGGGCGCCCGCGCGAACCCAATCTTGAGTTCTCAGAGGTTGGCCGCACCTGTCCCGGAACCGACACCATCTTTGGGTTGTTTGAACTCACCGGCGAGGTCGGTCTGAGCGACCCGGAGCCACGGCGCGACGAACTCAACGCTGAGGTCAGCGCCCACAGCCTCGCGATACCCTCGCGCGCATGTCGGATCAGCTTCGTGAGATGGCGCGCCCATCACTCTTCCCCGACGAGGGCACGCTCCAGCTCGGTGGCTTGGAACGTCCCGTCACGATCCGTCGCGACCCGTTCGGCGTGCCGCGGATCGACGCCGAGACCCTCGACGATCTGTGGTTCGCGCAAGGCGTCGTGACCGCCGGAGAACGGCTCTTCCAGGTCGAGCTCGCGCTGCGCGCTGCGACCGGCCGTCTGTCGGAGGTCTTCGGCGAGCGCACCTTCGAAGATGACCGGTTCGTCAGGACGATCGGGCTCCACCGGGCGGCCGCCCGCCACCTCCTGGCCTGGACCGACGAGGATCGGCACATCCACGGCCGGTTCCGTGCGGGACTCCGGGCGTGGATCGACGCCGCGCCGGCGCTTCCGGTCGAATACTCGCTGCTCGACCTCGCGCCCGACGTCCCGGACGACCCGCTGCCGTACGCCGCCGCTTTCGCGCATCTCGCGTGGTCGCTCTCGAACAACTGGGAGTCCGAGCTGCTGCGCGCCGAGTTGGATGAGCGGCTCGGCCGCGAAGCGGCCGAGCTGCTCATGCCGCCCGCGCCGAGCGCGCGCGGCCAAGGCTCGAACGATTGGGTCGTCTCGGGCTCCATGACGGCATCCGGCATGCCGCTGCTCGCCAACGACCCCCACCTGCTGGTGATCCAACCCGGGCCGTGGCTCGAGCTGCATCTGGTCGCGCCCGGCTACGAGGCCCGCGGCGTGGCGTTGCCGTTCTCGCCCGGGATCATCCTCGGCGCGACGCCCCATCATGCCTGGGGCGCAACGAACGTCACGGGGGACGTCCAAGACCTGTACGAGGAGACCCTGAGCGACGACGGGACCGCCGCCCGGTATCGCGACACGTGGGAGCCGCTGGTGATCCACGACGAGCCGATCTGGGTCCGCGGCGAGCCGGAGCCGCGCACGGTCACGGTCCGCGAGACACGCCACGGTCCGATCGTCACGCACGGCACGGCCGGCGTCCTGCAGACGACCTACCGGGCGCTCGACCGGCCGTACGCGCTCCGATGGACCGGCCACGAGAGCGCGTTGCGGCCCTCGCTCGCCCTCGACGTCGTCCGCGCTCGCGACGTCGAGGAGTTCCGCCAAGCGGTGCTGCAGATCGGATGCCCGGGTCAGAACTTCGTGTACGCGGACGTCGACGGCACGATCGCTTATCAGTGCACGGGCTGGTACCCGCTCCGCGAAGCCGGCGACGGCACGCGGCCGGTTCCGGGTTGGTCGGGCGAGCACGAATGGCTCGGGTGGATCCCCCTCGATGAGCTCCCGCACGAGATCGACCCGGACCGAGGGTTCATCGCCACCGCCAACGACGACATCCAGCCGGAGGGCTACCCCTACGTGATCGCGAAGGACTTCCATCTGCCGTTCCGCAAGCGACGGATCGAGGAGCTGCTCGAAGCACGCGACGACCACGACGTGTCGTCGATGCGAGCGATCCAACTGGACACGATCGCGAACGCCGCGCTCGAGACGGTGTCCCTGCTGATCCGGCTCGAGACCCGTTCGGACGAGCAGGCACAGGCGCTGAAGCAGCTGGCGGCGTGGGACGGCGATCAACGCGCCGACTCGATCGAAGCCGCCCTGTTCAACGTCTGGTGCGCCGCGATCGCGCGGCGGGCCGTTGAGCCGAGGATCGGCGAGCCTCTGTTCGCCGCGTACCACTCCTGGCGGGAGACGTTCCAGGGCTCCGTCCTCCCGCGCTTGCTCCGCGAGCCGGAAGGGTGGATCGACGACGACCTGCTGCGGGCGGCACTCGACGACGCGATCGAACGGGCGGACGGGCGCACGTGGGGCGAGATCCACCGACTCCTGATCGTGCACCCGCTCGCGTCCATCCCCGGCCTGGAGCCGTTGTTCACGGCCGCCGACGTCCCCTTCGGGGGGGACGAGCAGACCGTGGCGCAGGGCGGCTTCGACGGCTCGCTCGGCTTCCGTCCTGCGGTGATCCCGTCCTGGCGCGTCGTGTGGGACCTCGGCGACCTCGAACGGAGCCTCGGCGTCGTGCCCACCGGGGTGAGCGGCAACCCCGCCTCCCCGCACTGGAGCGATCAGCTCGACCTCTACATCGGGGGCGGGGCGAAGCCGTACGGCTTCGCCCCGCCCCCGGCCGCGCCGACCTTGACCCTCCTCCCCTCCTGAGCAGCTACCATCGGGTGCGCCATGCCGAAGTCGAAAGGTCGTCCCAAGCAGCGGAGCACCCGCTATCAGCTGGAGCCACAGAAGAAGAAGAAGGCGAAGGCGAGCCCCCGCTGGTACGGACCGCTGATGCTCGTCCTGATGGGCATCGGGGTCATCGCGATCGTCTGGAACTACACGCGCGGCGATCAGGCCAGCAACACGGTCTTGATGGGCGGTCTCGGGGTGATCGCCGTCGGGTTCTTCGGCATCACCTTCTGGAGGTGACCGGCGCGCCCTCGGCGCCTGCGTCCCGCCCCGTTCACGGCTCGTTCATGCGCTGTGGATAACCCTGTGGATGACCGGTTCGCGCTCGTGTGGAAAACGGTCCGTCCACGTGGTCAGGCTTCCGCCACACGGCGAACCACCTGCATCTTCTCGCCGCAATGGCGGGGGATCTGGAGCTCGCCGAGCCGGGAGACCTTGAATTCCGTCCCGCACTCGCCGCAGACCAGATAGACGTCGAGCCCCTCGACGTCCTCCGGCTCCGGCGGCGGCGGACCTTCGTCGAGCGAGCCGGGCGCCGGACCCGAGAGCGCCCGGAGGTGAGCGAACCCCAGCCGCCAGATCAGGTAGGCGAGCGGGAGGGCGGTGAGGAAGGCGAGCCACCGGGGCACGTTGCCACCGTAGCAGCCGACCGGGATAGGCTTGCCAGGCGTTCGCCGCACAGACACTTCCTCTCCACCTCACGGAGGTAGCTGTTCCCATGGGTGACTACGTGAACCGGCTGATGGCGCAACTCGTCGCCAAGAACCCCGGCGAGCCCGAGTTCCACCAGGCGGTCCAAGAGGTCGCCGAATCGGTCGAGCTGGCCCTCGCCCGGAACCCCCGCTACGTCGATGCGAAGGTCTTCGAGCGGACGATCGAACCAGAACGCGTCGTGATGTTCCGGGTCCCGTGGGTGGACGATCGAGGCGACGTCCAGATCAACCGAGGGTTCCGGGTCGAGATGAGCAGCGCGATCGGCCCGTACAAGGGTGGCCTTCGCTTCCACCCGACGGTCTATCTCGGTCTGCTGAAGTTCCTCGCGTTCGAGCAGGTCTTCAAGAACGCGCTGACCACGCTCCCGATGGGTGCCGGCAAGGGGGGCGCCGACTTCGACCCGAAGGGGAAGTCCGAGGGCGAGGTGATGCGGTTCTGCCAATCCTTCATGACCGAGCTCCAGCGCCACATCGGGCAGTTCACCGACGTGCCGGCCGGTGACATCGGCGTCGGCGGACGGGAGATCGGCTACCTGTTCGGTCAGTACAAGCGGATCCGGAACGAGTTCACCGGCGTTCTCACCGGCAAGGGCCTCAACTGGGGCGGCTCGCTGATCCGGCCCGAGGCGACCGGCTACGGCGCCGTCTACTTCGCCGAGGAGATGTTGAAGACGCGCGACGAGTCGCTCGAGGACAAGACCTGTCTCGTCTCGGGTGCCGGCAACGTGGCGCAGTACACGGTGGAGAAGCTCCTCGACCTCGGGGCGAAGCCGGTCACCCTCAGCGACTCCGGCGGGTTCATCTACGACAAGGACGGCATCGACCGCGAGAAGCTCGCGTACGTCATGGATCTGAAGAACGTCCGGCGCGGACGGATCATGGAGTACGCGGAGAAGTACCCGGGCGTCGACTGGACCGCGGTCGACCCCGCGAAGCACTACAACCCCCTGTGGGGGATCCCGGCGGACTGCGCGTTCCCGAGCGCAACGCAGAACGAGATCAACGCCGAAGACGCGAGCAACCTCCTCGCCGGCGGCGTCTACGTCGTCAGCGAAGGGGCGAACATGCCGACCGTCCCGACGGGGATCGAGGCCTTCCTGGAGGCGCGCATCCTCTACGGGCCCGGGAAGGCGGCGAACGCGGGGGGCGTGGCGGTGAGCGGACTCGAGATGGCGCAGAACTCGGCGCGCCGCGCCTGGTCGCGCGGGACGGTCGACGAGCGGCTGCACGCCATCATGCAGGCGATCCACGACACGTGCCGGAGCACCGCGGAGGAGTACGGGGTCGCGGGCAACTACATGCACGGCGCGAACATCGCGGGATTCACGAAGGTCGCCGACGCCATGCTGGACCAGGGCGTCGTCTGAGCGTCGGCGTCAGATCGCGCGCAGGCCCGGCACGACCGATCGAAGGAAGTCCAGGACGACCTGCTCTTGCCGAACGTCCTCATCCGTGGCGAGGGCCCCGTGCCCCGTGGTGTAGAGGTAGACCTCGTGCGGCTTCCCTCGGTCCTTCAGCCGATGCGCGTACGCGAGCGCCTGACCGACCGGGCATCGGGAGTCGTTCTCGCCGATCACCAGGAGGACGGGCGCGGCGACCTGATCGGCGTAGGTGAGCGGGCTCGAACGCCGGAACGCGTCCGGCTCCGTCTCGGGTGTCCCGCCCATCAGCGCCCGGTCGAGCGCCTGCAACGACGGCGCTTCCTCGTCGTAGGCGCGGACGTAGTCACCGACCGGCACGCCGGCCATCCCGGCTGACCAGAGACCGGGATAGCGGCCCAGCTCCATCAGCGTGATGTACCCGCCCCATGACCAGCCGGCGACCACCGTCCGGGACGGATCGACGTCCGGCCGACGGAGCACGTCCCGCAGACCGGCCGTCACATCGTCCACGTCGGTGAAACCCACGTCTCCCGTCAGGGCGTCGCTCCACGCCCGCCCGTACCCGCTCGAGCCGCGGTAGTTGGGCATCGCGACGAGGAACCCTGCGTCCACGTACGCCTGGACCTCGGGCATGTACGCGTCCTCGTAGAGCCAATGCGGCCCGCCGTGGACGAAGACCATCACCGGATGCGGGCCCTCACCTTCGGGCTCGACGACCCACCCGTGGACCTGCTGACCGTGGTCGTTCGTGTAGCGCCAATCGAGGAACGGGCGGCCGGGCGGCGCGGCCTCTCCGAGGACGGCGATCGGCTCGTCCCCGTGATCGTCCAGGATCCTCGCTCGGTGCACACCGTCGGTGTGCCGGTACCACACCGAACCGTCGGGGCGCACGCGCGCGTCGGTGATCGAGCCCGGCGGGGTGTCGATCCGCACGTGCGATGCCGAAGCGACGTCGTAGCGGAAGAGCTCGTGACGGCCGTCGTACGCGTGGCGCAGCAACAGCGCCGACCCGTCCGGCCACCAGTCCACGGCGGCCACATCGCCGGGAAGCGACAGGTCGAGGTCCGACCATGCACCGGTTGCGAGATCCCAGATGGCGGCGCGTTCGCGATCCTCCTCATCGTGGACCGTCGCGAGACGCAGATCGCCTTCGACCGGCGACCAGGCGGTCGCGAGGACGCTCGACGAGCCGTCCCCGCGCTCGCCGACGGTGCCGCCCGTCCTCGGGTCGATGATCCGGAGCGAGGGATGCAGCACATCGCCGTGCTCGGCGTGCTGCAGCGCGAGCAGGGCCCCGTCAGCCGAGAGACCGGCGCGATCACCCACGCCATCCCAGTTGCCGGCGATCCCGATCCACTCGGTGCTCCTGGCGACCTCCTTCGCCTGGCCGCCGTCGATCGACACGAAGACCGCGAAGCCGCCGTCGCGATCTGCGATCGCGACGGCGGCGATCCCCGGGCCGAGCGCCACGCCGTCGTTCCACCCGACCGGCAGGCCTTCGAAGAGCGGCTCGGAGCCGCCTCCTTCGAAGGCCTGCGTCAGCCAGCGGCCGGTCTCATCGCCGGTGTCCTCCTGCCAGAACAGCACCTCGGCGCCGTCCGGGCTCGCGTATCCCTGGGTCACGCCCACGGGATGATCGGACACCTTGCGGCGTTCGCCCGTCGCGACGTTCCAGCTGTGGACCTGCCACACGCCAGATTCGTTCGATGCGAAGACGGTCCGGTCGGGCGCGCTCCTGGACCAGTGCGGAAGGGTCATCTTCGGGGCGCGGAACCGACGCTCCCACAACGGCATCTCGGGCATCGGGACAGGCTACCCGGAACCGTCCGTCCGGGAGCCGAGCGATGCGAGCTCGCTCAGGAGCCGCTGGCGGTGTCGCCGCTCGATGGGCCGTGCTGGCCCGAGTTCCCGTGCGACCCGGAGTTCCCGTGTACATCCGAGTTGCCATGCACTCCCGAGTTCCCGTGGACACCCGCGGCCTTGGTGGCCTCGTGCGCCTGGTGGCGCTCCCAGTTCTTGACGAGATGCGTGAGCGCGTTCACCAGTCCGGGCGCCTGGAGGTTCTTCTCGCAGTTGGCCTCGACCGTGTTGATCGCGTGAGCCAGACCCGTCGCGTCCTGGACCGCCGGGAGCTGACCCTGCACGCCGGCCAGGACGCCCTGACAATCCACCGCCGTGTGAGGGGCCGCAGCGGTCGCGGTGCCGGTTGCATCCGGCGCTCCGCTCTGCTGGTCCTGTTCGGGCGCCTCCGGAGCTTCCGACGGCTCGTCGGAAGGGGAGGTGTGCGCAGTGGCGTGATCGGTGTTGCCGCCGGGATGGGCGGCGGCGACGCCCCCGAGGAACCCGGCGATCAGCAGGCACAGGACCATGCCGCCGACCGGACCCTTGAGGACTCGCTGCAGCGCGCGACGAGGACTAGTCATGGAAGAGGTATCGCCTTCAGGCGGCCTCCAGCTTATGGGCCGCACGGCTCGTTCGCGACCATCGTTCGGCCTAGTTCGCCGACGCTCGCGCGAGGTCAGCGGCCGCTCTCGATCGCAGCGAGGACCCGCTCCGGCGAGCACGGGAGATCCACGTGCCGGACGCCCAGATGGGACAGCGCATCGACGACCGCGTTCTGGACCGCCGGGGTCGAGCCGATCGAGCCCGACTCCCCGATCCCCTTGGCGCCGAGGGGGTTCGCATCGGTGAGGGTTTCCGTGTTGGCGGTCTCGAACATGGGCAGGTCGGCCGCGCTCGGCATCAGATAGGTCGCCAGCGTGCCCGTGACGGGGTTGCCGACCTCGTCGAAGACGACCTCCTCGAAGAGCGCCTGCGCGATCCCCTGCGCGATCCCGCCGTGCTGCTGACCCCGCACGAGCGCCGGGTTGAGGATCCGGCCACAGTCGTCGACGGCCACGTGACGGATCAGATCGACGGAGCCGGTCTCGCGATCCACCTCGACCACCGCGACGTGCGCACCGAACGGGAACGTCGAGCCCCGCTCGCGGTAGACGCCTTTCGCCGACAGCGACGACCCGCGGTCCTTCGCGGCAGCCGCCAGCGCAGCCCAGGTGACCGCGCGGTCGGGAGCACCCCTGACGCGGAACCCGCCGTCGGCCGGCCCCTCCAGGTCCGCGGCATCCACCTCGAGCAGCTCGGCGGCGAGCGTTCTCGCCGCGTCCGCCACCTCGCCCGCCCGCGTCGCGACCGACGAACCGCCCGCCTGGAGCGAGCGGGAGCCCCAGGTCCCCTCGCCGCGTTCCACCAAGGCCGTGTCCGAATGGATCACGCGCACGTCCTCGATCGCCACGCCGAGCACGCCCGACGCGAGTTGGGCGAAAGCGGTCTCGTGTCCCTGGCCATGCGACGACGTCCCGGCGTAGACCGTCACCGCGCCGTCGTCCTCGACGTCCACCCGCGCGAACTCCTTCGACGAGAACGACGTGACCTCCACGTAGGTGGCCACACCGATCCCCAGCAGGAGGGGGTCACCCTGCTCACGACGGACCGCCTGTTCCTTCCGGAGGTCCTCGTACCCCGCGAGCTCGAGCGCCCGATCGAGCGCTGCGGCGTAGTCGCCGGAATCGTAGGTCGTCTCGGTCGCCGTCGTGAACGGGAACGCCTCCGCGGGGATCAGGTTCTTCCGACGGAGTTCGACCGGATCGATCATCAGCTCCTGGGCGAGCATGTCCATCGCTCGTTCGACGCACGCCGAGGCCTCCGGTCGCCCCGCACCCCGGTACGCGCCGACCGGGGTGGCGTTCGTGACGACCGACCGTCCGCGGTAGGCGATCCGCGGGATGCGATAGACCCCCGCGAGCATCTCGCCGGTGGTCGCCGGCAAGAACGCCCCTAATGGGTAGGCGCCCATGTCGGCGACGATGTCCACGCGCATGCCGACGACGGTCCCGTCACGGCGAGCACCGATCTGGACGTGCTGCACCTGCGCCCGCCCGTGCCAGAGCCCCAGCATCGATTCGCTGCGGGACTCGAACCACCGGACCGGTCTGGCGAGCAGCTGCGCCGCCTTCGCGACCGCCAGGTATTCCGGGTAGACCGGGATCTTCGCGCCGAAGCCTCCACCCACGTCGGGAGCGATCGCGCGGACCTGTTGTCGATCGAGGCCGAGCAGCTCCGCGAGGTCGTTGCGGACGTCGAACGGCACCTGCGTGGACACCCAGACGGTGTAACCGTCTCCCTCGGGGACGACGGCGATCCCGTCGGTCTCCATCGGCACCGGGGCGAGGCGTTGGTTGACGAAGCGCCCCTCGACCAGGACGTCCGCGCCGGCGAGGACGTCCTCGTCCCAGTCGTGCTCGAAGCGGTGGGCGACGTTCGTGCCGATCGCTGGGAACAGCAACGGAGCGCCGTCCTTCGCCGCCAGCTCGGCATCGGTCACCGCGTCGAGCGGGTCGGCCGAGGCGCCGATCAGCTCGGCGGCGTCCTGCGCTTCTCCCGAGGTTTCCGCGATCACGACCGCGAAGGGTTCGCCGACGAACCGCACACGATCGCGGGCAAGCGGCTCGCGATCGAAGGGCTGGTCCAGCTCTCCGCCGGGAGCCTCGACGTTGCCGGCGGGCGGCTGGGCAGGGAGCTCCAGGTCGTCCGCCGTGTACACGGCGACCACGCCCGGCATCGAGCGAGCCTCGTCCAGGCCCTCCACCCCGGAGAGCCGCGCATGGGGGAAGATGGAGCGAACGAAGACCGCCCGCAACGCTCCTTCGATCTGGATGTTCTCGAGATACCTGCCTTCCCCACGGAGGAACCGAGGGTCTTCGGCGCGAAGGGCCGGGACGCCGAAGGTCGAGGGAGGGACGGCGGTCACGGCGGACATGGTCCCATAGCTGGAGGGAAGGGAACGATGCGAACGATCCGTCTGCTCACCGCCGCAACGTGTCTGGTCCTGCTGCCGTCCACGGTGGCGGCGGGCGCGGCCAACGACGGCGCCGTCGCGGCACCGGCCGTGGCCGCGGCGATCAAGGTCGTCCCGGTGAAGACCGGTCTCAACGGCCCCTCCGGGTTCACGTTCTCACCGAACGGGAAGATCTGGTACCTGGAACGACCCACGGGGGAGGTGCGGATCCTCAACCCGAAGACTGGCGCGGATCATCTCTTCTACAAGATCGCGAGCGTGAACAGCGCCGGCGAGCGAGGGGCGCTCGGGATCGCGCTGGATCCATCCTGGCGAACGCAGCCGTTCGTCTACGTCTACGTCACGCGGACCTGGAACGGCGCGCTCCGCAACTTGCTGGTGCGGATCCGCAACGACGGCGGACACGGGACCCACTTCCGGGTCCTGCTCTCCACGCCGCCCAGCGCCGACCGGCTATCACAACGGCGGCCGGATCCGGTTCGGTCCCGACCACAAGCTCTACGTGATGGTCGGCGACGGACACAACTCCTCGAACGCGCAGGACCGAACGAGCAACCTGCAGGGCAAGATCCTGCGGCTCGATCGGGACGGGACCGCGGCGGCCGGGAACCCGTACCGCCGCATCTGGTCGTTCGGGCACCGGAACTCGTTCGGGTTCACCTTCGACCCGAAGACCGGCCGTCTCTGGGAGACCGAGAACGGGCCCGAGTGCAACGACGAGATCAACCTCATCGTCAGAGGTGGGAACTACGGCTGGGGAGCCAGCGAGAACTGCGGCGGCACGGCGCCGGGAGATACGAACAACAGCGGCCCGACGCCCCGCCGTCTCCCCAAGACCTACTTCCCCACCCCGATCGGGATCACCGGAGATGCGTTCTGTCTCGCGTGCGGGTTGGGAGCTTCGGTCAACGGCGACCTCGTGTTCGGCGACGTGAACACCGGCTCGATCCGGGCGATCAACATGAACGCATCCCGTACGGGGTTCTCCGCCTCGTCGAGGGTGTTGCTCACGCCGTCGACCGGCGGCGTGCACTCGGTCGAGATCGGGCCGAACCACCGCATCTACTTCAGCGGGCCGAGCGGGATCTACCGGCTCGCCGCCGCCTGAACGGGACCTTTGGGGGGTCGCGCGTTCGAAAGAGGTCCGGTACGCTCCTTGTGAGGGGGGAGCGTCCGTCCCCCGACGGATGCAGCAGGGAGGTCTCGCGGTGAATATCGGCCGTCCCAAGCGGATCATCGAGATCGAGCCCGCCACGGTTCCGCTGCCCGAACCACAGATGCCGATGCCGGAACCGGGGCCCGCACCCGTGGAACCGATGCCGCTCGAGCTCCCGGTGGAACCGCCCGGTCCATGAGCTCCAACGTCTCCCTCGCTCGCGAGCTCTCCGTCGGCGCCACGACGGAGCCGATCGTGGCCTGGCGGGCATGGGCGCTCACCGGGCATCGCGACGGGACGGAGCTGTTGCTCCGCCCGGTCGCGGGACGTTCCCGCCCCTGGCGCCCGATGGAACCCGCGGAGGCCGCGTGCAAGCACGCGCGCCTCCACGGAGCACCCAACGTGGACTGTTCATGCGGGCTCCACGGCACCCACGACGTCGAGATCCTCCGTCGGACGCGCTGCCCCGCCGTCCTGGGCCGGGTCGCGTTCTGGGGGCGGGTGATCGAGCACGAGCTCGGATACCGGGCGCAGTTCGGTTACCCACAACGGCTCGCGCTCGTCTGCCAGTTCTGCTTCTGGCTGTGGGGACCGCACGGCACGCGCCCGGCCATCGTCGGATGGCTCCAGCGCGACGAGCTGATCCCCTTCTGCTGGCCCCACCTCGAGCAGGCGCAGCGCTACGGGATGGAACCGCGACGGTTGCTCTCCGCGGACGAGGTCGACCTCCGGCTCCGCGAGACCTACGCGGTCGACATGCTCGCCTTCTAGCGGCCTACAGGTACCCGCCCGGCTCGGCCTCTGTTCCTCGGATCCGCCTCGTTGCTCGCCGTGGCGTCCTTCGGCGTCTCGTCGGCGGGGCTCCCCTCGAAGAACGTCTCCCCGCCGAACGAGCGTTTGAGCTCGTCGTCCCAGTGGTCGGCCGCGAACGTGATCAACCCGCACGCGTAGGAGATCTGCTCCGTCGTCAGCTCCTCGGCGAACAGCTCCATCGCGATGCATACGGTCTCGTCCGTCACGAACGCCCGGGCGAACGAGAAGCTCGCGTTCATATCGTTCAGCTTCTCGAGCAGCTCCGGCGAGGGCTTGACCCCACGAAGCATGGGCGACGAAACCTGCAAGAGCGGGTGGCCACCGGCCAACCCCTCCAGGAGCCGCACGTTGACCGCCGAGGAGCCCGCCCGGATCGGGATCGTCCCGTCGTCGAGGACCTTGAGCTCCTCGACCCCCAGGAACTCCTTGACGGTCTGCTCGACGAACGGGCGGAGGACCTCCAGGCGCGTCACGCGGCTGATGCTACTTCCCGTTGGTGGAGAAGTGCTGGTAGTCGATCGGCCACGACCAATCGCCGCCCCACCCCCACCCGATCGTGTGGAAGGCCTTCCACACGACGTCGCCGTGGAAGATCATGCCTCTCCGCTTGTTCGATCGATCCGCGTACGCGGCCCCGTTCGGTGGAGCGACCCCGCCCGACCAGAGCTCTGGGTTCTCGACGGGGTTGATGTCGATCGCCTTGCCGTAGGCGTGCATCGACCAGGTGCAACAGACGCCGTTGCGGTACCGGCAGTTGAACGCCGATGTGTTGTCGTCCTTCATCGAGCGCTTGTCGTTGGCGCCGTACCGGTCGACCAACCGCATCCTGTGGATCGGGAAGCGAGCCGCGTAGAGCTTCCCGAACAGGCGGGCGACATCCCGCGCCACCGTGCGATGCACGACGAGCCTGCCGTGATGCGCCTGGCGGTCGAACCCCCAGAAGGTGACCCCGACCAGGCGAAGGTCGCTCAGCCCGACCGGGCATCCAGGACGCCACGAAGAGCCTCGCATCAGGTCGCGGATCGACGCCGGGAGGGGCCGCACGCTCGACCGGTACGCCGGCGCCGACGCGGCGGCCGGCGCGAGGGGAACGAGGACGAGCGCCAGCGCGACCAGGACGAGGGCACGTCGCATCCGCCGATGATGGCGCATCGGGCGAGGAACGTCGGACCGAGGCTCAGGACGAGGGTGGTTCGAGGTCGCCGAGGCCCTTCTTGCGGGCCGCCGACTGCGCCAGGCGGAACCGAAGGCTCTTGTCACCCTCCTGAGCGTCTCCGTTCGTCTCCGAGGTCCCGTTCCCGTCCGACGGAGACGGAACCATCGAGCGGAACGCGGGGATCGGCTCGAACTCGGGATCGAGCTCGGGATCGAGCGCCGGATCGAGCTCAGGCTCATGATCCCGTTCGGTGTGCGCCTCGGGTTCGGCTCCCTCGTCGAGCGAGCGGATGCCGTGCCGCTCGGCGAGCAGGTCCGCCTCGAGCTTGGCCGCACGCTCCTCGGCCACCTGGGCGCGTTCGATCGCGCGACCGAGCTCCTGGCGGAGCTCGTGAGCGTGCGGGTCCTCGCGAGGTGCAACGGCGGGATCCGGCTCCTGCTGGAGGGATCGCGCTTGTGCCAACTCCGCATAGGCGTTCCGGAGACGCTGGTCCATCTGCTCGAGCTCCATACGCGTCGCGTCCAGCTGTTGCTCGAGCTCCTCTGTCCTGGCATCGGGCGCGTTCGTCGTCGAGGGGGGCGCCGCTTCGAGCTCCACGACGCGAGCCCGGAGGGCGTCGCGTTCGGCGGTGAGCTGCGCCATCTCGCCACGGACGGCGTCTCCCCCGGACTCCGCCTCGTGCGCCCGCCGCTCCAGGTCGGCCTTCGCGGCTTCGACCTCTCGCAGCTGCAGCGTCACCGCGGCCGTCGTCGCCTCCAGCTCCGCAGCTCGCGACCCGAACTGTGCGACCTTCGTCTCGAGCTCGTCGCGGACCGCTTCCGTCGCCTCGGCTCGCCGCGCGCTGTCCGCGGCAGCGGCCATCGCCTCCTGCGCTGCGCGTTCGAGCTCGGCGATGCGGTCACCCGCAACCGGCTGCATGTTCGCCTGGCTGGCTTCGACGAGACGAGCCTCGAGCTCGGTCACGCGCGCCTCGGCGGCCGTGGCCCTGGCCTCGACCTCACGGGCTCGCTGGCCGGCCTCCTGCGCGAACCGTTCGGCGGCGGCGAGCCGCTGCGCGGCCTCGCCGTCGCCGGGAGCCGCCGCGCGCGCCTCGGCTTCCTCGACGCGGGCGGCCGCCACCTGCAGCTGTTGCGTGAGCTCCATGACGTGCCGGCCTGCTTGATCCTCTTGCTCCCGGATCCTGGTCCGGAGCTGCTCCAGCTGGGTCTCGAGCGCCTCGCGGACCTGGATCTCGCGCTGGGCGTCCTTCTCCGCTCGCTCGACCTCCTCCTTGGAGGGAGTCCCGCCGTCAGCTGCCGACTGCTTGTCCTTCCGGAAGGTCCACCTCTTCGGTTCGAGGCTTCGCAGCCGCCTCTTCGGTGGGCCGGGGCGACGTTCCGGGCGGGGACGCCGGTCGAGAATGCGCACGGGCGCGAGCCCGCTTGACGGCGAGCCGCTGCGAGAGCAGCAAGAGCGTGATGAGCAGGAACACAGCAGCCGCAGCCGCCAGCCCGAGCTGGACCGTGTGCCACGGCTGCTGCGACGCTGCTTCCAGAGGTTGATAGGGCTGCTCCACGGACACCGCCCCGCCTGGCTTGCCCCGGGCGCCTTGGAGCCGCACGTACGTGTGGAGGAGCTCGACCGACGACGGTCGCGCACCGATCGACACGCGATCCATCCCGGCGACGCTCGACGGCGCGCCGCCGGCGGCGCTCCGGATCGCATCCGCGTCGCCGGGCTTGGTCCCCGGATCATCGGCCGGGTCGGACGAGAACAGCAGCGGCCCGTTCTGCGCGAAGACCCGAACGCGGACGATCACCCCAGCCGCGAGCACGCCGTTCCGGAGCTGGTTCCGGAGCTTGGTCGCGGTCGCCTCGGGCAGCGGTTTCGCGAGGTTGGCCCCGCCGACGATCGGCGCGATCGTCTGCCGAACGACGGCCGACGCCTTGCTCTCCTGGGCGTCCACCTTCGACGCCAGGGCGGTCTTCTGCATGAACGACGCCCCGGCGATGAGGAGACCGCACGCCACGACCAGCACCGCGAAGAGCGGCCACTTGGAGCCTTTGCGGTCGTCGGTTCCGATGATCATCCTCGTCCCACGGGTCGACGGAGGCACCCACGGGCGCCTTCCCTGCTGTGTGCTTCGGCGCATGCGGCGACGACCTGAACCCCCGGGTTAGGACTTCGGACCTTCAAGAGGTGTCCGAAGACCGGACGCGTTGTGGCGCAGTGACCTTGAAGACGGGCCGGTCTCGGCAGCTCGCGCTCGGTTCGGGTCGGGACCGTCCCCAGGCGCCGTGCGCGAGAATCGGGCTGTGGAGACCGCAACGCAGACGCTGCACAGGTTGACGTCTATCGATCGCCGCTTCGCGGATCGACCGGACATCTGGACGCCGCCGGTCGACGACCCTCGCGTGGTCCAGGGCTTCGAGGCCAACGACCTGGATCGCTTCCCGTGGTTCTACAAGCGGTACGACCAGTCGCTACCACGACTGGCCCTTCCTCGGAACCTGCCGTCCACCACGGCACCGGCGGTCGCCGTGCTCGCCGGCACCGCGGACGTCGCCCGCACGGGGCTGGATCTGCCCCAGCTCTCCCGCCTGCTGCATCTGTCGGCCGGGGTCGTCCGCACGACGGAGCGACCGTACGCGACCTGGTTGTTCCGCGCCGCCGGGTCCGCGGGCGGTCGTTTCCCCTTGGAGGTGTACGTCGCCGTTCCGGAGGGCATGGGAGTGCCTGCGGGCGTGCACTGGTACGACCCGCAGGACCACGCGATCGTGCAGGTCGGACCGCCACCGCGCGGGGATACGCCGACGCTCGTCGTCACCGGGGTCCCGTGGCGCACCGGCTGGCGCTACCGAGAGCGCGGATACCGGCACGTGTACTGGGATGCAGGAACGATGCTCGGCCAGCTCCTCGCCGTCGCCGGGTCCGCGGGGCTCTCCGCGTCGCTCTACAGCCGATACCCCGACACGTCGGTGGCCGCGCTCGTCGGCGCCGACGGGGTGGACGAGTGGCCCGTGGCGGTCGTTGCCCTGGGCGACGGCTCGCCCGCGATCGACGCCGCGGGCGCCGCCGCCGCCGGCGACGTTGACGCAGCGCCGTTGGAGTTCCCCCTCATCACGGCCGCGCAACACGCCGGCGACCGGGACTCGCTCGGGTCGCCGTGGGAGCGTGGCGCCCCGGTCGATGTGCCCGTCCTCGGTCACGGACCCGATCGAGACCGTCGTCCTCGCCCGCGGTTCGCAACGCCGGATGGACCCCACGCGCGGGCTGCCGGAGAGCACCCTGCGGACGTCCCTGTCGGCGGCGCTGCGCGGCATCGATCTCCCCCATCGGTTCGTCGTGCACGACGTCGAGAGCTTCACGCCGGGGTCTGTACCGCTGGCCGGAGCTGTCGGCCCCGGTGCGCTCGGGCGACATGCGCGAGGAGCTGTACCACGTGTGTTGGGAACAGGGACTCGCCCGCGACGCAGCGTTCGTGCTGATCGCCGCGACGGACGTCGGCGCGCTCGACGATCGGGAGTACCGCGACGCGCACCTCGCCGCAGGCGTGGTGATGGGAAGGCTGCACCTCCTGGCCTACAGCCTCGGCGCGAGCGCCTCGGGGATGACCTTCGTCGACAGCGACGTGCCCGCGCTCTTGGACGAGCCGCTGGATGGTCTCCTGTTCACCTGCGTCGGCGTTCCGGAGTACGCGTCCTCGGCGGGCGGCATGCCAGGTGCACCGACCACCGTTCGCATGATGGAGCCACGGTCGTGACGTCGCGATGGAGCGAGCGGACCCGAACGGTCGAACCGTTACAACGGCAGCACGTTCGCCGTCTCGGCTCCGCCGAGCGCTGGGAGGCCGTATCGAGACTCGATCGCGGCGAGTATCGAGTAGTGGGTGTACGGCGTCGGATCGACCGAGCCCGGCACGACGCCGGGGCCTTGTTCCGCGGCGTAGAGGACGCCGGATTCGTCATACGTGATGACCACGGTTGCCCCGGCGGCGACCATCGCGGGGACGCGAGCAGCGAGCCAATCATCGCCTCGGCGCAAGAGCTGGGGCGAATCCTCGACACAGTTCGTCCACTGGGTGCTCGCGGAACCGTGTTGGTCATCGCAGATGTTCGGGGCGATGAACGAAACGGCTGGGAGGGCGGCGGGATCGAACGCGCTGTACGGCAGGACGTGTGAGGCGCACAGGGCTGGGTCCCCGAACACGGACGGGAACGGTGTGGCCGGATTGTGTCTCAGGGCGTAGGGCCCGTCGGTGACCGGATCTCCGAAGGAGACGCCGTCGTAGCACGGAGTCGGCATGGCCTCCATGTACACGCCCCAGCTCTGCCCAGCGTCGGTCAGTTGGTTCCACACGGTCGTCGGGCACACAGCCCCGATGCTGGGATCGCCGGCGATCACCGCGTCGCTGGTTGATCCGCATGACGACCCCGCGGCCACCTGGAGATAATCCGGCAGCGAGGGTCCCACGGAGTCGCCTTCGCGATAGTCGGTGAAGGTGCGACCCTCCGACGAGAACCCGTTGAGGTAGGGCGTGTTGGGGTTCCCGATGATCTCGGACGCCGACTTGTTCTCCATGAAGATGATGACGACCGGGTTGCCGGCAGCCTCTGCGGGCGGCGTCATCACTTCCAGCGGGGCGGACGGCACCGAACGGTTCCCGGACTCGTCGGATGCATCCACGGCGTAGACATACGAGGTCGATGGCGAGACGGTCGTGTCGTTGAAGCTCGTGGTCGTCACGGTCGCGATGGGGACCGAGGGGGCTCCCGAGTCCGACCGATACACGGTGTAGCCCGCTACAGCGGTGTTGTCCTGCGACGGGCTCCACGTCAGTGCCACCGCGGATGCCGAGACCGACCCCGCCGTGAGCGCCTGGGGCTGCGTCGGAGGATCGACGTCGTCCGGAACACCAGCCAGCACCTCATCGAACGCCACGTCGAAAACATGGCTGGTGGTGCCGTCGCCGAGCCGAAGGCGACCGAGAGGGGCCGTTCCGAGCGACTCCGTGTTGCTGATCTGCGGGACCGTCGCGTCATCAAGGACGACGTCGACGTGGCTCGCCGTTCCGTTGATCAGCGTTCGCAGCACGAGGTGATGCCAAACGCCGTTCGCTGGTGCAACGGAGGTTGTGGTCGTCACGCCTGACACGTCGTTCCGCTCTGCCAACTCTCCCGCCATGTTCAGCGACAGCGTCACCAGGTTGGAACCGGTCGCCGTCTCGAGCCGCAGGAGGCCGACGCGTGTGGAGCGGCCTAGAACGTTGAACCAGGTCTCGGCCGTCAGCGAGAGACTCGGGGAGGGAAGCTGCTCGTACGCGTACGCAGGACTGGCATCGCCTTGAGCACGTGCGGCCCACGCGCCGGCGAAGACGTCCTGCTGTTGGGCGATGAGGCCCACGTTCGCCGTCCAGCCGGAAAGGTCTCCGCTTTCGAAGCCGTCGGCGAAGACGGTCGAGGCCGAGGCCGGCACGATGGTTGTGACAACGCTGAAGATCGACACCGAAACGGCGAGGGCAACAGCAGCGGCAAGGCCCTTCCGCTTCCTGCTCCCGGGAGGCACATCTCGTTCGCTCGTGTGCTCCAGAACTCGTCGCTCCGCGACCACTCCCTACCTCGATCCCTCGGACGAACCGTCAGAAGGTCCTCGTGCCTTGCCCAGGACTACCACTTTTCCGTCGTACGGGTGTTCTGAAACGTGATCTCGTACCCACGTGACCGAACCACTGCATCCGGGCGCCCACCCCGGATGTGTTCCGCCGCTTCAGTGGTACGACGGCGTGCCGCTCTGCGCACCGCTCCCCTTGAAGACCCGGAACAACAGGAACAGGGACGGAGCCACGAGCGCGATGCCGATCGCGAAGCCGAACGCGATCGGCCGGAGGGCGTTCGCCGGGGCAGCCGCGTCCGCAACCGTCATATCGGGGACGATCAGGTAGGGCCACTGCGCGACGCCCCATCCCGCGACCACGGATGCAACGGCGACCGCCGCCGCGACCCGCGCGAGGCGGTAGCGCCGTCGCGCGACCGTCCACAGGGATGCGATGCCGCCGACGGCCGACAGCAGGGCGAACGGCCAGGCTCGTGTGAGCATCCCGTGCCAGAGCTGCGGTGAGACGTTGCGGGTGACGAGGAGTCCCAGCATGGCCACGACGCCCGACACGGCACCGGAAACGAGCGCCCGGCGGCGGAAGACCTCCTCCATCACCCGATCGTCTCGCTGCGTCGCTTCGACCGTCAGGTAGCTCGCCGCGAGGAACGCGCACGACGCGAGTGCCAGCAGCCCCGTCACGATCGACAGCGGGCCGGTCCATGAGCCCCAGAGGGGAGCGACGACCGTCGATCCCGCGACGCGGATCCTGCCGGAGGCGACCGCCCCGGCGGCGGCGCCGAGCGCGAGCGGCGTCACGATCGAGGCGACACCGAACACCCTCGTCCACGTCCGTTGCCACGCCGACCCCCGATCGCCCCACGAACGGAACGCGAAGGCCGCGCCGCGGAACACGATCCCGGCGATCGCGATCGAGAACGGCACGTAGAGGGCGAAGCCGAGGGACGCGAACGCGGCCGGGAAGGCCGCGAGCAATCCGGTGACCACGAAGATCAACCAGACGTGGTTCGCTTCCCAGACCGGTCCGATCGCATCCGAGATGAGGGCACGCTCACGCTCGCGCATCGGTCCGATCGCCAGGAGATCCCACACCCCACCGCCGAAGTCCGCTCCCCCGAGCAGCCAGTACAAGGTGAGACCCCCGCCGATCACGATCAGGATCGCGACCTCGAGCTGGAACGGCGTCATGCCGGCGCCTCGAGGTCGGTTGCTCCTCGTGGCGTCCGCGCGAGGCGAAGGAGGAGCCACGCGCACGCGACGCCGAGCAGGACGTAGATCGCTACCGTCGCCACGAGCCAGAACGCGATCCCGGGTCGCGATGTCACGGCGTCCGCCGTCCGCGTTTGGCCGTACACGATCCACGGTTGACGACCGAGCTCGGTCACCACCCAGCCCATCTCCAGGGCGACGAAGGTGGCCGGTCCGGCAACGGCCGCCGCTCGAAGGAACCACTTCGTCTCGGGGAGTCGGCGGCGGCGGATCCACCCGATCAACGCCCACAGCCCGAGCGCAGCGAGGGCGAACCCGATCGCCACCATGATCTGGAAGGCGAGGTGCACGACGACGACGTTCGGGCGGTCGGCCGGCGCCACCTCGTCCAGCCCGTGGACCACCGCCCCGGTGTTGCCGTAGGCCAGCCACGAGAGACCTCCCGGGATCCTGATCCCGAGGATCGTCCGTTCTTGCGACGGGAGCGGGATCCCGCCGATCGTGAGGGGCGCGTCCGCGGTCGTTCGCCACAGCCCTTCCATCGCGGCGAGCTTCACCTGCTGCCGATCAGCCACCAAGCGCGCCGCCGCGTCACCGACGACGATCTGGATCGGAGCCAGGGCGAGCCCGAGCACCAGTCCGACCGCGAGCCCCCGACGGTGGTACGCGTCGCGGCGTCCCTTGAGCATCCCGACCGCGTACACGGCCCCGACGGTGAAACCGGTGGCCATGTACGCGGCCACGATCATGTGGGTGGTCATCACCGGGGTCGATGGGTTCAACATCGCGGCGATCGGTTGCACGTCGACGACCCGGCCGTCGCTCACGGTCGCGAATCCGGTCGGCGTCTGCATCCACGCGTTCGCGGTCACCACGAACCATGCGCTCGCAACGCCACCGATCGCGACCGGCCATCCCGCGGCCCAATGTGCCCACGGCGAGAGCCGATCCCACCCGAACAGGTAGATGCCGAGGAAGATCGCCTCGATGAAGAAGGCGAACGCCTCGAGGGCGAACGGGAGACCGATCACCGCGCCCCATCGCCCCATCAGCCCCGGCCAGAAGAGCCCCAGCGCGAACGACAGCACCGTGCCGGAGACCGCCCCCACCGCGACGAGGATCCCGAGCGCCCGCGCCCATCGCCTGACAGAGCGCCATCCACACGGGGTCGCCCGTCCGGTTCGCTCGGTACTCCGCGAACAGGAGCATCGCCGGGAGGCCGACCGCGAGCGCCGCGAAGACGATGTGGAACCCGAGCGACACGGCCATCTGTGCTCGTGCCGCCTGGAGCGACGTCAGCGCGACGATGATCACCCGGGTGGAGACGAGCGGACTCGAACCGCCGACCCCCTGCTTGCAAAGCAGGTGCTCTACCAGCTGAGCTACGTCCCCGTGGCTTTGACGATACCGATTCGCCGGAACCGATGCCCCAACGTACGATGACCGTTCCGGGCCGATCCCACGGTCCATGAGCGAGGGAGCGTGCGATGACGGACTACCTGCTGCTCTACAGCGGTGGCTCGATGCCCGAGACCGAGGAAGAGCAGAAGACCGTGATGGATGCCTGGAACACCTGGATGGGCCAACTCGGCTCCTCCCTGAAGGACGGCGGCAACCCGTTCGCCCCGGCCTCCAAGACCATCTCGAACGACGGCTCGGTCAGCGACGGCGGGGGCAGCGCGAGCGGCTACTCGATCATCAGCGCGGACTCACTCGACGCAGCGGTCGACATGGCGAAGGGCTGTCCGGTGCTGCAGGGCGGCGCCAACATCACGGTGTACGAGACCTTCGCGGTGATGTGAGGGTTCCTCGCTGAGCGGTTCCGACGACCGGTACGACCTCGGCGTCGTCGGGCTCGGCGCCTTCGGCTCGGCGGCCGCGTACTGGGGCACGCGTCGCGGCGTCAGCGTGGTCGCGACTCGAACGGTTCGAGCTCGGCCACGGACGAGGAGCATCCGAAGATCATTCGCGGATCATCCGGCGGAGCTACCCGTCGGCGGACTACGTCCGGTTCACGCGAGCGGCGTTCGAGACATGGGGTGAGGTCGCCGACGAATCGGGTGAGCAGCTCCTCACGATCACCGGCGGGCTCGACCTCTTCCCCAGCGATCCGATCGACGAGCCCGACGCCTATGTCGCGGCGATGCGCGAGGAGGGCGTGCAGCACGAGGTCCTCGACGCAGCGGCCCTCGTCGCGCGCTGGCCGGCATGGCACGTCTCCGACGAGGTCGTCGCGATCTACCAGGACGACGCGGGGATCGTGGCGGCCAGCCGGGCGAACGCGGTGCATCGGCGCCTCGCGCTCGCGCGAGGCGCCGATCTCCTCCCGGAGACACGCGTCGTTCGGATCGTCCCCGACGGCGCGGGCTTCGCCCTGGAGACCGCGACCCGCACCATCCGGTGCGGGTCGCTCGTCATCGCGGCGGACGCGTGGATGAACGAGGTGCTGGCGAACTTCGGTGTGCGCCTCCCACTCCGGATCCTTCAAGAGCAGGTCACCTACTTCGACGCCGCGGACGCTCCGTCGTTCGATCCCGCGAGGTTCCCCGTCTGGATCTGGCATAGCGACCCGCACATGTACGGTCTGCCGTCGTTCGGCCAACCCGGTCCGAAGGTCGCGATCCACGGCGGCGGTCCCGAGGTGACCCCGGAGACCAGAACGTTCGAACCCGACCTCGGCTACGCCGCTGCGGTCGACGGGTTCATCCGCGAGCATCTTCCCGGTGCGGTCGGCCCACCGATCGAGGTGCGGACGTGCCTGTACACCCTCACGCCCGACCAGGACTTCGTCTTGGATCTCGTTCCCGGAACGTCCAACGTCTCGCTCGCGCTGGGTACGGCCCACGGGTTCAAGTTCGCGAGCGCCATTCGGTCGCGCGTTGGTCGACCTGGCGCTGGATGGGGGCTCCGAGTGGCGGCTGCCTCGGTTCGCAGCAGATCGCCCGGCGCTCACCGAGCCCGGATGACGATCAGCGCTGTGTCCACCCCGGGCGCTTGCCGTCGTCTTCGAGGAACTGCACGAACGGTGAGTCGTCGTTCGCGAGGCCGACGATCGCCCGCACCGTCCCGTCGGCGTCCAGCAGCCTGAGCACGGGCGCGCCGCCCGCCGCGAGCCCGAGGCGCACGCGAACCTTCCCTCGCTGGTCGTACAGACCCATCGTGGGGGTTCCCTGCTCGGCGAGCTTGTGGCGATGTTCCAGCTCGCCATCCTCGACGTCGACCCCCATCGTGGGCGAGGCATCCGATCCGAGCCCGAACTTCGCCCGGATCCTCCCGTTCTTGTCGCCGAACGCCAGGGACGCCGAGCCGTCCGAGGAGAGTCCGAAGGTCGCGCGGACCTTGCCGTTGTCGTCGGCGATGGCCAGACCGGCCGCTCCGTCCGCCTGGACCCCGAACCGGGCTCGGACGCTCCCGTCGGCATCGAGCATGGAGAAGAACGGGTGTTCGTCCGCGGACAGCCCGATCCGCATCCGGACGTGCCCGAGCTCGTCCACGACCTCGAACTCCTCGGCTCGCACGACACGCTTCTTCATGGGCTCCTGGGCGCGGGGGAAGACCGCGCGCGTATCGTCGCGCACGCGCGAGCGCCGCTCAAGCGTTGAAGGAGGGGGAACGCGAAGTGAGAGGCCGCCGAAACCCGAAGGCTCCAACGACCTCTCGCGTGATTTGTACCCCGGGGAGCCGCTCGCCGTCAAGCCGAGGCCGAACTTTGTCACTCTTCATCACGGGATCCGGATGAACAGGCGCGTCCGCTGAAGGTCCGGCTCGTTCTTGGTCCCGGCGACCACCGCCTCGATCGGCTTCAAGGCTGCGCCGACCTGGTTGTCGAAGGAAGCAGCCTCGGCCGGCGGGAACTGACCGCGGACGACGGCGACGATGGCGGGCACGTCGAGGTACAGGACGCCGTCATCCGTCGGAACGCTCGCCGTGGCCGACGTGAACCGGGGGTCTTCGGAGATCGCTCCCCCGCCCCGCTGGACGTCGATCACGTGTTCGACCTGGGAACGCGAGGAGCCGAGAACGGCCACATCTCCGATCACCGCATACGCCACCGGGAGGGCGGCGCCCGAGGCGTACGTGACCGGGATCCCGCTGTGTTCCTCCGTGGCCCAACGAACGGGCTCCCTGATGACTCGGCACGTTCCTTCGAACGAGCACGACGCACCGCCGGCGCCCAACGGCAGGCTCTGCAACGTGGTGTCGAGCCACTTCGACGTTGCGTCGGGATCCTTCGTGCCGAACATCAGGACCCCGCCGACCGGGATCGGTCCTGCCTCGGGGCTCGCCGCGGCAGCGACATCCCCGGTCAGCTGGGACACCAGCCCGCCCGGCCCCGTGAGGCCCAGCCGCTTGAACTCTTCGTCCGCTTGCGGATCGCTCGCAGAGATGCGGTCGACCTGATCGGCGATCGCGGCGTCGAGGTGCTCGACGGCGTACATCCCGAGCGCGCCCTCGGGGATCAGGTCGATCAGCTGGTTCGGATGGTCCGCCGCCGACAGCGTCTGCCGCTGGACGTCGGAGAGCTTGGCGTCGTCGTACATCATCACCGTGTCGAGGGCCAGCCCGTCGGACTCCGCAGAGACGGAGATCCCCGCGCCGTCGAGCGCATCCAGGCTGGTGACGCCGGTCGTCAGGCCCGCAGCACCAACGACGTCGCCGAACGTGCCGAGGAGCTGACCGGTGTTGACGAAGCCGATGCCGAGCCGCGACTGCGGGAGCGCGCCGCTGACGCGCTGGAAGGCAGGGTCGTCCGCGATCGCTGGCCCACCGTGGGCTGTGTCGATGACCGCCGAGACCGCTCCCTCGTCGGATCCCAGGACGACCACGCCCTCGACGATCGCGAATGACGGATGTTCGGGCGTCGTCGACACGGTGATCTGGACGCCGTCGTGATCGGAGACGTGGAAGCTGGCGCCCTGGCTCTCGAGCCCGGCTCGGAACTTCTGCAACGAGGCGGCGGCGGCGTCCTCGTCATCCGTCGCGATCAGTGCGGCGTAGGACGTCTCCTGCGCGCTCTTCACGTCCACGTAGAGCCCGACCTCCGACCCCACCCACCGCACGTCTTCGTGGGTCATCCCGACATCCCGGAGCAGGTCGTCGAGGGTCTCGTTCAGCCGTTGCTGCAGCCCGTCCTGGCCCCCGAGAGCGGGGAACTTCGACGCCATGCGGAGGAGGTTCATCTTCTGGCCGGCGGCCGGATCGAGGTTCGCCGTCACGACGACGTCGGCGCTCGCGGGGATCTTGTCCAAGATCGCTTCGCCGCTGCCGCGAAGCAGCATGAATCCGGCAGCACCGGCGGCGCCGGCCAGCACCAGGACCGTCGCGAGGGCGATGCCTGCGATCTTGAGCCCGCGACGGGGCGCGGCGGGCGGGGCCTCGCCCCCCTCGGTCACCTCCGCCATGCTGATCGGCAGAGCGCCCTCCGGCGGGGTCGGGAAGGACGAACCGGCTCGCGGTTGCGGGTCGAGGCTCCAGGTGTCGCCCGGCTGCGCGTCCTCGGGCGGGCCGGTCACATCGTCCGTCGGGGGTTGGTCGCTCACGGTGCGGTGTCCTTCCGTTGGCGTTGGCCGTTGGCGTTGGCCGTTGGCGTTCGGTCGCGCCGAGGTATCGACCGCGCACGACGGCAAGCGTAGTGGCCATCGGTTCCCTCCGCGAGGAACCCGCGGGCTAGGCCTCGAGCACCTCACGGCGGAGCGTGCACGCCTCCAGCCGTTCGGGCAACGGCACCACGCCGATGCCCGGGCCGTCGGGGACCCGCATCGTGCCGTCGCCGTCGAGCACGAACGGCTCGGTCAGGTCCTCCGGGAAGTACCGGGCCGAGGCGCTCGTGTCGTTGGGCAGGGTGAACCCCGGCATCGCGGCGAGCGCGAGATTGGTGGCCCGGCCGATCCCGGTCTCGAGCATCCCGCCGCACCACACCGGAACGCCGGCGCGGAGGCAGACGTCATGGACCGCGCGCGCCTCGAGCACGCCGCCGACGCGGCCCTGCTTGACGTTGACGATGCGGCAGGCGCCGAGCTCGAGGGCGGCGGCCGCATCGGCCGCCGACCGGATCGACTCGTCCAGGCACAGATCCGTACGGATCCGTGCCTGGAGCTTCGCGTGCTGGACGAGGTCCTCGTGATGGAGCGGCTGTTCGATCATCAACAGGCCGAGGTCGTCGAGCGCGCGGAAGACGTCGAGGTCCTCGAGGGTGTACGCGGCGTTCGCGTCGACCGACAGGAGGACGTCCGGATGGTCGGCCCGGATCGCCGCGACGCGGTCGAGGTCCACCCCGGGCGCGATCTTGAGCTTGATCCGCCGGTAGCCGTCGGCGAGGTACCCGTCCACCTGGGCGCGCAGCTCATCGGCGGTCTCGGTGATGCCGACCGACACGCCGCAGACGACGGTCTCCCTGGCCGCTCCCAGGTACGAGGCGAGCGACTCGCCGCGCCGTCGCAGCTCGGCGTCCAGCACCGCGTTCACGAGGGTCGCCTTCGCCATCGGGTTGCCCCGGACGAAGCCGAAGACATCGTGCAGCGACTCCGCCGACACCTCCGGCTCGTGGAGCAGGGTGGGCCCGAGGAACATCTGGATCGCGCTCCAGGCGCTCTGGTTCCACTCCGAACTGAAGTCGGGCTCGATGTCGGCGACGCATTCACCCCATCCCTCGGCGCCGTCGGTCTCGACCCGGACGACGACGCATTCCTTGCGCGTCGCGATCCCGAACGAGGTTCGGAACGGCCGCACGAGCGGCAGCCCGACCAACCGGAGCTCGATGCGACGGACCCTGGTCATCGCGCCGCATCCTCCTTCGCGAAGAGGTAGCACGAGCGGTCGCGATCGAACGCGACCCCGATCTCGCCGCGCGCCATCGCCCGCTCGACACGCGCCGCCACGTCGTCGCGCCATCGGCGTGCCTCCTCCGGATCGCGCGTTCGCAGATCCTGATGATCGACCGGGATCGGGATCTGCGTGCTCGGCCCGGTGATCGATCGTGGGCCCGGCTCGCGGGCGAGGTCCCAGCGAACCATGAGCCGATCGCTCCGCTCTCCGACGTTGAGGTCGTCCGTCATCGCGCCGTAGTAGTCGCGCGTGAACCCGTCCACGACGGCACCGAGCTTCCCGAGGTTGAGCCACGCGTTGCGCGCGAGGAGCGGGTCGAACGTCCACCGCACCACGTGGATCTGTTGCTCCAGCGCCTGAGCGCGCTGGGCGAGCTTCAACGCGTACCCCACGCCGCGGTGGCGGCGGTCCGGCACCGCCGCGAGCATGTGCGAGTGGACGTGCAGTCCATCTTCGTTCACCCCCGCCCAGCCGAGGACGAACCCGATCAGCTCCGAGCCGTCGAACGCCCCCCAGCACACGTTGCCGCTGGCCGCCAAGGCACGGATCACCTCACGATCGATCCGCTGACCACCCCAGGTCGCCTGGATCACCTCGTTGATCAGATCGGCGTCATCGACGCCGGGAAGCGGCCGGAGCTCGACGCCCGCGCCGCGTGCCGCGGCGCGGGCGAGCTCCCAGGCGTCCGTCATGGCGGCGAGCGTAACAACGCGGAGACCCGCGCCGATGGCGCGGGTCTCCGCCAGGACTTGTGGCTTCGGTGGCGGCTATCCGCCGGCGGGAGGGGGAAGCTCTTGCCACTCGACATCGTCGAGGTCGCTGCCCTGCTTCCGCTTCCAGAACGTGATCGCGGCTCCGATCGCCGCGAGGATCGCCGTCAACTTGAGGAGCTTCCGGAAGAAGCCCTTCTTCTTCTTGCCCGTTCCTTCGCTGTCGTCGCCCAAGGGAACCCTCCTCGTCGTGAGCCTGGATGACTCGAACCACCGACCCGTACCCGATCACGGCTCTCCGAAGGGTAGCCGCTCCCCTCGGCGTTCGGGAAGGGCCTGCTCAGAGGGCGTTGCGCGGACGAGGCAGCGTGATGTTCTTCGCGTGCGATCGTGGGCCTGGATGGACTTGAACCATCGACCTCTTCCTTATCAGGGAAGCGCTCTAACCGAGCTGAGCTACAGGCCCGTGCAGTCAGATATCGAAGAACGCGAAGACCTCATCGAGGGTAGCCAGGCTTCCAGAACGCGTCAAACGAAACCCGTCAGCCCCGGTGACGCTCGGAGAGCGTGACCTCGACGCCACCGACGATGTCACTGATCAGGTTGTACAGGAGCGCGATGAACACCGACAGCGCCGTCCACACGAGCGCGAACACGCATCCGACGAAGAAGAGCCAGGTGAAGATCTTCGTTCCGTCGATGATGGCCGGCGTGCATCGGTACGTGCCCTGATCCGGCTTCACCAGGCACCCGATCCACTGCGCCACCGTGTCGGTGACGCCTGCGGCCTGGAGCACCAGGAAGATGATCAGCAGCGCGAGCCAGAGCACGAGCATCATGCAGAACGAGAACAGGAGCGAATATCGGAACACCGAGACCAAGCCGAAGCGCCTGATCGTGACCTTCGTCCGCCGTGGCTCCCCGAAGCCATGCGAACGCTCAGCCCGGCGTGGCCGGACCGCGCCGCCTAACTCCACGTCGATGACGGGAGCGTCGGGGGTTGTCGTCTGCGGGAAGGGATCTTCAGCCGTTGTGGTCATCCTCGCACCGGGGAAGGTTCTAAGGGTACGCCGACCCGAGGGCAAGCACCCGGAAGCCCCGGATCAAGTTCGGAACGGGCCTTGGCCCGCGAACAGGAACCGCACGTGGGCAACCGCGGCGACCGCCAGCAGGACCGGAGCGACCACCCAGGAGGCCGGCTCGACATCGCTGAGGAGCAGCAAGCCGCCCACTCCGATGCCGGCGCCCCCGAGGGCGAGCAGCGCGTCGAGGACCCGGTGAGGGAGCCGGGTCCGGAGCGGGAACGCGGCGAGCAGCAGGAGCGCGGCAGCCGCGAGGAGGAGCGACCAGCCAGCCACCGGGTCCATGGGGCGAGGATACGGGTCGGTCAAGCGGCCGTGGGTCGGTGCCGATGCAGCCCGTGTGGAAGGCTGCGCGCATGGCATGGAGCCGGCCTGGTGCTTCCTGTGCCGGATCGAACGGAGCGGGGCGGACCCGCGCATCGCGTGGGGTCTCGATGCACGGGACGACGAGGGCGACCCGGACGATCGGCCGGGTCCGATGACCCTCGCCCAGGCGAGCTACCTCCGGTTCTTGTGTGATGAGTTCGGGGAGACGTTCGATGCCTCACTGACCGACGGCCAGTCCGCGATCGTCGTCGCGAGCTTCCTCGACGAGCCGATGACGGACGCGCAGGCGCGGACGCTGTTCTTCCTGAGCCAGGTCGTCGGCATGGAGGCCCAGACCGGCCTCACGTACGGCCAGGCGCGATCGAAGATCAGAAGCCTGGTCGCGATCCGCGGCCTCAAGTCCGCCTGAGCCGGGGCGGGCCCTCACCACCGCGACGCGACGGGTCGCGGCGTCCTGCGATGATGCGGGCCGTGGCCATGGCGATCCCCGCCCCCGACCCCGATGACGATGCTCGCCTCGGTCTTCGCCTGGCGCTCATCGGTCTCGTCGGGATCCCGCTGACGATCGTGCTCGTCGGCCTGGCGCCGCACGGGCTCCGGACGGGTCTCTACCTGGTCGGGCTCGGCGCCGTCGCCCTGGTCTCGCTCGTGGGAGGGGCTCGGGGGAGGCGCGCCCTGAGCGCCGGCACGGCGCTCAGGGCGCGCGCGATCGCGGGCGCCATCCTGGGGTTCTGGCTCGGGATCACGGCGGCGGTGCTCTGGTTCTGGACGGTGGTCGGAGTCACGTTCTGAGGAGGGTGAGCGCGTGGCGACCGTGAACGTCGAGAGCGACCTCCGGATCATCTTGTGGATCCAGGCCATCCGCGCGTTCCTCTACGGGTTCGGGGCGGTGATCTTGGGTTCGGTGCTCGCGGCCAATGGCGCGAGCGCGCTCGAGGTCGGGCTGGTCGGCGCGGCGATCCTGGCCGGGATGGCGTTGTCCGCGATCGTCGTCGGCATCGTCGGCGACCGTTCCGGTCGCCGACGAACGTACGGCGCCCTGCTGGTGATCCTCGGCGTGGTCGGTCTGGGCTACGCCCTGACCGACCGCATCTGGATCCTCATCCTCCTCGCGCTCTTCGGCACGATGTCGACCGACGCGAACGACAACGGCCCGCTCACGACGCTCGAGCAGGCCATGATCGGGCAAGCGCCGGCCGCGTCCCGTCTTCGCGTGTTCGGCCGTTACAACGCGATCGCGTTCCTGACCGGCGCACTCGGGGCGCTGGCCGCGGGCGGGCCCGCGTTCCTGCATCAGGTGTGGGCCGGGGCGCCTGCCGATCGCCGATGGTTCTTGCTGTTCCCGATCGGCGCGATCGTTTGCGTGTGGCTGGCGACGCGGCTCAGCGGGGTGATG
This sequence comes from uncultured Actinomycetes bacterium, assembly GCA_963765865.1. Taxonomy (GTDB): domain Bacteria; phylum Actinomycetota; class UBA4738; order UBA4738; family HRBIN12; genus AC-51. Next base: position 69,250 of record CAVXYE010000004.1, read on the forward strand.
GAGATCGAGGACCGCGCCCATGCCCGGCTGGAGCGGTCGCGAACGCAGGTGTTCAGGCTCGCTTCGCTCTTCTCGATCGACGCGTTCGCGGGCGGGTTCGTCGTGACGGTCTTCATGGTCTATTGGTTCTCGGTGCGGTTCGGCGCGTCGCAGGAGGTCATGTCGGCGGTCTTCTTCGCAGCCGGCCTCCTCCAGGCGGTGTCGTCGATCGCGGCGAGCCGGGTCGGCGAGCGGTTCGGGCTGTTGAACACGATGGTGTTCACCCACCTGCCGTCCAACATCCTGCTGATCCTGGTTCCCCTGATGCCCACGCTCCCGCTCGCGATCGCGGTCCTGTTGCTCCGGTTCGTGCTGTCGCAGATGGACGTGCCGACGAGGCAGGCCTACATCGCCGCGATGGTGGATCCGGAGGAGCGGACGGCAGCCGCGGCAACGACCAACACGGCGCGCTACGTCGCGCGTCCGTTCGGTCCCCTCGTCGGGACGGCGCTGATGCACTCCGTCGCCCTCGGGGCGCCGTGGGTCGTCGCGGGCACGCTCAAGTCGGTGTACGACCTGCTCCTGTGGCGCACGTTCAAGAAGGTCCCGCTGCCCGACTAGGGATCACTCGTCGTCCATCTGGATGATCACCGGAGCGATCGCGGCGACGTGCTCGCCGTCGTCGACCCGCATCGTGCGGACGCCCTGACTCGAGCGCCCCACCCGGCGGATGTCGGCCGCCCCGACCCGCTGCACCTTGCCGGACGATGAGATCGTCAGGAGATCCTGGTCCTTCGAGCCGATGAACGCGCCCGCGAGCTCACCGGTCTTCCGCGTGAGCTGATGGCCGATGACCCCCTTGCCGCCGCGTCCCTTGGTCGGGTAGTCGGCCAAGCGCGATCGCTTGCCGTACCCGTTCTGCGACACGCTGATCATCTCTTCGCCGTCCGATGCGAGGGCGAGGGCGATCACCTCGTCGCCTTCGGCCAACCGCATGCCGATCACGCCCCCGGTCGCGCGCCCCATCGGACGGACGAGCGACTCCTTGAACCGGATGGCTTGGCCGCGCCGGGAGACGAGGAACACCTCGTCCTTGCCGTCGGTCAGGCGGACATCGACGAGCTCGTCGCCTGCCCGCAGATTGATCGCGGCGAGCCCCGTTCGGGCCGACGCGTACTCCGGGAGCGCGGTCTTCTTCACCATGCCGTGCTTGGTCGCGAACAGCAGGAACCGTCCTTCCGCGTACTCCTTGAGATCCAGCACCGCGCTGACCTTCTCGTCGGCGCTCACCGAAACGCCGGGGAGGTTGGCCGCGTACAGGCCGCGGGCGATCCGTGACGAATCGGGCACCTCGTGGACCTTCACCCGATAGACCTTGCCCCTGGTCGAGAAGAAGAGGAGCCAGTTGTGCGTGGTCGTCGTGAAGACGTCCGTGATCACATCCTCCTCTTTGAGGGTGGCGCCCTTGATGCCCTTGCCGCCCCTCCCCTGCCGCTTGAACGCATCGATCGGCTGACGCTTGACGTAGCCGGCACGGCTGACCGTGATGACGACGTCCTCCTCGGCGATCAGGTCCTCCGCGTCGAACTCGCCCTCGTCGGCCTTGAGCTGGGTCCTGCGAGCGTTCGCGTACTTCTTCTTGATCTCCGCGAGCTCGTCCTTGATCACGCCTCGGAGCTTCTTCGGGCTCCGCAGCACGGAGTCCAGGTACTTGATCCGCGCGAGCAGGTCCTTGTGCTCCTGATCCAGCTCGGCGCGCGCCAGCCGGGTGAGCCGCCGGAGCGGCATGTCGAGGATGTGGTTCGTCTGGACCTCGCTCAGCTTGAACTTCTGCATCAGCTTCGTGCGAGCTTCCTCGGAATCCTGGGATCCCCGGATGATCTTGATGACCTCGTCGAGATGGTCCAGGGCGATCAGCAAGCCCTGCACGATGTGGTCGCGTTCCTCGGCCTTCCGCTTCTCGTAGCGCGTCCTGCGCGTGACGACATCGATCTGATGGTCGACGTAGTACCCGATCATCTCTGCGAGGTTCAGCGTCCGCGGCACCCCGTCGACGAGCGCGAGCATGATCACGCCGAAGTTGTCCTGCAGCTGCGTGTGCTTGTAGAGCTGGTTCAGCACCACGTGGGGGTTCGCGTTCCGCTTGAGATCGATCACGAGCCGCATCCCCTCGCGACCGCTGGAGTGGTCCTGGACGTCGGCGATGTCCTTGATCCGCCCCGACTTCACGAGGTCCGCGATCTTCTCCGCGAGCCGCGCCTTGTTCACCTGATACGGCAGCTCGGTGATCGCGATCCGGGACCGGCCGGCGCTGCCCTCCTCGATCGAGGACACACCCCGGACCTTGATCGACCCCCGGCCCGTCTCGTAGGCATCCCGGATGCCGTCCTTGCCCAGCACGATGCCGCCGGTTGGGAAATCGGGTCCTTTCACGAACTTCCGCAGCTCCGCGACCGTCGCCTCGGGGTTGTCGATGAAGTGGATCACCGCGTCGATCACCTCGGCGAGGTTGTGCGGCGGGATGTTCGTCGCCATCCCGACGGCGATGCCGCCGGAACCGTTGACCAGCAGGTTCGGGAATCGGGACGGCAGCACGACGGGCTGCTGCTCGTACCCGTCGTAGTTCGGGACGAAATCGACCGTCTCCGCATCGATGTCACGAAGCAGCTCGAGCGCGATCGGCGCCAGCCGCGCTTCCGTGTAGCGCATGGCAGCAGGCGGATCGCCGTCGACCGAGCCGAAGTTGCCGTGCGGGTCGATCAGTGGGTGGCGCAACGACCAGTCTTGTGCCAGCCGCACGAGGGCGTCGTACACGGCCTCGAGCGCATGGGGGTGGTACTTCTTCACGACCTCGCCGACGGCCCAGGCGGACTTGCGGTGCGGCCGGTCCGGCCGCAGTCCCCCCTCGAGCATGGACCAGAGCATCCGGCGGTGCACCGGCTTCAGACCGTCGCGCACCTCGGGCAGCGCCCGACTGACGATGACGGACATCGCGTAGTCGAGGTAGGAGCGCTGGATCTCCTCTTCCAGCTGGACCGGCTCGACGTTCCCCGCGAACAACCCTTCCTGTGACACGGACGCTCCTCGGTTCCCTCTCAGACGTCCAGGTTCTGGACGTACCGGGCGTTGGCTTCGATGAACTCCTTCCGCGGCGGCACCTCTTCACCCATCAGCACGGTGAACAGGTGATCGGCGGTGGCGGCGTCGTCCAACGTCACCTGCAGCAACGTGCGGCGCTCGGGATCCATCGTGGTGTCCCACAGTTGGGACGCGTCCATCTCGCCGAGACCTTTGAACCGCTGGGGATCGAGCTTCCTCCCGTTCCCGTTCGCGTTCCGATAGTCGTCCCACTGACGCTCCGTGTAGAAGTACAGCTCCTGCTTGCCTTCCTTCACGAGGTACAGCGGTGGCTGAGCGAGATACACGTAGCCGGCGTCGATCAGGTCGCGCATGTAGCGGAAGAAGTAGGTCAGCAGCAGCGTGCGGATGTGCGCGCCGTCCACGTCGGCGTCGGCCATCAGCACGATGCGGTGGTACCGGGCCTTCGTGATGTCGAACTCGTCGCCGATGCCGGTGCCGATCGCCGTGATGAGCGCCTGGATCTCGATGTTCTCGAGGATCTTGTGCAGCCGCGCCTTCTCGACGTTCAGGATCTTGCCGCGGATCGGGAGGATGGCTTGGGTCGCCGGATCGCGCGCCTGCTTCGCCGAGCCGCCGGCGGAGTCCCCCTCCACGATGTAGATCTCGCACGCGGCCGGGTCGTTCAGCTGGCAGTCGGCGAGCTTGCCCGGCAACGATCCCGACTCCAAGAACGACTTCCGCCGGGTGAGGTCGCGCGCCTGCTTGGCCGCGAGCCTCGCCTTGGCCGCGGACGCGGCCTTGGTGACGATGCGCTTGCCGTCCCCGGGGTGCTCCTCGAGCCATTCGGCGAGTTTGGCGTTGACGGTGGTCTCGACGAACGAGCGGATGAAGGCATTGCCGAGCTTCGTCTTCGTCTGGCCCTCGAACTGCGGATCCCGGAGCTTCACGGACACGATCGCGATCAGGCCCTCGCGAACATCCTCGCCGATCAGGTTCTCTTCCTTCTCCTTGAGGAGGCCCTTGCTCCGCGCGTATCGGTTGAGCACGTTCGTGAGCGCCTTCTTCAGACCCTCCTCGTGCATGCCCCCCTCGTGCGTGTTGATCGTGTTCGCGAACGAGTGGAACGACTCCGCGTACGAGTTGTTCCACTGCAGGGCGATCTCGACCTCTGCGGTCCCGTCGCCCTCTTTCGCCTCGAAGTACACGACCCGGTGGAGCGGGTCGCGCCCCTCCGCGAGGTACTTCACGAAGTCCACGAGACCCCCGGTGGCCTTGAAGACCTCCTTCGACCCCGCGCGCTCATCGATGAGCTGGATCTCGACGCCCTTGTTGAGGAACGCCAGTTCCTTCAGCCGATCCGCCAGGACCTTGCTCTCGAACTCCACACCCTCGGTGAAGATCTCGGGGTCCGGCCAGAACCGGATCAGGGTGCCCGTCTTCGAGCTCCCCTTGCCTTTGGTGAGCTTCTTCGTGACCTTGCCGCGACTGAAGGCCATCGTGTACGTGGACCCGTCCCGTTGGACCTGCGCCTCGAGCTTCTGCGAGAGCGCGTTCACCACCGAGACGCCGACGCCGTGGAGGCCGCCGGAGATCTTGTACCCCTCGCCGCCGAACTTCCCACCCGCGTGCAGCACGGTGAGCACGATCTCGAGCGCGGGGCGGCGATCCTTGCGCCCGGGGATCGGCTTGACGGGGATACCCCGGCCGTTGTCGAGCACGCTCGCCGAGCCGTCAGCGTGGAGCGTGACCACGATCTTGTCGCAGTATCCGGCCATGGCTTCGTCGATCGCGTTGTCGACGACCTCATAGACGAGGTGATGCAGCCCTCGCGAGCTGGTGGTCCCGATGTACATCCCGGGACGCTTGCGGACGGGCTCGAGGCCCTCGAGGACCTGGATGCTGCTGGAGTCGTAGCCGGGCTGTTGCTTGGTCGTTCTGGTCCTGGTGGTGCGTTTCGCTGGGGTTGCCAACCGTCCTCCGATCGGGGCCGCACGGCACCCGCCGCGGGCCTGCGGGGGGCGTGCGGCGGGGTGTCGCACGAACACCTCTATCTTACCGGACGAGGGGGACGTTTGACCGTATCCGAGGAGCCTAAATCAGCCCTGTGACCTGCGGTTTCTCGCTTCGGGGGACGCCGAACCGACGACGATCCGGACGGCCTTCACCGACCCCGTTCCGAGCGCTGCGTCGGCCCGCTCCCGGATCTGTTCCGAGAGGTATTTCGCCTGCGCTCCCCAGGGCCCGTCGGAGGCGCGGACGACGAGGATCCCGCCCTCCAGCGATGCCGGCTGCGTCGCGCGCGAGAGTCGTTCGCCCACCAGCTCGGGCCACCGGCGGGCCAGCGTCGCGATCGGCATCCCGCGACTGAACACGTCTTCGCGCATCAGCGCGTCGACGACATCACCGATCGGCACCGGATCCCCGGTGCGCCGATCGGCGCGTCGTCCGAACCCCTTGGAGTGCGGCATCAGGCCGCCTCATGACGCGCGATGACGTTGCCGGCGCGCACGTCCAAGATCGCCGTGGCCTGGGCCGGCACATCGGCTTCGTCGGCGACGCTGATCACGACCTGACCCGGTCGTGCCGCGAGGATCCCGGCGATCCGGTCGCGGCGGGTCGGATCGAGCGCGCTGTACGGGTCGTCCACGAGCAGGACCGGCGGCTCCCCGATCGCGGCTTCGACGGCCGTCGCGAGCCCGAGCCGGACGGCGAGCGCCGCGACCCAGGTCTCCCCGTGGGACGCGAAGCTCCGGGCACCGAGATCCCGCACAGCGAGGTCCAGATCATCTCGGTGAGGGCCGACGAGCGACGTCCGGCGCTGAAGCTCGTCGGATCGGCGCTCGTCGAGCCGGTGACGGAACCCCACCTCGCCGTCGGTGGTGGGCACGTTCGGGGCGTACCGGACCACCAGGTCGTAGCCCGAAACCGCCGAGAAGGCCTCTGACGCCGGCGGAGCGATCGCGTCCACGGCCTCGGCCCGCGCCTCGATCACCGCCGTCCCGGTCTGGATCAGCTGCTCGTCCCACGCCTCGAGCTCTGGAGGAGCACCCCGGCCTTCGTGCTCCTTCAGGAGGCGATTGCGCTGTCGGAGCACGCGCTCGTACGAGCTGGTCAAGGTGTCGCGAGCCGGTTGGAGCAGCACGGCGATCTCGTCCATGAATGCACGGCGTCGAGCCGGGTCGCCGGTGACGATCGGCAGATCGAACGGTCCGAACAAGACGACGCGCACGGCCCGGCGGAGATCCCGCCGCCGCCGGACCGTCGACCGATCCACCTGCACGCGGTTCGCACCCTTCCGTCGGATCTCGACCTCGACGAGCACGCGGCCGTCGCGCGTCTCGAACTCGCCACGCACGTACGCGGCGTCCGCGCCGTCTCGCACGAGAGGCTCGCTGGCGCTCACACGCGGACTCCCGAGCGAATACAGGAAGTGCATCGCCTCCAACAGGTTCGTCTTGCCTTCACCGTTCGGTCCCGCCACCACGATGATCCCGTCGTGCCCGAGATCGACCCGCGTGTGTGCGTGGTTCCGGTAGTCCCGCAATTCCACCCACAGCAGGCGCATGGCGGAACTCGGATCGGAAGGAGCTACACCACGGCCGCGGGCAGCCGCACGGGCATCACGAGGTAGGTGAACCCGTCGCTCTCCCCGTGCACGACGCCGGGCTTCAGCCCGTCTCGCACGTCCAGATGGATGGACTCGCCGTTGGCGGCGGTCAGTCCGTCGATCAGGTATTGCGGGTTGAACGCCACCGTCAGATCGTCTCCCTCGTAGCGAGCTTCGACCGTTTCGACGGCTTGACCGAGGTCCGGGGAGCTGGACGAGAGTTTGACGCCGAGCGCGTTGAACTCGAGCCGGACCGGCGTGGTGTCGCGAGCGAGCAGTCCAACGCGGCGCACCGCATCCAAGAGCTGCTGGCGTGACACGGTCAGTCTGCTCTCGTGCGTGTCGGGCAGGAGCTGGCGGTAATTCGGGAACTCTCCTTCGATCAGTCGCGAGGTGAGCGTCAGCCCGCCGGCGCGGAACGACACCTGGGCGTCATCGACGAGGATCTCCACCTTGCCCTTCTCGTCACCCGCGGCGGCGCGCCCGGCCTCGGAGAACGCACGCTCGGGAACGATCGCCTTCGCCTCACCGTCCGCGCTGGCCACCAGGTCGCGCACGGCAAGCCGGTACGAGTCGGTCGCCACCAACACGCAGCCCTCGCGACTCACCTCGACCAGGACACCCGTGAGGACCGGTCTGGCCTCATCACGGCTGGCCGCCCGCGCGACTTGCGACACGGCCACCGCGAAGGCGCCGGCATCCGCCTCGACACGAGTGCCCCCCGGCTCCTGCAATCCCGGGAAGTCCTCGGCGGGGAGCAACCGGAGTGCTCCCTCGTAGGCCGCGCACCGGATCCGCGCTTGCGACTGGTCCGTCTCCACGTCCACGGGCGCGTCGGAGAGCGACTTCACCGTGTCGGCCAGCAACCGAGCCGGGATCAACGCGATCCCCGGCTCGCTCACCTGGACATCGATCGTGAGCCGGGCCGAGACCTCGAGGTCGGTCGTCGTCATGGTCAGTCGTCCCTCAGCGACACCGTCCAGCAGGACCCCCGTGAGCGCCGGGATCCCGGGCCGCGACGACACACCGCGCTGAACGGTCTGCAAGGCCTCGGACAGCGCATCTCGATCGCATCGGAACTTCACCGTGCACACCCCCTGTATCGGTTTCTGTTCTTGAAGAAGGCCTGTAGTGGTAGGGCCGGTGGAACCGTGGATAACCCGGTCATCCGTGCAGCGTAGTAGCCATGTCAGACATGGGGACGGTCGGTGGATAAGTCGTGCCGCTCTGCCTCCCGCCAACGTGGACCGTCCGGCGGATCGGGATCATCAACATGGTTGTCCACACATCACGAGGTCCCTCGCACGCGGCCTCGGACGATCCTGGTCAGGTCCTGGACCTGGCGGAACGTGGCATCCCGCTCCCGCATCTCATCCTCGACCTTCTTGATCCCATGCAGGACGGTGGTGTGGTCGCGTCCACCGAAGATCTCGCCGATCTTGACCAACGACAGTCCCGTGCATTCGCGCATCAGGTACATCGCGATGTGGCGGGCTTGGGTGAGGGGGCGCGACCGGGACTTCGATACGAGATCTCCGGTCGACAGCGAGAAGTATTCCGCCGTCTGCTCCATGATGAGCTGTGGGGGGATCTCGTGGTCGGTCTGCGGGATCAGGTCCTGCAGGGCGCGCTCGGCCAGCTCCTGATCGATCGATTGCGCGGTGAGCTCGGACCAGGCCACGACCCTCACCAGGGCGCCCTCCAGCTCGCGCACCGATTGATCGAACTTCGACGCCACGAACTCGATCACGTCGTGTGGGATCGTCAGACGTTCGCGCTCCGCCTTGAGCTGCAAGATGGCGATCCGAGTCTCCAGGTCGGGCGGTTGCACGTCGACACACAAGCCCCAACGGAACCGGCTCACGAGGCGCTCCTCGAGACCGGAGAGCTCGTGTGGCGGCCGGTCGGATGCGATCGCGATCTGGCGCCCGCTGCCGTGGAGATGGTTGAACGTGTGGAAGAACTCGGTCTGTGTCTCTTCGCGCTTGGCGAGGAACTGGATGTCGTCGACCAGCAAGACGTCGACCTCGCGGTAGCGGTGGCGGAACTGGTCGCCCTGACGTTCGCGGACCGCCTTGATGAATTCGGTGACGAAGCGCTCGGAGGTCACGTACTTCACGCGGATCCCCGGGTTGACGCGATACATGTGGTGACCCACCGCGATCAACAGGTGCGTCTTGCCCAGACCGACGCCGCCGTAGATGAACAGCGGGTTGTACGCGGTCGATGGCGGCGCCTCCGCGACGGCCATCGCAGCGGCGTGCGCGAACCGGTTGCTCGGACCCGGCACGAACGCTTCGAACGTGTAGTTGGGGAACGGGAGGCCGGGTGCGCCGAGCGAGACCGCTGTGGCACGACGACGGACCGCTTCGCTCGGCTCCCCGATCGGCGTGTGCGAGGCCGGCGCCGCAGGCGTGGCGTCGGCGACGGGGGTCTCGTCCAGAGGATGACGGATCCCCTCTTCGACCTCGAACTCGATCTTGACCGGACCTCCGTACGAGGCTGCGACCGCCTCTTCGATCAACGCGAGATGGTTGTGCTGCAACCGCTCACGGACCAGGGGGCTCGGAACGGCCAGCGTGAGGACATCGTCGACGAGGCCGGCGGGTCGCACGTCGGAGAACCACATCACGAGTGTCGTATCGGGGAGCTCTGCTCTCGCGCGGGCCAACACACCTGACCACGCCTCGAGCGCCGCATGCTCCGGGTAGGCCGTCACCATGCCTATTCCACAGGACCTTTCCACAACGGTGGAAAACCCAACGGAGGGGTCCTCCGACAACGGAGACGCGACCCGGTCACGCGCCCCGGGGGGAAGGCGGGCTGGAAGATAGCACGGCGGTTTTCCACACCGCACGCGTGCGGAGGGGTCTTGACGTTCTTTCTGTTGTCAAGAGCCTTGGCCAGCGAGGATGGACGCCCCGTATACTGCCCGCTCGACCGGCGTGAGCCGGGTTCCCGATCGAGCGAGGATCGTCACCGATGGCGAAAGGCAAACGGACGTACCAGCCGAACAACCGCCACCGCGCGAAGGTGCACGGTTTCCGGCACCGGATGCGGACCAGAGCCGGTCGCTCGATCCTGGCGGCTCGACGCCGCAAAGGGCGCGCACGGGTCACCGTCTGACCTGCGCGAACGAGGTCGCGGTGCGAACGCTCGACGTGCGGCGTGTCTTCGATGAAGGCCGGCCGGTTCACGGGAGTCGGGTGGTAGTGTTTCTCGCGCCCGGGACCGGGGCGGCGGCATACGTCGCCGGTCGCAAGGTCGGCAACGCGGTCAAGCGGAACCGAGCTCGGCGCATCCTTCGAGCGGCGTGGTTGGAGGTCGCTCCGAGGATCGGGAACGGACACGACGCCGTCCTCGTGGCCCGCGAGGCCATCCGGGGGGCCAAGACGCAGGACCTGGTGGCCGAGATGAGTCAGCTCCTTCGCAGCGAGATCACGCACCCATGAGCGCCGTGCAACGCAGCCTGCGCACCGCGGGAGCCCCCGTCCGGATGATCCTGATCGGGTGCATCAAGGTGTATCGCGTCGGTCTCTCGGGCTGGCTCGGTGGCCAATGCCGGTTCTATCCGAGTTGCAGCCGGTACGCGGAAGAGGCGATCAGGACACACGGCGCCGTCCGAGGGTCATCGATGGCTCTTTGGAGGGTCCTGCGCTGCAATCCATTCGGCGCGGGCGGCATCGATCACGTCCACGGCGCGCCTGGACCCGAATCGTATGACGACGTCGTACGTCGGGCGTCCGACCAGAAGGCGCGGGTGTAGGGCTTGGTCGCCAACGTCCTCTGGCAGGGCCTCCTGAATGCGCTGGGCTCGGTCCTGGCCTGGATCTACGACATCATCCCGAACTACGGCATCGCGATCATCGTGCTGACGCTCGCGATCCGACTCCTTCTGCTTCCCTTGGGCATCAAGCAGATCAAGAGCATGCAGCACATGCAGGCCCTCCAACCGAAGCTGAAGGAACTTCAGAAGAAGTACAAGAACAACCGCCAGAAGCAGCAGGAAGAGCAGATGAAGCTCTACAAGGAGGCCGGGGTGAACCCGCTCGGCGGCTGCCTCCCCATGCTCCTCACCCTGCCCTTCCTCTTCGCGATGTATGCGGTCATCAGGCCGCCGACGGTGACCCCCTCCCAAGATCCGCTGCACAAAGGCGCCTTCATCGTGGCCAACAACCACCTTCCGGAAGACAGCGCGCTTTTCCAGAACGTCCTGACGCACCAGAACACCGACTTCTTGTTCATGAACCTGCAATGCAACCTCGTGGGGGCCGGAACCCAGGTCGAGATCAAGTACAAAGATCCGGCCGACGGGCAGACCAAGCAATTGCCCGGGGTCGGCAATCCGACGGACCCCACGCCCGCCCCGATCCTGGGCAAGGGCGGCACCCCCCTGCCGTTCGCTGCCGAGACCCGAGGAACGTTGGACTGCGGGACCCAGCGGTTCCCCGACATGATCCCGTACATCCTCCTCCTGGCGATCATGGTCGGATCGACGTTCTTCCAGACCTGGCAGATGCAGCGGGCGAGCCCGAAGGACTCGCAATCGTCCCAGCAGCAGGCGATCACTCGGGTGATGCCGCTGATGTTCGCCTTCTTCGGGCTCCAGTTCCCCGCCGGGCTGGTTCTCTATTGGACCGTTTCGAACGGTCTCCAGGTGGCCCAACAGACGTACCTCCTTCACGCCGGACATATCGGCCCTGAGGCCCTCGAGCGCCGGATGGCCGAGCAGAATCAGAGAGCCGCGAACCCGCCGAAACGCGGCGTGATGAGCTGGATGACCGAGCGTGCCCAAGCCGTGCAGAACCAGCGGGGTAAGACACCGCCGAAGCCGAATCCCAAGGGAGACGGCTCGACGCCCCAGCGGAAGAAGCGGCCGAACCCGGGCCCGAAGAAGCCGCCCAGCGGCGGGTCGTCGAAGATGGCCAAGCCGCCCGCGGCAGATCCGGGCCGCCGCCGGAAGGGCGCGGCGCCGGGGAACCAGCTGAGGCCCAACCCGAAGCCGGACCAGCGGGAGGATGAGACATGAGCGACGACCCGCCGGACGACATCGACCTTGAGGAACAAGCTGACGCGGTGGCGGACTTCGTCGAGGAGCTCCTGGGCCAGATGGACATCGACGCGATAGCGGAGCCGGCCCAGCAGGGTGAACGGTTCTATGTCGACATCCTCGAAGGGCCGCCGGAGGACCTGGCGCTGTTGATCGGCAAGCATGGGCAGACGCTCGATGCGATCCAGGAACTCGCCCGCAACGTCGTCGGGCGGCGCCTCGATGAGCGCATCCGGGTCCTCGTCGACGTCGAGGACTACCGGAAGCGGAGAGCCACCCGACTTGAGGAACACGCACGCGAAGCGGCCGAGCGAGCGCTGGCGACCGGACAAGAGCAGGAGCTCGAGCCGATGGACGCCCTCGAACGGAAGATCGTCCACGACGCTGTCGCTGGCATCGACGGCGTCCAGAGCGGTTCTCGGGGCGAGGATCCGAATCGGTTCGTGGTCATCAGCCCGCTCGATTGAAGGAACCGCCGCCCCGTTCCTGCAGGGGATGTTTCACGTGAAACATGAGGCTTGGGGTCGGTGGAGCGAGGTGCTCGGCTTCCGCATCGACGCTCCGATGGCCGATCGGCTGGACCGCTACGAGCAACTGCTCCTTGAGAAAGCTCTCCCTTTGGGCATGATCGGACGGGGCGATCGAGGGCAGCTCCGCGAGCGCCACATCGTCGATTCACTTCGGGGTGCCACTCTTCTGGGTCCTGGACCGGGCCGAGTGGTGGATCTCGGTTCCGGTGCGGGCCTGCCGGGGATCCCGCTCGCGATCGCGCGCCAGGACCTTACCTTCTGCCTGGCGGACCTCCGCAAACGCCGCGTCGCCTTCATGGAGCTGGCGGTCGATAGCCTCGGGCTGAGCAACGTAACGGTCTTCGCCGGCAAGGTCGAACAGCTCACCGGTCGGTTCGACGGGTGCCTCTCCCGAGCCTTCGCCGAGGTCGACCGAGCGTGGACGATCGCCGAGCGATTGCTTTCACCCACCGGCAAGCTCCTGTTCTGGGCCGGTCGGAGCTTCGATGTGGGTGCAGGAGTGCCTGCGGGAGCACGCATGTCGGTTTCTGCCGCACCCGGCCTTGCGGATGCCGGGCCTGTCGTTATCATGAGCCGGCAGTGAGCAAGCCTTCTCCCGACGCTACTTCGTCGTCCCCTCGTTCTGACAAGGGCACCCAAGGTCCGGCCAAGAGCAAGGACCGAGGTGGGAAGAAGCAGGCGCCCAGCGCCCCGGCAGAACCGGGCGTGGCGCGGATCGTCGCCATCGCGAACCAGAAGGGCGGCGTTGGCAAATCAACCACTGCCGTCAGCCTCGGGGCGGCCCTGGCCGAACTCGGCTTCCGGATCCTCGTCGTCGACCTCGATCCGCAAGGGAACGCGTCCACCGGGCATGGGGATACGCCACGAGGCGCGCGGCGTGACGGTGTATGACGTCGTCCTGTCGGAGGCGCCGGTCGAAAGCGCCATCGTGCCGACCTCGGTGAAGCATCTGGACGCGGTCCCCTCCACGATCGATCTTGCCGGAGCGGAGATCGAGCTGGTCAGCCAGTTCTCCCGCGAGACGCGCCTCAAGAAGGCGCTTGCCCCCGTAGGGGAGGGCCGCTACGACTTCATCTTCTTGGATTGCCCGCCCTCCCTCGGCTTGCTGACGATCAACGCCCTCACGGCCGCGGAGGAGCTGATCGTGCCGATCCAGTGCGAGTACTACGCGCTGGAGGGGCTGGGACAGCTCCTTCGGAACGTCAACCTGGTCCAGCAGAACATCAACCCGGAACTCAGACTCACGGGCATCGTGATGACGATGTTCGACCCGCGGACGAAGCTTTCGGAACAGGTGGTGGAGGAGGTCCGCCGCTTCTTCGGGGAGGTTGTGTACGACGTCGTCATCCCACGCACGGTTCGACTCTCCGAGGCGCCGGGCTTCGGTCAGCCCATCACCGTCTACGACCCGCGCTCGAAAGGTGCCGAGTCCTACCGGCAGCTGGCCCGGGAGGTCGCAGCCCGACCGCGCCCGGAAAGCCCGATGCCCGTCTTCGACGATCTTCCGTCCGTCGTGGTTCAGGCTCCATCCGGCGATGCCGGTGGAACGCCGTCGGACGAGATCCCAGAGGAGACGGAGCCGGACGCGGAGCTCGACCCAGCACCAACCTCCCAGATGGAGGCAGTTGCCGAGCCGGAACGTGCCTCGGAGCCGGATCCACAACCGGAGCCGGAGCTCGCTCCCGAGCCAGACCCGGAGCCCGAATCAGAGTCCGCGCCAGCGCCCGACGCGGAGATGGCCTCAGCCCCAGCGAATCTGGGGTCCGACCCGCTTCCGGCCCCACCGGCACCCGCCCTCGAGATGGACCCGCAACCGGAGCGACCGAGCGAGATCGGGTGGACCGAGGAGATGGAGGCGGCGGCCGAGCCGCGGGTTCGGCCGCCGCGGCAGGTGATGGCACCGGGTCGGCTCCCCGAACGACGCGTCGTCGTGATCGGCGAGGACGCCGAGATCGATATCGAAGCCGCGAGGGAGCCCTTGGTCCAGGTGCCCCAGCGCGTCGGCCCGCCCGTCGATCGTGCGAGCGACATCGGGGAGACGTTGCAGGATGAGGACGCGCCGAAGCGCCGATGGCGGTTGTTCCGCAAGGGAGGCCAGTGATGTCGAAGCGAGGGGGGCTCGGTCGAGGGTTGTCGGCGCTGATCCCTGGTGCGCCCGAGGCGGGTGAGGCCGCGTCGGGACTGATGGAGGTGCCGGTCAACGCGGTCGCGCCGAATCCGAAACAACCACGGACCCGCTTCGACGACGAGACCATCGCGACCCTCGCAGCGTCGATCAGGGAGGTCGGGATCCTGCAGCCGCTCGTCGTGCGTCGGGCGGGGGACGGGCGCTACGAGCTCATCGCCGGAGAGCGACGCCTCCGGGCGGCGAAGGCGGCCGGACTGGCGAGCGTCCCCATCGTCCTTCGAGATTCAGAGGATGCCGACCTCCTGCGCGAAGCGCTGATCGAGAACATCCACCGGGAGGATCTGAACCCGATCGAGCAAGCCGAGGCGTTCAAGGCGCTCCTCGGGGAGCTCGGGCTCAAGCAGGAGGAGCTTGCCGATAGGGTCGGTGTGTCGCGGTCACACATCGCGAACACGATCCGGCTCCTCGCGCTTCCTTTGGACGTTCAGCAACTCCTGGCCGACGAGAAGATCACCGCCGGCCACGCGCGCGCCGTGCTCTCGCTCGGCGATAAGGAGGCGATGACGTCGCTCGCGACGCGGATCGCCGCCGAAGACCTCTCCGTTCGTCAGACCGAGGACGTCGTTCGACGCTTCCTCGAGGTTCCGCAAGCGACCGAAGACAAGAAGCGCGTCGCGGAGTCCATCACGGCGAAGCCGGACGCCAACCTCGCCGAGGTTGAGGAGATCCTCTCGGAACAGCTCGCAACGCGGGTCTCCATCCAGATGGGAGCGAAGCGGGGGAAGGTCGTGATCGAGTTCGGGTCGCCGGACGATCTGGAGCGCATCGTTTCCGAGATCGTCGGATCCGGCCCCGGCCTCGCCCCCGATTAGGTCCGAGCAAGGACCGACCGTAGGACGATGTCACACAAGTCGCTGAGGGTGAGTCCGCTGGCCTGGGCGGCCATCGGTACCAGCGACGTCTCCGTCATGCCGGGCGAAACGTTGACCTCGAGCACCCAGGGCTGTTCGCTCGGATCCACGATGAGGTCGACCCTGGTCAGATCCCGAAGGCGAAGGGCCGAGGCCGCGGTCGAGGCCGCCTCGGCGACGGCGGCAGAGGCGCCCTCCGAGGTCCGAGCCGGGCAGAAATACTCGGTGGCGCCCGCCGTGTAGCGTGCGGCGTAGTCGTAGATCCCCTCCTTCGGGACGATCTCGACGAGAGGCAATGGCTCGAGGTCCGCGCCGGCGAGCGCTGCCGCCACCTCTCGGCCCTCCACCTTGGCTTCGATCAGGGCCGCCCCGCTGAAGGACAGCGCAGCCATCACCGCCTGGGGAAGGTCGGCCTCACGCTCGACGAAACTCATCCCCAACGCCGACCCGCTCCTTGAGGGCTTGACGACGCAGGGAAGGCCGATGCGTTCGACGGCTTTGCCGAGTGCGGCGCCTCCCCCGAGATCGCGGAGGGCCCACCCCTCGATCACGACCCACGGGGGCGTCGGGACACCGGCGCGCCGGAGCGCGTCTTTCGCCAGGACCTTGTCGAAGGCAACTTCGCAATCGAACGCCGCGGTGCCCGTGTAGGGGATCTCCAGGAGGTCGAGGAGGCGTTGCACCGTTCCGTCCTCACCTTCCTTGCCGTGCAAGGCAAGCCAGCATAGATCGGGCCGACGCTCCGCTAAGGCCTCGACCAGCGGCACCTCGGCGGGATCGAGCAGCCACCCCTCGTGCCCGAGGTCTTCGAGTGAGAGTGTCATACGACGTCCGCTTCGGAGGGAGACGTCGCGTTCCGGCGTCCGGCCGCCCGCCACGATCGCGATCCTCATGACCCGTGCAGGCTCCGGTACAGACGCGCGTCGTCCTCGAGGAGGGTGGCGAGCCGGGCGACGCCCTCCCGGATCCGATCCTCGGTCGGATAGCAGTAGGCGAGCCGCATCCGATCCGCCCCCCGCGCATCGGGATAGAACGCCGTGCCGGGGACGTAGGCGACCCGTCGCTCCACCGCTGCCGCGAGCATCGCCGTCGTATCGGACCACTCGGGAAGCGTGACCCAGACGTAGAAGCCCCCGGACGGACGGGTCCACGTCGCTGTGCTGGGGAAGTGCTCCTCGAGGGCATCGAGCATCGCATCGCGGCGCGAGCGATACGTGTCGACCAACCCGGTCAGCGCGGTCCTCCATCGCGCATCGTCGGAGAACCATCGCTCGGTGATGAGCATCGTGAAGTTCGAGCCGCAAAGATCAGCCGCCTCCTTCGCGAGCACGAGGCGCTGGATCACCGAGGGATCGGCCAGCGCCCATCCCACGCGCACACCTGGTGAGAACGTCTTCGAGACCGTTCCGAGGTAGATCACGTTGCGAGGATCGAGGGAGCGAAGACAGGGCAGCGGCTCACCCTCGAACCGTAGCAACCCGTACGGGTTGTCCTCGATGATGGGGATCCCGGTCTCGCGACACAGCGCCACGAGCTGCTCCCGGCGGCGTCCGGACATCGTGACACCGGCGGGATTGCCGAAGTTGGGGACCGTGTACACGAACGTTGGCCGCTCGCCGCGCACGATGGCTCGTTCGAGCTGTTCGACGATCATCCCTTCGTCATCGAGCTCGATCGTGAGGAATCGCGGCTGGTACGCAGCGAACGCGGTGAGTGCGCCGACGTAGGCTGGCGCTTCCACGGCGATCGTGTCGCCGGGGTCGATGAAGATCTTGCCGAGCAGATCGAGCGCCTGCTGGGCGCCGGTCGTGATCACGACGTCGTCAGGGTCGGCGTCCACGCCCTCCTCGGCCATGAGCATGGCCGCGCGCTCGCGCAGGGCGAGCTGTCCCTGACCGCCTCCGTACTGCAACGCCGTCGGTCCGAGATCGCGGACGACCTCGGTCGCAACCTCGAGCACATCCTGGGCAGGAAGTGCTTCGACGTAGGGCATCCCGCCTGCCAGGGAAACGACCTCAGGGCGTGAGGCCACCGCGAAGAGCGCCCGTACCTCGGATGCGGACATCCCGGAGGTCCGTTCGGCGTACCGGTCGACGAAACGATCGATCGAGAACTCGGCCATGGGGATCGAAGGAAGACATTCAGCCTAGCATCCGCGTTCGTCCGGACCGAGGACCGCGGTCAGATCGTGGGCGGTGGCGGAGGTGGGGGCATGCCGACGGCGGGCGGTCTGGTGCCGGCCTCCGGCCGACCGATGACGAGGTAGATGATCGCGATCGAGAACAGGCCGAACCCGCCGACGAACGGCCACCCCATCTAGGGGTCGACCTTCGGGAGAACGTCGGTGGCGACGACCTCGATCATCTCGAGGTCGTCGTACAACTCGTGGTTCAGGAAGATGCGTTGGACGCCCGCCGCCGCGTACTCGCGGAGGCGGGCGGCCGCTCGGTCGGACGATCCCACGATGCAATCGCGCTCGATCTCGGCTCGGTAGTCCTCGAACGGACCGGCATCCGGATCGATCGCGTGCGCGCGATGGAGCTTCTCGAGGTATTCGTCCTCGGTCCGTCCCACGAAGAACCACGTCATCAACGACGTCACGAGCGTCGAGGGATCACGGCCTTCCGCCTCGAACCCTGCCCGCGCCCTCGCGAAGCGCCCGGCGACTTCGCTCGGCGAACCGCCCACCGTGTTGAACTCGTCCGCGTATCGACCGATCAACCGTTGCATCCTCGGCCCGACAGCCTTCCCGCCGAGGATCAGGGGTGGGTGCGGATGCTGCACGGGCTTCGGGAGGAACTCGGCGTCATCCAGCCGGTAGTACGTCCCGTCGAACGAGAACCGCTCCTGCGTCCAGAGTCCGTGGACGATGGCAACCGCTTCCTCGAGTCGGGCCCAGCGCTCGTGCACGTCGAAGAACGGGAAGCCGAACTGCGTGTGCTCCTCCTCCCACCAGCCCGCGCCCATCCCGACCTCGACGCGGCCACCGCTGATCTCGTCGACCGTCGTCGCCGCTTTCGCGAGGAGCGCGGGCGGACGGAAGGTGACCGGTGACACCAAGGTCCCGAGTCGGATCCGCGACGTGCGCGCGGCGAGCCCGCCGAGCAACGTCCACGCGTCCGTGGCCCCCCGGCCCGAGACGCCCCGCGCGCTGAAGTAGTGATCCGATCGGAACAGCCCTTCGAACCCGAGCTCATCGCACGCGTCCGCCAGCGCGCACCA
This sequence comes from uncultured Actinomycetes bacterium, assembly GCA_963765865.1. Taxonomy (GTDB): domain Bacteria; phylum Actinomycetota; class UBA4738; order UBA4738; family HRBIN12; genus AC-51. Next base: position 87,758 of record CAVXYE010000004.1, read on the forward strand.
ATCCGGCCACGTGACACCTTGCTGACCTTCGATCATCAGGCACACGCGCATGTCGGTAGCCTAGCGGTCGATGTCGGAGCACCTTGAACCACCCGGCGAGGCGGCGCCGCGCCGTCCGGGCGATCGTGCTCGGGGCCGCGCTGGGAACGGTGCTCGCCCTGCTCGCACGGGCGCGTGATCGCCGCGCGCGTCGCGGAGCCACCTAGCCGAAGAACCGTCGCGCGCCGCCCGCGACCGCGCGGGCGACGCGCGGCGCGAACCCCTCGTCGTCGATCAACGAAGCCTCGAGCTCGTTCGTCGTCACGAGCGGTTCGACCTGCACGGCAGGCATCCTCGTCTCTCTGAGCATCCCGACCGTCAGGCGCTGCAGGCGGCCGCGGCGACCGAACTCCCGCTCCAACTCCTCCAGGATCAGCTCGGCGAGGCGCCGGCCGGCAGGGGAGTAGGTGGTGGCGCTGCCGAAGTACGAGCACGTCGGACCGCTCGCCTCGGGGACGCCGCCTCCGAGGTGTACAGACACGCACAGCGAGGCGCCGAGCTCGTTCGCCACCCGGGCGCGATCCGAAGGTGCGGCCGTGTCGCCGTGCAGGATCTCGGGCTTGGCACCGAGGCCCGCGAGGTGTTCGGCGACCGACGCGGCCATCGCCACGCGAACGTCCTCGGGGCCATCGGCCGGTCCGTCCCCCGGATCGATCACGATGATCTTCCCGTGGATCGAGCCGCGCATCCCGCGCAACTCCTCGACCTCCCGCACGACCGCGCGGCTCGGCACGTCTTCGAGCGGCCGCATGCGTTGGATGGTCGCGATCGTATGCAGGCCGACCATGCCGTCGGGCTCTTCGCCGACGTTCCGTTGGAACTCCCGCACCGCCAGGTCCGTCCGCTGGCCGTGAACCCCGTCTTCCTTCCCGGCGTCGAACCCCAACGCGTTGAGCTTGCGTTGGAGTTCGCGGACATCGTCGCCTCGGAAGGGGGGCGCGTGCAGGTAGAGGGTTCGATCCCCGAGCCGGAACCCCGCTTCGACGAGCTGCATCCAGGTGTCCGGCCCCACCAGGCCGTCGACCCGGAGATGCCGGAGATCCTGGAACGCGCGGATGGCGGCTTCCGTCGAAGGACCGAACCAGCCGGCCAGCTCACCCGGTGCCAGCGCATAGCCGAGGGCCGCCAGTCGCTGCTGGACGTCCAGCACCTCGGACCCGTGGTCCCCGAGCCGGAAGACGGTCATGCCTCGAGTCTGCGACTCGACCGGGGTGACCCGCAAACGCGACGGTTCGCGCGGTTACAGATGCGGTGCGAGGTCGCGCAGGATCGCGTCCTTCGGCTTCGCGCCGATGACGCGGGCAACCTCCTGCCCGCCCTTGAACAGGATGAGGGACGGGATCGACATGACGCCGTAGGTGCGCGTGGCCTGCGGATTCTCGTCGATGTTGAGCTTCGCTACCTTGAGGGTCTCGCCCTTCTCGTTCCCGATCTCCTCCACGACGGGGGAGACCATGTGGCACGGCACGCACCACTCCGCCCAGAAGTCCACGAGGACCGGGGTTTCGGAGTCGAGGACCTGTGCCTGGAAATCCGTTTCGGTGACCGTTCCGATGTTCGCCATCTGCTTTTCGTTCTCCTTCGTTCGGGGCCTCCTGCGGGATCCGCAGGAACCGACCCCTACGCTCCCAGAACGCTTGCCGACCGGGCCGGCATTCCGTCAGTGGGCGTGGGCCTCATGTTCCAGGAAGCGCTCGGCATCGATGGCTGCTTTACACCCCTGGCCCGCCGCGGTAACGGCCTGACGGTAGACCCGGTCGGTCACATCGCCCGCCGCGAAGACCCCCGGGACGCTCGTCGCCGTCCGAGGCTCGGCGACCGTGATGTACCCCTCCTCGTCCAGCGCGAGCTTGCCGCGGAACAAAGAGGTGTTCGGGTCGTGTCCGATCGCGACGAAGAGGCCGTCCGCGGGGAAGGTGCGCGATCCCCCGGTGCGAAGGTCGTTCAACGTGACCCCCGAGACCGCGTCGTCACCGTGGACCTCCTCCACCGTCGCGTTCCAGATCACGTCCACCTTCGGGTTGGCGAGCGCACGCGCCGACATCACCTTCGATGCGCGGAACTCGTCGCGGCGATGGACGATCGTGACCTTGCTCGCGAACTTGGTGAGGAAGGTGGCCTCCTCCATCGCGGTGTCGCCCCCGCCGACCACGACGAGCTCACGATCGCGGAAGAAGAAGCCATCGCACGTGGCGCACGCCGAGACGCCCCGGCCTCGGAGCTTCTCCTCACCCGGAACGCCGAGCCACCGCGCCGTCGCACCGGTCGCCACGATGATCGTGCGGGCTCGCCATTCCTGGTCGCCGGCCCGGACGGCGAACGGCCGTTCCGACAGATCGATGTCGGTGACGTGCACCGGGAGGATCTCCGCGCCGAAGCGCGCGGCTTGCTTCTCCATCTGATCCATGAGCTCGGGGCCGAGGAGCCCGTCGGCGAAGCCCGGATAGTTCTCCACGTCGGTCGTCAACATCAACTGACCGCCGGCCTCGAGACCTTTCAGGACGAGAGGTGCGAGGTTCGCGCGCGCGGCGTAGAGGGCGGCCGTGAACCCGGCCGGCCCGGAGCCGATCACGATCACGTTCCGCGGTTCATCCACTGGTTGCGAATCCTCCCATAGCCGTGAACGCCCGCCTATTCCCGAGGTCAGGGGAGATCAGGCCGTCGCCTGCGTTGACGTCAAGCCCGAGATCAGGCCGTCGCCTGCGTTGACGTCAAGCCCGAGATCAGGCCGTCGCCTGCGTTGACGTCAAGATGGAGCAGTCGCCGCTGGATGCGACCAAGACGCGAACGATGTTTGCCGGCTGCCCGGCTCCGGGGCCCAGGAGGTACACGCCGAGGACGGCCGGGACTCCCCGATAACGAGCCTGGATCACGCGGACGAGCTGCCCCTCCGGCGCCTGCTGGCCGGTGGGGTCCGTGAAGGCGCGATCGAGGCACGTGACCGCGTCTGCGAACGAGATCCGTTTCTCGGGTGTGACGCTCGCCGCGACGGGGACCTGCGTCGCCTGGTCGTTGGATCCGAAGACCGCCCCCTCCTGGCCGCGGGAGGAGGTTGCGAGCGACTCGACGCCCGCCAGGTCGTAGTTGACGTTCTGTGTCTCGACGGAGGTGGCGGGAGACGCGGCCGCGCGCGCCGCGGCCGCGCCCCCGGCCGCCTCCGTGGTGGCGGGCGCGCTCCCGACGTGGGGCAGGACCAGCGCGACGACGAGGAGCGCGGCGGCGATACCCGCCGCCGCGCCCGCCCAGCGGTACCACGCCGGACGTCCCGGCGGTGCGCCGGCCGCCGGATGGCTCTCGGCACGTCGTCTCGCCTCCGCGATCGCCGCGGCGCCGAGGTCGCTCGGCGCCGGCGTCTCCGGCACCGAAGCGAGGGCCGCCCGCGCGGCGCGGGCGAGGGCAACCTCGTCGCGGCACCGCTCGCAGGAGCCGAGGTGGCGCTCGACGGCGGCGCGCTCGCCTTCGGCGAGCGCGCCGTCGACGTACTCCGCGAGCAGCGCGTCGGGGTGGCTCATGGTTGGTCCTCGGACGCTCGGGCCGGCGCTTCGGGTTCCCGGTTCGTGATGCCCATCGCCCGCGCGAGCGCGACCCGCCCACGGTGCACCCGGGACTTCACCGTTCCGATCGGGACGTCGAGGACCTTCGCGATCTGCTCGTACGCCATGTCGTGCAGATCCGCGAGCACGAGGGCAACCCGGAACTCCTCCGGAACCTCCCTGAGGGCGGCGACGGCATCGTGCGTCCCGGCCGACTCTTCCGCGTGGTCGGGAACGGGGGGTCCCAGCTCGGACTCCGGCAGATCCTGGTCCCCCGCGAGCCGGAGCAGCGGTTGCCGGCGGCGCTTCCGGGACAGGTCGTAGCAGGCGTTGACGGCGACGCGGTGCATCCACGTCGTGAACGCCGCGTCGCCGCGGAACTGCCGGAGCTTCGTGAGGACGGAGAGGAAGGTGTCCTGGACGGCGTCGGCAGCGTCCTCGGGATCCCCCAGCACGCGGAGGCAGAGGTTGTAGACGCGTTGGCGGTGCCGTTCGACGAGTCGTTCGAAGGCGTCCGTCTCTCCGAGCAGGAACCGGCGGACCAACTCCTCATCGGGCTCGGGCGGATCCACGAGCGCACGCTACAACGAGGATGGAGACGCGGTTTCTCGCTGGACGACCTTCGTGAGATCTCGGGTGAAGGAGAACCGCCCCGCGATGATGCTGGTCGCGGTCTTCCGGAGCGTGATCGTCACGTCGCCGGACGACGTATCGACCTTGCACCAGCCCTTGCCCATCGTCGCGTCGGGGTCGGCCTGGCGGACGGAGAGCTCGGCGGCGCCGCATGCGGCCGTGACGTCCCGCTCGTTCTGATAGGTCGAAACGGCGGTCGATGCGGCCGTCGCAGCCGCGTCCGACAGACGGAACTTGGTGAACAGGACGGACGCCGTGTCGATCGCGAAGATGCCGAGGACGGCCACGAACAGCAACCAGACGACGATGATCCTCCCGACCATGCCGGACTGTTCGCGGTGCACGCGCCGAAGGGTTGCTCGCATCCCGGTCTCCATCACGCTCCGCGGCGCAGCCGGCCGAGGAGCGCCTCCTTCACTTCATCGACCTCGTGGATCCCGAAGATAAGCGCGCACGCCAGGAACACAAGCACCCCGGCGGCAACGCTCGCGGTCACCTGGACGAGGCGGGCGAAGGTCCGATCGACGTCCAAGACGATGCCCACAGCGGCCGAGACGCCGGCGGCTGCCGCGGCCGTCACGACCGCCGCCAGCAGCGTCTTGGCGATCGTCGCCCCGATCCTGCGTTCGTCGGCGCCCTGGAGCCGCCGCCGCACGATGACGAACAAGAGGGCGGATCCGAAGACGTAGGACACGGCGTGGCCGAGGGCGAGCCCGGTTACCCCTCGGTGCCATGCGAAGGCGAGCAGCAGATCCGCCGAGATGTTCACGACGGCGACCCCGATGTTGACGAGCGCCGGGGTTCGCGAGTCGTGCATCGCGTACAAGGTGCGCGTCATGAGCTGGAAGGCGGAGAAGAACGGCAAGCCGATCGCGAATCCCGCGAGGATGTGCGCGAGGACCGGCAGCTCGACGCCGCGCACGGCCCCGTGGCCGGCGAGCAAGGCGACGATCGGTCCCGCGAGGACGACGTACCCCGCGGCGGCGGGGATCATCACGATCATCGTGTCGCGGAACCCGCGCGAGAACAGGTCGCGGACGCCTGCCCGATCCTCGACGGTCCATCGGTCGGCCATGCCGGGGATCAGCGCCGTGAAGATGGAGACGGCGACGATCGCATGCGGGAGCGAGAAGAACACGAACGCCTGCGAGTAGGCCGTGTAGGCGCCTGCCGAGATCCTGCTGGCGAGCCTGATGATGATCAGGTACGCGACCTGGTTCGCCACGACGTAGACGACGACCCACCGAGCGAGATGGAAGAGCTGGCGAACGCTCTCGTGGCGCCAATCCCAGCGGAGGCGCCAGCGGAACCCGATCCCGCGGAGCGCCGGCCACAGTGCCGCGGTCATGGCCAGGACACCGAACGTCGTGCCAGCGCCCAACAGCGTCTTCTCGGCGAGCGTGAGCGTCTCGACCCGTGGCGGCGTCGTCCCGCGCATCGCGATGAGGGCGAACATGGTCACGATCACGGCGAGGTTGTTCAGGACGGGCGCGTACATCTGCGCCGCGAACCGGCGGTTCGCCGTGAGCAGACCGCCGGCCACGGCGCCGACCCCGTAGAAGACGATCTGCGGCATGAACCATCGCAGGAAGAACGTTCCGAGCTCGATCTCCTGCGCTCGGCGGATCGGATCGTCGACCCCGCCCAGGTACAGACGCATGATCCACGGCGCGATCGCCGCGCCGACGACGGCGACCCCCGTCAGCAGGACGAGGGTGATCGTCAGGAAGCGGTTCGCCGTTTCGAATTGCGCTCCGCGCCCACGATCCTTGCCGCGGCCGATGAGCGCCGGGACGAAGACGCTCGTGAGGATCCCGCCCAGCACGAGCTCGTAGATGATGTTCGGGGTGGTGTTCGCCGCGTTGTAGCTGTCCGAGACGACGGTGAACCCGAGTGCTGCGAGCGTCACCGTCACGCGGATCAAGCCAGTCACCCGCGACAGGAGCGTGCCGCCCGACATCACGGCCGCGTTCCGCACGGTGGCCTCGCGTGAGTCCACCGCGTCGGGGCCGGCCGGCGTCAGCTCGAGACCTTCGTCCGCCGGAACCACCTCCGCGAATACAGCAGCGCCAAGACGCCGGCTGCGGCGAGCGTCACGAGCAACGCGATGTGGTTGACCGCGGTCGATCGCACCACGATCGCTTGGGGCTCGCCGATCTCGTCTCCGTTCGGTGCGGTGACGTCAACGAGGATGGGGTTCTGTCCAGCCGCCTTCGCGACGACGCGGAAGGTCACGACCTGATCCGGGCGCTCGAGCAGGACGGTTTGCTCGTCCCCGTCGGGGTATTCGAACTGGGAGGACTGCAGCTGGATCGTCACCTGGAGTGGGATGGGGCCCGGATCGCCCATCAGGAGCGGGATCGTGCCCTCGCCCGAGGTGAACGTGAACCCCTGACCGACCTGTGGCTTGACGCTGTCGAAGGCTTGCTGCGTCGCCGCGTACACCGCGTTCAACCACGAGGTCCCGGCCTCCCAGTCCGTGACGTAGGACGCCGACTCCGCGTAGTAGACGTCGTTGGTGAGCCCCTGCGTCACCGGGGTCGGTTCGGTCAGGATCGAATCGTACGTGCCGATCCGATGCTGCTGCTCGCGGACCTGATCGATGTACGGAGGCGGGAAGGAAGAGGCGTCGGGAGAGCGGAGGACCGCGGGTTCGCCGGACGGGTTCACGCCGGCGACGAACGTCGCAGCATCTTCGAGCCGCAGGAAGGGGGTGCGGTGCAGCCGCTCGAGCATCGGCGTCCACATGCCGGGGGACAGAGACGACGGGAGTGCGAGCGCGACTCCCCGGACGTGTCCACCCTCCGGTACCGGTGACTCCTTCCAGATGACCGCCAGCTCGCCCAATACGGCCTGGGCGGCGCGCACGGGATCGGCCACCAGGTCGGGCCGCGCCAGGAGGCCTTCGACGCCCGGGTCGGGCAGGACGAGCGTGACGTTCGAGCCGTCGGGAGCGTTCACCGTCGCGGTCGGATCGGGGTTCAACGTCGGCCCCTGGGCGTGTCGGGCGACCGTGTCGACGTTCCCAAGGACGGTCGTCGCCCCGCTGTCCGCGAGCCAGCCGATCGCATCGTTGGAGAGCGACCCGGTCGTGGGCCTGGCGACGTCCGTCTGGAGCGTCGTTCCCGTCAACGACTGGAGGGTCTCGACGCCGTGCAAACGCTGCGCCTCCAGATCGCGCCCAAGCCCGCTCGCGAGCATCGATGGGATCGTCGGACCCGCGAACGGCGTGGCCACCGTTCGAACGCCGGGCCCATGGGCCGCGTTCGAGAGCGAATCGAGGAACGCGGCCGCTTTCAGGGGACCGTCCGTCCCCTTCGGCACGACCGTCCCGTCCGCCAAGGTGAATCCGCCGGCCACGCGTTGCGCCTGCTCCACGAGCGCCGGCTCGACGACCACGCTCATCGGGAACTGGCCGGCGGGGCCCAGCCGGCCGAGCGCTCCGTTCAGCGCGGCGATCGGCGCGCCGAGCTGTCCCTGGGGGCTGAGGGCGTCCGGGAACGCCGTGTCGAGGAGCCGCCCATCGGGACCGAACGCGATCGTCGGCTGGAGCTCGATCCAGGACGCGAGCAGCATCGGCGCGATCGGCGGCTGTACGAAGTACAAGACGGGGGTCGTGAGGGAGGCCACCACGGAACCGTTCGATCGCACGTCCACGCGCGCCGGGTAGACCTGGCTATCGGTCTGCTCGATCCCGGTCGCCCTCGAGAGATCAACGCTGGGGATCCTCAACGTGGTCGCCGTGTTCGGCTCGAGCTTCCCGGCGACCGGATCCTCGGTCTCGAACACGGGGCTGGTCGGGCCCTCCACGAGCGACGACTCGTACCCGGCCACCGTGTCGTAATGAGGACCGATCGACAGGCCCACGGACAGATGTCCGAGCGAGCTGGCGCTGAGGTTCGTCGCGACGACCGAGATCTTCAGCCGGGGATCGCCGTACCGCGCGTTCCAAGGGGACTGGCTGAGCAAGGAGAGTGAAACCGCCGCGCTCTGGGCGGACGCCGGCACCCCCAGCGGCAGGGTGAGGGCGAGGAAGCCGATGACGAGCAGCGCACGGACGGCGCGTTCCACGGGCGCATCCTAGCCGGGCCGGTCTCAGCCTCTGGCGAGCCGCGCGACCTCGGCGATCCCGTAGACGGCCGCGACGAGGAAGAGGAAGGAACCCACCAAGAGGCGCAGGGTGCGCTCTCGGGTCCCGAGCGCGATGCTGGCTCCGAGCCGCGCACCGGGGATGACGCCGAGCACCAAGACGAACGCGATCTCCCAATCGATGTGCCCGAGGGCGGCGTGCACGATCGTGCCGGGGATCGCGATGACCGCGATGAGGACCAAGGACGTGCCCAGCGCGCGTTTCAGGGGCATCCCTAGCATCGTCGTGACGAACGGGACGAAGACGATCCCGCCTCCCACGCCGAGAAGACCGGATACGAGACCGGTGAACCCGCCCAACACCGCGTACTGCCATCCCGGTGTCGTGCCACGTTCGCGGATCCGGTATCGGGCGGAGCTCCCGATGCGCACCGCCTGCCACCCGATCAGGACGGCAGTCACGAGCAGCAACCAATGGGGATCGATCAGCGACGTGAGCCACGCGCCCGCGGCGGCCGCCGCCATCCCGGGGATCGCCGCGAACCGCACGGCTCGCCAGCTCACCTCGTGAGCGCGCGCGTAGGTGTAGCCGCCGACGAGGGCGGTCGGGATCGCGACCGGAAGCGGGGTGCCGACCGCGATGTACGGGCTCCCGCCCAGCAGCTCCTGGATGGCCGGTGTGGTGATGATGCCGCCGCCAACACCGAACAGGCCCGACAGCACGCCTGCGACGACCCCGATCAGGATGCCGAGGACGATCTGCTCGGTCGTCACTGCAAGAGCTCAGCGGCGCGGACGAGGACCTCTCGTTCGCCGCGATACGCCGCCCGCTTGAGCGCTCGCTCCAGCGGGAACCAGCGGATCTCCTCCATCTCGTCATCGCGATCGTCCACGTCGCCGCCGACGTGTCGCATCAAGAAGAAGTGCACCCGCTTGCGGATCCGGACGTCCTCCCAGACGTAGATGTACTTCGTGTCGCCGAGGTCCGCCTCGATCGTCGCATCGAGCCCGGTCTCCTCGCGGACCTCGCGAACGGCCGCGTCTTCCCGCGATTCCCCCGGTTCGATCCCGCCCTTCGCGAGGCCCCAAGCGAGGTCGCCGCGGCGCGTCCGGCGCGAGGCCAGGACGATCTCGATGCCGTCGCCCTCCCGCCGGTACACGACCCCGCCGGCCGAGACCTCTCGCTGGGTGGGGATGTGCCGGCGGGGCCGTTTCGCCGAGGCCTTCTTCTTCGAAGCTCCTGACGCCTTCGTCTTCTTCGCGGCGCCGCCTTTCGACGCCGCGCGCTGGTTCCGTTGCTCGGCTTTGGTCTTCGCCGCCGGCTTCGCCGGCGTCCCGCTCGAGGTTCCGGATCCGCCGCCCGCCGCCGCGGCCGGCTTCGGTCTCCGGCGCCTCCGCCGCCGCTTCCGCGGCGGCGGTTCGCCGGAGACCGAAGGAACCTCTTCACCAGCCATGACGTGCGGATAGTAGCCCCGGGTGGCCGGTCGCTCAGGCTCCAGGGCCATCGTGCCGAAACGGAGGTGGGATGAACATCGACGAGCTGCTTCGGCATACCGTGGAACGGGGGGCGAGCGACCTGCATCTGAAGGTCGGGAACGTGCCGTTCCTCCGCGTGGATGGCGACCTGCAGCCGGCGCCCTTCGCCGAGCTGACATCGGAGGACGCCGCCGCGTTCGCCCTCGCGGTCATGAGCGAGCACAAGCGACAGGAGTTCGAGACCACGAACGAGGCGGACATCGGCTACACGCTGCAGGGCGTCGGACGCTTCCGGATCAACGTGTTCCGTCAGCGTGGACTGGTCGGGCTCGCGGTTCGGCGCGTGCGTTCAGAGATCCCGACCTTCGAGGAGCTCCGGCTCCCGGTCGTGATGCGGACGCTCGCCGACAGTCCTCGTGGGCTGGTGTTGATCACCGGACCGACCGGGACCGGGAAGACCACGACGATCGCGTCGATGATCGGCCATATCAACCGTTCGCGTCGTGCCCACATCGTCACGATCGAGGATCCGATCGAGGTCGTGCACGACGACGAGCTCTCGATCATCCAGCAGCGCGAGGTCGGGATCGACACGGGCTCGTATCAGGCCGCGCTCAAGCACGTCGTCCGGCAGGACCCGGACGTGATCTTCGTCGGGGAGATCCGCGACGCGGAGTCGGCGCTGTCGGCGATCCAGGCCGCGGAGACCGGCCACCTCGTGATCTCGACCCTGCACACGATCGACTGCATGGAGACGATCAACCGCGTCCTCGACCTGTTCCCGCCCCAGCAGGCCAAGGAGGTCCGCACGTCGTTCGCCGGCGCCCTCCGCGGGATCGTTTCGCAACGGCTCGTCACGAAGGCCGACGGCAAGGGCCGCGTCCCCGCCGTCGAGGTGCTCGTCAACACGGGGCGGGTCTTCGATCGCATCGTCGATCCCGAGCAGACCGACTCGATCGTGGATGTGATCGCCGAGGGCGGCTACTACGGGATGCAGTCGTTCGATCAGGCGCTGGTGGGCCTCGTGAAGGAGGGGCTCGTCGGGGTGGACGAGGCTCGTCGCACCGCGACCAGTCCCCACGACTTCGACCTCCAGCTCGCGGGCGTCTTGGACCGCCGGTCGGCGTTCAGCGACGAGCAGTCCGCCGGGATGCCGTTCTAGACCCTCCCGCGATCCGGTAGCTCCCCGGCCGCCCGCTGGGCCGCGATCTCCATCGGATGCCGACGGTAGCCGTACGCGATCGCCAAGAGCAGGTACACGGGGATGAACAGCGGTCCCCACGCGCAGTACTGGCGGACGTGGTGCCGCTCGTGCGCGAGCAGCTGACCTTCGACCGGGCGTGCCGAGACGACGACGAAGCCGATCGTCATCGCGACGCGATCGGCTCGAAGCATCAACCGCGTGAGTCCTCTCGGCGCTCGGTCGAACACCACGAGTCCCGACCGGACCGACGGCCGCTGGAAGGTGAGGAGTCCTGCGACCAGGCCGATCAGCGTGTTCGGCGATGTCCAGATGAACCCCAGCCAGACGGGCACACAGAGCACGGTAGCGCGCTCGACCCCCGCTATCCTCGTCCCGTCATGGCCGACCGTTCGTCCGGCGCAACCCTCGACGTTCCCGAGCTCGCGATCGAGCTCGGCGCCCGGTTCGCCGACGCCGGTCACGAGCTCTTCCTCGTGGGCGGCAGCGTCCGTGACCTGCTGCTGGGACGGACGGTGAGCGATCTGGACTTCGCCACGAGCGCCCACCCGCCCGAGACCACGAAGGTGCTCCATGGGTGGGCCGACCGCCGCTACTTCGTCGGCGTGCGCTTCGGCACCGTGGGAGCGCTCAAGGGCGGGACGCGCTTGGAGATCACCACGTTCCGCCAGGAGGTCTATGCCGAGCAGAACAGGAAGCCGGCGGTCACCTTCGGGAACGACATCGGGACGGACCTCGGTCGACGGGATTTCACGATCAACGCGATGGCGGTCCGGCTGCCCGGCGGCGAGCTGATCGACCCGTACGGTGGGGTGGCGGCCTTGGGTGCGCGCGTCCTCGACACGCCGACGGATCCCTCGGTCGCGTTCTCCGACGATCCCTTGCGGATGATCCGCGCCGCTCGGTTCGTGGCGCAGCTGGATGTCGCCCCCGCCGAGCGGATCCTCGGAGGGATCCGCTCGATGCGCGATCGCCTCGACATCGTGGCCGTCGAACGGATGCGGGCGGAGATCGACAAGCTGCTCGTGGCCGAGCATCCGGCGAAGGGACTCTCCGTGCTGGTGGAGACCGGCCTCGCCGACATCTTCCTTCCGGAGCTCCCGGCGCTCCAGCTCGAACAGGATCCCGTGCACCAGCACAAGGATGTGCTCCGCCACACCTATGCGGTGGTCGAGCGGTGCGAGGCGGACCTCGTGCTGCGCCTCGCCGGCCTGCTCCACGACATCGGCAAGCCGAAGACGCGCCAGATCACCCCCGAGGGGGTGAGCTTCCACCACCACGAGATCGTCGGCGCCCGGATGGCGAGGGAGCGGCTGACCGCGCTCCGGTACCCGAACGCCGTCATCGATGACGTCTGCACGTTGATCGAGCTGCATCTGCGCTTCCACGGGTACGGGGACGGGTGGACCGACGCGGCCGTCCGACGCTACGTCCGCGATGCCGGGCCGCTCCTCGACCGGCTGAATCAGCTCACGCGCGCGGACGTCACGACCCGCAACACGGATCGGGCCCGCCGGTTCGCCGCGCTGCAGGACGAGCTCGAGGAGCGGATCGCGGCCCTCGCCGAACGGGAGAACCTCGAGGCGATCCGCCCGCCCCTCGATGGGGACCAGGTGATGGAGCACCTGGGTATGCCGCCGGGGCCGGCCGTCGGTGAAGCGCTGGCCTACCTGCTGGATCTGCGGATGGAGCGCGGTCCGATCGCCCAGGACGAGGCGTTCCTCCTGCTGGATGCCTGGGCGAAGGAGCAGGGCCTCGCCGGGTGACGTGCTCGGCTACCAGAGCGACACGCCGACCGCGCGGCCGAGGCGGTCGAGGCTGGCCGGATCCCCGCGCCAGTGTTGCCGGATCACCTCGGGTCCGGCGCTGTGCACGAAGTGGCGCAACACCACCGCGGCGAGCAGGGCGTCATCGACCTGACCGATGAACGGAACGAAGTCCGGGAGCAGGTCGACCGGGGAGACGATGTAGGCGACGGTGCCGACGAGCAGGGCCTTGCTGCTCCGCGGCACCCGGGGGTCCTTCAAGAGGTCCTTGAAGAGCAGGACGACGTTCGGGATGAGCCCAACCAGCTCCTTCGGCGAGATCATCCAGCTCCCCACGCGCGCAGCCTACCCGGGGATCCGGTTCACTAAAGACCGGTCCACCGGGACGGAGGCCAGACCAGGAAGAACGCCTTGCCGATGATCGCGTCGCGCGGGATGAACCCGAGCCCGAACCGGGAGTCGAGCGAGTTCGAACGGTTGTCGCCCATCACGAAGTAGGAGTCCTTCGGGACCTTCGTGCGCGGGAAATCTCGCGTCTTCTGCGTCAGGTACGGCTCGGCGATCGCGATGTCGTTCACGTACACCTTGCCGTTCTTCGCCCACACGGTGTCACCGGGCAATCCGATCACCCGCTTGATGAAATCCTCGTTATCGGGCTTCTGAACCCCGACGGCTTGGAAGAGCCAATGCGTGAACCCACCGATCACACCACGGTCCGGACGCTTGGCCGGGTCCGGGTCTTCGAACACGATGATGTCGCCGCGCTTGGGGTCGCCGAAGTAGTAGGGGATCTTCGTCACCAGCACACGGTCGCCGCTGCAGCCGGGGCATCCGTGCAGCGTCGGCTCCATCGACGCGCTCGGGATGTAGAACGCCTGGAAGAGGAAGGTCTTGATCAGGACGGCCAGGACGAGCGCCATGATGACGAGCCCGGGCAGCTCACCGAGGAAGCGGAGGATCGGGTTCTTGGGTCGCTCGGTCGCCTTCGCATCGGGCGCCCGCTTGAGCGCGGTGCGCTCGGCTTCGGTCTTCACGGCCTACAGGGTATCGGTTGGACCTCGTTCGACCATGAGATGGATCTCGACCGCCTTGAAGGACGCCCAGACCATGGTCCCGGCCCCGATCGCCATCCTCGCGGCCGAGCCGCTCGTGATCTCGGCGACGAGCCGAGGCGAGCTTGCGAGCCGCACGCGGGCCCGGTCGCCCACGACCGCGACCTCCTCGACGACCCCCTGGACCACGTTGCGAGCGGACCCCTCGGGGCGGGCGGTGTGGAGCGCCACGTCGGCGGGCCTCAGGGTGGCGAGCACGTCGTCGACGGGACCGACGGGGATGCCTTCCGGCCAGGGGACGGTCACGACCCCGTCCGCGGTCTGCAGCTCGCCGGCGCCGGCCTCGAGCGGGGTGAGCCGGCCGGCGAACAGGTTCATCCCGACGAGATCCGCGGCGTACCGCGTTCGCGGTGCCTCGCGGATGTCCTGCGGCGTGCCGGTCTGGCTGACCCGACCGTCCTCGAGGATGACGAGGCGATCCGCGAGCGTCATCGCCTCGATGGGGTCGTGCGTGACGAGCAGACGGGGCCCGTCGAAATCGCGCAGGGTCCGGCGGAGGAGCGCGCGCAGGTCGGCGCGGGCCGAGACGTCCACGGCCGAGAGCGGTTCGTCGAGGATCAGGACCCGGGGCGTCCCGGCGAGGGCGCGCGCGAGCGCGACCCGCTGGCGTTCACCGCCGGAGAGCGTCCCCGGCTTCGCGCCGGGGTCGATCCCCGGCGCGAGCCGATCGAGCAGCTCGAGTCCGTGGGTGCGCGCGGCGCGCGTACGCGCGCCGCGCGCCCGCACCGGGAAGGCCACGTTCTCGAGCACGCTGAGATGCGGGAACAGCACGCCGTCCTGGAAGGCGATCCCGATCGGCCGCCGTTCCGGCGGCAGATCGTGGATCGGCTCGTCGTCGAGCAGGATGCGAGCATCCGCGGTCGGGACCAGCCCGGCGATCGTCTCGACGATCGTCGTCTTGCCGGCGCCGTTCGGACCGAGGATCGCGAGGGTCTCGTGGTCGCCGGCGGCGAACGTCGCGAGCACCGTCATGCCGCCGCGACGCACCTCGATCTCGGCCTCCAGGACCATGTTTCAGCCCTCAGCGGAGCCCCGTGAGCCGCCCGCCGAGCGTCACGAGCACCGCGACCGAGATCACGACCAGGATCAGGGACAGAACGATCGCGCCCCCCGGGTCGACCTGGCGAGCCTCGTAGACCGCGAGCGGCATCGTCTGGGTCCGGCCGGCGAGGTTGCCGGCGAACGTGATCGTCGCCCCGAACTCCCCGAGCGCCCGGGCCCAGGTGAGGACGGCGCCGGCAGCGAGCTGCGGCGCGACCATCGGCAACGTCACGCGGCGGAAGACGTACCACGGCGATCCCCCCATCGCCGCCGCCGCTCGCTCGTACCGCCGGTCCAGACCCCGGAGCCCCGCTTCGGTCGCGAGCACGACGAGCGGCATCGACACGAACGTCGTGGCCAGCACGGCGCCGGCCGTGGTGAACGTGAGCTGGATCCCGAACACGTCGTGCAGCCACCGGCCGACCAGACCGCTCCGACCGAGGGCGACGAGCAGCCCGACCCCACCGACCACGGGCGGCAGCAGGATCGGCAGGACGACCGCCGCCCGGAGAAGGTTCCGTCCCGGGAACTCGCCCCGGGCGAGCACCCAGGCGAGGGGCACGCCGACGAGGACCGAGATCGCGGTCGCCGCGAGCGAGACCTCGATCGACAAGCGGAGGGC
Source organism: uncultured Actinomycetes bacterium (assembly GCA_963765865.1). Taxonomy (GTDB): domain Bacteria; phylum Actinomycetota; class UBA4738; order UBA4738; family HRBIN12; genus AC-51. The sequence continues at coordinate 103,270 of CAVXYE010000004.1, forward strand.
CGTCGACGCGCCGACGCCCGAGAGCGCCTCCCCGAGCCGGCTCCAGGGTGCCCGGACGAAGAGGGCGACCACCGGGAGGAGGACGAACGCCGCGCCGATGCACGCGAGGGCCACGATCGCGACGGGAAGCCGAGCGCGCATCCGTTCAGCCGCTGGGCGGACCGAAGCCGAACGTCGCGAGCGTCGCCTGTCCGGTCGGCCCGACCACGTAGTCGAGGAACGCCTTCGCCTGGTCGGGGTACGCGCTCCCGCCCACGACCGCGATCGGGTACGTCGCGATCACGTTCACGGCGCTCGGGATCGGCACGGACCGCACCGCGTTCCCCGCCGAGGCCACGTCCGACGTGTACACGATCGCGGCGTCGGCATCGCCCGACGTGACCTTGGCGACGACGCTCGCATCGTCGTCTTCGTTCGAGACCACGTTCGCCGTCGCCTGCGCGAGGATGCCGGCGTTCTTGAGCGCCTGCCGCGCGTAGTCGCCGACCGGGACGCCCTCGGCCGCCAGGACGAGCTTCACCCCCGATCTCGCCAGATCGTTCACGGAGGTGACCCCCGCCGGGTTATCCGGGGGCGTGATGATCACGAGCCGGTTCGTCGCGAAGTTCGTTCGGTCCGTCACGCCCGGAGCGCTCTGGAGGGTGTCCATCGCGGTGCCGCTCGCCGACCCGAACACGTCGGCGGTGCCTTCGCTCTGGATCTGCGACGCCAGGTCGGTGGACGAACCGAAGTCGAACGTCACCGTCACGTCCGGGTTCGCGGTGTGGAAGTCCTGACCGATCTGGGTGAACGCCTTCGTGAGAGAGGAGGCCGCGAACACCGTGAGGGGCGTCGTGGCCGCCGCGGACGAGGTCGATGTCGAGGAGCTCGAACAGCCAACCGAGACCACGGCCACCGCGAACAGGACCGCAGCCCGACGCACAGCGAGCATCACGAGACCTCCACCATGACGCTGGTCGCTTTGACGGTCGCGACCGCTTCCATCCCGGCCTTCAGGCCCAGCTCGTCGGCGGCTTCGCGGGTGATCAGGGAGACGACGCGGTGCGGCCCGGCCTGGATCTCGACGGTCGCGGAGACCTTGTCCTTCGTGACCTTGGTGATCACTCCGGGGAAGGCATTGCGCCGGCTCGTGTGGGCCGGGGCCGTCTGGGTCGCGCGCCGTTCGGCGAGGAGCCGGGCGACCTCCTCGGCCGGAACCTCTCGCTGGCCGCCGGTCGTGCGGGACGTCCGGAGCTTGCCGTCGCGCTCCCAACGGCGGACCGTTTCGACCCGCACGCCGAGGAGCCTCGCCGCCTCACCGATCCGGTAGCCGTCGGCCATCCGCGCAGTATAGGAGCTTCACGCCCGGCAGTGCCCAGGAAAACCGGGTCTTGGCGCCGCAAGAAGCTATCCATGCTCCCCAAGGGAGTCGTGGACCGCCCTGAGCCCGTTGCTTCTCGACGCGACGACGGATAGCCTCGATGCATGAGCCTCATCGGAGGAGCCGGTCGGGATCCCGCGGTGAACGAGCAACTCGTTGAAGAACAACATCGGATCGAACGAGAGCGCGCGATGGAGACCCACCTCGCGGATCAGGTACACCCAACCTGGTGGCAGCGGCTCCGCCGTCGGCTGAAACACGGAACGAACGAGCCCGAAGCCTGATCGCCTTCGGTCGGCGCACCGTGGTTAGACCGCGAACCGGACGTGCAGGATGTCCCCTTCCTGCACCAGGTAGTCCTTCCCTTCGACCCGCACCTTGCCCGCGGCTTTCGCGGCGTCCATGGACCCGGCCGCGACCAGCTCGTCATAGCTGATCACCTCCGCACGGATGAACCCCCGCTGCAGATCGGTATGGATCACTCCGGCGGCTTCCGGTGCGGTGGCGCCGTGGCGGACCTCCCACGCGCGCGTCTCGTCGTCGCCCGTCGTGAGGAACGTGATCAGGTCCAGGGCCCGGTAGCAGGCCGCGATCACGGACTCGAGCCCCGGCTCGTCGACACCGAACTCCTCCAAGAGCGTGCGCGCTTCCGCCGGCTCCATCTCGGCGACCTCGGCCTCGATCGCGGCATAGACCCCGACGGCATCGCCGAGCTCGTCCGGCACCGAGGAGCCCTCCTCGAGGTTCGCGATCACGATCTCGGGCTTCAGCGTGAGCGGAGCGAACCCCCGAAGGACCGCCGCATCCTCCGGTGACAGTCCTGCCGAGCGGAGCGGCGTCTCAGCGTCGAGGGCATCCTTCGCGACGCGGAGCGCGCCGACGTCCGGCCCGGGCTTCCCCCGTGCCTTCTTCTCTGCCTTCTGAAGCGCGGCCTCGACCACCGCCAGATCCGCCAACAACAGGTCGGCTCGCACCTCCGCGAGCTCGGATGCCGGCGACGCGCCGGGGCCGAAGCACCGCACCACGATCGCCAGCGCGTCTGCCTCGCGCAGCCGGGCGACGCCCTGCGCGCTCGAGAGGCCTCCCGGCACGTCGACGAACCGCACCTGCGCGTGGACGGTTTTCGCCGATCGCTCCATCCGGGTCAGGACATCGACCCGCGGATCGGGGACCGGGACCACGGCGAGGTTGGCCTGGCCGGCGTGGGAGCCCGCGCGCGTCACGGCCGTGAACAGGGTCGACTTGCCGCTGACCGGGACCCCGACGAGCCCGACGTCCTTCATCCCGCCGCCCCCCCGATGGGGATAGGGAACGCTCCGCGCGCTGATGACCTGCACCGCACGCCGTTGGTCTGCCTCGGGAATCCGTCCAACAGTCCCAACGAACCGACTTCCGGCCCCTGCGCCGCGATCCGAGACCGTGCCGATGTAGGTGCCAGAGACCGGTCTGGCCGGGGCGCCGCCAGACCCGCCCCGGCCGGCGGTCTCGTTCGTGTCGAAGGATGACGGGGGGTGTCCCCGGGGGGAGCATCGTGCGGGCGGGCGAGGACCGACGGCCTCGCCCGCCCGCGCACGTCTACGACTTGGTCTCCCAGAAGACCTTCGCGACCTCGTCGACGGCGTCGAGGAGCTTCTGCCCCTGCGCCGGCTCTTCGCGACTTCTTGGACTCGCCGGCCAGCTTGGTGGCGTTCCAGAAGAGGTCGTGAAGGTTCGGGTGCTTCTCGAGGTGCTCCGGCTTGAAGTAGTCGGTCCAGAGCACCCAGAGGTGGTGCTTCACGAGGTCCGCGCGCTCCTCTTTGATCGAGATCGCGCGCTCCTTGAAGATGGGGTCGTCCGACCCCTGGTACTTCTCCTGACAGGCCTTCACCGATTCGGCCTCGATGCGGGCTTGGGCCGGATCGTAGACGCCGCACGGAAGGTCGCAGTGCGCGTGGACGATGCGGCGTGGTGCGAGGATGCGGTCGAGCATGGAACAACCTCCTTCTCGGGATCCCCAACCCAGGAGCGAATCCTACCGCCGAGGTCGGAGAACGCCTTCGGCGTGGATCGGGCTGGGGTCGCTCCTCGCCGTCGCGGGATGGACCTTCCTCCGGCGCCGGCCCGCGCGCGTCGCGATCGAGGGCCCGTCGATGGCGCCGACGCTGTTCCCCGGCGACTGGGTCATCGTGGTCCCGCAGCGCGTTTATCGCCGGCGAGCGGTCGTCGTCGTCGAGCATCCGGGCCGCCCGGGGTACGAGATCATCAAGCGGCTCGTCGCGCTCCCCGGGGACCGTGTCGGCGAACGGTCGCTCGCCGCGGACGAGTTCTGGGTTGAGGGGGACGGCCCGGCGTCGACGGACTCGCGCCACTTCGGTCCGGTGACTCGCGCGGAGCTCAAGGCGCGGGCGATCTTCGTCTATCGCCCGCGGGAGCGTCGCGGCCTGATCCGCTAGGAACGCGGCTCGGCGCTCCCGTCGTCGCCGACCGTTGCCGATACGCCTCTTACGATGGTCGGCATGGAACCACCGGTCCCGCCGCGCCCGGACGAGCGGCCTTCGAGGTTCGACTGGGAGGGGGTCGACTGGACGCCGCTGCCCACGCGGCGGCGACGCCGCGGCGCGGCACTCGTCGCCACGCTCGTTGCCTGTGCGTTGGTCGCGGCGGCCATCGCGGGCGGCGTCACCGCGACGAAGACCATCACGCCGAAGGGCTCCAGCAGGGACTACAAGTTCCTCGCCGTGATCGGCGGCGAGCCCGTGCGATGGAACCCGTGCCAGCCGATCCACTACACGATCGACGCGGCGAGCGCCCCCGAGGGATCAAGCGACGATGTCTACGAGGCGATCCAACGGATCTCGTCGGCCACCGGGATCACCTTCCTGTACGACGGGCAGACGACCGAGGTCCCCCAACGCGACCGACCTCCCTACGAGCCGGAGCGCTACGGGAGCCGCTGGGCTCCGGTGGTCATCGCCTGGGCGTCGCCAGGCCAGACCGACATCCCGTTCTCGGGGAACGGGCACGCGTTCGCCGCCGTTGCCCGACCCCTGACGGCTCCGGATGACCCGCGGCAGTTCGTGAGCGGCTGGATCGTGCTCAACGCCCAGGATCCCAATCCACCGGGCTGGTCCGAACCGGGGGACCAGGGCCCGACGGTCCTGCACGAGCTCGGCCACATCATGGGGCTCAACCACGTGGCGTCGAAGGCCGAGCTGATGGAACCCTCGGGTGGGCTCGTCACGGACCTGGGTCCCGGTGATCGGCAGGGGCTGGCGCTGTTGGGCCGAGACGCGGGTTGCCTCGTGGAGCCGGTCCCGGTTCCGTAGCGTGCCCGTTGCTCCTCACCGGGGCCGCGAGTAAGATGTTGCACCTGCAATGATCCGAACGCGCGAGATCGGCACCGTCGCGGCCATGATCCCGGACCGCATCTGCGCCTGTCCCTGCTGACAGAGGGACAGCGCCTCCGCTCGCGTCCATCTCGCACCATCTCGTCCCGATCAACGTCTTGGAGGTTCCGCAGCCATGGATGTCATCACGCGCACCGTCGATGCCAAGGGGCAGTCATGCCCCGGCCCGCTCGTCGCCCTCGCTCGCGCACTGAAGGAGGCCTCGACGGGCGACCTCTTCGAGCTCCTCGCGACCGACCCCGGGTCTCGTTCCGACGTGCCCAGCTGGGCCGAGATCAGCGGCAACGAGCTGCTCGAAGCCGAAGTGCTCGACGACGGCTCGTTCCGGTACGTGATCCGGAAGGTGGTGTGACATGAGCGCGACGGTCACGAACGGAACGGAGCTCGACACGACCACGCTCGCGGATCTGCTCCAGCGCGTGGAGGCGCTCGAGGTGGAGCAGTCGAAGCAGATCAAGAAGAAGAACAAGCTCACGATCATCGCGTGGGGCGGCAACCTCGATCAGATCTGGCCGACGACGATCCTCGCGACGACGGCGGCGGCGTCCGGGATGGAATCCAGCGTCTTCTTCACCTTCTGGGGGTTGTTCGCGATCGTGAAGCCCGAGGTGCGCATCACGGGTGACAACTGGATGCAGAAGATGATGTCGGTCATGAATCCGGGATCGGCGCAGAAGGCGAAGCTCTCCCGCTATCACTTCGCCGGGGCCGGGCCCGCGATGTTCAAGAAGCTCGCCCAGGACCATCACGTGGCCACGCCGGAAGAGCTGATCGCGCTGGCCAACGACCTCGGCGTCCGGCTGATCCCGTGTCAGATGACGATGGACCTCCTCGGACTCAAGCGCGAAGACCTGATCGACGGGCTCGAGGAGCCGATCGGCGCGGCCACCGCGCTCGCCGAGATGCGCGACGCGGCCGTCTCGCTCTTCATCTAGCGCGGCGGGCCGCTCGCCGAGCCGGCGGTCGCTCGCCGCGCGCGGATGTTGAGGCGAACGTAGTCGATCACGCCGCCGGGGAGGCGCTCGGCGGCGAGGCGCAGGACGTCGTCCCGCTCCTCCTCCGGGATCCGCCCCACGACCGATCCCAGGCAGATCGTCCGGAGGTAGAGCTCGAGGTCGCCTTGCGGGATCGGCGTCGGCTCGTCGTGCAGCCAGCACTCGATCCGATCGAAGCCGGCTCGCTCCAGCCGGCTCCGCGTCTCCTCCGGCCCCGCGAACACCTTGTCCTCCTGGAGGTCGTAACCCAGATCGCGGACGACGGTCGCCAGTCGTTCGGTGTTGCCCGCTCCTCCGCACTGAGCCGCCAGCTGCCCTCCGTGCCTCAGCACGCCGGCGAGGTTGGCGAACAGCCGGTCGTGATCCATGACCCAATGGAACGTGGCGGTCGACAGGATCGCGTCGACCGGTGGGAGCGGGATCGGATCGAGCAGATCGTGCACCAGGAACTCCACCCGATCGTCGGCGAGGCGCGCACGAGCCTGCTCGATCATCGAAGGCGAGCCGTCGAGCGCGACGACGGTTCCCTTCGGCAGCCTCCGGAGCAGCTCGCGTGTCACCTGACCGGTCCCACAACCCGCGTCGAGGACGCGCTCGTCACCGGCCAGGTCCAGCCATCCCACGACCTCGGTGCCCCAACGCGTCATGGGGATCGGGAGTCGGTCGTAGGCGTCGGCGTCCCAGTCCCGGAGCATGGTCCGGCGAGGCTACCGCGAGGTCGTCGTGGCGACGCGGGCGTCTTCCTCGGTCGTTCGTTCGTGACACTAATTAGCGATGCGTACTATATTGGCCGACATGGAGGAGCCCACCACGGCGGTTGCCGGCCACGCGGAGCCCGCCGCCTTGGCGGCGCGGCTCCGGGTGGCCGGCTGGCGGTTCGCTCGCCGCATGCGGCGCGAATCGTCCCCTGGCATCAGCCCGACGCTCTCCGCGGCGCTGCACACCGTGGAGACGCAGGGCCCCATCACCGCCGGTCAGCTGGCCGCCTACGAGCACGTGCAGAAGCCAACGATGACCCGAACGATCCAAGCGATGCTCGATCGGGGCCTGGTCGAGCGCATCCCGGACCCCCTGGACGGCCGCGTGAGCTGGCTGAGCGTCACCCCCGAGGGCCGCAAGCTGCTGCAGCGATCCCGGCGGCGGACGGATGAATTCCTCGCGAAGCGGGTCAAGAAGCTCTCCGCCGAGGAGCGTGAGGTCCTGGAGACCGCGGCCTCGTTGCTGGAGCGGCTCGCCGAGGGTGACCGATGAGCCCACGGATCACGAACGTGTGGCGTCGGACGTTCGCGTCCGCGCGGGGATCACGCAACTTCCGGCTGTTCCTGAGCGGCCAGTTCATCTCGGCGATCGGGACGTGGATGACCTTCACGGCGACGTCGTGGCTCATCCTCACGCTGACGGGGAGCGGCACCGCGCTGGGGATCAACGCGGCGCTCGCCTTCGGGCCGGTCCTGGTGCTGGGGCCGTGGGGCGGGGTCCTCGCCGACCGGTTCGACAAGCGGCGGATCCTGACGTTCACGCAGAGCACGGCCGCCGTCATCTCGCTCAGCCTCGCGACGATCGTATTCACCGACGTCGTTTCGCTCTGGATGGTGTTCGCCCTCTCGCTCGCCTCGGGGATCGTCATCTCCATCGACAACCCGGCCCGGCAGAGCTTCTACGTGGAGATGGTGGGCGAGGGCACGCTGACGAACGCCGTCAGTTTGAACAGCGCCGCGTTCACCGGCGCACGCATCATCGGGCCGGCGGTCGCCGGGATCCTGATCGCCACGGTGGGGATGGCGATCTGCTTCCTGATCGACGGGATCTCCTACCTCGCGGTCCTGGCCGCCTTGCTCGCGATGCACGGCGCCGAGATGCACGCGCAGCGGCGGTCGACCCGCGAGCGCGGGCATCTGGTCGCCGGGCTGCGCTACGTGTGGGAGACCGACGCGCTCCGCCGGCCGCTGTTGGTGATGGCCGTGGTGTTCACGTTCGTGTTCGAGTGGCAGGTGCTGGTTCCGCTGCTCGCGAACCACACGTTCCACGCGGGACCGGGTGCGTTCGGCCTGCTCTCGGCGGCCGCGGGGCTCGGCTCGTTCATCGGGGCGATCCTGGCGGCGAACCGCAACGAGCGACCGTCGATGCACGGCCTCGGTGTCTGGCTCGCCGCGGTCGGCGTGACGATGGCGCTGGTCTCGGTCGCTCCGACGCTTCCCGTCGCCATGGTCCTCATGGTGCCGATCGGGTTCTTCGCGATGTCGTTCATGATCACGGGCAACACGATGCTCCAACTGGAGGCCAAACCCCAGGCGCGCGGGCGCGTGATGGCGCTGTACGGGGTGGTCTTCCTGGGCTCGACGCCGATCGGGGCGCCGCTGGTCGGTTGGCTCGCCGAGGTCCTCGGTGCCCGCCTGATGTTCCTCGCCGCCGGCTCGCTCGCGGTGGCCGTCGCGGTCGCGGTCCTGGTGAGCCGGTCCGGCTCCTCCCGCGTCACCCGAGACGAGACGATCGACGAGCCGGTCGGCGCCCTTGGACGCACGTGAGGCGGCGACGGCCTGAGCATCACGGCAGCGTTCGCTGGTCGTCCCGTTCCCGGTCGACCGTCCAGACGCCACCTGCGTCCGGCCGGCTGACGTCCAGGACCGTCCCGTCGCGGAGCGACAGACGGAAGCAACGAAGCCGCACCCCGTTCCGTTCCTCGAGCCACGTCTTCAGCACCTCCACCGACTCCTCGGCCGCCCCCCAGCGGACGGCGTGGGGCCACTCCTCCGCTCGCGCCCCTTCCGAGAAGACGATGCGGACGTCGGCGATGCCCCCGATCCACCGGGGGAGGACCGGCGCCCAGGCGATGAACACCAGGCTGACGAGCGCGACGGTGCCGTGGGTGCCGAGCGCAGGAACCAGCGGGATCACGAGGGCCGCGGCGAGGATGCGAGCGACGTTGTAGACGACGTCGTAGACCGAGAAGACGCGCCCGCGATACCCGTCGGGGAGCGACCCCTGCACGATCGTGTCGACGGGGACCTTCTTCCACGCGAAGGCGAGACCGACCACGAAGCTCGCGACCAGGATCGTCCAGCCCCGGAGGTACAGCGCGGCGCCGAGCAGGGCGAACCCGCCCACCACGAACGCGCCCGCGATGATCCGCTCCTTGCTCCAACGCTGCTCGAGCCATCCGACCGTCACGATCCCCACCAGCACGCCGACGCCGCCCGCCCCGACCAGGTTGGAGTACGAGCCGACGCCCTCCTTGAACTGTTCTCGGAACACGACCGCCGCGACCGTGAGGATGATCCCCTGCCCCATCGAGTCGATCGAGATCGCGGTGATGGGCCCGATCGCCCGAGGCGTCCGCAGGAGCGTGGATGCACCGTCGCTGAGCTCCACGAAGACCCGCCGGAGCTGATGGCGCAGGAGCTCGTCAGGTTCCGGGATGGTCAACGGGGCCAGATCGGACCCGAGCCGGAGCGCGAGCAAGGTCGCACCGAGCCACGCGAGGGCGGCGACCGCGACGACCGGGCCCGACCCGCTGGCGTCCGCGAGCTGCCCGCCGAGGAAGAAGCCCACCAACAGTGCGAGCGTCCCGCCGACGGTCGCGAGCGAGTTGGCGATCAGCAGATCTTCGCTGGGCACGAGTCGTGGGACGACCGCCGAGGCCGTCGCGAGGTAGAAGCGGTTGATCGAGATCACGGCGAGCGCCCCCACGTAGAACGGGATCGCGTGCGCGGTCGGGTCGAAGAGCACGGATCCCACGAGCGCCACCTTGAGGAGCGGCGCGTACGCGAGGATCCGCCGCCGCCGCCACCGGTCGATGAAGACGCCGACGAATGGCCCCAGGAGCGTGAACGGGAGGGCGGTGATCAGCGCCGCCTTGAAGAGCCCGAACGTGGTGCTGTGTTCGCTCGGGTTGAAGACGACCGATGCGAACAGCGCGACGGTGAAGAATCCGTCGCCGCCCTGTCCGACGATACGGATCGCGAAGAGCGTGCGGAAATCGTCGCCGCGGAGCGCGACGCGTGCGCGTTCCAGGGCGCCCGGGGGAGCGACCGCGGCCATGTGCCGCCGCCGCCGTCAGGCTTTCGTCGTGTCGAAGAACCGCGTCCAATCCGCGTTCGCGGACTCGCCGTCGCCCAGGATGAACTCCTCGACCATCTCGCGCGCCATGTCGTCGCTGAACTGCACGGGCGGCGACTTCATGAAGTACGCGGAGGGACCGATCAGCGGCCCGCCGATCCCTCGATCCTTCGCGACCTTCGCGCACCGCAGCGCGTCGATGATGACGCCCGCGGAGTTGGGTGAGTCCCACACCTCGAGCTTCATCTCGATCGTCAACGGAACGTCGCCGAAGTTCCGCCCCTCGAGACGGATCATCGCCCACTTCCGATCCTGGAGCCACGGCACGTGGTCGGACGGGCCGATGTGGATGTTCTCCTTGCTCAGCGGCTCCTCGAGCTGCGACTGGACGGACTGCGTCTTCGAGACCTTCTTCGAGGTCAGTCGCTCTCGCTCGAGCATGTTCATGAAGTCCATGTTGCCGCCGAAGTTGAGCTGGTAGGTCCGGTCGAGCTCTACTCCTCGATCTTCGAAGAGCTTCGCCAAGACGCGATGCGTGATCGTCGCACCCACTTGGCTCTTGATGTCGTCGCCGACGATCGGGACCCCGGCGTCGGCGAACCGCTTCGCCCAGACGGGGTCGCTCGCCAGGAACACCGGGAGCGCATTGACGAGGGCGACCTTGGCATCGATCGCGCACTGCGCGTAATAGCGGTCGGCCTGCTCCGACCCGACCGGCAGGTAGCTGATCAGCACGTCCGCGCGCGCGTCGCGGAGGACCTGGACCACGTCCGCCTCGGGCTCATCGGACTCCACGATCGTGTCGCGGTAGTAGGTCCCGAGCCCGTCGAGGGTCCGCCCGCGCATCACGGTGACACCGGTCGGCGGCACGTCGGAGAAGCGGATCGTGTTGTTGGGTTCGGTGAAGATGGCCTCGGAGACGTCCTTGCCGACCTTCTTCGCGTCGACGTCGAACGCGGCGACGACCTCGACGTCACGGATGTGGTACCCACCGAGCTCCACATGCATCAAGCCGGGGACCCGTTCGGCGGGGTCCGCATCCTTGTAGTACTCGAGTCCTTGGACGAGGGACGAGGCGCAGTTGCCGAGTCCGACGATGGCGATGCGAACCGTACTCATGCTGTTCGCTCCTTCCTGCGAAGCGTCGCGGAGGCGCGACGCCTCTGCCCCACCGGGGCGGTGATGCCGTACTTGGTGCGCTCCTGTTGGATCAATCCCGCGAGCCAGGCGATGTCCGCTTCGCTCGCCGCGCGACCGTGCTCCATGAGGGCGCGTTGGTAGTCGTCCCCGTCGTCGGCCGCTTCCGCGATGGCTGCCTTGACGGCCTCGAGCCGTTCCACGAGCGCGGCACGGCGCCGGTCCAACAGGCGGATCCTCGTCTCGGGCGGCAGGTAGCGGAAGAACGCGAGGCGGATCCGGAACCGAGCATCCTCCGCCTGCGTGTCGGACGGCGGCTCCTCGAGCAGCTTCAGGAAGAGTTGCTCACCTGGGGCCGTGATCCGGTAGACGAGGCGCTTCCTTCCGGTCCCGGCGCTGGTACCGGGCACCTGCTCGACCGCGCCCTCGCGCTCGAGGCGCTTGAGGGTCGGATAGAGGGACCCGTAGGAGACCTTCCAGAGGCCGCCGAGCTGTTCGGTGAGCTCCCTCGAGAGCTGGTAGCCATGCATCGGGCGCTCCTTCAGGAGGCCCAGGATCGCGAGTTCCAACATGCCTTATCTCATTCCCTTATCTCAGGTCGATATATCGGATGGGTATATCGGACCGATATATGTCTACCACGGGCGGATGGGGGCTGTCCAGCGGGCCGTCAGGGTGCTGAGGGGCGGTGCGGCCGAGCGATGTAAGCCGGAACCTCGATCCCGTGCAACAGATCCGGTGACGATTCCGGAGCGCCGGTCCCGGTCTCGAGCGGGAGGAGACCGGCCCAGATCGGCAGTTCGAGGTCGGCGCCGTCGTCCTTCGGCGGACCCGTGCGGACCTTCGCGGAGGCCTCGGCGATCGGGATCGCGAACAGGATCGTCTGTTTGAACTCGTCGGCCGTCGGCATGCGGGCCTCGGTCTCCCGGCCGGGCAGGACGTGGTAGGTGATCGCCCTCGCCGCGGTCACCAGCTCGTCGGCGTCGGTCACCTCTCGGCCGTGTCCGTACAACACGACGCTCCGGTAGTTCATCGAGTGATGGAACGCGCTCCTGGCGAGGACGAGCGCGTCGACGATCGTGACGACGACGCAGACCTCGGCGCCGCCGGCGACCGCCCTCCAGGCGCGGGCTGCGCGCGAGCCGTGCAGGTAGAGCGTGTCTCCCACCCGCGCGTGGATCGTGGGGAGCGCCCGGGCACGTCCCTCGCCGTCGGTCCAGGCGACGTGGCAGATCAGGGCCTCGTCCAAGATCGCCTCGATCGTGTCGCGGTCGTACGCGGCTCGTTCGGGGAGCCGGTGGACGCGGGCGCGATCGGTGGGAGCCTCGGGCATCCCGGGATGCTACCCGGCGCCGCTCCCGTGGTGATGCCAGATGCCGTCCCTCAGGAAGTGCCGGTGTCCCTCGTGGAGGTAGTCGACGTGGTCGTCGTGCTCGACGGCCTCGTGGCCGCACCCGGGACCGTGCTCGTGGTCGCCGTGCTGCTCGTGCTCCTCCTCCTCGAGCATGCGTTCCACCTCCGGCTGTTGGAACGCGTCCGGGTCCTGGAAGAAGGACGGTGGGAACTGCCCCATGCGATCGCCTCCTGTTCGGCTGACGAGCCGGTCATACCACGTGCAGCTGCATCCGGCGCGCGGCCCGGTCGAGTGCGGCCAGCACCGGGCGCCCGATCGCGACGACCAGCACGACGTTCCCGACGGCGCGGAAGGTGTCCCACGCCAGACCGTCGACCACGTAGAACCCGAGGTAGTGCCGGACGTTCATCCACGCGCCCCCTCCCGGGTCCCACGCCAGGGCGGACCCGTCGGTGAGGAACGGCCAGAACCAGAGCTCCATCACGAGGCCGTAGAGGTACCCGCTCACGAACCCGAAGGCGGCGAGCCACGCGACCCGGGTCCGCCACGATCCACCGTGCGGGAGCAGTCCCGCGCCGGCGCCGACCCACCCGACGGCCACCATCTCGAACGGCAGCCAGGGCCCGAGCCCGCCGACGAAGATCCCGCTCGCGAACATCCCGACGCATCCGAGCAGGAACCCGAACCCCGGCCCGAGGGAGTTGCCCGCCACCAGCACGACGATGAACAGCGCGCTGAAGCCGGCGACGAAGCCCGGGAGCCGGAGCGCGACCATCGCGGCGCCCAGCACACCCAGCAGCGCGACGGTCTTCGGGCCCAGCCCACCGCGGCCGAGCTCGAGGAACAGGAGCGCCAGCAGGATCGCACCGAGGGCCGCAACGATCCACGGGCCGTCCCCCTGGTGGTTCTCGGCCACGTGGCTCGCGACCGACGGGAGCACGAAGGGCCAGAGGAAGGCGAGCAGCCCGATCACGTTCGCGAGGACCAGGAGCGCGATCCGCACGCCGGGAACGAGGACCGTGCGTCGTTCGCGGGCCTCCGCCTCCGATGAAGCTGCCGCTCGGGGCTCCAGTCCGAGCTCCAACCGGGTGGTCACGTGAGCGCCTCCGCGACCTGCTCCGGGGTCAGCCACCCCGGCCCGAAGACGCGCGTCATCTGTGGGGCGAAGACGCGGGAGTCGCCGAGGACCGATCCCGGGGCGCCGTCCGCGATCACGTCGCCCCCGGCGAGGATCACGACGCGCGTCGCGACCGCGGCCGCGAGCTCGACGTCGTGCGTCGCGACGATCGCCGCCCGCCCCGCGGTCGCGTGGGCGCGAACGAAGCCGATCAGCCGCTCCTTGGATGCCGGATCGAGCCCACGCGTCGGCTCGTCCAGCGCGAGGAGCGGTGCTCCCGTTGCCGCGACGGCCGCGGTCGCGACCAACAGGCGCTCTCCGGCCGACAGATCGCGGGGGTGGCGCGCGGCGAGGCCGGCGATGCCCAGGGCGGCCAACCACGGGGCGGCGTCGCCGGCCTCGCCGCGCGCCACGAGCGTCGCCCGGACCTCTTGTTCGACCGAGTCCTTGAACAACAGCTCGTCCGCCTCCTGCGGGCAGAGGGCGACGTCGATCCCCGGACGCGGCTCCCCGCCGAGGACGCGGACCTGGCCGCCGGCCGGCTCGTGGATCCCGGCCAGGGCGCGCAGCAGCGTGGACTTGCCGGCACCGTTGCGACCCATCACCGCGAGGACCTCGCCCGCGTGCACATCGAGATCGAGGTCGCGGAGCACCGTCGTCTCGCCGTAGGAGGCGCGGAGGCCCCGGGCCTGCGCGACCACCGACCCGTCTCCATCGCCGGTGTCGGTGGGAGCGGGCGGCGGCAGCGGCGGTCGGGGCCCCGCCGACGCCGCGGCGCGAGCCGCGCGCACGGTCAGCGGGAGCGGATGCCACCCGAGCATCCGCCCGAGGCGCGCCACCGGCGGCCCGGCGGCGAGGCGACCGATCACGTCGGCCGGGGTCCCGGAGCTGACCCGGCCGCGATCGAACCCGATCGCCACGTCGACCCATCCGGCGACGCGCTCCAGACGGTGCTCGGCGAGGAGCACCGTCATGCCGTGGTCGTGCACGAGCCGCTGGAGCGCGGCCATCACGTCCTCCGCCCCCTGCGGATCGAGCTGGGAGGTCGGCTCGTCCAGCACCAGGATCCGGGGACCGGCCGCCAGGGCCGACGCGATCGCGACACGCTGGCGTTCGCCGCCCGAGAGCGTCCGGACGCTCCGATCGCGCAGGCCGGCGACGTCGAGCAGATCGAGGGTCTCCTCGACGCGCCGTCGCATGTGCGCCGGATCGACCCCGAGGTTCTCCATCCCGTACGCCAGTTCGTCCTCGACGCGATCGAGCACGAACGAGGCGCCCGGATCCTGCGGGACGAACGCCACGACGTCGGCGAGCCGGCGCGGCGGGTGCGCGAGCGTGTCGCGTCCCTCCACCGAGACGCGCCCGGCGAAGGTCCCGCCGGTGAACTGCGGGACCAGCCCGTTCGCGGCGCGGAGCAAGGTCGACTTCCCCGACCCCGTCGGGCCGACGGCGAGCGCGAACGATCCCTCGTCGATCACGAGGTCGACGGAGTCGATCGCCGGACGCGATCCTTCCGGATACGTGAAGGTGACGTCGTCGAAGCGGAGCGCGTCGCTCACGGCCGGGTCCGTCCGACGAACCCAGGCGCGGCCAGCAGCCCGATCGCGGCGAGCAGGAGCGGGTCCGCCTCCGGCCACGTGATCGGCGAGGTCTGCGGGTGCAGGACGGCCCAGCCACCGGCCGATGCGGCGAGGAAGGTCGCTGCGGCGACGATCGCGGCGGCGGCGATCACGACCGCCGCGGGCGTCCACGGCTGCGGCCGGTAGCGTGACCGCCGCCCCGCGCCATGGCCGCGCGCGTCCATCGACTCCGCGAGCGTGTGCGCTTCCTCCATCCCGCGTTCGAGGACCGGCACGGCGAGCGCCGGGAGGGCACGCGCGCCATGGACGCGGATCCCGCGCATCCGCTGGGCTTCGCGCACGCGTCCGACGCCGGCGACCGTGCGCGGCGCGATCGACAGCGCGAGCGCGGCGGCGAGCGCCGGCTCGTGGAGGTGACGCGGAGCCATCCGGACGAGCCCGAACGGATCCGTGACGGCGTTGAAGGTGCCGAAGATCACGAGGATCGTGCCGAGGCGGAGCCCCTCGAGGAACGAGAACGTCGTGTTCGCGGCGCTCACCGTGCCGAAGAAGACCAGCGCGGTGCGCAGCGCGACGGCGATCGTCGCGCCGGTCACGAACAGACGGAACGAGCGCGCGTGGTCGGCGTCCACCCGATGGCTGGCGTAGACGAACCACGACACCGCCCACAGCAGGAAGAGATAGACGGGGTCGGTCGTCACGAACGCGACGAAGCCCGCCGAGGTCGCCCACACGATCCACGCCATCGGGTGGACGGTTCGACGATCCCTCATCCGATGCTCCGTCCGCGGCGTGCGCTCCGCAGCCGGAGCCAGCCGCCGCCGGCGAGCGCCGTCCCGAGCACGAGCGCGACGAGGAGCCCGGGTCCGGGGCCGCCGCCGGCCGGCGGCCCCTGGGCCGCTGCGAACGCGGCCACGGTCGGGCTGCCGCGTTCGGGCGGGGCCACCGTCGCCGGCACCGCGCCGGATCGTGTCGCCGGCCGAGCCGTGCTCGGCCGGCTGGAGCCGGCGGAGCTCGGCGAGGTGGACGACCGGACCCCCGAGCTCGGGGCCGGCGGCGGGGGCGTCGACCGCGTCGCCGGCGGCGGGGCCGCCGGGGTCGCGGTCGCCGGCACGCACACGTCATCGATGCCGAGCGACGGCGGTTTCGGGTGCGTCGCTCCCGAGTCACCGGATCCCCAGACCCAGGCGTCGAGCGCGCCGTCGCCGACCTGCGTGGAGGCCGCGCCGCTCGAGGACCAGGTCCACCCGCCGCGGCCATCGCCGCGCCAGTACCCCCAATAGTCGGGGTAGTCGGCGAAGCAATCGTCTCCTTGCGGGCCGACGCCGGCGAGACGGCACACGGCCTGCCCACCGGACCCGAACCCGTACGCGAGGTGATCCTGTGCACCGGCGAGCTCGATCAGGTGGATCCCGCTCACGCTCGCCGCATCCAAGGCGACGCAGAAGGAGTGCGCGCCCGTGCCCGTGTCGATCACGAGCGCGGCGTGGGGTCCGGTCGCGGCCGCGCACGCGGGCGCCGCTCCCGTGACCGCGGGCACCGTCACGGGGATCAGGGCGGCGACCAGCACGAGCGCGGCCGCGACCGGGCGGGGGAGCACCGTCGCCGCTAGGGTCCGCACGTCGTCGCCCAGGGCGGTCCGAGCGCGATCGGTGTGACCGGGAGCGGTTCGCGGAGGAACCCGAGCACCGCGCCGATCGATGCGCCCACGTCCTTCCCGGTTCGTCGGCCGGCATCCGTGAACGAGTAGGCCACCGCGCCGCACCGATACTGGAGCTTCCGGAGGGCGCTCATCGCACCGTTGGGCAGGGGGCGGGCGTGCGCGGCGAAGGCCTGGATCACGAGCGCGGTCGAGTTCGCGTCGGTCCGGCGGAAGCCCCAGGTGTACCCCCACCCGCCGTAGGTGGGGTCACGGAGCGCCGCGAAGAACGTGAACGGGCCCGAGGCCAGAGACGCGCCGAGCCCCTCGAGCGCCATCACGGCGTACGCCGTCGTGTTGGTATCGGAGCGGAAGAAGTCCCCCGCGTCGTTCACGTCGTGGCAGTGCCGGTTCTCGCTCGCGCGATGCGGTCGATCGAACTGCCAGCCGCCGTCGGGGCATTGCGCGTTCGCCAACCACGTGACGGCCGCGGCGTCCGGGGTCTGGCCGGCGGCTCTGATCGCGAGGATCGCCAGCGCCTGATCGAAGACCGACGCATCGCCGTACCGACCGCTCGGACGCTCCGCGTCGGTGATGTGGCCGAGGAGGTTCGTTCCCGCGAACGTCGACGGATCGCGGCCTGCCGCCACCGCGGCCATCACGACCTTCGCGGTGAGGCCGATCGTCGTGACGTGGCCCGCGTGCACCTGCCGGCGGAGGAACGCGATCGCGGCGGCCTCGGCGCCGTATCCCGTGGCCGCCATGTCGAGCACGGCGTCGGCGGTCGAGCCGATCGCCGAGAAACCGGGGAACGAACCGTTCGCCAGCTGCTGCGCTCCGACGTACGCCATCGTGCGATGCGCCCGCTGCGGGTCCGTGATCACCGCCGACGCGGGACCCGCCACCCCGACCGAGAGGGAACAGACGACGAACAGCGATGCGACCCGCCTGAGGGTCGTGCCCATGAGGGCAACTCCTTTCCGGGCGTCCGCGCGCCCACCGGAACGACCCGAGCGGGGAGGTCGTCTCCGGGCGGCACGCCCGGTGGCCGGTCCCCCTTTGCCGCGAGGGTTCGTTCAGCCGGTGCGTCGCCGAGGGCGGCCTGGCTCGCCCGTTCCCGGGCTCACAGTTGCGGGACAGCGCCGGTTTCCGACCGGACTTCGCCTCCGCGACGCGTCTGCGTTCGCACCTTAGCAGGGCCGAAGGGCCGACCGTTTCGAGCCGAACGCACGTCGCACCGAGGGAGCGACCGACGTACGCTCCCCACGGCAGGGGGTGGTCCGATGGACCAGGTACGCACCTTGGATACGGGGATCGCGAGCGGCCTCGTGACCGTGCTGGTCGACGAGCTGGGAGGTGGGAGCTCTTCGATCCAGACGCCGGCGGCCGACTTCGAGGCCGCGGAACGCGGCGTCGCGATCGGCCGCCGGTTCATCCCGTGGCACCGCGTCCGTCGCTACGAATGGGACCTGCCGCCGAAGGAGTTCGGCGAGGAGCATCGTGTGTCGGCGAGCGTGCGGCTCGTCGTGGACGACGCGAACGGCGTCCCCGAGGAGCATGTCGTGTCCGCGGATGGGTTCGAGACGAGCGCGTTCGCGGTGACGATGTTGCTCGAGGATGCCGCCGGCAGCGGAACCGTCACGGTGCGCCGCGTCGGGATCCCGTGGCATCACGTCCGCGAGTACGAGCGGATCCCCGCGGACGCCACGCCCGATGCGGATACGCCCGAGCGTCCCGACGCCTGAAGCCGGTCACGACGGCGGGATCGTGCCGGGCCCCTCGTTCCGCAGGTAGCGCTCGATCTCCGCGGCGAGGTCGTCCCCCGAGGGGATCTCTTCTTCGCTGGCGCTCTCGAGCTGCAGCAGGATCGCGCGGACGTCGTCGTCCCCGGCGACGGCGGCATCCAACCGCTCACGTTGGGTCATGGCGTCCTCGTTCAACGCATCGAGCGGGAGCTCGATCCGCAGGTGCCGGGAGAGATGCTGGAGCAGCGCGAGCGTCGCGGCCGCGTACGGACCGCCCACGTAGTGGGGAACCTGGGCGTAGAACCCGACGGCGGGGATACCGCTGCCGCTCACCACGACCTCCATCGCGGAAAGCCCGGCGCTCGGGACACGCAGCAGTCCCGGCGGTCCTTTCGTCTCGGCCTCGTGCAGCGTGCCCTCTGCCGACGCGGTCGCCATCACGGGAACGGGACGCGTGTGCGGGACGGCGGCGGGGATCGCACCGAGGCTGATCCATTCGACCACGCCGAGCCGGAGGCAGAGCTCGAGGATGTCGTTCGCGAGCTCCTTCCAGCGGAAGTCGGGCTCCGCGCCGTGCAGGACGAGGAGGTCGCGGCCCGACGCCTCGCGACGATGCAGCTCCAGCGTCGGCCAGACGAGACGGGTCAGCGTGCCGTCGACCACATCGAGCGTCGGACGTCGTGAGCGATAGTCGAACAGCACGTCGTCTTCGAACGTGGCGAGCAGGCCGGCACCGTCGGCGAGTTGATCCGCGGCGCTGCTGGCCGCCCCCGCGGCGTCGATCCAGCCGTCGAATGCGGCGACGACGACGGGTGCCGTGAGCGCCGGCGAAGGCTCTTCGAGCCGGTAGAGGGGCATGCAGGCAGCATAGTCGCGCTGCTCGGAACCCTGGATGCGAGGCTGCGCGCCTTCGTCACCCGCCGAGCGCTTGTTCGCACTCGGTGCGCGTCGGCCGCGCGACGGCCACGAGCGTGTGGCCGACGTCGAGCGTCTGTGAGTCGGGGATGCCGTACGTCGTGTACTTGAGCGTGAACGATCGGATCTCCGTGCCGCTTCCCTCCGACGTATCGGTGAAGACGCTGCAGATGAGTTTCGCGTTCGCGGCGAACACCACCAGGATGCCGATCCCCGTCCCCGGGTTCAGCTTCTGCGGCTCGAACCCGGACGTGGTGGCGGGGTCCGCCGTCTTGCCGTCGCCGAGGTGGAGCTCGACCGGGATGTACGGCGTCTGCTCCTCGTCCGGCGGCGTTCCGAGTCCGGTGATCGTGACGGGAAGGGTCCCGTCGTTGCGCACCGTCGTCGCCACGTAGATCTGCCCGTTGGGCTCGAGCTTCACCACGGGATCCGTCGGCGTTCCGTGATCGGCCAGCACGGTGTTGTAGCCGACGGTGGCGTCGACGCCCAGCGCCAGCGGGTCCTGCGACCGGGTGTAGACGAACAGCGCCGCGCTCGCGAGCAGGGCGAGCACCAGTAGCGTGGCGAGGAACTTCGTCAGCGCGCCACCGCGCTGATCTCGGAGCCGGATCATGCGCGCAGCATAGGACGACCGCGGCCGGTTCTCGCTCAAGCTCGATCCCGAGGCTCGTCCTCGCGAGCGTCAGCGCGGTCCTGGTCGGCGAGCACGCTCTTGAGCGTCGACATCGCGTTCATCGCCGGTGGGAACCCCGCGATCGTCGCCGTCAGCATGATCGCCTCGCGGAGCTGCTCGGGCGTGAGCCCCGCCTTCAGGGAAGCGCGCAGATGCTGGGGGAGCTGCGACGAGCGTCCGAGCGAGGTCAGCGCGACCACCGCCCCCAGCTCGCGATCGCGGTCCGTGAGGGCGGGCTTCGTGTACATCTCGCCGTAGACGAACTCGACGATGTGCCGGCCCAGATCGCCGAGGCCCTCGACCGTCCGCAGCGCCTTCTCGTCGTGGATCTCGAGGAACCGCTCGCGCCCGCGCCGGTACGTCTCGTCGTGCCGATCCTCGCTCATGTCGCGCACCTTAGCCGAGCCGGACGCGGAGCCCGGCGAGACCGCGGACGATGTAACTCGGCTTCCATCGCGGCTCCTCGACCGGCTCCATCCGGGGGAAGCGTTCGAGGAGCGTTCGGAACGACGTCTGCAGTTCGAGGCGGCCGAGCGGCGCGCCGAGACAGAAGTGGATCCCGGCGCCGAAGCTCAGATGCGGGTTCGGTGTTCGCCCGAGGTCCACGCGATCGGGCCGGTCGAAGACCTCCGGGTCGCGGTTGGCCGATCCGAAGACGAGTCCGAGCTCGGCGCCGCGCGGGATCGACGTGCCATGGAGATCGAACGGCTCGAGGACCCATCGCTCGAACAACTGCAGCGGGGTGTCGAACCGCAGCAGCTCTTCGACCGCGGTGGGGATGAGGGCGTGCTCGGCACGGAGCCGCTGCAGCTGGTCGGGGTGGCGGAAGAGCGTCCACCAGCCGAGGAGCGTGGCGTTCACGGTGGCTTCGTGTCCGGCGTTGAGCAGCAGCACGCAGGTCCCGACGAGCTCGTCCTCCGTGAGTCGTTCACCCTCGTCCACGACCTGGACCAGCTCGGAGATCAGATCGTCGCCGGGGTGTTGCGCGCGCTCGCGTGCGAGCGCGCGCAGGTAGTCCGAGAACTCGAGGCTCGCGCGCACCGCGGCGGCCTCCGCTTCCGCCGAAGGGTTGAGCTCGTACATCCGGCAGATGTCCGCGGACCACGGACGCAGCAGGTGTCGGTCCCCATCGGGGACGCCCAGCATCTCCGCGATCACGGTGACCGGCAGCGGCTCGGCGATCGTCGGGAGCAGGTCGATCTCGCCGGCGCCGTCGACGGCGCCGGCGAGATCGCCCACGATCCGCTCGACCCGCGGCCGGAGGCCCTCGACGAAGGCAGGGGTGAACGCCTTCGAGACCAGGCGGCGGACACGCCGGTGGTCGGCGCCCTCCATGTCCAGGATCCCGGCGTTGATCAGCCGCCAGAACGCCGCGAGATGGGCCGGCGGCGCCTCGCGGCCCATCTCCTCGTGCGATGCCGCGTGGAGATACGTGCGGCCGAACCGGCGATCACGGAGGAGCGCGTCGACGTCGCGATGCCGGGTCACCAGCCAGTGATCGGTCGCCGCGTCGTAGGTGACCGGCGCCGAGGTCCGGAGCTCCTCGTACACGGGGTACGGGTCGGCGACGAACGCGACGTCCTGCGGGGCGAACCGCATCCCGGGAGGGTACCGACCATCGGCCGAGGCCATCCGTACCCGGAGGGGCTACGCTGAGGGTTCCGGTTGGGAGGGCAGATGCACAGCGAGATCACGTTCATCGACGGCAAGACCGTCAACTTCGATGAGACCGCCGACGTGAAGATGACGCCGCACGGCGTCGAGGTCCTGCAACGGGAAGCGGATGATCAGGTCCGCATCCTCTTCCCGTGGGCGCGGATCGATCGCGTCACGCAGCGCGGTGCCAACGTCGCCGCGATCTACACCTACTGAGGCTCGGCGCCTGTCCACGCGCGCTGACCGCCAGCGTGCGTTGTACGGTCCCCGCCGATGACGACGCGAGCAGGCCTCGATCACGTCCGCGAGCTCATGGCGCTCGCGACCGGCGACGAGAAGCACGACGAGAGCAGCACGTCGACGCTCGACGCGCTCTGGGTGCTGTACGACCGGGTGCTGCGCGTCGATCCGAGCGCTCCGAAGGACGAGGCTCGCGACCGGTTCATCCTCAGCAAGGGTCACGGGCCGAGCGCCTACTACGCGGTGCTCGCCGCCAAGGGGTTCTTCCCGGAAGACCTGCTGGCCGGCTTCCTCGAGTGGGGCAACCCGCTGGGGTCGCACCCGGATCGGAACCAGGTTCCCGGCGTCGAGGCGTCGACCGGCTCGCTCGGCCACGGCCTCGCGCTCGCGGTCGGTTCCGCGTTGGCGCTCCGGGCACGGGGCTCGACCGAGCAGCGCGTCGTCGTGCTCTGCGGTGACGCGGAGCTGAACGAAGGGTCGAACTGGGAGTCGGTCCTGCTCGCCCCGTACCTGAACCTGACCAACCTCACGCTGCTCGTGATCGACAACCACAGCTCCACGATCCCGATGGGTCCGTGGGAGGCGCGGCTCGGTTCGTTCGGGTGGGACGTCCTCGTCGTGGACGGGCACGACCATGAGCAGCTCTTCGACGCGCTCTCGACGCGACCGACCGAACGGCCGAACGCCGTCGTCGCGGACATCCCGGAGGGCGAATGGTGATCGACATGCGGTCCCAGCTCGCGCGGACGGCGACCGACCTGGTCGAGCGTGATCCGAACGTCGCGGTCGTGCTCGCCGAGATCAGCGTCGATCGGTTCGAACGGGCGATCGCGATCGCGCCGAACCGGGTGATCAACATCGGGATCATGGAGCAGACCCTCGTCGGGGTCGCGGCCGGTTTCGCGATGGAAGGGTTCCACACGATCGCGCACACGATGGCGCCGTTCCTCGTCGAGCGCCCGTTCGAGCAAGTCAAGGTGGACTTCGGCTATCAGGGTCTCGGCGGCACGCTGGCCAGCGTCGGCGCTCCGTACGACTACGGGACCGAGGGCGGGACGCACCACTCGCCGGGAGATGTGGGCGTCGTGCTCACCGTGCCGAACACGGACGTCCTCGTTCCGGGGTGCGCCGCCGAACTGGATCGCTTGCTCCGCGGGACGTACGCGGACGGCAGGCTCACCTACCTCCGGGCGAGCGTCGCGCAGAACGACGTGGCCTTCGAGGTCGGGCGCGGACGGCTCGACGTCATCCGGCGGGGCTCGCGCGCGACCGTGATCGTCGTCGGCCCGCTCCTGACGCGGACGCTCGCCGCCTGCGAGGGGCTGGACGTCTCCGTGCTCTACACGGCGAGCGTCGCGCCCTTCGATGCGGCCGGGCTCGCGGCCGCCGCCGGTCCGGATCCCCTCGTGATCGCGGTCGAGCCGTTCTACGAGGGGACCTTGCTCCCGGCGCTGGCGGATGCGCTCCGCCACGTGCCGTCGCGCTTCGCGTCGGTCGGCGTCCCCCGACGGTTCATCACGTCGTACGGAACGGCCGCGGACCACGACCGCGAGCTGGGCATGGACGTCGCGGGGATCCGCCGCCGCGTGGTGGCCGCGCTCGAGCCCGGATGACTAGCGCCGCCGAGCTTCGACCTGACGCTTGAGTCGCGCGAGCCGATCGTCCCAACCCGCGCCGACGTCGACCATCCACCCCAGCGCGTCGGCGAGCGGGGCCGGGGTGAGCTCATAGCGCCGTCCGCGGACCTCACCCCGAGCCACGACGAGCCCCGCGTCCTGCAACAGCGCGAGGTGCTTGGAGACGGCCTGGCGCGACATCGGCATGCCCGATGAGAGCTCGGTGAGCGTGGAGGGCCCGGACGCCGAGAGCGTGCGAAGCAGGGTCCGGCGCGTGGGGTCGGCCAGCGCTTGGAAAACGGCGTCGTGATCGCGTGCGGTCATCGGTTCGCTTCGGCGAGCGCCGACGCCGGCCGCTCGGTGATGCGCACGCGGGTGCCCCCGGGGACGCGCCGCAGCTCGATCGTGACGAACGATGGCTCACCGATCCGGCTGCCGAACCCCGCGCCCAGGTGCTCTCGCCAGCGCCAGGTGAGGGAGCGGAAGGGTGCGACGTGCTCGACCCGGCCGCGGCGTTCCGCGCCGTCGGCGAACCGGAACCGCACGATGCCGTCCGGCTCCGGCTCGAGCCACGCGTCCGCACCGAACCAGGCCGAGAGCGCCGCGGGGTCGACCATGAACCCCCAGACGTCCTCGGGCGGCGCCTCGATGATCTCCTCGTGGACCTCGGTCGACATCTCGCCTCGGCTCTCTGCGGCGTTACCGCAACCGTTCGGTTGCCGAACGTCTCCTCCTCGGGTACGGTCGGCAACCAAGAGGTTGCCATCGTAAACGAAGGAGGCCCGAACATGCGAGCCAGTGGTGTCCCGACCGTCGTCGAGCGATCCGGCGCGGGCGAGCAAGCGTTCGACATCTACTCGCGGCTGCTGCGCGAGCGCGTGGTCTTCCTCGGCTCCGAGCTGAACGACGAGCTCGCGAACCTCGTGATCGCGCAGCTGCTGTTCCTGGAAGCGGAGGGCCCGGATCGCGACGTGTCGCTCTACGTGAACTCGCCGGGAGGGGACGTGACGGCCCTGTTCGCGATCTACGACACGATGCAGGCGATCAAGCCCGACGTCTCGACCTGGTGCATCGGGCAGGCAGCGAGCGGCGCCGCCGTCCTGCTCGCCGCCGGCGCCCCCGGGAAGCGGCACGCCCTGCCGACCGCCCGCGTGCTGTTGCACCAACCCTGGGGCAGCACGGGGCAGGGGCAATCGATCGACATCAAGATCCGGGCGGAGGAGATGGTGCGGCAGCGCCGGCTGATGGAGGAGATCCTGGCCCGGCACACCGGCCAGACGATCGACCGGATCCACGAGGACCTCGACCGCGACTTCATCCTCGACCCGGAGGGGGCGAGGGCGTACGGCGTGATCGATCACGTGGGCTGATCGGTGCGAGCGGTCCAGCACGCTGGACCGCTCGCACCGATCGCGCCTACGATCGGCGCATGTCGCGCGGAGACCGGGTCGAGATCGCGGTCGATATCGGCACGGGGGTGCAGACGTACGAGATCGAGGCGACCCGAGCGGGCAGGCGCGTCGAGGTCTCGACCGGTCGCGGCGTGACCGAGGTCTCGGAGGTCACCAGGAGCGGCACGGTGGTCCGCACGGCGCGGTTCATGACCGCGCGCGTGGTCGCGCTGGTGGAGCACCCCGTGGACGGCGAGGCCTCGGACGTGCAGCCCCGCCGCCGCAAGCGCGCCACGATCGAAGGCCAGGGCTCGCTGACCTGATCCGCGTCCGACGCGCTCTACTGGGGACCCCGGGCTTCGGCCTGTTCGGCCAGACGGAAGCGCTCGGCAGCCAGGTCCTGATCGCCTCGCTTCTCGGACACGCGCGCGAGCGCGCGCCAGGTCCAGCTGGCCAACTGCCGCTCACCGAGCTCCTCCGAGAGCTTGATCGCGCGGCCGAGATCTTCCTCCGCTTCGTCCAGCAGACCCATCTCGCGCTTCGTGATCCCGCGCTCCGCCATGGCGTCCGCGAGCTCCCACCGAGCGCCGAGGTCGCCGAAGATACCGACGGACACGTCGAGCTGGCGGATCGCGTCGTCGAACCGGCCCAGGTCCGCGTCGACGCGCGCGCGCTGGGTGGTGGTGACGGCGACGCTGAACTGATCGCCGATCCGATCCGCCAGCTGCTGGGCTTCCTGGATCAACGTCGAGCGCCTCGGCCTCGTCGCCCATCTGCGAATGGTTGATGGACAGCGACGTGAGGGCGCGCACCTCGGCCCAGCGGTCCTCGCCGTCGCGCGCGATCTGGAGCGCGCGCCGCCAGATCGGCTCCGCATCCTCGAACCGGTCGCGCGTCCACGGCACCCATCCGGAGAAGAGCAACGAACGAGCGATCGCCCACGGCTCGCCGAGTCGCTCGGCCGCGGCGACCGAGCGCGCGAGGAGCTGTTCGCTGGCCTCGAGGTCGGCGTCGACGTTGATCGCGAGGTCGCCGCGGAACCGGAGCGCGAGCGCGAGGGTCCAGTCGTCGTCGAGCTCCGTCCCGAGCTGGATCGCCCGCTCGAGCGCCTCGATGGAGGCCGGGTACTCGGCGAGCCAATACCGAGACTCGCCGATCCCCGCCAGCGCGCGCGCCTCGCGCACACCCCACGTGTCCTCGGGTCCGGCCAATGCGAGAGCCCGGCTGTAGAAGTCGATCGCGGAGCGGCTCTCCATCCGCCGCCTCGTTCGATCGCCCGCGGCGAGCAACGCGTCGGCCGCCGCCTCCGGGACCCGCCGGTCCTGCTGGTCGAGGTCGAGCGACGCGTGCGCCGCGGCTTCGAGGTGATCCGCGGCCCAGGTGATGGCGCCCTGCGCCTGGAGCCGTTCCGCGATCACGGTGTGGAGGCGGAGCCGTTCGCGTTTGGGCAAGCTGGCGTACGCCACGTCGCGCAGGACCTCGTGCCGGAACCGCCACCGGGGCGAGGACCCGGCGATCTCCTCGCGCACGATGATCTCGGCGTCGATCAGCTCCTGGAGCTCGTCGGCCCCGGCGTTCGCGACGGCGGACACCTCCTCCAGATCGAAGTCGTACCGGTACACCGAGAGTCGCCGGGCGAGGTCGCGATGCTCCGGTGCCAGGCCGTCCAGCCGCGAGGCCACCATCGCCTGGACGGTGGGGGGGATGAGCAGCTCACCGTCGGTGGTCGGCCGGTCGCGCAGCAGCATGCCGGTGGACTCCACGATGAAGAACGGGTTGCCGCCGGCCCGCCCCGTGATGGCGCTCGCCTGATCCTCGCGGACGCGACCACCGCCGGCCTTGAGGACGAGCTCGGTCGCCTCCTCGTCCGACAGCGGCTCCAAGCGCATGCAGACCTGGTTCACGGCGCCGGTCCCCCAGGTGGGTCGCTCCTCCAAGCAGGTCCGTCCGGGTTGCCACGAGGACCAGCACCCGTCCCGGGCCGTGGCGCGCCCGAGCTGCGACGCGTTCGATCAGATCGAGCATCTGCGGGCGGAACGTCTGTGCGTCTTCGAAGAGCAGGGTGACCGGTCGTTCGCTGGCGAGCCCCTCGATCAGGGTGAGGAAGCCCGCGCGGACGTCGTGGACGAACGCGGACTCATCGCGGCGTGGCTCGTTGAGTCCCAGCAACGACTGGAGACGGTCCACCGTGCGCGCGTCCGGTCCGGGCGGACACACGCGCTGGACGAGCTCGCGAAGCCGCTGCACGGCGACATCGGCCGGGTCGTCGTCCTCGATGCCGGCGACCTCGCGCACCATCGCCGCGGCGGGGGCGAACGTGGCGCTGTCCGCACCCAGGTGGCTGCGCCCGACGAGCACCGTGCCCTCGGGGTCCAACCCCGCGAGGAACTCGGCGGCGAGCCTCGACTTGCCGATCCCGGGCTCGCCGACCAGGGTGAACAGCAGCGGTCGCGACGTGCCGATCACGCGCGAGAACGAGCGGCGGAGCATCGCGAGCTCGTCGGCGCGCCCCACGAAGGGGATCGTCCGGCGGGCCGATCGCGTGCTGAGCCCGTCGACGCAGTACGCCGAGAGCGGCTGGACGAAGCCCTTCGCTTCGACGAGCCGCTCCTCGCCGAAGGACACCGCCCGCTCGGTGAGCGTCCGCGTGGTCTCCCCCGCAAGCACCTCGCCGGGTTCGGCGGCGGTCTGGAGCCGCGCGGCCGCGTTGACGACCGACCCCGTCACGAGCAGCTGCCCGTCGGGGCCCGTTCCGGTGGCGGCCTCGCCGGATTCGATCCCGACCCGGATCTCCAGCGGGGTGGCGAGACCGAGCTCCTCGCAGAGGCGGCGAACGCGCTCCCTGATCGCGATCCCGGCGCGGACCGCTCGGAGCGCGTCATCCTCGTGCACCTGCGGGAGCCCGAAGACGGCCATCACCGCGTCGCCGATGAACTTCTCGGGGCGGCCGCGGAGCGCATGGAGCTCCTCGACCGTGACGTCGTAGAACCTCCCGAGCACCTCCCGGGCGCGCTCGGCATCCAGGCGCTGCGACAGTCCCGTGGAGTCCACCAGATCGGCGAACAGGACCGTCACCATCTTGCGTTCGTCGGTCGCGGTTCCACCGGTCACGAGGGCGCCGCAGCTGGGGCAGAAGCGGGCGCCGTCGGGCAGGCTGGAGCCGCAGGTTCGGCAATCCATGCCCACCAGGATAGGGCCGAGCGCCGACGCGTCAGGAGTCGCTGGTGGGCGCCGGGGACTACGGTGACGACCGACCAGGAGGTGTCACCCGATGCCCATCACGCGACTGAACCACGCGGTCCTGTACGTGGCCGATCTGGATCGGAGCGTCCGCTTCTACACCGGTGTCATGGGGTTCCGAGCGATCCCGATGGCGCCCGAGGGGTTCCGCGCGGCGTTCCTCCAAGCGCCGGGGTCGATCAACGATCACGACCTGGGGTTGTTCGAGATCGGGTCACAGGCGGCGCCGTCGGCCGCCGGCCGTTCCACCGTCGGGCTCTATCACCTCGCGTGGGAGGTGGACACGCTGGCAGAGCTCGAACGCCTGGCGGGCGTGCTCACGGATGCCGGCGCGCTCACGGGTGCGAGCGACCACGGCACCACGAAGAGCCTGTACGGCGCCGATCCCGACGGTCTGGAGTTCGAGGTCGCGTGGATCGTCCCAGCGGAGCTGCTGGACGACGCGGCACGCGACGCGCGCCGGCGGATCGGCCGGTTGGATCTGGCCAAGGAGAAGGAGCGATACGGCGCCGAGACCCACGGTGGGATCCGTCCGGGATAGGGATCGATGAACCGGATCACCGTGCTGATCGCCGACGATCTCCCGCTCCTCGTCGATGCGCTCACCGATCTGCTGGGAGGCGACCCGTCGATCGCCGTCGTGGGGACCGCGAACGATGCGGTGGCCGCCGTCGAGGCGGCGGCCACCGCCCGACCCGACGTCGCGCTGCTCGACGTCCGGATGCCCGCGGGCGGCGGCGCAGCCGCCGCCCGCGGGATCCGCGAGGTGTCACCCGGCACCAAGATCATCGCGTTGTCCGCGCATTTCGATCGTGCCTCGGTCACGGAGATGGTCCGCGCCGGTGCGATCGGCTACCTGGTCAAGGGGTCCGCACCCGAGGAGATCATCGCCGCCGTGCGCGGAAGCGTTCGAGGAGAGAGCAACCTGTCACCCGAGGTGACGGGTCAGGTCATGCAGGAGCTGGGGCGTTCGCTCATCCGGGCCGAGGAGCTGAGCATCGAGCTCGCCGAGCTCAACCGGATGAAGACCGAGCTCGTGCAGATCCTCGCGCATGAGTTGTTCACGCCGATCACGACGATCCAGGGGACAGCCGCCACGCTCGCGGTTTCGGAGGGGCGGCTGACCGGCGGGGATATGCGCGACCTCGCGGACGGCGTCGAGCGCGCGGCGAGGAGGCTCCGGCGGCTCGTCGCGAACATCGGCGCCGTGGTCTCGCTCGAGCGCGAAGCGGCACTGGCCACGCAGGCCGTCCCGCTCCGGTCGATCCTCGACGATGCGCTCGGAGAGTTCGCCGCGACCGAGGAGGGGATCATCGACCACCAGATCCCGGACGAACTCTTGCTCTCGGAGGTCATGGCGCACCAGGAGCTCGCGTCACGCGCGGTGGTGCTCGTGACGGAGAACGCCCTGGACTTCCGGAACGAAGCCGCCGTGGAGATCCGCGCTGTGAGCGCCGACGAAGAGCTTCGGCTCGAGGTCTCCGATCGGGGCCCCGGCATCCCTGCCGATCAGCGCGACCGGGTCTTCGAGCTCTTCACGCAGGTCGAGTGGGCGAGCAACCGCTCCCATGAGGGGCTCGGGATCGGCTTGTTCCTCGCGAGGCGGATCATGGAGGCGCATGGGGGATCGCTGGACATCCGCGACCGCGAGGGTGGCGGTGCCACGTTCGTCCTGGCCTTTCGCCGGGCCGTTCCGCTCAGACGTGCGTGACGGACACCAGGCGGAAGATCTCGCTCCCGCCGGCGACGTCACGCTCCAGCACGATCCCCAGGCCGCGCGCGTAGAACTTCAGCGACAGCACGTTAGGTTCCAGCCGAGTCCACTCGAAGCTGCGCACCACGTGGTCCAGGTGACGGTGCGGCAGCGTCACGTGCGCCGTCCGTTGGACGATCCAGGCTTGATCCTCGGCATGCCCGGCGTAGAACTCCTGCCGATACGCGTCGGTGGGATGCGGGTTGGCGGGCATGATCGTTCCGGCGACCGCTCCGTGGATCCCCGCCTGCCACGAGCCGTCCCGGCTGATCACGTTCCCCGTCCTCGTATACGTGGCGGTCTTCTCACCGAAGTACCAGGCGTTCCCGGCGTTGTCGTCCGCGTACCAGTCCCACGTCTTCTCGGCGATCGTGTTGTCGTCCGCGCGGCGGAGCACGTCGAGCACCACGGTCGTCGTGACGCCCTGGATCTTCTTCGTCCAGTGCGTGATCGTGAGCCGCTCCCGGAACCGCTGGCCGCCGTCGCTGCCGAGGTAGTGCAAGACCGTCCCGACCTTGAGGGGGAAGTAGGGATTGGCAACGGGGTTGGTGAATGCGGCGGGATCGATCCCTGCCGTCGGGCCGGCGACGGCCTGGCGCCTGAACCCGGTCAGCGCACCCACCGCCCCCACGACGAGCACGATCGCCAGGGCCGCCATCACGATCCGTCGGTACCTCATCGCCGATCCTCCTCTTCCATCGGGCATCGCTCGGTCACGAACACTCTCGCGTTCCCGGCCTGAGCGAGCCCTGAACATCGAGGCGTCTCGTTCAGCACGTGTTCAGCCCTTCGGGGGAAGATGAACGCGCCTCGCACGAGGAGGTGGAAGCCGTGCGCGTGCTGGTGGTCGAGGACGAGGAGCATCTTGCCGAAGGCCTGCGCAAGGGCTTGGACGCGGAAGGGTTCGCGACCGACGTCGCCACGAACGGGACCGATGGCCTCTGGATGGCTCGCGAGCATCCGTACGACGCGATCGTGCTCGACATCATGCTGCCGGGGATCAACGGCTACCGCGTGTGCGCCACCCTCCGCGAGGAGGGGAACTGGACGCCGATCCTGATGCTGACCGCCAAGGACGGCGAGTTCGACGAAGCCGAGGCGCTGGACACGGGCGCCGACGACTTCGTCACCAAGCCCTTCTCGTACGTGGCGCTCGTCGCCAGGCTCCACGCCTTGATCCGTCGCGGAGCCGCGGAGCGGCCGGCGGTGCTGGAGGCGGGAGATCTGCGGTTCGATCCGGGCGAGCGGCGCGCCTGGCGCGGCGAGGTGGAGGTTCCCCTCACGGCGCGCGAGATGGCGCTCTTGGAGTTCCTGCTCCGTCACCGCGGCGACGTCGTTTCGAAGACCGACATCCTCGACCACGTGTGGGACGGGAGCTTCGACGGGGATCTCAACATCGTGGAGGTCTACGTCGGGCACCTGCGCGCCAAGCTCGACCGCCCGTTCGGCCGGGACGCGATCCAGACCGTCCGCGGGTCCGGGTACCGACTGGCGGCCGACGGTGGCTGATCGCCTCGGGAGCGTTCGCGGATGGGCGCGCCGGCGGCGACCCGCCGGCATCCGCGTGCGCGTCACGGCCACCGCGGTCATGGTGGTGGGGATCGCATCCGTACTGGCGGCGTTCGCCATGGTCGCGTTCGTCGGTCGCTCGCTCACGGCCCAAGCGGCCGACCAGGCGACCGTGCGTGCCGAGCAGATCGCCGACGGCGGCGTCACGGATGGCCGGACGATCGTCGTCGCGGATCCAGGGGAGCAGTTCGTGCAGGTACTGCGCGGCTCGACCGTCGTCGCGTCGAGCGCGAACGTGGCCGGCCTGCCGCCGCTCGCGCTCCCGAGCCCCGAGAGCACCACCCGGTTCAGCGTCCCCACGGTGGCCGGCCCGTTCGTCGCCGCCTCGGCGGAGATGGTCGGCCCCGATGGACCGCGCACGGTGGTGGTCGGGCTCAACGTCGACGATATCGACGAAGCGAGGCACGTCGTTGCGCTGGCGTTGCTGATCGGCGTGCCCCTGCTCCTCGTCGTGGTCGGGGCTCGTGACCTGGCGGATGGTCGGCAGGACGCTGCGTCCGGTCGAGGACATGCGCGAGGAGGTCGAGCGGATCTCCTCGACCGAGCTCGACCGGCGCGTGCCGACGCCGTCACGCGACGACGAGGTCGGGCGGTTGGCTCGGACGATGAACCGGATGCTCGACCGCCTGCAACGCGGACAGGAGCGCCAGCGCCGGTTCATCTCCGACGCCTCGCACGAGCTGCGGTCTCCCGTCGCCGCGATCCGGCAGCATGCGGAGGTTGCGCTCGCGCACCCGGACAGCTCGAACCTCCGGGAGTTGGCCGACGTGGTCCTTGCCGAGGACGCCCGGCTGCAGGACCTCGTGGAGGATCTCCTGGTGCTGGCGCGACTGGACGAGCACGCGCGGCCGGTCCGGTTCGACGAGGTCGACCTGGACGACGTCGTGCTCGCGGACGCGGCCCGCCTCCGCAGCACGACGTCACTCGCCGTCGACACGCAGGGCGTGTCGACGGCTCGCATCCTTGGGCAACGCGCCGACCTCGAACGGCTCGTCCGCAACCTCACGGACAACGCGATCCACCACGCGCGAGGTCGGATCTGGCTCGGTGTTGGGGCATCGAACGGGCACGTCGCCCTCACGGTGGACGATGACGGTCCCGGGATCGCATCCGCCGACCGCGAGCGGGTCCTCGAGCGGTTCGTGCGGTTGGACGGCTCGCGCGACCGGGCGACCGGCGGGAGCGGGCTCGGCCTGTCGATCGTGCGCGAGGTCGCCCTCGCGCACGAGGGCGCGGTGACGCTGGGCCGGAGTCCTCAAGGTGGGTTGCGCGCCGAGGTACGGTTCCCCGCGAAGTAGGGAGATCGCTTGATGGCCGACGGATGGATACGCGCGGTGCCGCTCGATGAGCTCCAGGATGCCCGCCCGCGGCGGATCGTGGTCGACGGCACCGAGGCATTCGTCGTGAGGAACGGCGAGTCGCTCTACGCGATCGGGCTCCGGTGCACCCACCAAGGAGCACCGCTCGACCGCGGCGTGCTGCACCTCACCGGCTCTCCGCTCACCGTGACCTGCCCCGCGCACGGGAGCATGTTCGACCTCACCGATGGTCAGGTGCGCCGCGGGCCCGCGATGCATCCGGTCCCGGCGTTCGACGTTCGTGTCGTGGACGGCGTGGTCGAGGTTCGTCCGGGGACCTGACCGGTCCGATCCGGTTCCGCTGGACGAGACCGGTTCGCGCTTGCGGTGAATCTTCGGTGACCGACGGGTGAGCACCGGAGGAACGGGCTTCCTGAGGCCGAGCTCCGCCACGTACCGTTCGGGTTCCGATCGAAGGGAGCGCACGTTGGCCGTCGAGGTTGCTCGTCTGTCGGAGATCCCCCTGTTCGATGACCTGTCGAAGGATCAACGCTCGTCGCTCGCCTCGTGGCTCGACGAGGAGGAGACGAGGGCGGGCCATGCCGTCACCTACGAGGGAGCGAGCGGGTACGCGTTCTTCGTGATCGAGCACGGCGAGGCGCGGGTGATGCACGGCGACGAGGAACTACGGCGCTTGGGGCCGGGCGACTTCTTCGGCGAGGCCGCGATCCTCGGCGACGGGCGAAGGACGGCGGACGTGGTCGCGGAGACCGATCTCGAGCTGCTCGCGATGTTCGGCACCCGCTTCCGGGTCCTGCAGATGGAGATGCCGGAGCTCGCCGCGATGATCGAGGCAACGATGCGCGAGCGGCTCGACCGATGAGGAGCGCTAGTCGGGCTCGTTGCCTTCGCGCCACTTGATGCTGCAGCCGACGCTCGGCACCTGATCCTCGGTCACCGGTCGGCCCGCGAGCGTCGCGTCGATCGCGGCGCGCAGATCCGCGCCGGTCACCGGCCGTCCGTTGCCGGGCCGGCTGTCGTCGAACTGACCGCGGTAGACGAGGCGCCGGTCTCCGTCGAAGAGGAAGAAGTCCGGCGTGCACGCGGCGTGGTAGGCCTTCGCGACCTCCTGCGTCTCATCGAACAGATAGGGGAAGGTGTAGCCGGCTTCGCGCGCCTCCTCGGCGAGGCTCGCGGGGGCGTCCTCCGGGTAGGTCTCGGGGTCGTTCGCGCTGATCGCGACGATCGCGAGGCCGGTGTCCACGTGATCCCGACCGAGTTGTGCGATCCCGGCGCGCACGTGTCGCACGTACGGGCAGTGGCGACAGATGAACATCACCAGGAGCGCCCGGAGCGTCCGCGACGTCGGCGAGCTTCAGGGTGTCGCCCGTGACGACATCGGGAAGCGCGAAGTCGGGCGCTTCGGTTCCCAGCGGCAGCATCTGCGACTCGACGCTCATCCCTTTCAAGGGTAAAGGCCGCCGCCGGATATGCTCGTCCCCGCTCGATGCAGGGGTGGCACATGGGGCGCGATCCCTCCGGAAGGAGGCCCGGATGGCAAAGGCGGATGGGACCGGGACGGCCGAGGATCCGTGGGTCCTGAAGACGCCGCCGGGGACGTCGGAGTACACGATGTGGCGCGACGAGCAGGCGGATCCCCCGACGCTCGTGTGCCAGGTGGGCTCGACGAAGCTCGGCTACCAGCTGCGATGCATCGAAGATCTCCACGAGATGCTTCGTGAACGCGGCGATTGGATGGACCTCGGCGCCGCCGACGAGCAGAAGCCGGCGAAGGACGACACCGTCGAGGCGTGGGGGCGCTCACCCGACAACCCGGTCGGCGGCTGGTACGGCATCAAGAAGGGACTTCGAGGTCGATTCGGGATGTACGTTCCACCGCTGCTCGAAGCGCTGGGGCTGGCAGAGCTCGAGCACAACGCGCGGAACAACCGGATGCGATCGCGCTAAGGGCCGCCGGCCGGGATCTGCACGCGCATGTGGGTGCCGCCGCCGTTCGGGGTGATCGCCTCGATCGTCCCGCCGTGCGCCTCGACCAGCCGTTTCGCGATCGCCAACCCGAGGCCGGTGCCACCCGTGTCGGCCGAAGCGACGAAGCGATCGAACACGAACGGCATCTGGTCGCTCGGGATGCCCGGTCCGTCGTCGTCGACCTCGAACACCACGTCGGGACCCTCGCTTCGGATGCGGACGGTCACCGACGTGCCGGCCGGGCCGTGGCGGATCGCGTTCGTCAGCAGGTTCGCCAGCACCTCCGTCAGACGCACGGGGTCGGCGTCCATCGCGGCCGGCGCGTCCCCTGCGACGACCAGCTCCAACCGCACGCCGGCCTCATCCGCCGCCGATCGGTACGCGTCCACGGCCTCCTCGGCGATCCGGCGCGGATCGACCGTCTCGAGCTCCAGCGTCAGCACGCCCGCCTCCGCCATCGAAAGCGTCCGGAGATCCTCCAGGAGCCGCGACATCACCTCGGTCTCGTCGAGCAGCGGTCGCAGCCGCTCCTCGTCCACGGGGTAGAGGCCGTCGAGCATGCCTTCGAGCGAGCCGCGGATCACCTGCAGCGGGTTGCGGAGCTCGTGCGCGACGTCGGCGAGCAGCTCCCGCCGTCTTCGCTCGTTCGTCTCCAGTCGCTCCGTCATCTGGTCGAAGGCGGCCGTGAGCCTGCCGAGGGGGCGGGAGGGGACCTCGCCGACCCGGGTCGTGTAGTCGCCACCGGCCACGCGATCGGCCGCATCCATCAGGACGCTGATCGAGCGGGCGCTGCGCCACAACACGCGCGCGCTCGCGATCAGTCCGACCACGACGATGGCCGAGACGAGCACGGTGATCCACGGCGTGGGTGCGTTGCCGCTGAGGATCGAGCCGACGACGGTCGCGAGCGCCGCGACCAGAAGCACCACGAACGCGAGCGCGACGAACGCCCCGCGGCGGAACCGCCGTCCGGGTCCGAAGCCACCCCGACCCATCCACGGAGGGCCGTCGCGCATCCACGGCGGGGCGCCGGACCCGCGAGACGGGCCGTGTCGCTCAGTCATCGGCGAACCGATAGCCGACGCCGTGGACCGTCAAGACGTACCGCGGGTGTCCGACCTCGGGCTCGATCTTCCGGCGGAGGTTCTTGATGTGTGCGTCGATCGCGCGGTCGTACGACTCGATCGCCACGCCGTGCAACGCGTCCTGCAGCTGCGCGCGCGTGAAGACGCGGCCGGGCTCGCGGAGCATCGTGACCAGCAGCTGGTACTCGGTCGGCGTTAGATCCACCGTCCGGCCCTCCACGCGGGCGCGCCGCTTCGGCAGATCCACCTCCACGCCGGCGGCCCGCAGGACCTCGGCGCCCGCCGTCGCGCCGCTCGTCCGGCGGAGCACCGCGCGGACGCGGGCCACCAGCTCCTTCGGGCTGAACGGCTTGACGAGGTAGTCGTCGGCCCCGAGCTCGAGCCCGACGATCCGGTCCGACTCCTCGCCGCGCGCCGTCAGCATCACGATCGGGGTGGTGGCGGTGCGTCGGAGCTCCCGCGCCACGTCGAGGCCGTCGATCGTCGGCAGGCCGAGGTCGAGCACGACGAGGTCGGGGCGCTCGCCACGGGCACTCGCGAGCGCCGCTCCACCATCGCCGACGACCGTCACCTCGTAGCCCGCGACCTCGAGGTAGTCGCGAAGCGTGCGCGCGATCTGCATCTCGTCCTCGACGACCAGGATCCGCTGCATGGGTGCGAGCCTCTCGCGGCGGAAGGGCGGAGGCAACCGTGCCCCCGCCCTTCGGCTCCGTTAGCTGGCCGGCGTGGCCGGCGTCGGCGGCGCGTCGCCGTGCTGACGGCGGTGCCACTCGTCGGCCTTCTGCTCGAACCGCTTCCGACCCTCGTCGTTCCACGGGCCGGGACCATGGCCGTGTCCGCCCCAGCGGCCGGCCCCCCGGAAGATCCCTCCGATCAGGAAGAACGCTCCGAACAGGAAGAGCGGGAACAGGAAGAACCCGGGGAAGAAGTACGGCCCGCGGTCGCCGACGACGTGGACGACCTGGACCTCCTGGCCGTTCGCCTGAGCGACGTGGACCTGCTCGATGCCCTCGGTGATGCCGTTGCGCTCACCGGCTCGGTAGGCGCCGACCCCGATGCCGATCCCACCGAAGATCAGCACCAGCAGGGCGATGATCGCGAATCCTCGACGCATCGTGAACCTCCTTCGTCTCGCGTCTGCCTCCACGATGCAGCGGAGATGTGAAGGGCTCATGAAGGAGCGAAGGAGGTCTATCGGTCCGGCGCGAACCGGTCGGTGGCGCGGATCAGTTCCCGTTCGATCCCCGGCTGGTTCCCCGCATGACCTTCGTCATCGACGACGACGAGCTCCGCTGACGGCCACGCCTGCTGCAGGTCCCATGCGTTCGCGATCGGCGCCATCAGGTCGCGCGCGCCGTGCACCAGGACCCCGGGGATGTCCTGCAGCAGGTCGGCGTTCCGGAGCAGGATCCCGTCTTCCAGGAAGAAGTCGTGGGCGACGTAGTGCGTGACGAGGCGTGCGAAGGCCAACGCGAAATCGAGGGTCCGCATAGCGCTCGTCGAGGACGCCGGTGGCTGGCCACTCCGGCGTGGCTGACTCCCAGGTGCACCATGCCTGCGCCGCGCGGCGGCGGACCTCCGGATCCGGGTCGTGCAGCATCCGCGAATACGCCTCCACGATGTCTCCGTCGCGTTGGTCGGCGGGAACGCCCGCGCGAAGGGCTCGCCCACTGCGCGGGGAACAGCGGCGCGACGCCGCCACGGAACCACCAGTCGGCCTCGGCTCGACGACCGGTCGTGATACCCCAGAGGACGATCTGACTGACCCGGTCCGGGTACGCCTCGGCGTAGGCGAGCGCCAACGTGCTTCCCCACGACCCGCCGAGCAGCAGCCACCGTTCGATCTCGAGCTCGCGGCGGAGCAGCTCCATGTCCGAGACGAGATGCTGCGTCGTGTTGGTCGAAAGATCGGTCTGAGGCTCGCCGGCGTGCGGCGTGCTCCCGCCGCATCCGCGTTGATCGAACAGCACGATCCGGTACGCGGCCGGATCGAACAACCGGCGGTGCCACGGCGTGCAGCCCGACCCCGGTCCGCCGTGGACCACGAGCGCCGGCTTGCCGTCTGGGTTTCCGCATGCCTCCCACGAGACGATGTTGTCGTCGCCGACGTCGAGCATCCCGTGACGATCCGGCTCGATGCTCCGATACGTCATCGGTGCGTTCCGACGATGACGTCACGGCCGTCCTCGTCTATGAACCGAAGCAGTTCCGTCCCTACCGCGACGAGCTCGTCCTTCGTCGTCTTCGACAAGCGTTCGAACGGCTCGATCTCCAGAACCGTCCGTCCGGCTTCCCGCTTGGTCGTCCACGACGCGCGGACGAACCCGTCCACGAGGACCAAGCGCCAATCGCGGCTCGTCACCACGCGGGGCCGATGCTCATCGGGGATGATGCGCGATCGGTCGGCGTGCCCCAGCGTCGCGTTGTCGAACTCGGGCAGGAAGCGAACGGGCGCCGGGGTGGTCGGATCGGGGAGCGGGGCGCCGGGCACGTCGAACAGCTCGCGCCCATGCTCGTCGCGGAACGTTCGGAGGTGCGGACGGAGGCGCTCGAGGACCTCGCGCATCGCGGCCAGCCCCGACCATGACTGCACGTCGCTGACGCTCGCCGGGCCGAACGCGGCCAGGTACCGCAGGACCATGTCGTCGGGTGAACGATCGGTTCCGAACGCCAGACCGAGCCAGGACTCGCCCGTCACCCAGGCCGCCCGGCCGCTCTTGCCCCAGACGCCGCGCGGCGGGATCTGCACGAGGGGCATCAGGTAGCTGCACGCGTACGCGAGCGAGGCTTCATCGCGATCGGGCCACCGTTCGTGCAAGGTCCGGCTCAGCTGGACCCGGGTGTGCGGCTCCTCGTCCAACAACGCGCGGCCCGCCGCGAGGAGTTCGTCCATGTCCATCCCCTCGAGCCGACGCGCGAAGGGACTTCCGGACAGGAAGCTGCGCTCGAGGACGCTCTCCAGGACCGGGCGCAGGCTCAGATAGTCGCGCGTCGTCATCAGATGCAGCGTCGCTCGCATCATCGAGGCGCGGACGGCCGCCTTGGTTTCGATCAGCACAGCGAGCTCCTCCGGCCGGAACCGATGCAGCCGGGACCAGAGCCCGACGTACGGTGCCAGCGGCACCTGCGCTTGCATCCCGACGAGGTGCTCGATCGCGTCGCTCGCAGCCAGCTTCCGGCGGCGCAGCAGCATCTGGCGCGTGAGCAGCGCTCGGTTCAGCCGGCGGGTCGTGAGGACGTCGTCCTGTCTCATCGCGACAGGGGCAGGTGGAGAGTGCGCATCCGATCCCATCTTCTCTCACGGCGCCGACAGCCTGGCTCGGCCCGGGTGCGGTGGGCTAGCCTCGCCACGTGCTCGGCTTCGCTCGGCTGCTCGCCCATGCGTCGTTCCCAGCGCCGGTCGTCTTCACATCCGAAGGCTTGTTCTTCGCCGGGATGGGTGCGGCGGTCGGCGCCTACTGGGTGGCCCACCATCGCGAAGGGACGTCCGGCAGGATCGCGGTGGCCGGTCTCGGCCTCGCGGCCGTCGGCTGCTTCAGCATGGCGACCGTGCTCCCGTTCATCGTGGGCCCCGGCTCGCTCAGCAGGCCGACCTCCACCGGCCAGCTCGCCATCGTGTCGCCCCAGCCGGCGCAGATCTTCCAGGGGGATCCGGCGACGGTGCCGGTCTCGATCAGCCTGAGCGACGCGACGATCGTGCCGGTCACGACGATCCACGTGGTTCCGAACCAGGGTCACGTTCACCTCTATCTCGACGGATCGCTCGTCACGATGACGGGTCTCGAGGCCAGCCTTTCGGTCGGACCCGGCACACACACGCTGCGCGCGGAGTTCGTCGCCTCCGATCACGGACCGTTCCGCCCGCCGGTGACGGCGGAGGTGACGTTCGAGGTCCAAGCGCGGTAGTCGGCCGCGTCGGCTAGCCTCGGGGGAGATGGATCGCGAGGACGTCCTTCCCACGCCTCCGACCGGACCGGCCCTCCCGACCGTGCTCGCGGAGCGATATCAACTCGACCGCTCGCTCGGCAACGGCGGGATGGGCGAGGTGTTCGAGGCCACCGACCTGACGCTCCACCGGAACGTCGCGGTCAAGCTCCTGTCGTCGTCGCTCGTCCAGGACGAGCCGGCGCGCGCGCGGTTCCTACGGGAGGCACGGGCGCTCGCGCAGGTGAACTCGCCGCACGTGGTCGCGGTGTACGACGCCGGAGAGGACGACGAGCGTCCCTATCTGGTGATGGAGCTCGTCGAAGGCACGACGCTCGAACACGAGCTCGAGCGAGCCGGGCGCCTCGAACCTCCGCGCGCGGTTGCCATCGCGACCGACATCGCGAGCGGGCTCGCCTCGGCGCACGGTCAGGGGATCGTGCACCGCGATGTGAAGCCGTCGAACGTGTTCCTGACGCCGTCGGATGCGGCGAAGATCGGCGACTTCGGCATCGCGCGCCTCGAACGGCCCGACGCCACCCTGACGCTGACGGGGCAAACCTTCGGCTCGCCGCCGTACGTGGCGCCGGAGCAGGCGACCGGTGGAACGGTCGACGCGCGCGCCGATCTGTACTCGCTCGGCTGCGTGCTGTTCCAGATGCTGGTGGGTCGCCGCCCGTTCTCCGGGGACGACCCGGTGTCCCTCGTGTATCAGCACGTGCACACGACGCCGCCGCGCGTCGACTCGCTCCATCCGGAGGTCCCTGTCGCGCTCGGCGATCTGGTCGCCGGACTGATGGCGAAGGATCCCGATGACCGACCCGATTCGGCTGAGGAGGTGCAGCGCGCCCTCGAGTCCGTCCCGACCGAGCCCGTCGCGACGGCGACGGCTACGGCGACGGCGACCGTGCCGGTGACGGCGACGGCCGTTCTCCCGCGCCGGGCGCAGGCCGAGCGGCGGCGGAAGCCGTGGTGGCCCCTGGTGGCGGGGATCGTCGGCGTCGTCGTGTTGCTCGCGCTCACGACGGCCGCGATCCTCGCCCGGGGCGACCCCACCGCGGCGCCGTCGAGCCCGTCCCGGCGTTCGTCGACGGCCCCTTCGTCAACACCTTCCTCGGCATCGTCGTCCCCGTCGGCTCCGTTGCCGCAGACACCCGAAACCGCCGGCGCGGCGCTGCTCGCGTTGACGCAGCAGCTGCAAGACGCCGGAGCGATCGACCACAAGCTTGCAGAGGACATCCAGCACGCGGTCGACGAAGCCGTGAACGGCAAAGGCCATGGCCATGAGAGGCGACGCGAGCAACACGCTCAAGGACTTGAAGGACAAGGTGTCCGAAGCCGTCAACGAAGGGAACGGTCTCGGCCGCCGACGGCGGGCGCCTCATCGACGCGATCGACCGCCTCGAGCAGACCCTCTCCTCCGAGGGCGACTGACGCCGCGGGGCGTCACGACACCGTTCGCCACGACGGGCGTAGGGTGAGGAGGACGTCGACGGCGGAGGAGGCCGACATGGACACGAAGAGCGATGTCCGCCAGACGATCGAAGGAGCCAGGGACGTGATCAGCGTCCAGCGCGTCTTCGGTGACCCGTACGAGAAGAACGGCGTCACCGTGATCCCCGCGGCTCGCGTCCAGGGAGGCGCCGGTGGCGGCGGTGGCGACGGCCCCGGCGGAGAAGGCACCGGGATCGGCGCCGGCTTCGGCGTCAACGCGCGGCCGGCCGGCGCGTTCGTGATCCGCGGCGAAGAGGTCGACTGGCGTCCGGCGATCGACGTGAACCGCGTGATCCTCGGCGGTCAGCTGATCGCGATCGCGGCGCTCTTGCTGGCGCGCACCGTCGTGAAGTCTCGCGCCGCGCGCGGCTAGGGCGAGGTCGCGTCCGATCGCGTCATCGCGCGGGGCTCCTCCGCCACCTTGCTGAGGAACGTTCCCATCGCGTCGGGGTGCAGCGGTCGGGCGAACAGGTACCCCTGACCCGACCGGCATCCCGCCGATCGGAGCTCGTCGAGCTGCTCGGTCTCCTCGATGCCCTCGGCCACCGTCTCCAGGCGGAGCGTCTTCGCCATCTCCACGATCGCGCGCACCAGCGCCGGATCCTCGGAATCGAGGGTGGCGATCCCGTCGACGAACGACTTGTCGATCTTCAGGATGTCGATCGGGAACCGTTGCAGGTAGCCGAGCGACGAGGAGCCCGTGCCGAAGTCGTCGATCGCGAGGCGAACGCCCAGCTCCTTCAACGCGCGCAGCTTCGTGACCGTGTCCTCGATCTTCTGCATGAGGCTGCCCTCCGTCAGCTCCAGCGTGAGCGCCGCCGGTTCCAGCTCGCTCTCCTCGAGGATCTGGCGGACCCGTGCGACCAGGTCGGGCTCCAGCAGCTGCCGCGTGCTGAGGTTGACGCTGACGCGGAGGTCGGACGCCTCCGGATGTTCGGCGCGCCACGCGACGGTCTGTCGGCACGCCTGGCCGAGCACCCAGAGACCCAGGGGAACGATGACCCCCGTGTCTTCGGCGATGTGGATGAACTCGAGGGGCCCGAGCAGCCCGCGGGTCGGATGGTTCCAGCGCACGAGCGCCTCGACGCTCAGCGCCTTCCCGGTCTCGAAGTCGACGATCGGCTGGTAGTGCACGACGAACTCGTGGCGGATCAAGGCGACCTCGAGGTCGGCCTGCACCTCGAAGCGCTCGAGCGCACGCGCGTGCATGAACGGGCGGAAGAACTCGTAGCGCGCCTTGCCGGCGGCCTTCGCGGCGTACATCGCGGTGTCCGCGTTCCGGATCATCTCGTCGGTGTTCGACTCCCCGGCGACGCTGAGCGCGATCCCGATCGTCGCGCGCACGAACAGCTCGCGTCCCCGGACCTCGAACGGGACGGAGAACGCGGCCAGGAGACGGTCGGCCATGGCGCGCGCGCTCGTCTCGTCGGCGTCGTCCTCCAGCAGGATGCCGAACTCGTCCCCGCCGATCCGCGCGACCGTGTCGCTCGACCGACCCTGGAACTGGAGTCGTTGCGCGGCCGCGATCAGCAGCTGGTCGCCCGCGTCGTGCCCCAGGCTGTCGTTGACCGTCTTGAACCCATCCAGATCCAGGATGAAGACCGCGGACCGACTCCCCGTGCGCGTGGCACGAGCGAGCGCGTGATCGACGCGGTCGCGGAACACGGCGCGGTTCGACAAGCCGGTGAGCGAATCGTGGAACGCTTGCTGCGCCAGTTCTTCCTGCAGGAGCTTCCGGTCGGTGACGTCGCGTGTGTTGAGCACGAGACCCTTGACGGTCGGGTCCGTGGTCTGGTTGCTGACGATGCTCTCGACCGATCGCCACGAACCGTCTTGGTGGCGGAGCCGGTATTCCGCCGTCGCTGAGGCGGAGGGGTCGGCCGAGGTCGTGAGGTCTGCGAGGATCGAGCGGAGACGCGCTCCGTCGTTCTCGTCCAGGAGCGCCATGTAGCTCGTTCCGATCAACTCTTCCGAGCTCATCCCGACCAGCTGCTGCGCGGACGGGCTCTGGTACCGGATCTCGCCGGTCTCGTCGAGGACCGTGATCAGGTCCGACGCGTTGTGCACGAGCGAACGGAACTGTGCCGCGCGTCGAGCGGCGGTCTTCCGGAGGAACCACGCCATGGCGAGCGCCGCGATCGCACCGAGCACGCCGAGCGTGATGACGACGGCCACGAGCCGCGCCAGTGCGGACTCGGTCTCGCGGGTCATCTGACCGACGGCATCGTTCGAGATGCTCGTGACCTGCGCGCCCGACGATCCGGAGGTTGCGGAGCGCTTCCTGATAGCCGGGTTGGCCGGCCCGCATCGCGAAGAGGTCGTCACCGACCGCGATGAGCTCTTGGATCAGGCGGTTCTCTTCCTCGAGCTTGGCCACCACGAGGCGATCGTGGCTCGCGGGCCGGATCTGGATCTCCTCGTCGGCGCCCTGCACCGCGAGCACCTCGCCACCGTGCAGGAGGGCGTCCGCGTTCGCGAGGAGCTGCTCGTGCGTCCGCTCCCGGGTCGGCCTGGATCCCGAGGGTGGTCAGGATCGACATCCTTCTCGTACCGCTCGGCGAGGGCGCGCTGCCGGGCCGCCACGTTCACGCTGAGCGCCGACCCGCGTTGGTCCGCGATCGCTCGCGCGTTGTAGCCGACGATGACGGTGATGACCACGAGGTAGACGGCGAGCGTTCGTCCG
The DNA here is from genome assembly GCA_963765865.1 of uncultured Actinomycetes bacterium. GTDB lineage: Bacteria > Actinomycetota > UBA4738 > UBA4738 > HRBIN12 > AC-51. The sequence goes on from CAVXYE010000004.1 coordinate 147,165, forward strand.
ATCCGCCGATCGAGGTGCAGGGCACCCGGCGCGAGGAGTCGTCGGCCCGCGGCGCCCTTAACGCATCCGCGGCGACCTCCAAGACGGCGTGCATCCCGCCGAGGTAGTGACCGTCCAGGTTGCAGAAGAAGACGTAGCGACCGGGAGCGAGGGTGAGGGGAAGCGTCCCGACCGTCCCGGCGGGGACCTCGTTGAGCTCGCCGACCCCGTCCAGCCAGTCCTCGTTCACGGTCAAGCCGTCGGGACCGAGAGGCAGTCGATCCGCGGGGAGGTTCGTCCGGACGACCACGAACTCGTGCGTGGCGGGCGCGTCGTTGTGGACCTGCAGGACGACGTCACCGCCGGCCACCGAGGGTGTTGCGGTGTCGATATGGAAGTCCCGCAGCGTGATGTCGACGACCGGGCCTTTCGGTTGCGGTGCAGCGGAACACGCGACTAGGTGCGAGCAGAGCGAAGCCGCCTATGGCGAGGCAGAGGCGGATCCTCTTTCGGATGTCCCGGTCCACAGCGAACTCCACGCTTGAGCGTCTGGAGTGCTCATCGGGTCTACCGACCTTCGGCTTAAGGAAACCGGCCGTTGCGGGTCGGGTCCGGAAGCACGGCGCCGTCGTAGGGTGGCGGACGATCGCGAAGAGGGAGGCGGGACGATGCGGAAGATCGTGGCGGGGCTGTTCATCTCGCTGGACGGCGTGACCGAGTCACCCCAGAACTGGAACATGCAGTACTTCAACGACGAGATGGGTCAGGCGATCGGCGCGAGCATGGCGCAGAAGGACACCTTGCTGCTGGGTCACAACACGTTCGATGAGTTCGCGGCGTACTGGCCCGACAAGACCGGCGAGGACGACCCGTTCGCCGAGTTCATCAACAACACGCCGAAGGTGGTCGTCTCGACCACGCTCGGCGATGTCGACTGGCAGCCCACGACCGTCGTGCGCGACCTCGACGCCGTCCGGACGCTCAAGATGCAGCTCGGGAAGGACATCGGGATGACCGGCAGCGTGACGCTCGTGCGCTCACTGCTGCAGGCGGGCCTGCTCGACGAGCTCGACCTGATGATCCATCCGATCGTCCTCGGATCGGGGAAGCGTCTGTTCGACGACGTGACGGCGGAGATGCCATTGGAACTCGTTGAAGTCCGAGACGTTCAAGACCGGCGTGATCTCCGCGACGTACGGCCCGCCGGCCGGCTAGGCCGTCCTCTGGCGTCCGTCCGCCTGCCAGCCCATACTCCGGGCAACGAGCCTGGGGGACGCGGATGGGCGATCGACCGGCTGACGGGCCCGCGGGCGAGCCGGCGGGCATCCGAACGTTCCTCATCGCAGACGTCCGCGGCTACACGCTGTTCACGCAGGAACGCGGCGACGAAGCTGCCGCCAAGCTCGCCGCCCGGTTCGCCGAGATCGCGCGCGAGGCGGTGGAGGAACACGGCGGCTCGGTGATCGAGCTTCGCGGCGACGAGGCGCTCGCGGTCTTCACGTCGGCGCGTCAGGCGATCCTGGCCGCGATCCGCGCTCAGGCCCGCTTCCTCGAGGAGACCTCGCCGACCCACGCTCCCGCTGCCGGTCGGGATCGGGCTCGACGCCGGCGAGGCCGTTCCCGTCGAAGGCGGCTATCGCGGCGGGGCCTCAACCTGGCCGCCGGCTGTGCGGGCAGGCCGGCGCGGGAGAGATCCTGGCGAGCCAGGGCGTGATCCACCTCGCGCGCAAGGTCGACGGCGTGCGAACACAGGATCGGGGCGAGCTGCATCTCAAGAACCTGACGGAGCCCGTCGCGTGTTCCGGCTGATCTCCGAGGAGTCCGATCCGCCATCCGGTTCGGCGAGTTCGCTCCGGCGCCGCCGAAGCGGGAGGTGGCTCCGATCCGCCTGGCTCGCGCACATCCGGTGATCGCGGTCGTCGTCGGCGCTCGCGTTGATCGCCGCGATCGCGGTGCCGGCCGGGCTGGCGCTCGATCGGGCGGGGCGGCGGCAACGATCTCAGGCGACGCGCTCGGCGATCGTCGGCCTCGACAGCGGCAAGCTCGAAGGATCCGTTGCGCTCGCATCGCGGCCCGGCGACATCGCGGTCGACGCCCAGCGACGGCTCGGTCTGGGTGACGCTTCCGGACCGCGGCGTCGTCGAGCAGATCGACCCCGCGACGAAGTCCGTCCGGGACACGATCCCCGTGGGAGCGGACCCGGGCGGCATCGCGATCGGAGACGGCTCGATCTGGGTGTCGAACGGCGGTAGCTCGACCGTGTCGCGGATCAGTCCCGATACGAACGCGGTCGTCGACACGATCGACGTCCCGGGCGGGCCGGCTGGCATCGCGGTCGACCAGCACGGCGTCTGGGTAGCGGACAGCTTCAACGCGTCGGTCTCGCAGATCGACCCGTGAACGGAACGGTCAAGGCCACGATCCCGGTCGGTGACCACCCCGTGGACGTTGCGGTCGACGATCACGGCGTGTGGGTGGCGAACGCCGTGTCCGGCTCGTTCTCGCTGATCGATCCGGTCAGTGGCACCGAGGTTCAGCAGACGCCGGTGGGCAACGGCCCGCAGGCGATCGACGCCGAGCCCGGAGGCGTCTGGGTGGCGAACTCGTTGGACGGAACCGTTTCGCGGATCGATCCGAACACGAACACGATCGGGCAGACGATACGAACAGGCTCGTCCCCGAGCGCCGTGACGTTCGCCGGCGGATCGACGTGGGTATCCGAAGGCCCCGAGGGTTCCGTCGCGAGGATCGGATCAGGATCGAGCTCGGTCGACGAGACGATCCCACTGGGATCCGAGACCGGCCAGGCAGCCGCCGGCGATGGCGTGCTGTGGGTGAGCGTCCGGGGCTCACAGGCGGCACACCGGGGCGGGACGCTTACGGTGCAGGCGCTGGACGCGAGCTTCGACACCCTCGACCCGTCGATCACGATCCTCACTCCGACGTGGGACATGCTCGCTCTCACGAACGACGGCTTGGTGGGCTTCCCTCGGACGGGAGGCCTGGAGGGGACGACGCTCGTGCCCGACCTTGCGCAGTCCCTTCCGGAGCCGAGCCCGGACGGGAAGACGTACACGTTCCACCTGCGCCAGGGGATCAGTTATTCGAACGGAGAGCCCGTGCGCCCGGAGGACTTCCGTCGCGCGATCGAGCGGGTGTTCACGAACCTGGACGCGAACGGGGATCCGTCGCCGGGGGTCGCATACATGTCGGGCATCGTCGGAGCTGATGCCTGCACGCCCGGACATCCGTGCAACCTGTCGAAGGGGATCGAAACCGACGACGGCGCGGGCACGGTCACGTTCCACCTGACCGAGCCGGAGCCCGACTTCCTCTATCGCCTGGCGTTGCCGTTCGCGTTCGCCGTGCCCGCCGACACGCCGGACCGGCTGGGGAAAGACCAGCTCGTTCCGGCGACGGGGCCTATGTCGTGGAGCACTCCACGGCGGGCAAGGAGATCGTGTTCGGCCGCAATCCTCATTTCACCTCGTGGCCTGCGAGGCCGGACGGGTTCCCCGACACGATCGTCTGGCGTCTGGGCTCCGATCCTCGGCGGATGGCCGCGGATGTTCTGGGCGGCGGCTCCGATCTCATGTTCACGGCGCCGGATCCAGATCAGTTCAACGAGCTCTCCAGGAACGATGCCGGCCAGTTCCATCTGACGCCGGCGCCGGCGACATGGTTCATGAGCCTCGACACCCAGGTGGCCCCATTCGACAACGTCGACGTTCGCCGAGCACTGAACTTCGCTGTGGATCGCCGCCGCGTCCAGAAGCTGATCGGGAACGACACGACACCGACGTGTCAGATCATGCCGCCGAACTTCCCCGGATATGCGCCGTACTGTCCCTATACCCTTGCCCCGGGTGGGGTTTGGACGGCGCCGGACCTCGCGGAAGCGCAGAAGCTCGTGGATCGATCGGGCACGGCTGGGATGAACGTGACGGTTTGGTCCAGCCCCCCATTCTTCGCGTCGGTCGGGAGCTACTTCGTGGGGCTTGTTGAACGACCTGGGTTACCACGCCACGCTGAAGTCGGTCGACATCGATAGTTATCGAGCCGCTCTCTACGGCAAGCCCCGGCAGTCCCAGATCGCCTTCTCGGGCTGGTCCACGGACTACCCCGCGGCATCGGGCTTCATCGGCGCGCTCGCCGGCTGCACGTCGCCCGGGAACGAATCGGGTTTCTGCGATCCGGCGATCGATGCTCGGATGGCTCGAGCAGAGCGTCTCCAGATCACCGATCCGGCGAAGGCACGCGATGAATGGGCGTCGATCGAACACGACGTGATGGACCAGGCGCCCTGGGTCCCCTTGGTGAGCCGATCGTTCGCGAACCTCGTCTCCCAACGCCTCGGCAACTTCCAGGTCAGTCCGCAATGGGGCCCGCTCGTGGACAGATGTGGGGCAGTGATCGCGGTCCTGTACGACGAGGACTGTGGGTTCTGCCGCTGGTCCGCCGACAAGCTCCGCGCGTGGGACACGCGACGTCGGCTCACGTTCGCCGCGATCCAGAGGCGCACGTGGAGCGGAACTGCTCGACGCCGTTCCGGAGGCTGAGCGGCTCGATTCGATGCACGCCGTCACCCGGACGGAAGGGTGTGGTCGGGCGGCCAAGCCGTTCGGGTGATCCTTGCCGAGCTCCCGGGCGGGAGCGTTCCCGCGTCGATCGCAGCGGCCTTCCCCGGTGCGACCGAGATGGACCTATCGACTGGTCGCTCGTCATCGCCAAGGGCTCGGTCGGATGCTCGGCCAACGTGCGTGCAGCGTCGACCCGACCACGGGCGATTCCCCCACGAAGTAGACGTATCCCGGCGCCTCGCATACGGTCGAGGCATGGCGGTCGCCGAGCGGCAGATGCGGATCCAGGCCTCGCTCGCGCCCTTCCTGCGCGGGGTCATGGGATCCGCCCCGCTCATGGGCGACCCCGACGCCTGCGACTTCCTCGCAGGCAACCCGGAGGTCCCGGCCCTCCCCGGCTACGTCGAGACCCTCCAGAAGTGGCTCGAGCCCCAGGACCGTCGCTGGTTCGCGTACGGGATGCCGGATCCGCGTGCCGCGGAGGCGGCCGCAACGGAGCTCAGCGATGAGCTGGGCGTCGCCTTCGAGCCCGACGACATCCTCCTCACGCGGGGCGCGCACGGCGCGATGGCGCTCGCGATGGCGACCGTGCTCGATCCCGGTGATGAGGTCGTCTTCATCAGCCCGCCGTGGTTCTTCTACGAGGCGCTGATCCTGGGCGCGGGCGCGACGCCGGTCCGCGTGCGCGCGAACGAGACGACGTGGGACCTCGACCTGGACGCGATCGCAGCAGCGCTGTCGCCGCGCACCCGCATGGTCCTGATCAACACGCCGAACAATCCGACCGGGCGGATCTATCCGGACGACACGCTCGCGCTGCTCGCCGCGCTCCTGCAACGGCACTCGGACGGTTCCGCACGACCCATCTACCTCCTGTCCGACGAGGCGTACAGCAAGATCCTGTTCGACGGGAACGTGATGCGGTCGCCGGCACGCCACTACGAGCGCACGCTCGTCGTGCACACGTTCAGCAAGAGCGCGCTCGCGCCGGCCCAGCGGCTGGGCTACCTGGCGATGCCGATGACGATGCCCGACCGTGAGGCGCTGCGTCAGGGAGCGATGTCCGCGAGCTTCTCGACGTCCAACATGGCACCGGATGCCGTGATGCAGTACGCGCTGCCGGATCTGCTGCACATCACGGTCGACATGAACAAGCTGCAGCTCCGCCGCGACCGGCTGCTCGAGGCCTTGCGTGCTGCCGGCTACCAGGTGCACACGCCGGAGGGGACGTTCTACCTGCTGGTGCGCTCGCCGGTCGACGACGAGTCCGCGTTCGTCCGGCGGCTGATGGAGGACAAGGTCTTGGCGATGTCGGGCGACATGTTCGAGATGCCCGGATACTTCCGGCTCTCGATCACCGCCACGGACGACATGGTCGAACGAGCGATCCCGGTGTTCGAGAAGGCGATCAGCGAAACCCGCTGACGTCGGGAAGGGAGGAACGGCATGGACAAGGTGGTGCACTTCGAGATCCCGGTGGACGACCGCGGTCGGGCGAAGGAGTTCTACGCCTCGGTCTTCGAATGGGACGTACAGGACAGCGACATGGGCGGCGGCAGCGTCTACACGACGGCCGGGACGGTCGCGGTCGACGAGAAGATGCGGCCGAAGGAGTCGGGCGCGATCAACGGCGGCCTGATGGATCGGACGTCCGACACCCCGGTGCCCGTGATCACGATCGGCGTGGACTCGATCGACGACTCCCTGAAGAAGGTCGAGGCCGGCGGCGGCAGCACGATCACGCCTCGGACGCCGATCCCGAACATGGGCGCCTTCGCGTACTTCAAGGACACCGAGGGCAACGTGATGGGCCTTTGGGAAACCCTGATGTGAGCGATCCTCGGATCTCAACCATCCGCTGAAGCGAGCGGCGACACGATCCGATCCCGATGCGGAAGATCGTCTTGATGTTGTCGGTGTCGCTCGACGGCTACTTCGAGGGGCCGAACGGTGAGCTCGACTGGCAGCTGGTCGATGATGAGCTGCACGAGCACTTCAACGAGGTGCTCGGCGCCATGGGAGCGTTCCTGAGCGGCCGTGTCACGTATGAGCTCATGGCCGGGTTCTGGCCGACGGCCGACGAAGACCCCACGAGCACGAAGCCGATGGTCGGAGTTCGCCCGGATCTGGCGCGAGATGCCCAAGATCGTCTATTCGACCAAGCTGGATCACGCCGACTGGAACGCCACCGTGGTCCGCGACGTCGTGCCTGCCGAGGTGCTGAAGCTCAAGGAACAGCCCGGCGGAGACCTTGCCCTCGGTGGGGCCAAGCTTGCGGCGGCCTTCATGCGATATGACCTGATCGACGAGCACAGGCTCTACGTGCACCCGGTGCTCATCGGACGCGGGAAGAGGCTGTTCGAGCCATCAGACGCCAAGGTCGACCTGCGGCTCGCCGAGACCCGCTCCTTCGGCAGCGGGGTCGTCCTGCTTCGGTATGAGCGTCCGCACGGGGAAGAGCCGAGATAGCCGCGACGAAGGTGTGACGCCCACGTCACGTTCCCGTTGCAGCCCTTCCCTCGCCGGCGTTCTCGGGGGGATGCTCGCGACATGGACGCGACGGTGATGTGGGGCTTCATCTTGATCGGCGCCGGCGCCCTGGTGGCGGGATCGTCGGTATCGCTCCCGCCTGGCGAACGCCTCGGCGCATTCCTCACGCTGGTGATCGGTGCGGGTGTCGGCGTCGCTGCGCTGGCAGTGGGAACGCGCAACGTGAGCTCCAGAGCGACGGCGAAACGGCCTTCCTGGTCGCGTCGGCGCTCGGGTTCATCGCCGTTGTGGCGAGCGCGGGGATCCTGTGGACGCGTGCAGGTCGCTCGACGCTCTCCTCGGATCAGGCGCCTAGGCACCGAGCCGCGAGGCTAGCGATCGAGCGTGGGCCACCGCCATGCGTACCAGATGATCAGCAGGAGCAGTGCTCCCTCAGCGATGCTCAGGAACCAGAAGTACACCCACGATTCCCCGATCACGGACGCGACGATCGAGACGATGTACAGGATCGGCAGCACGATGATTGGTCCAACGGTTGACGGTCGGCCGGAGGACCAGGGTCAAGAAGATCATCAAGCTCGCGATCGCGACATAGACCGACGCCGCGAGCAGGAACGTCTGCGTGATCTCGATCCCGGAGATCTGGCCGCCTCTGATCTCATCGATGCGTCCAGGGCACGAAGGATCCGAAGATGTCCCCGTACGCGAACAGGAACAGCATCGCGACCCAGAGGGCAGAGATCTTGAGCCGCACACCGATCCTGACGCCTTCGGCGATATGGGACTCAGAAGCCATCGACACCTTTGCCTCCATTCCCTCGCTCCTCTTCCGAGCGCTCAACCATAGAGGCAGGCTGGCTCCTCCCGTAGCCTGAGGGGCTTAGCGGGCGACGGAGGAGGGGGCGCGATGGCACCGGACGAGGCGAACGACCGCGACGACGGGTCACCGGATGAGAGCAAGAAGGAGCGCGTCGATCGGGAGCTGATCGAGCTCCTGAACGAGGTTCGCGTGGCGCTCCCCGGCGTGCAGGTGCTGTTCGCGTTCTTGCTCGTCGTCCCGTTCAATCAGCGGTTCCTGGAGCTGACGACGGCGGAGCGCTGGGTCTACTACGCCGCTCTGCTGTCGACCGCGTTGGCGGCCGCACTCTTGATCGCGCCGTCCTCGTACCACCGACTCCGCTTCCGACATGGCGACAAGGAGCAGATGCTGCTCACCTCGAACCGACTGCTCGTGAGCGGTCTGGCACTCGCCGCTCTTTCCATCGCACTCGCCGTGGGCCTGATCAGCGAGTTCGTCTTCGGGCCGGGCCCCGGTCTGGTGGCCGGGCTCGGGATCGGAGCGTGGCTGGCGTGGTTCTGGTACGGCCTTCCCTTGTCCCGCCGGATGCAGGGATGACGAAGCCGCTCGGGTCGGCGAGACCCGAGGCCGGGAACGAAGGGTTGTATCCGCCGATCCGGGACCTCGCGACCATCGGCGACGGTCGCACCGTCGCGGTCGTGTCCCTCGACGGAACCGTCGTGTGGCTCCCCGTCCCGTACGTCGACTCGCCGACGATCTTCGCGTCACTGTTGGACGCTCGCCGTGGTGGCCGCTGCACGCTCGCGCCCCTGGAGCCGTTCGAGGTTCGCCGACGGTACGTCCCGGAGACGAACGTCTTGGAGACAACCTTCGTGACCGACGGTGGCGTGGCGCGGGTCACCGACGCGTTGACCTTGCCGGTCGGGGATGGCCTCGTTCCCTTCCGTGAGCTCGCTCGCCGCGTCGAGGGGATCTCGGGCGTGGTCCGGCTTGCGATGGTCGGTCGAACCGCGGTTCGGGTATGGCGGCGAGGTCGGCGATGATCGACCAGCGATCGGGGATCCCGGTTGCGACGGGCGGCGACCAGGCTGTGGCCGTCTGCTCATGGGACGCCGGCTCGCCGCAACTGAGCCCCGGGTTGATAGAGGCATCGTTCGAAACGGCCGAAGGCTCCTCCGCGCTCATCGCTCTGTCGATGGCCCACCAGGAACCGCTGGTCTTCCCGCCCAGGTCGGATGTGGAGCGACGGCTGGGCGGAACGATCGCCTCGTGGCGCCGGTGGGCCGACGCCCGCGAGGCGAGCGGCCCGTGGCGCGACCAGATCGTGAGGAGCGCCCTCGCTCTCAAACTCCTCGTGCAAGCCAAGAGCGGATCCGTCGCTGCGGCGCCGACCACCTCGCTCCCCGAAGAGATCGGTGGCGAGCGCAACTGGGACTACCGGTTCTCTTGGCTCCGCGACTCCGCCTTCGTGATGGACGCGATGCTCGCTCTCGAGTGCAGGGACGAAGCTGAGGCGTTCTTCTGGTGGCTGATGCACGCCTCTCAGATCACGCACCCTCGCATGCAGGTGCTGTACCGGATGGACGGCGGGGCGGATGCACCCGAACGGCCGCTCCCGCTCGACGGATACGAGGGTTCGCGCCCCGTGCGGGTGGGCAACGGGGCCGCGAAGCAGGCGCAGCTGGACATCTACGGCGACGTGATGCAGATGGCCTGGCTGTACGCCGAGGCCGGATATCCGATCGACCGGGAGTTCGGCGATCGGCTGGCCGGCGTCCGCCGACCTCGTGTGCGCCCTCTGGTCGCAGCCGGACTCGGGCATCTGGGAGATCCGAGGTCCGGTGCGGCATCACACCCAGTCGAAGATGATGTGTTGGGTGGCGCTCGACCGTGCCGACCGACTCGCCACCGCCGGTCGGATCCCGTCTCGGAACATCGACAGGTGGCGCTCCGAGGCCGGTTCGATCGCGTCCTTCATCGAGGCACGATGCTGGTCGTCATCGAAGCAGAGCTACACGCAAGCCGCGGATGCCGAGGACCTCGATGCGAGCGTCCTCCTCGGAGCGAAGTTCGGCTATGGCGATCCTCGTGGACCCCGCTTCTCCCGGACGATCGATGCGATCAGGCGCGAGCTCGGCCATGGGCCGTTCCTGTACCGGTACGTCAGCGACGATGACCTTCGCGGGGAAGAGGGAGCCTTCCTGTGTTGTTCATTCTGGCTCGCCGAGGTCCTCGGGATGGCCGGGCGACGAGGGGAAGCGATCGATCTACTCAACGAGCTGATCGGGTTCGAGAACGACGTCGGTCTGTACGCCGAAGAGATCGATCCGTCGACGTCGGCCTTCCTCGGGAACTTCCCTCAGGCGCTGACGCATCTCGCGCTCATCAGCGCCGCGACCTCGCTCACACCGGAGGCGCCATGACGGTCTGGGGCGCGCTCGCCGGTGGGTTCGTCGGGACGCTCGTGCTAACCACGATGCTGCGGGGCGCGAGCGAACTCAGGCTGACACGGATCGACCTGCCGTTCCTCTTGGGCACGGCGCTTGACGAGCGACCGGAAGCGAGCCAAGGCCCTCGGCTACCTCGCCCACTTCGGGTTCGGATTCGTCTTCGCGCTCGGGTACTTCGCGATCTTCTGGGCCATCGGCCGCAGCGGCTGGCTCCTGGGGGCCGCGCTCGGCCTTGCACACGGCGCCTTCGCCGGCACCGCACTCGTGAACGTGCTTCTGCCGCTCGTGCATCCACGCATGGGCAATCCGATGTCGGCGGCGGACACCGTCGCGCGCCTCGAGCCGCCGGGGTTCCTGATGTTGAACTACGGCAGACGAACGCCGGTCGTCATGCTCGTGGCCCACGTCGCCTACGGAGCGATCGTCGGCGGCTTCACCGCGCTCTCGGCGACGCGATGAACCGAGCGCCTCGGTTCCTCCCACCACCGGCACGGGAACGGCACTCACGGACCGGGTCCGAGTGCAGACGATCGAAACGTCAGGATCGGCAGGGCGCTGATCGTCAGCTCGTGCTGTACACGAGTCCCGACAGCAGCAGGGCGATCGGGATGATGAACAACACCACCACGAACCCGGCGAGCCGGACGTTCTTCGCCACGAGCCAGTCGTCGAGGCCGATCACGCTGCGCTTCACGGGTCCGTAGATCACGGCGAGGATGAAGATCGACACGATGGTCACGCCGATCGCCTCGGCCAGGACGATCCGGGCCGCGACCGGCGTGTGCTGGAGCATCGCCACGACCAGCGTGTCGGCGAGCGTCGTGATGTTGGCGCCCATGATGTACGGGAGCGCCTCGTCGCGCTTCACGTAGCCCTTCACCGCCAGCGGCACCAGCACGGTGAGCGCCACCGAGACCGAGAGGGTCAGCGTCGCGACCAGGCAGCCGAGCAGGAACATCGTCCACGGGCGCTTCAGCCAGGCACTCCGTTTCGAGGCGGAGCTCGAGTCCATCTCCGGCAGCACGCGATCGATCAGCTGGAACGCGAGCAGGATCGTGGCGATCCCGACCACGAACAGCGCCCAGCCCGGCAGGTGTGCTGTGGCGAAGTCGACGAACGGTCCGTAGACCTTGGAGAAGGCCGCCTCGAGCTTCCCCGACGCGTGCCAGTTGACCCCGTTCAGGAGACCCTCGCGCAAGATGAAGTAGCCGATCAGCATGCCCGGGAGGTAGGTGATCGCGGTCATCGTCATCGCCTGGATGCCGATCCCGAACGGCTCGCGGTCGCGGCCTTCGGGTTCCGCATCGCGTAGAGGAACCCGGTCAGGAGCACGATGAACGACGCGCCCAGGCGCGAGCCGGACAGCATCGTGAACGTCTGGAGGACCGAGGTGGTGCCGGCGCCGAACAGGCTGATCGCGGTCGCGGCAACCGGCGAGCCCGACAGCACCAGGTACGCGCCCAGCCAGCCGGTCCCCATGCGTCGACAGCCCGTTGGCGAACGGGAACTGCCCCTGGATCGTGGGCCCGACCGCCGCGGCGCCGGCCTTCATCAGCTGGATCGCCAGGATGAACAGGAACATCGCCGGGATGAACAGGAGGAACTTCCCGGCCAGAGCCCACGCCGACCGGACCTGCCCCAGGATCGGTCCGAGGTCGATGTAGTAGCGGGCCTCGTTCTCCTCCTGCGGGATGCAGAACTCGCCGTCGACCTCGACCATCGCCTTCTCGTACCTGGCGAGATCTCTCGCAGCCTTGGACACCGGTCACCTTCCGAAAGCAAAGGGCCGCCACCAGGGGTGCGGACGGACCTGTAGTCCTACCTGGGAGAAAGGGTGCGGTCAATCCGTCGTTTGCGTGGGAATGGCTACAACAGATTGGCGAGGTCCCCGCGAACCGGTCCGGAACGGCGACAACATCTTCACACGTCGGGCCGAAAGATAGTCCGGGTGGGCGGTCGGGACATTCAGAAGGTCGGAGGCACCACTCTCGGGCCAATGGCGAAAGGCGGAGTCTGCGCCAACCGCGCGCTCCAATCCCGCCATCGTCGCGTGCGAGGAATGGCGGCACGTGCTCCGGTACACTCCCGCCGTCCAAATCCGCTGGTGAGAGGCTGATATCCGCATGTCACGAGTGATCTTGATCGCGTGGGACGGCGCCGATTGGCGCATCCTCGACCCCCTGCTCGAGCAGGGCGCGCTGCCCAACCTCCAGGCGCTGATCGACCGGGGGCAGAGGGACGTCCTGCGCTCCACGGTCCCGACGCACACCTGGCGCGCGTGGCCGAGCTTCCTCACCGGCGTCGACCCGGTCGACCACGGCGTCTACGACATCCTCGAGACCGTCCCGGGCACCCACAAGCAGTACCCGGTCACCTACAAGTCGATCAAGGCGCGCACGTTCCTGGACGACCTCACCGCCGCGGACAAGAACATGCTGCTGCTGGACGTGCCGCTCACGTTCCCGCCGCCGCAACCGATCAACGGGAACCTGATCGCCGGCGGCGTCCTGCCGAAGAACCGCACGTTCACCGCTCCCGCCGACCTGCCCGACGACGCTCGCGAAGGCCGGCCTGGAGTGGCCGATCAACGGCATGAGCTGGACCACGTACCACAACAAGCCCGACGCCTACCTCGACGAGGCGTACGAGGTCACCGGCAAGCGCATCAAGGTCAGCGAGTGGCTGATGGACAACACCGAGTGGGACCTGATGGCGAGCGTCTGGGTCTCGATCGACCGCACGCAGCACGCCTGTCGAACTACGTCGCGCCCGACCACCCCGACTACGCTGAAGAACAAGGACACGCGGATCGGCAGCAAGGTCGCCGACATCTTCCGGCAGGCCGACGAGGCGATCGGCTCGTTCGTCTCGCGCGCGCGTCCCGACGACCTCGATCCTGTTCATCTCCGACCACGGGTTCCAGTCGTGCACGCGCACGGTCAACATGGACCGCCTGCTGAAGGAGTTCGGCTACCTGGACTTCTAGCGCCTCCAACGCGGTGTTCGGCCCGATGCAGTGGGGCCCGATGCGCAAGGTCGCGCGCAAGGTCTACGACACGCTCGGCCTGCACGGGAAGGTCGCCCTGCCGCAGTCGGTGAACTGGTCGAAGACGAAGGCGTACACGACGATCCGCTCCACCGGCGAGGGCGTGTCGATCAACCTCGCCGGCCGCGAGATCGACGGCATCGTCGACCCCGGCGACTACGAGAAGGTCCGCGACGAGCTGCTGGACCGGCTCGGCGACCTTCGTCGACCCGAAGACCGGCAAGAAGCCCGTCAAGGAGATCTACAAGCGCGAGGAGATCTTCAAGGGCAGGTTCGCCGACACCGCGCCCGACATCCTGATGGTGCCGAACGAGGGCTACTCGCTGACGCACGCGAAGACCGCGCTCGAGGACGCCGACTGGGTGAGCGGCGACCACCGGATCGAGGGCACGATCGTGGCGGTCGGTCCGAACGTGAAGCCGTTCGAGTCGCCGCCGGCGCTGATCGACATGGCGCCGACGCTGGTGGCGGCGCTGGACGCGCCGACCGCGGTCAAGCCGACCGGGCGGGTGCTGCACGAGATCGTCGGCGCTGACGCGCAGCTGGTGCGCGCGCGAAGCCTCCGTCGGCGCGGGATCCCCGGGCATGGCGCGAACGAGGCGGCCGTCACCGACACCGAGGCCGACGAGATGGAGGAGCACCTCCGGGGCCTCGGCTACATCGAGTAGCTCGGCTCAGAGCTCGCGCAGGACGTCGCGGAAGTACTTCGCGATGCCGGCGTGTCCGACGTCCGGCCAGACCGTGAACTCGACCTGCGGGATCTTGTCGGCGACCAGGCGCATCCGGTCGGGCGGCGTGATCCGGTCGTTCGCGCCGGCCCAGACGTGGACCGGGATCGTGATGTCCTCGAGCCGGAAGCCCCACGGCGCGATCTGGGCGACGTACTGTGGCGCGAACGCCGCCGCCCCCTGGCGCACGGCCTCGCGGATCGAGTCGACGAAGCTCTCCCGCTCCGCGGGATCCTCGAGGAACGCTTCGTCGCCCGGGTCGCCCTCACTCTCGGCGAGTTGCTCCGGGTGTTCGGTGAGCCACTCCACGAACCCGGCGGCGAGCGTCGTCGCGAGCTCCTCGGCGGCATCGCGACCCTGCGGCAACGCCTCGAAGATCGCTCGATCGTCGTCGTCGAGCAGCGAGTCGCGAAGCGCCGGATCGTCGGCGATCAGGTATCGCATCGCAGCGGCGCTCGTCGTGGCGGAGGCGGCCGTGAGTCGCTCCGGGATCAGCGCAGCGCACGCGAACGCGTACGGGGTCCCGGCCGACCATCCGATCACGCCGAACCGCTCGAGGCCGAGCGCGTCGGCGAGCGCGCTGACGTCCGCCGGCCAGTCGGCGACGACGTGGCCCGGTTGCGGGTCGGATCGGCCCATGCCCGGACGATCGGCCGCTATCACTCGGACGTGCTCGTCCGCCGCGGCGCCCGGGTCGGGGATGAACAGCCGCGATCCCGGCATACCGTGGAAGTAGAAAACCGGCCGCCCGCCGAGGTCGCCCCACTCGGCGTATGCGAGCGCCCGACCGTCCGGTAAGCGGATCGAGTCATCGCGGGCGGGGGTCCAACCGCTTCCCTGCATCCGGTCCTTCTACGGCATGTTCGCGGATGCGGTCAACCGGTCGCCGCCGGGCCATGGCAGCCGGGCGACGTCGGGCTGACAGTGCAACGACCGGAGACGAAGCAGGACGGCAACGACTAGGTTGGGGATATGCCCGAGCGGCGGATCATCGTCGACCACGTGCTGTTCGTCGTCGAAGACCTTGACGCGAGCCGGCGGCTCTACACAGCCGCATTGGCTCCGCTCGGTTACGTGGAACTGTACGTTCAGGAAGACTGTGTCAGCTACGGGGCCGAGGACCTGGACGACTTCACGATCTGCCAAGGGGAGCCCGTGACCACGGCGGCTCATGTTGCGTTCTCCGCCGAAGGTCGCGGAGGAGGTAGACACGTTCTTCGAGGCCGCGGTCGCGAACGGTGCAACGATCGCGGGGCGAGCCCGGCGTGTGGACGCAGTACTCCGAGCGGTACTACGCCGCATTCGTGAACGACTTGCATCAGAACAACGTCGAGGCCGTATGGCATGCGCCGGCCGCCGTCGATGACGCTCCTCGTCGGCCCGGCGTGCCATAACGCGGGGTACGGGGTTCACGCAAGACAGTTCCAGATAGTGGAACTCGGTTCCAGTATCTGGAACAAGCTCGGTGGAGCACCCGCCGCTCTGCGTGTTTCAGTCGACCGGGAGGCCGCGAACCCGCAGGTAGTGGTGCCACAGGATCCGCGCCGCGACGGCGCGGTACGGCCGCCACCGCTCCGCCATCTCCCCAAGTTGCGTGAACGTCGGTCGCTGCGCCAGATCCGCGACCTCCATCGCGGCGGTCGCGAGCGCTTGGTCGCCATGCGGCCAGACATCGGGACGGAGCAGGCACATCGTCAGGTAGACGTCGGCGGTCCATCGCCCGATGCCACGCAGTTGAACGAGCTCAGCGCGAACGGCGTCGTCCGAGAGGCCCGCGAGCGCGTCCAGGTCGAAGCCGTCCAGGAGTGCGGTGGCGAGGTCGCGCGCGTAGCCGGCCTTCTGCCGGCTGAAGCCGATCGCTCTGAGCTGCACGTCGTCGAGCGTCAGGAATCCTGCCGGCGTCGGCGCGCCGATCGCCACGACCAATCGATCGAACGCTGCCTGCGCCGACGCGAGCGACACCTGCTGCTCCAAGATCAGGTGGACGAGCGTCGCGTAGCTCGGGTCTCGCGCCCAGAGCGGCGGTGGCCCGAACCGTTCGACCGACGCGCCGAGCACCGGGTCGGCGTCGGCCAGGTCGCCGCGCCGCGCTCCGGAGGCTCCGAGGGGTGAGGCTCGTCATGTCGCTCCGAGCATCGCACGCGATGCTCGGAGCGATCGGGGGAGAAAGAGCGCGAGGGTCGCGTTCGCGACCCTCGCGCTCGTTCGGGGGGTTGGGGGGTTCAGTCCTGTGAGTCGCCGCCTTGCGAGTCGCCGCTCGACGAGTCGCCGCTCGAGTTGCTGTCGCCCTGCGAGTCGCCGCTCTGCGTGTCGCCGCTCGAGTCGCCCTGCGAGTCGCCGCTCGATGTGTTATCGCCCTGCGAGTCGCCACTCTGCGTGTCGCCGCTCGAGTCGCTGCCCTGCGTGTCTTCGCCCTGGTTGTTGTTGTCGCCCTGGCTGTCGTCGTTCTCGCCCTGATCGTCGGCCGAGGTCCCGGTATCGGAGGTTTCGCCCTGGTCACCCTGATCGTTCGTGGTGACGGCCGAGTCCTTCGTGGAGTCCTCGCCCTGGTTGTTGTTGTCGCCCTGGCTGTCGTCGTTCTCGCCCTGGTCGTCCTCGCCGGTCACGTCGGTGCTGTCCTCGTCGCCCGGCAGGTTGAGGCCGACCGTGCCGGCCGCGTGCGAAACCGCCTTCTGGACCGTGTGGGGCAGTGCGCCCGCGACCGCCATGCTGCCCATCACGGTCAGCACGGCGGCGAGGGGTGCGAGCACCCTCACCAGCGTCCGGGTGGATCTCTTCATCTGCTTCCTCCTCAGCTTCGGCAGCCACGACACCTGCGGTGCAGGTGCGTCGGCGTTGCTGACCGGCCTCACGACCGGGTCGCCCTTATCGGCTATGAGGTGGGAGGTTTCGACCATCGCGGCCACGTGGAGATCCTCGGAAGCGAGGGGGCGCGCCGGCACCGCCTCGCGGAGGTCCTGGACGAATCCGTCCAGCTCACGCCACTCGTCGGTGGCCGGCTCTTGGCCGGACAGCATCCGCTCGAGCGCGTCGTCGGTGGCGTTCGGATCCGTTACCCATCTCATCAGGAGGAACGTCGGAGGTGCTCATAAGGTCACGGCTCCCCGCTGGATCTCTCGCCGGATCGCCGCCAGCCCGCGCGCCTGGAGCATCTTCACGGCCCCGGGCTTGCGACCCACCGCCGCCGCGACCTGGTCGATCGAGAGGCCGCCGATGATCCGGAGGAGCAGCACGTCGCGCTGGTCGGCGGTCAGAGCGTCGAGCAGACGACCGATCCGGTCGGACACGAGGCCTTCCATCGCTTCGCGTTCGACGTCGCCCCGAGGACCGTGCGCCTCCAGCTCTTCGACGGACGCCGGTGCGCTGGGATGGCGGATCACGCGACGCAGCTCGTCGGTCGCCTCGTTCCGAGCGATCGCGAAGACCCACGCACGGAAAGCGATCTCGCTTCCCTCGAACCGGTCGATCGAGCGAACCACGTTGACGAACGTCTCGCCGACCACGTCGTCGGCGTCGCGGACCCCGCGCGCTCGGAGGTATCGGTCGACCGATGGCGCCGTCTCTCGGTAGAGCTCACGCCAGGCCCATTCCGCGCCGGCACGCGCCGCGGCGAGAACGGTGTCGAACGCTTCACCGAGCGCGATCGGAGGCTCCCTTCCCGAGAGGCTGCACAGCGGGGGACGTCACCGGAGACCATCGGCATATCGCGCCGGGCGATTGACGCCGTTGCTCGATCGCGCGATCAGAAGTCGCGACGTCCCTCGAAGTGCTCGGCGACCTCGGGTCTCGTCAGCTGATACAGCGCGATCCGGTGGCCTCCGGACGTCGTGAACGAGCAGCAGGGGCCGTGCGGGATCTCGAACGTGTGAACGGGGCTCCATCCGCGTGATCGCAGGTCGTCCATCGTCGCCGGGAGATCGTCGACGCGGAACACGGCGATCGCGCGTTCGCCTTCGAGGTGATCCGTCAGCAGGATGAGCGGGGCGCCTTCGGCGAGCTCGACGGCTGCCACGCGCGTGCCCATCCCGTCGATCGCGAAGCGAACGCGAGCCCCGAGGACGTCTTCGAAGACGGCGAGGTCCGCCGCGACGTCGTGGCTCGGCGTGTACAGGAAGTCCAGCGAGAGGAAGGGCGGATCGGACATGAAAAAGTGTCCCCACCGGATAGTTCCGGACGAACTAACCTTGCGGCCAGTCCGGGACCCCGGGGTATCGGCTAGCGTCCCTTGCCTTCCCCCGTCCCCGGTTCCATCCGATGAGGACAGTCGGAACCCTACGGTCGTGCGGTACGACGCGTCAAGCGGAACGGACCTTCTTGTCACACTTCTTCGCGCAACGAGCGCGCGACCTGCGAGATCAATACTTGTACGCGCTGCTGCTGCTGCTCGTCGCCATCGGCGCCGAGACCTTGTCGCCTGCCGATGAGACGACGAAGAAGCCTTCGACGCCTTGACCGGTGACGTCGCCGGCGTTCGCGTCGCCCGAGAACAGGTACAGGAGGTGGCCGTTGTAGGTCACCTGGCTGGACCCGTCGGCCTGCGTGGCGGTCCCGAGGAGGCTCGCGTTCAGGCCGGCGCCGGCGGTCGGCGACCCGGTGGCCGTGAGCGCCGGCCAGATCGCGATGCAGGAACCGGTGCAGGCGCTCGTCTTGCTCGTGTCCTGTTCGAAGAGGTAGAGCGTCTTGCCCTGCGAATCCACCAGGATCGAGCCGTACTGGGGGGAGCTCGCGACCTGGACGGTCGAGGTCCCGCCGGCCGCACCCGAGGAGGAAGTGCCGCCGCCGGCGGGAGGGGTCGACGTCGTGCTGTTGGAACAGGCGGCCAACACCATGGCGGCCGCGGCCAGGAGGAGCATGATGCGCGTCATCGGAACTCCTTTCGGGTCTTCATCTGGGGTTACGGACGAGGGGGAGGGGCGGTTCGGTGACGCTCGTCACCCGCCTGAGAGCCCCTGGGATACTTCCCGCCCGTGGACATGGAGGAAGAGGGCCAGCTCGAGGCGGCCGCGCGCCCTCCCGGGGTCTTCTCGGGGACGAGCGGGAAGGACTACCGCGTCCTCGCGGCGGGCACCGCACAGAACATCGTCGGCCTGGCCGTGTTCGTGGTCGGCACGTTCGCGGCGAACATCCTGATCGCGCGGTCGTTCGGCGGCGGTGGGGCCGGCGCGGTCGCGCTCGGCATCGTGACGATCGGGACGCAGTTCGCGTTCATCGTCGCGGCCGGGACCCGGTTCGGGATGGATATGGCCGCCGTGCGGTACGTAGCGATCGACGTCGGGGCCGGCCATCCAGGCCGGATCCGGCCGCTGGTCGGGAAGGCGATCCAGATCGCGGCGGCGATCTCGATCGCCGTCGGGATCGTGGTGTACCTGGTCGCCGGCCCGGTCGGGCGGGCGCTGGGGGACGCGCAGACCGCGGGGACGACGGCGGCCGCGCTCCGCGCGGCCGCCGTCGCGATCCCGTTCGTCGCGCTCACCTACGTCTGGGTCGCGCGGCAGCCGCGGCCTGAAGGTGATGCGCCACACGCTCTACGTGCAGTGGATGGCCCAGCCGCTCCTCTGGATCGTCCTGATGCTCGCTCTTCTGGCAGATCGACAAGACCGAGGCGATGGCGGTCTGGGCCTACGCGGGGTCGTGGTGCCTCTCGGCGGTGGCGGCGCGGTTCCTGTGGAGCTCGATCAGCGGCGGGGACGCGCGCGAGGAGCTCGAGCCGGGGGCGGCGGGCACGCTGGTGCGCTACGGCGCACCACGCGCGCCCGCCGCCCTCCTCTCCCAGGGTCTGTTCTGGATCGACTACTTCGTCGCGTCGCACTTCATCGGCGCCGGGTACGTCACGGCCGAGGAGGTGGGCGTCTACTCGGCGTGCGTGCGCGTCGCGCTCGCGATGGTGCTGTTCCTGACCGCCGTCTCCTATGTGTTCTCGCCGTTCGTCGCGGACCTGCACGCCCGCGGCGAGCGCGACCGGCTCGACGCGCTGTTCAAGGCGATCACGCGCTGGACCGTGGCCGGCACGATCCCGCTGCTGCTGTTGATGCTGATCGTGCCGCAGGCGATCCTGCAGGTGTTCGGCGGCGGTCAGTTCGCGACCGGGAGCGGTGCGCTCCGGATCCTGGTGATCGGTCAGGCGATCAACGTGAGCGTCGGGGCCGCGGGGTTCGTCCTGATCATGGCGGGACGAACGGGCTGGGACCTGGTCGTCTACTCGGTGTCCGCGGCCCTCGACCTGACGCTCGCGTGGTTGCTGGTCCCTCGGTTCGGGATCGAGGGTGCGGCGGCCGCGCAGGCGATCACGATCGCGGCGTCGAACTGTCCTCCGACTCGCGCTGGTGCGGCGGTTCGTCGGGATCTTCCCGTGGGACCGGACGTACGCGCGGCTCGTCGTTCCCGCGGCCGTGTGCGCGATCGTGATGGTGGGTGTCCACGTGGCCGTCGCCGACCTGAAGTGGTACGTCCAGCTCGTAGCGGTGGCGGTGCT
The DNA here is from genome assembly GCA_963765865.1 of uncultured Actinomycetes bacterium. Lineage (GTDB taxonomy): Bacteria > Actinomycetota > UBA4738 > UBA4738 > HRBIN12 > AC-51. The sequence goes on from CAVXYE010000004.1 coordinate 167,709, forward strand.
CGGGGGTATCGCCTACGTGCCGGCGCTGCTGGCGTTCGGCCTCGCGCCCGGCGAGAAGGTGGCGCTCCGCAACGGGGTCGCCAAGCTTCGCGGCCGCTGACTCACGAGGCGCCCGCCCACGGTGGCGGTTCGCGGATCACGCGGAGTTGGAAGACCGTCGAGGGGGTCGGGAACGAGGTCCGACGAGCGCGAGATCGGCGACCTTATCGGCCGCTGGCGACATCCTCCGGCGAGTCGGGGACCACGACCAGGCGCGGCGGACCGCTCCGCGTCGCCGCACGCTCGTCCCCCAGCCGGTTGACCAAGGTTTGGAGCTCGGCGACGCGCCAGGACAGCAACCGTATGCGGGTCGCGTCACTGGCGCTGCGCTCGGAGATCTCCTCCCAGCGCCCGTCGAGCTCCGCGGCCATCCGGCGCTCGAGCCGGCGTCCGCGGGCATACGCGACCGCGGTCACCATGGCGAGCGCAGCGGTGGCCGACACTGCACACAGGATCCAGATGCCGACGGTTCCGCCCGGCGCGGCCAAGACCGAGCCGAACGCCACCAGCTCCCGCCCCCTCGTCCTCGCGCTCTCGAGCACCAGCTCGATCACGACGGCCGACCATGCCGTCGCGAGCACGATGAAGAACGTGGGAACGTCGAACACGACGCGATGGTGCGCCCGGACGCGAGCCGGGTCAACCCCGGACGCCCTACGACATCTGTGGGAGCAGCCTGCGGAGCTGGGTCATCGCGTCGTCGGGCGTCTCGGTTCGGACGATCGGGTCCTTCGCGAGGTCGTCGCGCCCGAGCTCCCAGGTCCCCAACCCGATCACCGGCTTGCCCATCTTGAGGGCGAGCCCGATCTCCGAGAGCGTCCCGAACTCGCCGCCGACCGCGATCACGGCGTCCGCGCTCCGCGCGACGATCACGTTCCGCGCCTCCCCGAATCCGGTCGCGATCGCCACGGATAACGACCGCGACGCCGAGTCGCGGTCGTTATCCGGAAGGATGCCGATCGAGATGCCGCCGCCCGCGGCGGAGCCGCGGGCGGCGGCATCCATGACCCCCCCGAGCCCTCCGCACACCAGCACGCACCCCGCCTCCGCGAGCAGCTGTCCCACGCGCTCCGCCGACGCGAGCTCCCACTCCGTGGCGTTGCTCGCTCCGATCACCGCAACGTAGGGGGGCGTGCTCATGGCTCGGAGTATCACTCAGCGATGCGGGTAGCGCAGGGGAAGGCCACGGGCCCCGACGTCGGCAGCCACCACGCTCCACCCGCCGAGGCTGGCGATCGCCAGCCGGTCCAGCCCGGGACCGATGAACGCCACGTTCGTCGGCTGGTTCAAGGAGACCCCGTCGGGATCATCGAACAGGATCTCCGGCGCACCGCCCGGTTCGATCCGGTAGACGCGGTCCGGCCGGTAGCAGCCGACGAAGAGCGTGCCGTCGTCCGCGAGCGCGATCCCGTCGGGCTGGGAGCCCGGAAGCTCGACGACCAGCTCCGGCCGTCCGGCCGAGCCGTCGTCGTCGATCGGGACCCTCGTCACGCACCGGCCGTGGGACTCGATCACGAAGCAGCCAGTCGCCGTCGGCGCTCAGGCAGCAGCCGTTCGGGAACCGTGGGACCGCGTCGCTCCACACGGCGGTCCTCCCGCCGGGCTCGACGCGGAACACGAGGCCGTCGTCCGCGGCCCAATCGCCCGAGTCCGTGACGTAGAGGTTCCCGTCGTCGTCGAACGCGGAGAAGTTCGGGACGCGGAGCGGATGATCGGCGGTCCCCGTCGAGTACGTCTCCACCTCGCCCGGAGGCACGATCCGAGCCACCTCGCCCCGGCCGAAGTCGCACGCGTACACCGCGCCGTCGCCATCGGTCGTCACGCCGTAGAGGAAGCCGCCCGTCGACGTCACCTCTTCGACCGTGCCCTCGAGGGAGATCGCGTAGACCTGGCCGGCCTCCCCGCCGGCGTACACGCGGCCGTCCGGGCCCCACGTGATCCCTTCGGGGTGATCGAGGCCGGTGGCAAGCTCCTGCAGCGCTGCGAGCTCCACCGCGTCAGCCCCCGTCGCTCACGCGGGCATCGAGCTCCTCGGCGAGCGGCGTGGCCGTCGAGCGGCCGGCGCGCGGACCGCCGACCAGCAAGGTGAGCGCGTAGCGGCCGTGGGTCCAGGCCGCGAAGTACTGGATCGTGTCCTTCGTGCACGACGTGCACGGCGCATGCGTGAACGCGATCGCGTCGGTCAGGCTCGGCGGATCCGAGGCTTGTGCTTGCGAGCCCAGCACGTCCGCTCCATGCGCGCGCAGCCAGGTGAGGTACGCGGTCGCGCCGTCTGCGGATGCGAACCGCAGCGCGCGCGCGACCACCTCCGTGACCGGCCTCCACCGGGCGGTGAAACGGCGCTCGATGCCGGTCTCGAACCCGGCCCCGGTCAGCACCACGTCGAGCGAGGCCGGATCGAGCGCGTCGGCGGCGAGCGTCGCCGCGTCGAGGCCGCTCGCGTGGACGACGTATCCGGGAAGCGCATCCGAGGGCAGGATCGGCAGATCGGAGCCGGCCGACCCGACGGAGGCCGGAGGAACGGTCGCGGAGTCCTTCGAACACCCCGCGGAGACGCAACCGAGGATGAGTGCGAGGGTCACCACCGCCCATCCGTGACGCCGCTGCACCACGTATCTCCTCAGGACTAGCCCCGGGCACCCGACCCGTGCATCATACGGATGCCCGTCCGGCGGCTCGAAGGGGGAGAGGGATGGCGAGCGACTTCGATCGGCTCATCGCGAAGAGGCTGCGGCGGCGCGACTTCATGCGCTACGCGGGGATCGCGGCAGGTGCCGGGGTCCTGGCGTCGTGCAAGAAGGCGTCGACGAGCGCCGCGGCCGCGAGCGGGTCGCCCCGTCCTGCGATCGCGCAGGAGCCGGGCGGACTCAAGGTCTTCGACTGGGCCGGATACGGAGGCGGCGAGTACTACCCGAAGGACGAGAAGGCTGTGTTCACCGCTCCGTACGAGAAGGCGACGGGCGACACGCCCACGTTCGTCCTCTTCGAGAACGACGACGACGGGTTCACGAAGGTCGCGACCGGCAACGCGCCCTACGACGTGGTCCATCCGTGCGCCTACCGGTTCAAGGACTACGTGGACCTGGGGGCGGTTCAGCCCTGGGACCCGTCGCTGATCAAGAACTTCTCGCAGCTGAGTCCGCTCCTGGAGCAGCTGGGGCAGATCGACGGTCAGCAGTACTTCCTCCCCGAGGACTGGGGCTACATCGCGCCGATGTACAACGCGGACCAGGTCAAGCCGACCGAGGACTCCTGGAGCCTGCTCTGGGACGACCGGTACGCGAAACGGATCGCGTGGATCAACACGCTGGAGATGCTCGTGATCGCCGGCTACTACAACGGCGTCGCCGACCCCTGGACGATGACCGACGACGAGCTCACGCAGCAACGCGATTTCCTGATCTCGAAGAAGGATCTGGTCAGCTTCTTCTGGGACCAGTCGTACGACTTCTGGTTGAAGTTCAAGCGCGGCGACGTCTGGATCGGCTACGCGTGGCCGGACGCGTATGGCTACGCGTCGGCACAAGGGATGAACGCGGTCTACATGCAGCCGAAGGAAGGCCGGATCCACTGGTCGTGCGGGCTGGGGCTCTTCGCCGATTCGCAGAACTACTACCACGCGCATGACTACGCGAACACGTGGTCGTCCGTGGACACGGCGTCGTTCCTGGAGAACTTCTACTACTACGGTCACGCGAACACGTCGGTCGACCTCAAGAGCCTCCCACCCGGGGTCGTGAAGGCGCTGAACCTCGACAACCTCGAGGCGGCGCTCTCGCCACCGTTGTCCCACCCCGAGTCCTGGATCTCGAGGCGCGACGTGTACGCGCAATACTGGAGCGAGGTCAAGGCCGCGTGACGAACGGCCCCAGCGACCGGCGCTAGGTCGACGTGGCCGCCACGGCGAGCGCCGCCGACGCCGCCAGACGGGTGCGACGTCGCGATCGAGCGTCGACCGCCGCGCTGCTGTCGGGTCCGCTGCTCTGGCTGCTGCTGTTCTTCCTGGCCCCCGTCGTCTACGTCGCGCTGTACAGCGTGGGCGGGATCAAGATCTTCCCCACCGATGCCGGCGTGTGGTCGGTCGGCGACTGGAAGCATCTCCTGGTCGGCGGGTCGGTCTACATGGGGCTGTTCTGGAAGTCGGTCCGGATCTCGCTGACGGTTTCGGTGATCGTGGTGCTCCTCGCGTATCCGGTCGGGTACTTCCTCGCGCTCGTGGTCCGGAAACGCAAGTACATCCTCCTGCTGCTGATCATCGCTCCCTTCCTCACCAGCTACCTGCTCCGTGTCCTCGCCTGGGAGGTGATCCTGGGGGACTCCGGCGTGATCAACTCCTTCCTGTCCGTGATCCATCTCCGGAGCTCGGACCACCCGGTGACGTGGCTCCTGAACAGCCAGTTCTCGGTCGTCCTGGTCCTGGCGTACGTCTGGGTCCCGTTCGTGGCGCTGCCGATCTTCGTCTCGCTCGACAACCTCGACATCTCTCTGCTGGAGGCAGCGAGCGACCTCGGTGCGAGCCGGCTCCGGACGTTCTGGCGGATCACGCTCCCGCTGAGCATCCCGGGGGTGATCGCCGCCTTCGTCTTCGTGTTCGTGCCCACGATCGGTGAGTTCGTCACGCCGCTCCTGGTCGGTGGGCCGAGCGGCTACATGTACGGCAACGCGATCCAGGACGTCTTCACGCGGGGCACGGACTGGCAGACCGGGTCCGTCCTGGCGATGTTCCTGCTGGTCGTCGTCGCGGGGCTCATGGCGCTGTTCGGCCGCTACGTCCGCGTTCGGAGCGTGGCCGCCTGATGGATGCGGCAGCGTCGACCGGCGCGCGCCGACTGCTGCGGATCTTCTACGCGCTGCTCGTGGTCTTCCTCTACGCGCCGATCCTGGTCCTCGCCCTCTTCTCGTTCAACGACGGCGACCCGTCGTTCCCGCTGCAAGGGTTCACGACGCAGTGGTACGGGAAGTTCTTCGCGAACCCGCTCCTGCTGGAAGCGCTCAAACGGAGCGCGATCGTGGCGACCGTCTCCAGCTGCGTCGCCGTCGTGCTGGGGATCCTCGCCTCGTTCGCCCTGGTGCGGAGACGCTACCGCGGGAAGGCGGCGACGTCGGCGCTCTTCTTCTCGCCGCTCGTGATCCCCTACCTCGTCTTCGGGATCTCGCTGCTCCTGCTCTTCACCCTGGTGGACAAGATCCTGAAGGAGACGGCCGGGGTCTACATCGGCCTCGGCCTGCACGCGGTCGTGATCGGCCACGTCGTGGTCACCTTGCCGTACGTGATCCTGGTGATCATGCCGTTGCTCGAGCGGCTCAGCATCTCCTTGGACGAGGCCGCGCACGATCTGGGAGCCGGAACCTGGCAGACCTTCCGGCGCGTGACCCTGCCGCTGCTGACCCCGGCGCTCTTCTCGGCCTTCCTGATCGCGTTCACGCTGTCGTTCGACGAATTCGCGATCGCGTCGTTCCTCGTGGGCACGCAGCCGACCTGGCCCGTCTACCTGTTCGCGCAGCTGCGCGTCCCGAGCCAGCTGCCACAGGTGATCGCGGTCTCATCGGTGATCCTGTTCTCCTCGCTCATCGTCGTGCTGCTCGCCGAGGTCATCCGCCGGGTGGTGGAGCGGCGGTACGGAGCCGAGTACGCCGCTCGCGGGCTCGCCTGAGATCTCGTCGAGCCGCGGGTTGACTCCTTCGACAAGCCGTACATAGGGTTGGCCATCACGGAGAGAGGGGCCCCCGATGAAGCGACTCCTCGGAACGGTGGTCGCGGCGATCGTCCTCACGCTCACCCTCATCATGCCCGCGCACGCCGGTGTGCCGCGGACGGTCCATTGGGTGTGCGAAGTCCCGGACGTCGGTCGCGTCGTCTTCGTCACCGCCGCCGAGGCCGCGCGCCACGGCATCGAGACCGCCAACGCGCACGCCGGCCAGACGTTCGCCGATCACTTCGGCGAGGTGTGCACGGTCGAGTAGCGTCACGACCCCGATCACGCGCGGAGCAGGACGGCGAGCAGCGCGGCCGCGGCCGCCTTGTCCAGCGGCTCGTTGCCGTTGCCGCACTTCGGTGACTGCACGCAGGACGGGCAACCGTCGCGACACGGACAATCGCGGAGCCGCTCGAGCGTCGCGTGCAACCATCGTTCGACGTTGCGGAAGCCCCGCTCGGTGACGCCGGCGCCACCCTCGTAGCCGTCGTAGACGAAGATCGTGGTGAGGCCGGTGTCCTCGTGCACGGGCGTGGACACGCCGCCGACGTCCCAGCGGTCGCAGGTCGCGACCAGCGGCAGGAGGCCGATCGCGCAGTGCTCGGCCGCGTGGATCGCGCCCGGGAGCTGGCGCGGGCCGACCGATGCCGCGTCGAAGAGCTTGCCGGGGATCGTCCACCACGTCGCGCGCGTCCCGAGGGTGACCGGCGGCAGCGCGAGGGGATGGTCCCCGACGACCTCGTTGGTCGACACGAGCTTCCGGACGTAGCCCGACGACCTGGTTCGTCACCTGCACATCGCCGAACCACACCTCGGCGTCGCCGAGCGCGCGCCGTTCCCGGACGTCCACGATCTGGATGTCCGTGACGTCGCGCGCCTGCGTGTAGAAGTCGGGGTCGGCCTCGGCGACGACCGCCACGCGATCGGTGAGGTTCAGCTCCTGGACCAGGAACTGCTCCCCCTGATGCAGGTACACCGCTCCGGGATGCAGCGTGCCGAACGCTCGGTGCTCGTCGGAGGTGCCGAGCAGCTCGCCGGTCCCCCGGAGCACGATCCGGTACACGTGGCCCGATCCCGCGCGGATGTCGACCTCGCGGTGAGGGGAGGTGCGTCCCACGTCGTGGACCGTTCCGCCTGTGCGTCGCGCGAGCGCGCCGTCGGCGATCAGCTGCTCGAGCAACGGTTCGGCCTGCGGACCGAAGAACGTGCCGACGTCGTCCGGCGCGAGCGGCAGCTCGCGCGCCGCGCAGCGCAGGTGCGGCCCCATCACGTAGGGGTTGGTGGGGTCGATCACGGCGTCCTCGGCCGGCCGGTCGAACAGCTCCTCGTGATGCTGCGCGAGGTACTGGTCGAGCGGATCGTCCTGCGCGACGAGGACGGCCAGCGACTCGGCCTCGCGCCGTCCCGCCCGGCCCGCCTGCTGCCACATCGATGCCCGGGTCCCGGGATAGCCCGTCAGCACGGCCGCGTCGAGCGAGCCGATGTCGATCCCGAGCTCGAGCGCGTTCGTGGAGGCGACCGCGACCAGCTCGCCGTCGGCGAGTTGCCGTTCGATCGCGCGGCGATCCTCGGCCAGGTAGCCGGCCCGGTAGCTCTTCACCCGCGTCCGCAGCTGGGCGTCGGAGAGTCCACGACGGGTGAACTCGGCGAGCAGCTCCGCGGCCCGCCTGCTCCGGGTGAACCCGATCGTGCGCGCACCGCGTTCGACCAGGCCGGTCATCACCCATGAGGCTTCCGTCAACGCGCTCCGCCGCGCCCCGGTCTCCTCGTCGATCACCGGTGGGTTCCAGAGCGCGAAGAGCTTCCGGCCGCGCGGCGAGGCGTCGCGCTCGACGACCTCGACGTCCAGACCCGTGAGGCGGGAGGCCAGCTCCCCCGGGTTCCCGACGGTGGCGGTGGCGAGGCACCAGCGGGGGTCGCCGCCGTGTGCGGCGATCAGCCGCCGGAGCCGGCGGAGGACCATCGCGACCTGGGAGCCGAAGACGCCGCGGAGCACGTGCGCCTCGTCGACCACCACGAGGGAGAGCCGCAGGAAGAAGTCGGCCCACCGGGCGTGATCGGGGAGCAGCGACGCGTGGAGCATGTCGGGGTTGGTCAGCACGAGGTTCGCGTTCGTCCGGATCAGCGGGCGTTCCGCCCGCGGCGTGTCCCCGTCGTAGACGGACGCTTTGAGCTGCGGGAGCTTGAGCGAACGGACCGAGCGGAGCTGGTCGCGCGCGAGGGCCTTCGTCGGGAAGAGGAACAACGCCGTGGCTTTCGGGACGGTGAGCGCGGCGTGGGCGAACGCGAGCTGGTACACGAGCGACTTCCCGCTGGCGGTCCCCGTCGCGAGCATCACGTCGCGGCCGTCCGCGAGCGCCTCGAGCCCCTCGGCCTGGTGCGGGTACAGGCCCTCGATCCCGAGCAATCCCAGCCGGCCGACCAACACGTCCGGAAGGTCGGCCGGGAACGGACGCACGAGCGGCGCGCGCGCGGGAAGGTCCTGCACGTGGACCAACGATCCGTCGGTCTCGGGATCGGCGGTCAGGTGGTCGAGGAACGCCTGCGGGTCCACCGGTCCAGGCTACGGGGCGGCGACGTTACCTCCGGACCATCTCGGCGTACGGCGTGCGGAGACCGTCGCGCAGGAGGGAGCGAGCATCGCGGCGCTTCACGGAGAGGATCCAGACGCCGGCGACCAGGTAGACGGCCGACGCCACGAACAGCACCTCCTCGTGCAGGTGCTCCCCACCGACCAAGGAGGCGATGAACTGTGCCCAGAACAGCCCGAAGATCCAGCCGGCCTCGGCGAGGGACATCCGCAGGTTGACCAGCATCGCCACCGCGAACAGCGACTGCGATGCGGTGAGCAGCAGCTCGCCGGCCTGGGTCCCGGCGATCGGCAACCCGTGCCGGCTGGCGGAGGAGATCGCGAACACGATCGGGAGCGACCCGACCAGCAACGTCCACTGGTTCACCTTCGAGCTCACGAGCGCGCCGAGCGCGATCCCCGTCTGGAGCCGCCACGCGAACAGACCGGCCACGATGAACTCGGGCGCCTCCGAGGCGAGCGGCGCGAGCCACTGCACCAGGAAGAACTCCGAGATCCCGTGGTCGCGCCCGGTCTGCACGAGCGAATGCGGCGAAGGGCTCGGCGCTGAGGACGATCACGAACGCCGCCCAGACGGCCATCGCGATGGCGCTCGCCCGCCGCGCGGCCACGCCGAAGGACGCGATCCACAGGGCGGGGCCGACCAGGTGCGGCTCCTCCACCGGCGCCTTCGTCAGGCGGATCGAGTAGAGCACGAAGAGGGTCAGCAGGACGGCGCCGTCGATCAACGTGATGCTGGACTTCAGCGGCAGCGTGAGCGAGTAGAGCGTCGCCACGGCGAGGAACGCGATCTCCACGGAATGCGTGCGATCCAGCGCGACGCCCGACCAGGCCGGCGGGCGCGCCGGCGCTCCCTCCGGGAGCGTCCGGCGCGCCCGCCGCGTCCGGTACCACGCGATGAACACCACGCTCGTCCAGCCGAGACCGATCAACAGTCGGTTCGCGCCGGTCATGTTCGCGAGCGCGAGCGAACAGGGCGAGGCCGCGCCCGGGTCGGCGCTCGGGCACGCGGCCCCGTACTGCTGAACGGACGCGCCGCCTTGCCACGCGAACACGAAGTCGACCGCGTACTCGGGGAGCACCGCGATCAGCGCGAGCACCGCGATCGCGAGGCCGGCGGAGATGTCCAGCTGGGCGACCTCCGCCGCCCACGACAGGAGGAAGGCCGCCCCCACGATCGCGAGACCGAACAGCAGGGCTTCGATCGCATGTGAGAGCTCGGGCGTCGCGAACCGCAGCCAGAGCGCGGGAACGGCCGACAGGAGGGCGGCGCCCACCACGAGGAGGGGAAGACCGGTTCGCTGCGGTGCCTCCGCGCGGCTCATCGGTTGCGAGACCCTAGCACCCCTGCGAGCATTGACCCGCCACATGGATTGGGTCTTCCTGGTCACGTCGCTCTTGCTCATCCTCGTTGCGGCGGAGCTCTTCACGAACGGCATCGAATGGGTCGGCGAGGGGTTCGGCCTTTCGGAAGGAGCGGTCGGTTCGGTCCTCGCCGCCGATCGGAACCGCGCTCCCCGAGACCCTGCTGCCGATCGTCGCGATCCTGTCGGGACACGAGGCAGGCGATGAGATCGGGATCGGCGCCATCCTCGGGGCGCCGTTCATGCTCACGACGCTCGCGATGGTCGTGATCGGGACGGCGGTCCTGTTCTACGCTCGGGGCGGCCGCCGGGGCGTCGACCTGGACATCGACCGGCGGGTGATCCAACAGGACCTGGGCTACTTCCTGGTGATGTACGCCCTCGCGATGATCGCCGGGCTGCTGCACGTTCGGGTGTTCGACGTGGGCCTCGCGATCGTGCTCGTCGTGGGGTACGCGTACTACGTGCGACGGCACTTCCAGGCGCCCGAGGCGGAGGCCGGGGCCGAGGAGGCGGAGGGAGATGCCTCCGACATCCGACCGCTCCGTCTGTGGGTCGCGCTCCGATGGGTGCTGCACCGGCTCCCCGAGTGGAGCGCCGATCGCTCGACGGCCGCCCCGTTCGTCCAGGTGACCCTCGGTCTGATCCTCATGGTGGGCGGCGCGAAGCTCTTCGTGGACGCCGTCGGCAACCTCGGCAAGGCGGCGGGGCTGCCGCCCCTCGCGTTCTCGCTCCTGGTCGCACCGCTCGCGACCGAGCTCCCGGAGAAGTTCAACAGCGTGCTGTGGGTGCGGCGGAACAAGGACACGCTGGCGATGGGCAACATGACCGGCGCGATGGTGTTCCAGTCGTCGTTCCCGGTAACGGTCGGACTCTTGCTGACACCGTGGGAGCTCGCCCACGAAGCGCTGGTCGCGGCGGTCGTCGCGCTCCTCGCGGGCTCCGTCCTCTACCTCACGCTCCGGGTCCGAGGGCGTCTGTCCGCGCGACTCCTGCTGCTGCAGGGCGTGTTCTACGTCGCGTACGTCGCGTACGTCGCCACGAAGCTCTGAACCGAGCTACGGCTGGTTCGCGGTGGGGCTCGGCGGCACGTTCTTCTTCGACATGATGCCGTCGGGCGTAACGTCGTTGAAGATCTGCGTGACCGCGGTGGTGTTGAGCGCGACCGCCGAGAGCCCGCCGATCGTCTGCGAGCTCCCGGGCAAGACGATGTTCTGGAGCTTGCCGACCGGTTGGGCGGTCGCGGTGTAGGCGAGCAGCATCACGTCGTCCACCGTCAGCGACGTGTTGATCTGGGTCATCCCCGCGCCGATCCAATCGAAGAGGCTGCCCGCGTCGCCGTTGAACTCCTTCTGGAACTGCGTGAGCGCCGCGAGGATCAACCGCCCGCCGTTCTCCTGGCGCCCGAAGTCGCCGGCCAGCAGGCTGTGACGGTCCCGAGCCATCGCGAGCGCCTGCGCTCCGTCGAGCCGCTGAACGCCGGCCTGGAGGTCCGCGCCCGAGTAGGACGGGTCGTACATCCGGAACGGAACGTTCACGGTCAGGCCGCCGATCTTGTCGAGCATGGCCTTGAAGCCCCAGAAGGTCGTGATCGCCCAGTAGTCGATGTGCACGCCGAACCGCTGCCTCGATCGTCTGGACCATCAGCTCGGGGCCGCCGGCCGCGAGCGCGCTGTTGATCTTGTTGCTGCCCTGTCCGGGGATGTCGACCCACGAGTCGCGGGGGATCCCGATGATCGTGCCCGCGTGCTGGTCCGGGTTCAGGAAGATCAGGTGGATCGAGTCCGAGAGCGAGTGCAGTGGATCCTCGCCGGGGCGGGCGCCGCTGCCGACGGCGAGGATGACGATCGGCTTGGAGCCGGTCAGCGACGGGGTGTACTCAGCCGTATGGGCCTTCCCGATCGCGATCCCCGGCGAGGACGCCGCGGCAGGCGAACTGCCGAGCGAGCCCGCGACCGTTCCGGCCAGCCACGCGGCCAGCACGAGGACGACGGCGACGAACCGTCGGGTCACGACGCCACCGCCGATGGTGAGGAAGAACCCTTCGGGACGGGCGCCTTGGCCGGCTTCTCCTTGCGGTCCAGCGAATAGCCCTCGATGCGCCAGGTGTCGCCGTCCTTCACGAAGAAGAACGTCCCCGTGACCGTGATCTCGGTGTAGGTGCCGTCCTTGTGCTTCGCGAGCCCCGTGAACGAGATGTCCGCCGCGGCGCGCAGCGCGTTCCCGCTCTTGTCGGTCAGCGTGCGGACCTTGGCGCTGCTCTTCCCCGGATCGACCGATTCGTAGGTGTCGCCGGCGTTGTCCCCGAGCGTGATCGTGGCGATGTCGTCCTTGAGCTGGCCTTTCGCGCCGTCGGTGAAGAGGTCACCGATCGCGCCCGTGTCGCCCCAGGAGCCCGGATCCACGTACGCCGTCTCGAAGAGGGTGTCCAGCTGCTTCTTCACCGCATCGGCCGTGGCCTTCGCCGTGTCCTTCTGCGCCTGCTTGTCGCCCGAGAGCTGCGTCGCCACGAATTCCGTGCCTTTCAGATGGAAGTTGACGTTGCCGACCGGGGGTTCGTTGCCAGTGATCGTGTCGAAGGCACGCCGCCGCCGCGCGTCAACAGGAAGATCGCGACGATCACAACGACGGCAATCACGACGCCGGCGATGATCCGGTTCCGGGCGACCTTCGACCGATCTGGGGTCTTGGAGGTTCGCCCGGGGGCGGAAGGTGCGGCCTCCCGCAGCGGGGTCTTGTCTTCGGTTGCCAAAACGCGACGAGGCTACCAGGCGTCCGGCGGGTTCCTGCGCATCTGCGCGTTGCGAGTTCGTGACGTCGCCGGCGACGCATCCGGCATCCGTTGCGGGGTACGATGCACCGGTCACACAGGTGAGCCGGGAAGACTGGTCGGCATGGAGATCGCCATGACCGATGTCGACCCCTCACCCCTCCGGCTCCCCTGGTCCCGCTCCGATCGCGCGTTCCCGCGCACCGTCGTCCGGCCACTTCAGGAGTTCCTGCGCTCCTCGACGGCGAGCGCGCTTCCGCTCTTCTGCGCCGCGGTCGTTGCGCTCGCGTGGGCGAACTCGCCCTGGTGGCGGTCCTACGAACGGTTGTGGGCGACGACGCTGACCGTGGGCGTCGGCCGGTGGGCGATCAACGAGGACCTGCGCTTCTGGGTCGGCGAGGGGCTCATGACCTTCTTCTTCCTGCTGGCCGGTCTGGAGATCAAGCGCGAGCTCGTGACGGGTGAGCTGCGTGATCGGCGTGCGGCGATCGTGCCGGTGGCGGCTGCGGTCGGCGGGATGGTGGTGCCGGCGGTGATCTACCTCGTCGCGACGAGCGGGACACCGGCCGCCGACGGCTGGGGGATGGCGATGCCGACCGATCTGGCCTTCGCGCTCGCGATCGTGGTGATCGCGATGCGCTCGGCGCCGCCGGGGATCCGGCCGTTCCTCCTCACGCTCGCGATCGCCGACGATCTCCTCACGATCGTCGTCGTGGCGGTGTTCTACGCGGGGAGCGTCTCCTGGCTCCCGCTGGGGCTCGCGTTGCTGTCGGTCGCGGCGATGATCGCCTGCGAACGCGCGCACGTCCGCCATCTCCTCGTGTACCTGGTGCTCGGCGCGCTGACGTGGCTGTTCGCCTATCACGCGGGCGTACACCCGGCTCTGGTCGGCGCGGTGTTAGGGTTGCTCGCTCCCGCCCTGCCGTTCCAGCGTCCGGCCGACGTCAGCGAGGCCGCTCACCGGATCGCCGACGAGACGTCCGACCACCCCGACCCGCCGGACGAGGACGCCGCGAGCTGGCTGGAGCTGGCGCGGCTGTCGCACGAGGCGGTGTCGCCGCTCGCGCGGATCGAGCACGAGCTGCTGCCGTGGGTGAACCTGGCAGCGCTCCCGCTGTTCGCCCTCGCGAACGCCGGCGTGCGCCTCTCGGGCGGGTGGTGGTCGCCGACCACCGCCCGGCTCGTCGTGGGCCTGATCGTGGCGCGGCTCGCCGGGAAGGTCGTGGGGATCGTGGGTGCGTGCTGGCTCGTGGCCAGGCTCCGCCTGGGCCGGATCCCCGGCCCGGGCGGGCTGGGGGCGCCGGCCGCCGCGGCAGCGGCGGCCGGCGCCCCCTTCACGGTCTCGCTGTTCGTTGCGTCGTCGGTCTTCCCGGAGGGGTCGCCGCTGCTCGCGGCGGCCCGGCTCGGCATCCTGCTCTCGATCGTCGTGTCCGGGGTGGGAGCCTTCGTGATCACCCGCGCGGGGCATGTTCGGCCGGCACGCTCCGGCGGCGCGCGATAGGTTCGGCTCGTGGGGACACCGGGTCGGGTCGTCGCAGGTCAGCGCTCCGAACGCTCGGGTATCCTCTGCGGTTCCAGCGCCCTGCGCGGCACGCGCCGGTGCGGATGAAGTCCGGTTCCCAAACGTAGGAGGTTCGATGGTCGGCTGGCTTGCCCAGGAGAGCGGCCCGATCCAGGCGCGGTTCGGGTCGGGCGAGAACCTGGCCCTGTGGCTCATCTTCGGCGTCTCGCTCGTCGCGTTGCTCTTCGCCTGGTACCTGGTGCGCGAGGTGCTCGCGGCGCCCGAGGGCACGGAGAAGATGAAGGAGATCGCCCGGGCGATCCAGGAGGGCGCGAAGGCGTACCTGAACCGTCAGTACCGGACGCTCGCCGTGTTCCTCGCGGTGCTCGCGGTCGTGCTGTTCTTCGTGCTTCCCGTGCCGAAGAACGCCGAGCACAGCGCGCATCAGCATCCGGCTCGGGCGGTCGATCGCGTTCCTGCTCGGCGCGCTCGCGTCGATGGTCACCGGGTACGTGGGGATGTGGCTCGCCGTGCGCGCGAACGTCCGGACCGCGAACGCCGCGCGAGAGACGGGCCTCCGGCGGGCGGTCCGGATCGCGTTCCGCGCCGGCGGGGTCGCCGGGATGTTCACGGTCGGCATGGGGCTGTTCGGCGCGACGTTGATCCTCATCATCTACAAGGGCGACGCGACGAGCGTGCTGGTCGGCTTCGGGTTCGGCGGTGCGCTGCTCGCGATGTTCATGCGGGTCGGCGGCGGGATCTTCACGAAGGCGGCCGACGTGGGCGCGGACCTGGTCGGCAAGATCGAGCAGGGGATCCCCGAGGACGACCCGCGGAACGCCGCGACGATCGCCGACAACGTCGGCGACAACGTCGGGGACTGCGCGGGGATGGCCGCGGACCTGTTCGAGTCCTACGAGGTCACCCTGGTCGCCTCCTTGATCCTGGGCGCCGCGGCGTTCAGCGGCAGCGAGGTCGGGGCGATCGCGGGCGTGATGTTCCCGCTCTGGGTCCGCGCGATCGGCGTCCTGACGTCGATCGTCGGGATCCTGTCCGTCTCGCCCCGCTCCGAGGA
Source organism: uncultured Actinomycetes bacterium (assembly GCA_963765865.1). Classification (GTDB taxonomy): domain Bacteria; phylum Actinomycetota; class UBA4738; order UBA4738; family HRBIN12; genus AC-51. The sequence continues at coordinate 182,744 of CAVXYE010000004.1, forward strand.
GGAGCACGGGATGAAGGCGATCAACCGCGGGTTCTTCATCTCGGCCGCTCTCTCGGCGGTGATCGTCTTCGGCGCGTCCGAGCTGGTCACGAAGGATTGGCGGCCGTGGGCGGCGGTGGTGATCGGTCTCATCCTCGCGTCGTTGATCCAGGTCCTCACGCAGTACTTCACCGACGCGAAGTACAAGCCCGTGCAGGAGATCGCGGAGTCGACGGTCACGGGACCCGCGACCACGATCCTGTCCGGGTTCTCCGTGGGGCTCGAGTCCACGGTGTGGTCGGCGCTGCTGATCGGGGCGGCCGTCACCTCGGCGTTCTACCTCGGTGACACGGCCTTCGAACGGCTCTACTTCATCTCGCTGACCGGCATGGGGATGTTGACGACCGTCGGCGTCATCGTGTCGATGGACACGTTCGGGCCCATCTCGGACAACGCGCAGGGCATCGCCGAGATGTCCGGCGAGTTCCAGGGACGGCCCGCGGAGATCCTCGGCGGGTTGGATTCGATCGGCAACTCGACGAAGGCCATCACGAAGGGCATGGCGATCGCGACCGCGGTGATCGCGGCGACGTCGCTGTTCGGGTCCTTCGAGGCTGCGCTCGAGAACGCCGGCTACACGTTCCTGGGGGTCCGGGTCGATCAGCCCGACGTGCTCGTCGGTCTGCTGCTCGGTGGATGCGTCGCGTTCCTGTTCTCCTCGCTCGCGATCCGGGCGGTGGGACGGGCTGCGATGCAGGTGGTCGTGGAGGTCCGCAACCAGTTCCGCGACCACCCGGGGATCATGACCTACGAGGAGAAGCCCGACTACGCCGCGGTCGTCGACATCTGCACGAGGACGTCGCTCCGCGAGCTGACGACGCCGGGGTTGCTGGCCGTCCTCGCGCCCGTGATCGCCGCGTTCTTCCTGGGCGCGGAGGCGCTCGGCGCGTTCCTGGCCGGCGCGATCCTCACCGGGCAGTTGCTCGCCGTGATGCTGTCGAACTCCGGCGGCGCCTGGGACAACGCGAAGAAGTTCATCGAGGAGGGCAACTACGGCGGCAAGGGCTCGGAGAGCCACAAGGCCGCGGTGATCGGCGACACCGTCGGCGACCCGTTCAAGGACACCGCCGGGCCGGCGCTGAACCCCTTGATCAAGGTGATGAACCTCGTCGCGCTGCTGATCGCGCCGCTCGTCGTCCAGTACGCCGACGACACGGCGATCCGGATCGCGGTGGCGCTCCTCGGCGCGGTGATCCTGGCCGCCATGATCTGGGTCTCGAAGAACCGGAAGTCCGAGCTCGAAGAGGATCTCCGCAGGGCGCGCACGGCCGCGTGAGGCCGGGGACGCGGTGGTTTCCGGATAGGCTCACCGCGGCATGGGCGGGTTCCATCGCTTCCTTCGGCGTCTCACCGAGAGCGACGAAACGCGCCTGGAATCCGAGATCCGCGAATGGGCGGAGAAGGTGCCCGGCTCGGTCCGGATCGCCGACGCGCCGCTGCGGCAGCGGGTCAAGATCGCGGGCGTGATCCGCCGGCTCACGGTGTTCCCGATGAAGGACAACGAATCGCTCGAGGCGGTGGTGTCCGACGGCACGGGCGAGGTCGTGATCCGGTTCATGGGGCGCCGGGCGATCGGCGGGCTCGGCCTCGGCGCGAAGGTGGTCATGGAAGGGGTGCTGGGCGAACAGCGTGGCGGGCTCCAGATGATCAACCCGCGGCTCGAGTTCACCGCGTAGGTCGCTCGCCGGACGGTACGCTCGGCGGATGAGCTCCCCGAACGGCACGACGGCGGCGCCCGAGCGCGGGACCGAGTCGGTCGAGGCGCTCGTCGGTCGCGAGGTCGTTCCGGAGCCCACGGGGGCAGCAGCCTGGACCCGGGACGCGGCCATCGCGGCGAAGGCGGCTCCGCTCCGGATCTACCTGGGCGCCGCCCCGGGGGTCGGCAAGACCTTCGCGATGCTCTCCGAAGGCCGCCGCCGGGCCGAGCGAGGAACGAAGGTCGTCGTCGCAACCGCCGAGACGTACGGCCGCCCGAAGACGATCGAGATGCTCGAGGGTCTCCCGATGATCCCGGCGCATCCGGTGGAGTACCGCGGACACCTCTTCGACGAGATGGACGCCACCGGCGTGCTCGAGCGCCATCCCGAGGTCGCCCTCGTCGATGAGCTGGCGCACACGAACGTCCCTGGAGCCGGGCGCGCGAAGCGATGGGAGGACGTGATCGATCTCTTGCACGCCGGGATCGAGGTCATCACGACGGTGAACGTGCAGCACATCGAGAGCCTGAACGACGTGGTGGCCGACGTGACCGGGATCCGGCAACGCGAGACGGTTCCTGACTGGGTGGTCGACATGGCGGATCAGGTCGAGCTCGTCGACCTGTCCCCGCATTCGCTCCGGCGACGGATGCTCCACGGCAACGTCTATCCCGACCAGCGGAAGGCGGAGCTCGCGCTCCAGCGGTTCTTCACCACGGAGAACCTCACCGCGCTCCGGGAGCTCGCGCTCATGCGGGTCGCGAACCAGGTGGACGAAACGCTCCTCTCGAGGTGGTCGAAGGCGCAGGCACCGGAAACGCGCGAGCGCGTCCTCGTCTGCGTGACCCCGCGGGGTCCGAGCGAGGACCTGATCCGTCGAGGGGCTCGGGTCGCCCAACGGGCCCGCGGCGACCTCCTGGTCGTGCACGTCCGAGAGCGGGACGACGAAGAGGCGCGTGCGTGGTTATCGAAGATCGACCGGCTCGTCCGCGACTTGGGCGGGGAGCTTCAGGTCGTGGACGCGGACGACCCGGTGGAAGGCGTGCTGGGTCTCGCCTATCGGCAGTACGTGACCCAGATCGTGATCGGGGAGCCGCTCCGCTCACGCTGGCAGGAGCTGATCCGCGGATCGTTCGTGAACCGTCTGATCCGTCGGGCCACGAACATCGACATCCACGTCATCGCGCGTCGGGAGCGCTGAGCCTTCGGCGGATCCTGCGCGCTTCTCGCGATCCCGCATCGAGCACCAACCGGTCCTCCGAGCCGACGAACGCCGGCCGCGGCGGCGGCCGACGACACGAGGCGAGCATCCAGGACGACGCGGGCGGTGCGCGCGAGCTCCTCAGCCCGACCGAGCACGTCGCGTTGCGTGTCCGTCAGCGGCCAGCCGATCGCGAGCACCAGGATCGTGTCGCGGACCTCGGCGACGGACGGCAGCGTTGCCGCCGCGCGCCGAGCGCCCGAGGACGACGACCGTGCGCCGCTTCGTCGGGATGCTCACCGTGGTGATCACGACGATGGAGCGGCCGCGTCGAGCGCGAGGTTGAGTTCGAGCACGTTCACGTGCGGTTCGCCGAGGAAGCCCAGCGTCTTCCCCGCCGTGGCGCCGGCGATCAGCTGCTGCACCTGCTGGAGCGGGATGTTGCGGACGGCCGCGATCCGAGGCGCCTGGAACTCGGCGGCGGCGACCGAGATGTCCGGGTCGAGACCGCTCGCCGATGCCGTGACCAGGTCGACCGGGATCTCCGCGGCGGTGAGGCCACCCGTGTACGGCCCTTCCAGCTTCAGGATCCGCTGGATCCTCGACGCGATGTCCTCCGAGAGGGGCTTCGACGTCGGGCCGAGGTTCGACCCGCTGGACGTCGAGGCGTCGTCGTCGACCGCGGAGGGACGTCCGTAGAACCATCGCGGACCGCTCCATGCCTGTCCGATCCGGCTGCTGCCGACCTCGGTGCCGTCGTGCTGGACGAGCGAGCCGTTGGCGTCGTTCTTCAAAGCGACCTGTGCGAAGGCCGTCATCACGGCCGGGTAGAGCACGCCGGTCAGGAGCACCAGGACGACGGTGGCGATCAGGGCGCGCAGCGCGGTCTTCATGTCATCACGCTCACTTCGGGAAGTTGACGAGGGCGAGGGCCATGTCGATCAGCTTGATGCCGACGAACGGCGCGATGATCCCGCCGAGGCCGTAGATCAACAGGTTGCGGCGCAGCAGCGCGGCGGCGCCGGCCGGCCGGTACCGGACCCCGCGGAGGGACAGCGGCACCAGCAGCACGATGATGACCGCGTTGAAGATCACCGCGGACAGGATCGCGGACTGAGGCGAGCTGAGGTTCATCACGTTCAGCCTGTCGAGCTCCGGGTAGGTCGCGACGAACATCGCGGGGATGATCGCGAAGTACTTCGCGACGTCGTTCGCGATCGAGAACGTGGTGAGCGCGCCACGGGTGATCAGCAGCTGCTTGCCGATCTCGACGATCTCCATCAGCTTCGTAGGGTTCGAGTCGAGGTCGACCATGTTGCCGGCTTCTTTCGCCGCGGTCGTCCCGGTGTTCATGGCCACGCCGACGTCGGCTTGGGCGAGCGCAGGCGCGTCGTTCGTCCCGTCGCCCGTCATCGCGACGAGCACGCCGCCTTCCTGCTCCCGCTTGATCAGGGCCATCTTCGTCTCGGGGGTGGCCTCGGCCAGGAAGTCGTCCACGCCGGATTCCTGCGCGATCGCCGCCGCGGTGAGTGGGTTGTCGCCCGTGATCATCACCGTGCGGATGCCCATCGTGCGCAGTTGCGCGAACCGCTCGACGAGCCCCTGCTTGATGATGTCCTTGAGCTCGATCACGCCCAGGAGCTGGCGATCCCGTGCAACGGCGAGTGGCGTCCCGCCCGCCCGAGCGATGCGCTCCACCTCGGCCTCGAGTTCGGCCGGCATCTCATGTCCCGCCCACTCCACGATCGACTCGACGGCGCCCTTGCGGATCTCGCTGCCGTCGACATCCACACCGCTCATGCGGGTCTGCGCGGTGAAGGGAACGAACCGAGCATGGGTCTCGAGGAGCTCCCGTTCCCGGATCCCGTAGCGCTCCTTCGCGAGGACGACGATCGAGCGGCCCTCGGGGGTCTCGTCGGCGAGCGAGGCGAACTGCGCCACCTCGGCGAGCTCTCGCTCATCGACGCCAGGAGCCGGGAAGAACGCCACCGCCTGCCGGTTCCCGAGGGTGATCGTGCCGGTCTTGTCGAGCAGCAGCGTGGAGACGTCGCCGGCGGCTTCGACCGCGCGACCGCTCATCGCGAGGACGTTGTGCTGGACCAGGCGGTCCATCCCCGCGATCCCGATCGCCGAGAGCAAGCCGCCGATCGTCGTCGGGATCAGGCAGACGAACAGGGCGATCAGGACGGCATCCGTCACGCGGGGACCCGCGTAGATCGCGAACGGCTCCAGCGCTACGCACACGATCAGGAAGATGATCGTGAACTTCGCCAGCAGGATCGACAGCGCGATCTCGTTCGGCGTCTTCTGGCGCTCGGCGCCCTCGACCAGGCTGATCATGCGGTCCAGGAAGGACTCGCCGGGCTCGGCGGTGATGCGTACCTTGATCCAGTCCGACAGCACCTTGGTGCCGGCGGTGACCGCGGAGCGGTCACCGCCGGATTCGCGGATCACCGGCGCCGACTCGCCGGTGATCGCCGACTCGTCCACCGAGGCGATGCCTTCGACGATCTCGCCGTCGCCCGGGATGAGCTCGCCGGCGGACACCATCACGTGGTCACCGGCGCGCAGCTGCGATGCAGGGACCGTCTCTTCGCTTCCGTCGGGAAGGAGGCGTCGCGCGACCAGGTCCGCGCGCGTCCTCCGCAGCGCCTCGGCCTGCGCCTTGCCCCGACCTTCGGCCATCGCCTCGGCGAAGTTCGCGAACAAGACCGTGAACCACAGCCCGATCGCGATCGCGGTGTCGAACGCGATCGGCCCACCGCTGACGATGTCGGCGACGATCCGGATCGTCACCATGACGGACACGACCTCGACGGTGAAGATCACGGGGTTCTTGAGGAGGGTCCGAGGGTTGAGCTTGAGCAGACTGTCGACGATCGCTCGCTGAACGATGGGCGGGTCGAACAGCGGGCGGGCGCGTACGGCGCCGTGCGCTACCTCTTGAGGCGTGTCCTCGACCGGGGTCTGCGTCGTGCTCATCCGAACAACTTGCCTTTCATGAGGCTCTCGACGATCGCGCCGAGGGCAAGCGCGGGGAAGAACGTCAGCGCGCCGATCACCACGATCACACCGTCGAGGAGCCCGACGAACAGCGGCTCGTCGGTCGGCAGCGTTCCTGCGGTGACCGGCACGGAGCCTTCCTTGCCGACGCTGCTTCCGAGCGCGAGCGCGGCGAGGAGCGGCACGAAACGAGCGACGAGCATCGCGAGCCCGCCGAAGACCGCGTAGAACGAACCACTCGCCGTCAGGCCGGCGAACGCCGACCCGTTGTTGTTCCCCTGCGAAAGGAACGCGTAGAGGATCTCGCTGAAGCCGTGCGGCCCGGTGTTCAAGCGCGCATCGAGGCCCTGCGGGATCACCACCGCCACCGCGGTCAACGCGAGCACGACCAGGAACGGCACCAGGACGGCGATCGCCGAGAGCTTCATCTGCCGCGCGCCGATCTTCTTGCCGAGGTACTCGGGTGTTCGCCCGACCATCAGGCCGCCGATGAACACGGCGATGATGACGTAGAACAGCATCCCGTAGAGGCCGCTCCCCACGCCGCCCCAGATCACCTCGCCGACGGCGATGTTGAACATCGGTGCCACCATCGCGAGCGGCTGGTACGAGTCGTGCATCGAGTTGACGCTGCCGTTCGACGCGTCGGTGGTTGCCACGGCCCACAGGCTCGACAGGTCGGTCCCGTAGCGGACCTCCTTGCCTTCCAGGTTCTGGGCCGTGGCGGGCACGCCGGCGGAGACCATCGCTTGCGTTGCCGAATGCTCCTGCGGGACGGTGAGCAGGAGCCCACCGAGGAAGAGGATCATCATCGCCGCGAAGATCGCCCATCCCTCACGGATCCGGCCGACCATCTTCCCGAACGTGTAGGTGAGGGCCGCCGGGATCCCCAGGATCAGGAGCAGCTCGAGGAAGTTCGCGAGCGCCGTTCCCCCCTCGAAGGGATGCGCAGAGTTGACGTTGAAGAAGCCGCCGCCGTTCGTGCCGAGCTGCTTGATCGCGATCTGCGAGGCGACGGGCCCGCGGGCGATCGTCTGCGCGAAGCCCTGGACGCCCGTCACCGTCGCCGAGTTCGCGAACGTCTGCACGACGCCCTGGCGTCATCAGGATGACGGCGACGACGATCGAGATCGGGAGCAGGATGTAGACGACGCCGCGGACCGTGTCGCGCCAGAAGTTGCCGAGCCCATCGGTCTTGTTCCGCGCGAAGCCACGGATCATCGCGATCAGCACGGCCATGCCGACCGCCGCCGAGAGGAAGTTCTGGAACGTCAGCGCGATCATCTGGGTGAGGTAGCTCATGGTGCTCTCGCCGCCGTACGCCTGCCAGTTCGTGTTCGTGACGAAGCTCGTCGCGGTGTTGAACGAGACGTACTGCGTCGGTGCGGCCAGGCCGACCGGGTTGAGCGGCAGGTGCCCCTGGAGACGCATCACGAAGTACGTGAAGATCATCGAGACGGCGCTGAACCAGAGCACGCTCGAGGCGTACCGCCGCCAGGTCTGCTCGGCGCGGGGATCGACACCGATCAGCCGATAGATCACGCCCTCGACGCGTCCGATCCGTTCGGAGGTGTAGACGCGGTACATGAACGCGCCGAGCGGCGGCGTGATCAGCGTCAGCAGGATCAGGTAGACGACGATCGTGGGCACGTCAGAACTTCTCCGGGCGGATCAGCGCGATCGTGAGGTACACCAGCAGACCCACCGCCACGATCAGCTCGAGGATGTCCGCGAGACTCATACGCGGTCGAGCCACGCGACGAACAGGCCGGCCAGGATGAAGAAGCCGACCATCAGCACCACCATCAACGCGTCGGTCACGGTGACCTCACCTCCGCTTCCGAGGCTAGCCCGGCGGGATGAGGAACCCGTAAGCGCGAGCCGACCGGCCGTTCGGGATACCTATGGATGTCTTCGGAAGGCTCGTTCGCCGTCGCGGGGGCGGATCGAGGCGTGCCTATCCTCGTGTCGTGAGCGTTTCCGACGTCGTCGGGTGGATGCGTGAACCCGCCCGCCCCAAGCGGCGGGTGGCCGGCTACGTCGTCGCTCTCGTCGGCCCGCTCGCGCTCGCGCTGATCCTGGCGCCCTTCCGCGACACCTTGCGGACCACGACGGTGGGGTTCGGTTTCGTGGTGGTCGTCGTGGTCGCGGCCTCGCTCGGCCGCGTCGGCCCCGGCATCGACGGCGTCGATCGTCGGGTTCCTCGCCTTCAATTTCGCCTTCCTGCCGCCGTACGGGACCTTCGTGATCGAACGGCCCGAGGACGTGACGTCGCTCTTCGTCCTGCTCGGACTGTCCATCCTGATCTCGGTCCTCTTCGCGCGAGCCGCGGAACGGGCGGACGCAGCGGAGGCGCGCGAGGGCGAGCTCCGCAGCCTCCAAGAGCTCAGCCGAGACCTCGTCGTGCAGGGGCCCGGCCAGGAGACGTATCGAGCCTTGCTCGAGCACGTCGTCCGACGGTTCGGCTTCACCGCCGGCGCGCTCTTCGTCCCGGAGCCGGGGTCGGGGCTCGTCGAGCGGCTGACCGTCGGCGCCGATCCCGGGACGGTGACGCCCAGCTGGGACCCGAGCTCACCCGGGCGCGCCCCCGAGCGGTTGCCCCTCAGCGTGGGGAACCGGAACCTCGGTCTGATCGTGCTCGTCGGCGACCGGGGGCCGCTGGAAGCCCCCGAGGGTCGCGTGATCCGCGCGGTCTGCGATCAGCTCGCTTTGGTCCTCGAACGAGATCGCCTCCTGCGCACCGCGACGGACGCCGAGATCTTCAAGCAGACGGATCAGGTCCGACGCAGCATGCTCGCCGCCGTCTCGCACGACCTTCGGAGTCCTCTGGCGGCGATCAAGGCTTCCGTGACGGACCTGATGGATCCGGACGTCACGCGCACGGACGAGCAGCGTGCCGAGGTGCTGCAGACGATCGACGCGGAGACGGATCGGCTCGACACCCTCGTCGCCAACCTGCTCGACATGTCGCGGATCGAGGCCGGCGTGCTGAAGGCTCGGATGGAGCCGGTCGACGTCGCGGAGGTCGCGACCGCGGAGGCCGATGCCATCGGGGCGCGTTGGCCGGACGTTCGCGTCGCAACGGTGATCGACGAGGGTCACACCGTTGCCGAGGCGGATCCGGTGTTCCTCGTGCGCGTGCTCTCCAACCTGCTCGACAATGCGGCCAAGGCGGCGTCGAAGGCGGAGATACCCGACGTTCAGGTTCGGGTCGGCCGACAGCGCGGAGGGGTGGTGGTGCGGGTGGTCGACCACGGCGAAGGGCTGGACCCCGCCGCGCGGGAACAGCTCTTCTATCCGTTCTATCGGCTGGAGGAGCGGACGTCGAACCTGGGACCCGGGCTGGGCCTCGCGATCGCGAAGGGGTTCGTCGACCTGATGGGAGGCGAGCTCTGGATCGACGAAACGCCCGGCGGCGGGGCGACCTTCGCCTTCTCGCTGCCCGAAGCGATCCAGCGATGACGCTGATCCTCGTCGTGGACGACGAAGCGCAGATCCGCCGCGCGCTCGAGCGCGCCCTGGTCGCCCGCGGGTACGAGGTGGACGCCGCCGCCGACGGCGTCGAGGCGCTCGATCACGCGGCCGCGCGCCTCGCCCGACCTGATCGTCCTCGACCTCAACATGCCGGTCCTCGGCGGGCTCGAGGTGACCCGGCAGATCCGCAGCTGGAGCCCGGTACCGATCCTGGTGCTGTCGGTGCGCGAGGACGAGTCCGACAAGATCGCGGCGCTCGACTCCGGGGCGGACGACTACCTCACGAAGCCCTTCGGCGTGGGCGAGTTGCTCGCGCGCGTTCGCGCCCTGCTTCGGCGCACGGACACGACCGGCGATCGCACGCCCCCGGTGTTCGACAACGGTGATGTTCGGATCGACATGGGTACCCGCCGGGTGGTGCGCGACGGCGAGGATGTCCACCTGACGAGGACGGAGTGGAGCCTCCTGGATGCGTTCACGGCCGCCTCGGGCAAGCTCCTCACGCATCGATGGCTGTTGGAGCACGTCTGGGGTGGTGGGTACGAAGACGACGTGGAGGTGCTCCGCGTGTTCGTGAGCCAGCTCCGGAAGAAGATCGAGCCGGATCCGCACCGCCCGGGAGCGATCGTCACGGAGCCCGGCGTCGGGTACCGCTGGAGCCTTCGGCCCGCCGCCGAGCCATGATCACCGATGTGCCGCGACCGGCTCGAGGTCGTGGATGCGATGCTCACGGTCGGCGCCCAGGTGGTACGGCACGACGACGACGTCGACGTGGGGCACTTCCGCGAAGGCACCCGCGATCCTGCGGCTGGTCCGATCGTGCAGCAGGAGGTGCCGGCGCTTCGGGAAGTGTCGGCGCGGCAGGATCAGCGTGACCTCGGTCGCTTCGTCCTGGAACCGCGACACGTAGCGTCGGAGGCTGCGTTCGATGTTCCGATCGTTGCACTCCTCGACGTCCAGGGGGATCCCGGCGAGATATCCGAACGCGATCCACTGGTCGATCAACATGTTGGCGCGGTCGGGATCGCTCGCCGCGTGCACCGCTCGCACTTCGAGCGCCTCGATCCCGCGGGCGTACCGAGCGGCCTTGAGGACCGCGCGATCGAGGTCCTCGACCAGGATCAGCGCGACGTGACGCCGGCGCGGGGAGAGCTGCATCCGATGGTGATGGGCCGGATCGGCGGCGTCGCCGTGCGCGCGCACGATGACCACGCCCACGTTCGGGAGATCGCGGAGCGACTCGGCGAGCCCGGACCACGCATGCATCCGTCGGAGCCGGGCGAGGAACGGCTCGTCGGCGGGCGTCGGGACGATCACCGTCACCTGTTGCTGCGTCACGCCGAGCCCGCGCAGATAGCGTGCGATCGCGAGGCCGGGTCGTTCGTCACCGGGGATGGCGACGAGCGGGATCCGCAGCCCAGCGTCCTTCCACGCGGCCTCGAGCTCCAGGTCGCGGCCGCCGAGGTGCAACGCCGTGACGTGGGTCGGGCGGATCGTGAGGGCGTACTGCGCGGCGTGCAACGTATCGTCGTCGAGCTCGTTCACCAGCAGGAGCGCGGTGTGCTCGGCCCGGGAGGCGACGCCGTTCGCCCGGTCCTCCGGGCCGATCACGAGCTGTTCGTCCTCCGCCTCGTAGGTCTTGTTCACCCGTACCAGGAGCGCCACGAGGATCGGCACGAACAGCATCACGATCCACGCGCCTCCCGCGAACTTCACGATCGCGATCACGATCGCCACGACGAAGGTCGCGATCGCGCCCAGACCGTTCACGAACAGACCGAATTTCCACCCCTTCTCCCGCAGGCGGAGGTGGCGCTTGGCCATCCCGGTCTGCGACAGGGTGAACGACGTGAACACCCCCAGGGCGTAGAGCGGGATCATCGCCGTGACGCTCGCCCGGAAGACGACGATCACCAGGCTTGCCGCCGCGGCCAACGCCACGATCCCGTTCGAGAAGACCAGTCGGTGCCCGCGCTTCGTGAGCTGGCGCGGCATGAAGGCATCGCCCGCGTGGAAGCTGGCCAGCCGCGGGAAGTCGGCGAACGACGTGTTGGCCGCGAGGATCAGGATCAGCGTCGTGCCGATCTGCAGCACGAGGAACAGGAGCCGTCCCACCGCGCCGGTGCCGTAGACGGCCTGCGCGATGCTCGCCAGGACCGACTTGCTCTCGTCCGCGACCGGGACCACCTGCAGCCGGGAGGCCAGGAACGACACCGCGAGGAACGACGACCCGAGGATCAGGCCCATCCAGACGAGGGTGATCTGGGCGTTGCGCCACTCGGGCTTGCGGAACGCCGGGACCCCGTTCGAGATCGCTTCGACACCCGTCACCGCGGCTCCGCCGGACGCGAACGCCCGGAGCAAGATGAACACCGTGACGGCTCCGGCGAACGGCGAGATCCCCCCGTTCGCGACCTGCTGCTGGATCGGGAACGGCTGGAGATGGCCGGACACGACCTGGTAGATCCCCATCACGCACGTGAGACCCAGGCTGACGATGAACAGGTACGTCGGCGCCGCGAAGATCTTGCCGGACTCCCGCACCCCAAGGAGGTTCCCGTAGGCGATCATCCAGACGAACACCAGCGAGAAGACGATGCGGAGCGGGACGCCCAGGGGAACGACCGAGCTGATCGCCTGGACGCCGGCCGCCGTCGAGACGCTCACGGTCAGGACGTAGTCAACGAGCAGGGCGACACCGGCGAGCTGCGCCGGGAGCAGCCCCAGGTTGTCCTTCGTGACGATGTACGCCCCGCCCGCGGTCGGGTAGGCCTTGATCGTCTGGCGGTACGAGAAGATCAGGATCGCCTCGATCAGGACGATCACGGCCGAGATCGGGAGCACGTAGGTGAACGCGAGGATCCCGATCGCGGGGATCAGGACGCGGAGGATCTCCTCGGTCGCGTACGCGACCGAGGACATGTTGTCGGAGGAGAAGACGGCGAGCGCCGTCGGGCGTCCGAGACGTTCGTGCTCCAACCGAGAGGTGGCGAGGGGCCGGCCCAACACCAGACGCTTGAACGCGTACCCGGTCCCGAGATCCACGTCGCGTTCCATGCATCCCACGCTAGGGAGCGAACGGGCTGTTCCCGCGGCGGAGGCGTCAAGGTTCCGCCAGGGATCGCGCGGCGACGTCAAGATCGCGTCAAGAGGGCTAGCCTCGACGCGTGGAGCGCGGTCGGCTGAGGATCTACATCGGGTACGCGCCGGGCGTCGGCAAGACGTACGCGATGCTCGACGAGGCGCGGCGCCGGCGTGCCCGCGGGACCGACGTCGTGCTCGGCTTCGTGGAGACCCACGGCCGTCAGGAGGTCGCCGCGCAGACCCGCGACCTGGAGGTCCTCCCCCGTCGGAGCGTTGACGGAACGGAGGGGATGGACGTCGACGCGCTGCTGGCCCGTCATCCCGAGGTGGCGGTCATCGACGAGCTCGCGCACACGAACCCCGCCGGGTCGCGCAACGCGCACCGCTGGCAGGACGTCCAGGAGCTGCTCGCGGCCGGCATCGACGTGATCTCGACGGTCAACATCGAGCATCTCGAGTCACTGCAGGACGTGATCGAAGCGATCACGGGGGAGCGGCCGGCCGATACGGTCCCCGACGCGCTCGTGCGGGGCGCGGATCAGCTGGAGCTCGTCGACATGACGCCGCAGGCGCTCCAGCGGCGGCTGGCGCACGGGAACGTCTTCCCGCCCGAACGGATGGACGCGGCCCTGGCCCGAACGTTCCGCGACGAGAACCTCACGCGCCTCCGCGAGCTATCGCTCGTGTGGATGGCCGATCGTGTCGACGAGGAGCTGCGAGCGGGGCCGTCGCCGGCTCGGGGATCCGAGCCGGCGACGGCGCGGGAGCGGATCCTCGTCGCGGTGCGGGGTCGTCCGGAGGACGAGCCCGTCGTCCGGCGCGCCGCGCGGATGGCCGCGCGGCGCGGCGGGGAGCTGATCGCCGTGCACGTCATCCCGGCCGCCGGCCGGGATGACGCCCCCCACCTCGAGGCCGTCCGCGAGCTCGTGCGGCAGGTGGGCGGCCGGTTCGAGGAGGTCATCGGGGCGCGCGTGCCCGAGGCGATCTTGGACCTGGCCCGGGCGGAGGGGGTTTCGCAGGTCGTGGTGGGGGCGAGCGACCGCTCGCGATGGCGAGGGTTGCTCGGCGGCTCCGTCGTCCTCGACGTGATCCGCGGTTCCGGGCCGATCGACGTCCACGTGATCTCGCACGAGCCGGCCCCGCAACACGTTCGCGTCACGGGCCGCATCCCGACCGGCCTCTCGAGCGACCGGCAGCTCATCGCGGGCATCGCCGGGGCGGTCGTGCTCGTCGGCCTGACCGTCGTCGTCGCGGCGCTCGACCGGCAGATGGCGCTGTCCACGATCATGCTGCTGTACCTCACGGCCGTGATCGGGATCGCGTTCGGTGGCGGACTGCGGCCGGCGCTCCCTGCGGCGGTGGTTTCGGCGCTCCTGATCAACTGGTTCTTCACGCCGCCGGTCCACACCTGGAAGGTTGCGAACCCCGAGGACGTGGTTGCGCTGGTCGTGTTCGTCGTCGTCGCGGTCAGCGTGAGCATCGTGGTCGACCGCGAGGCGAGGAATCGCGCCGAGGCGCAGCGCCGCGGCGCCGAGGCGGAGGCGCTCGCGCGCCTAACCGCGCGCGTCGCCGCCGAGGGCGATCCCCTTCCGGAGCTCGTCGAGCACGCGCGAACGACCTTCGGCGTGGATGCGGTCTCCGTGCTTCGCCGGGAGGAAGGTGATCGCGGGGACGGCCGTGAGAGCGTGTGGATCCGAGAGGCGGCCGCGGGGACCGACGCTCCCGACACCCCCGACGAGGCCGGACAGGTCGTGCCGCTCGGCAGCGACACGGTCCTCGCGCTCCGCGGGAGCCCGCTCCCCGCCGACCGATTGCAGCTCCTGTCGGCGTTCGCCGCGCAGCTCGGGCTGGCCGTCCGAGGCCGGGCGCTCGCGCAGGAGGCGGCGGTCGCGGCGGCACGCGCGGATGCAGACGCGCTCCGGACCGCCATCCTCGCCGCCGTGTCGCACGACCTGCGGACGCCGCTCGCGTCGATCAAGGCCTCCGTGTCGAGCCTCCGCGACGACGAGGTCGCGTGGTCGCCGGAGGAGACGGCGTTGTTCCTGGGCACGATCGAGGACGAGACCGACCGACTCACCGGCCTGGTCGCGAACCTGCTCGACATGAGCCGGCTCCAGGTCGGCGCCCTGAAACTGGTGCGTGACGTCGTGGGCTTCGACGAGGTGGTGCCGAAGGCGCTCGCGAGCTTGCCCGACGGCGGACGCGGGCTGGTGGTCGAGGTGCCCGAGACGCTCCCACGGATCGACGTCGATCCCGGTCTGTTGGAGCGGGCGATCGCGAACATCGTGTCCAACGCGTCGGGGTTGGCGCCGCCCGACTGTCCGGTGCGGATCAGTGGGTCCACGGCAGGCGGCCGGGTGGAGCTCCGGGTGATCGACCGCGGTCCCGGTGTCGAGCGGCAGGATCGCGAGCGGATGTTCCGGCCCTTCCAGCGGCTGGGCGACGGAACGAGCCGCGATGGCATCGGGCTCGGGCTCGCGGTCGCGAAAGGATTCGTCGAGGCCATGGACGGAGAGCTCTCCGTCGAAGACACGCCCGGCGGCGGGCTCACGATGGTGCTCGCCTTCCCGGCGGCGTCGACATGACGAGGGTCCTCGTCGTCGACGACGAGCCGCAGATCGTCCGAGGGCTCCGCACCAACCTGGTCGCCCGTGGGTACGTCGTGGATACGGCCGCCGACGGGGAGACGGCGCTCGATCTGGCGGCCCGCCATCGTCCCGACGTCGTCATCGTGGACCTCGGGTTGCCCGGCATCGATGGTGTCGAGGTGATCCGTGGCCTTCGGACGTGGACCGCCGTCCCGATCATCGTGCTGTCGGCGCGCGAGCAGGAGTCCGAGAAGGTCGACGCGCTCGATGCCGGGGCGGACGACTACGTCACCAAACCCTTCGGGATGGGAGAGCTGCTCGCGCGTGTGCGCGCGTCCGAGCGCCGCGCGGTGACGCCGGACGCGGAGGAAGCCGTGGTTCGCACGAAGGCGTTCACCGTGGACCTCGCCGCCAAGAAGGTCATCGGGGGCGACGAGACGGCCGTCCGTCTCACCCCGACCGAGTGGCACCTCGTCGAGATCCTCGTGCGGCATCCCGGGAAGCTGGTCAGTCAGCGTCAGCTCTTGCAGGAGGTCTGGGGCCCTCGGTACGAGGAAGAGACGAACTACCTCCGCGTGTACATGGCGCAGATCCGGCGGAAGCTCGAGCCCGAGCCGGCACGTCCGCGATATTTCATCACCGAGCCGGGGATGGGATACCGCTTCGAACCGGGCGACTGAACGGCGGGATCAGTCGCCGACGATCGCCTCGCGGAGCGTCAGCTCGGATTCCGGCGCCGCGAGGGCGACCAGCTCATCGCCCGCGGCGAGGACGGTTTCCGGCTGCGGGATCACGACGTGACCCTCGCGGAGCACGGCCACGATCGTCGAATCCGGCGGCAGGCGCAGCTCGTAGAGCGCCTTGCCCGTCGCGGGGGATACCGTCGTGAGCTTGGTCTCGACGATCGAGGCGCGCCCGCCTTCGAGCCGGAGCAGCCGGACGAGGTCGCCCGTCGTCACGGCCTCTTCGACCATCGCCGTCAGCATGTGCGGTGGCGAGACCGCCTGATCCACACCCCACTGCTCGTTGAACAACCACTCGTTGCCGGGATGGTTCACCCGGGCGAGCACGCGCGGAACGGCGAACTCCTGCTTCGCCAGCAACGACGTGACCAGGTTGTCCTCGTCGTCGCCGGTCGCCGCGACGACGACGTCCGCGTCGGAGAGGTGGGCTTCCTCCAGGATGCGCGGCTCGCACGCGTCGCCGAGCATCACCTTCACGTCGGGGATCTCCTCGCGGAGCCGGTCCACGATGGAGCGGTCCTGCTCGATCAAGGTCACGTCGTGCCCGCGCTCCGCCAGATCCGCCGACAGGTGCCGACCGATCGCACCGCCCCCGGTCACGATGACCCGCATCAGTGATGCTCCGACGTCGGCTCGAGCTGCTGATCGAGCATCTCCAGACCGTCCTTGACCATCATCACCACGAGGTAGTCGCCCGCCTGCAGGGTGCTGTCGGGGGTCGGGAGGAACCCGGTCCCGCCACGCGAGACCCCCGCGACGAGGATCTTGCCATCGACGTTGAGGGTGTTCGCCGGCTTGCCGATCAGGTGCTCGGGGACCGGAACCCGCACGCGGAGGATGTCGCCGCCGCCGAGGCTCTCGCGGATCTCCTCCCGGTCGTGCAGCAGCATCAGCTGGATCTGCTTGATGCCCCAGGTGGTGGTCGCGACCGTCGGGATGTTGAGCCGCCCGTAGATCTCGGCGCGCCGCGGATCGTAGATCCGAGCGATCACCTTGGGAACGTGGAAATGCTCGAGCGCCACCCGGGCGGAGACGATGTTCGAGTTATCTCCTGACGAAACGGCGATGAAGGCGTCCGCGTCTCTGATCCCCGCTTCCTCGAGCAGCTCGCGGTCGAAACCGAGTCCCACCATCTGCCGGGCGCCCTCGCCGGGGGGGTAGCGCCAGAACGCCTCCGGGTTCTTGTCGATGACGGTCACGTCGTGTCCGCCCTCGAGCAGGGCGAGCGAAAGCTCGGAGCCGACCCGCCCGCAACCCATGATCAGGACGCGCATCGAGGCAGAAGGGTACCGCCGGGCTCCATCGATGACATGACGTGGCCTTTCGGGCGGAGCCGGTCGTCGCGAACGACCCCAGAAATGTCTTGAGGCCGGCAGCTGGAGGGAGCTGCCGGCCCCGAAGACGGGCTCGGAGGAAAGTGGTGGATGTTCCCATCCTGCCCGGCGAAGCGCCTAGGGGTGACGGCCACGCGACCCGCCCGGCAGAAACCTCTTTCCGATGAGTAGGCTCCGGCATCCGCCGTGAGCGGGGCGTGAAGGAAGCCGCGCGGGGCGTGAAGATGTCGTGAACGGACCGCACGCGTGAACCGGCATCGTGCGGGCGGTAGCGTTCGCCCGTGGTCGTCGAGAGCCCTCCCGGTCGTCTGGCTCGATTGACGCTGCGTTCGATCGGGATCGGGCTCCTCGCGACGCTGGCGGGGGCGGTGCTCGCGCTGCTCACGTACCAACTGCAGGGCGCGGGCGTGGCGATCTTCATCCTCGCCGTCACGATCGCCGCGGTCAGCGGCGGGCTGTGGGCGGGCGTCGTTGCCGCGGTGCTGGCTTCGATCGCCCTGCCGATCGTGGAGTACCCGGACCGGGTGCTGCGGTTCGATCAGCTCCGCGACCTGATCGCCGCGGTCGTGTTCCTCGCGATCGCCGTCGTCGTCGGACTGGTCGTCGGCAATGCGGCGGACGAGCGCGACCGGGCGAGCCGACGCGAACGTGAGGCGAGGCTGCTGGCCTTCCTGTCGGCGAAGCTCCTCTCCGGCGACGTCCCCGACCGGGTGCTCGACGAGTTCGTCCAGGTGCTCCTGGAGCCGCTCGGGCTCGCGTCCTGTCAGGTGTCCGTCACGCTCGACGGCCAGGACATCGAGGCGAAGGCGGTCCGTCCGGGCGTTCCTCGCGGAGGGCCGACCGAGGTGATCCCCGTCGTCGCGTCCAACATCCCGCTGGGAACCTTGATCGCGGAGCGACCGGAGGGCCGACGCCCGTTCACCCGGGACGAGCGATTGCTCTTGGAGGCGGCGACCCGGCAAGCGGCCGTCGCGTTGGACCGCGCGCGGCTCGACGCGCGGGCGCGGCTCGCGCAGCTGGACGCCGAGACGAACCAGCTTCGTGCCGCGATGTTCTCGTCCGTCACCCACGACCTGCGGACGCCGCTCGCGTCGATCAAGGCGGGGGTGACGAGCCTGCTGGACGCGAGCGCGATCCACGACGAGCGGCAGCAACGAGAGCTGCTCACGACGATCCTCGAGGAGACCGACCGGTTGAACCGATTGGTCGGGAACATCCTCGATCTCGCCAAGATCCGAGCGGGGGCCTTGATCCCGAAGCGCGTGCCGACGGCCGTCGACGAGGTCGCGGAAGCGGTCGTGGCCCGGATGCGTCCTCTCCTCGCCGACTTCACGGTCGAGCTCCAACTCGCCGCCGACCTTCCCGAGGTCGCGGCGGACCCCGTGCAGCTCGACCAGGTGCTCACCAACCTGCTGGAGAACGCCGCTCGGCATTCGCCGAGCGGCGGGACGATCCGGATCCACGTCAGCGAAACGCGCGACGCGGTACGCGTGCGCGTCGCCGACGAGGGTCCGGGCATCAAGCCCGAGGAGCGTGAGAAGGTGTTCGAAGCCTTCTACCGGGGGCGCGAGAGCCCGGAGTCCTCCGGGAGCGGCCTCGGCCTCGCGATCGCGCGTGCCATCGTCACGGCCCACGGCGGGCGCATCCGGATCGAGGAGACGACGGGAGGCGGGACCGCGGTGGTGGTCGACGTCCCGCTCGAGGAGACGGTGCTGTGAAGGTGCTGGTGGTCGATGACGAGCCGCAGATCCGGCGAGCCCTCCGGACGAGCCTCGAGGCGCACGGCTACGAGGTCGCGACCGTCGGGACGGGGGAGGAAGGGGTGGTCGCCTCGGCCGACCAGCAGCCCGACCTCGTGCTGTTGGACCTCGGCCTGCCCGACATGGACGGCACCGAGGTGATCCGGAGGGTGCGCGGGTTCTCCGATGTTCCGGTGATCATCCTGTCGGTCCGCGAGGCACAGTCGGACAAGGTGGCGGCGCTCGACGCCGGAGCCGACGACTACGTGACCAAGCCCTTCGCGATGGAGGAGCTGCTCGCCCGGGCCCGCGCGGCGCTCCGCCGCGCGGGCCCGGACGAGCCGCCCCAGCCGACCCTTCGCTACGGCGCGCTGGAGATCGACCTCGCCCGGCGCCTGGTCACCCTGGACGGCCAGCAGCTGCACGTAACCCCCACCGAGTACTCCTTACTAGAGGCCCTCGTCTCCAACCCGGGGAAGCTCCTGACCCATCAGTGGCTCCTCCGTCGCGTCTGGGGGCAGGGGTACGGGACGGAGACGACGTACCTCCGGACGTACATCCGGGCCCTCCGGAAGAAGCTGGGCGACGACGCGTCCTCGCCGGCCCTGATCGTCACCGAGCCCGGGGTCGGCTACCGCTGGGTGGGCGAATCGGCCTGAGCGGCACGTAGCATCAGCGACCATGGCGACGACCTCGAACGCCCCCCCGACGTCCATCATCAAGCGCCTCTTCGTGGGGCGAGCGTTCACGAGCCAACAGCTGGAGCACACCTTGCTGCCCAAGGTGCTCGCGCTCCCGGTCTTCGCGTCCGACGCGCTTTCGTCGGTCGCCTACGCGACCGGGGAGATCCTGATCGCGCTCACGCTCGTCACATCGCGACCGCAGTCCTACGTGATGCCGATCGCGCTCGCGATCGCGTTGTTGATGGGGATCGTCGTCACGTCGTACCGGCAGACCGTGCGTGCGTACCCCGGCGGCGGCGGCGCGTACATCGTCAGCAAGGACAACCTGGGTACGCTCCCCGGCCTGATCGCGGCCGCGGCCCTGCTGTTCGACTACATGATGACCGTCGTGGTCTCGGTCGTCGCGGGCGTGTTCGCGATCGGGTCCGCGTTCGCGTGGGCGAACGAGCACCGGGTCCTGCTCTCGATCCTCTTCGTTCTGCTCGTGACGTTCGCGAACCTGCGGGGCGCCCGCGAGTCGGGAACGGTGTTCGCGATCCCGACCTACGGGTTCGTGATCTCGATCCTGTTCCTCGTCGTGATCGGGCTGGTGCGCTGCCTCGGTGGTTGTCCGCCGGTCGGCGTCAGCTCGGACCTGATCCCGGGGGCCGCGACGACGGCGGCGGCGGTCGGCACGTTCGCGATCCTGAAGGCGTTCTCCCAGGGAGCCACCGCCCTCACCGGGGTCGAGGCGATCTCCAACGGCGTGCCCGCATTCAAGCGTCCACAGGCGAGGAACGCTGCGGCGACCCTTGCGATCATGGGCACGATCGCCGTCACGATGTTCCTCGGGATCTCGTGGCTCGCGACCCATATGGACGGCGTCGTCGCGAGCGATCAGCGGTCGGTCGTCGCGCAGATCGCGATCGGGATCTTCGGCAACGCCACGATCGCGTTCTTCGTGGTGCAGTTCTTCACCGCGGCGATCTTGATCCTGGCCGCGAACACCGCCTACCAGGACTTCCCCCGGCTGGCCTCGATCCTCGCGCGCGACCGGTTCATGCCGAGCCAGTTCGTCAACCGCGGCGATCGATTGGTGTTCTCCAACGGTGTGATCGTCCTGGGGCTGCTGTCGTGCGCGATGATCTACGCGTTCCACGCCGACCTGAACACGCTGATCCACTTCTACGTCGTGGGTGTGTTCACCTCGTTCACCCTTTCGCAAACCGGCATGGTGCGGCACTGGTTGGTGGAGGGCCGCAAGGGCGCCGGCGCGATGCGCGGATGGCGCCGATCGATCGTGATCAACATCATCGGGGCGATCACGACCGCGGTCGTGCTGGTCGTCGTGGTGATCTCGAAGTTCGCGGACGGCGCGTGGCTCTCGATCCTGATCATCGGGCTGCTGGTCCCGGGCTTCTACTCGATCCACCGGCACTACGCGTGGGTCCGCGCCCAGACGCGCCGCGGTGCGGAACGGCCGGGCGAGCTGGAGGCGAACCACATCGTGCTGTTGGTTCGCGACGTCGATGCATCCACCGCGGAGGCGCTCGGCTACGTGCGCTCGTTCCGGCCGGCGTCGCTGCACGCGGTGACGCCGGGTGCGTCGGTGCCGCCGGACCTGGCGGAGCGGTGGCGCTCCTTCGCGGGGGCGGGTGTCGCCGAGCTGGAGGCGCTCGGAACCGGCAACCTCGTCTCAGCGGTGCGCGAGTACGTGCGACGTCTGCAGCCCGGTCCTCACGACGTCGTGACGATCATGGTCCCCGAGATCGTTGATCAGGGCCTGGTCCGGTATCTCGTCGGCAAGAACGAGCTGGTTCGGCTGAAGGCAGGGCTCCTGCGAGAGGAGCGCGTCGTGGTGACCGACGTCCCCGTGGTGGAGGACCCCGCTCGGCACGCCGACGTCTCGAAGCCGCTCGTCCCGCAGAAGACGGTGACCCTCGTGTTCGTGTCGTCGGTGAACGACGTGACCGTGCGAGCGATCAACTATGCGCGGACGCTCGATGCGACCATCACGCGGGCGATCTACTTCGATGTGGATCCCGAGCAGGCACACCGCCTCGAGGAGTCCTGGTTCAACCTCGAGCTCGACGTGCCGCTCGACATCGTCGAGGCGCCGTTCCGAGACCTCACCCGCCCGATGCTGAACGAGGTGCGCCGGTTCTCGATGCACCCGAACGTCGTGGTCAACGTCCTCGTGCCGGAGGTGATCGTGTCCCATTGGTGGCAGCTTCCCCTCCACAACCAGAGCGCGCTGTTCATCAAGCGGCTCTTCCTGCACGAGGATCGCGTCCTCCTGACGAGCGTCCCCTTCGTGATCGAGCGGGATGCCGCGGAGGTTCCCGTTCAGTCCGGCTGAGCAGCGCCCCGCGCGCGAAGGATCGCCGACAGCTCCGCACCCGCCAGGAAGATCCACGCCGCGATCCGCAGGAACAGCAACACGCCGAACACGGTCGCGATCGTCCCGTACAAGGCCGACCACTGCGCGACCTGGCGAGCGACGAACCAGCTCCCGATCCCCTGCAGGATCGTCCATCCGAGGGCGCACACCACCGCGCCGGGAACGAGATCGCGGATCCTTTGCCCTCCGGGCGCGAGCAGTCGGTAGGAAACGAGGAAGAAGCCCACGAGCATCGCGAACACGCCGACGTCGGCGACGACCAAGCCAAGCCAGCCCCCCGTGCGGTCGTGCGCCAGGTTCGCGACCGCGCCGGCGACGGTCACGCCGGCGAGCAGGAGCGCGCTGAGCACGAACGTGTCGCCGACCGCCACGAACCGGCTGGCGATCGCCGCCTCCTGGTGCTCGAAGATGACGCCGAGGGCGCGGCGCGCCCGGTTGGACAGCGCGGATGCCGCCCAGATCAGGCCCGCGAGGCCCACGATGCCGGCCGTGAACCGACCGTCCACGATCGTCTGCGCCTGTCCCGCGACGAGTTGCGTCAGCCCGGGGATCGTCGAGACGAGCTGGTCGATCGACGCCATCCCGCGGCCTTCCAGCCGGAAACCGACCAACGATGTCGCTAACAGGAGGAGCGGGAACAGCGAAAGGAACGCCGTGAAGGTGAGCGCGGAGGCTTGCGTCGCGACGTCGTCGCGCAGTGCCTTGCGTCGCAGCTCTCGTCCCAGGGACACGATCCGGGAGCCGAACGGTCGGCCCGTTCCCGGCTGCGCTAGGGTTCCCATGCACCCGAGGTTCTCACGGAGGCCCCGCACCGATGAACATCCGTCCCGCGACGAAAGACGACGTGCAGTTCCTCAAGAAGATGCTCTACGAGGCCGCTCGGTGGAACCCCGACTGGCCCCGCGAGCCGATCGAGGAGGTCTTGGCCGACCCGGTCCTCGTGCGCTACCACCAAGGCTGGGGCCGGGAGGGTGACGGCGGGGTGGTGGCCGAGGTCGATGCGGTGCCCGGTGGGGGCGGCGTGGTACCGGCTGTTCACGGCCGAAGACCCCGGCTACGGCTTCGTGGACGACAAGATCCCGGAGCTTTCGATCGCGGTCGTTCCCTTGCACCGGCGGAAGGGGATCGGCGAGGCGCTGCTCCGATCATGCATGGTGCAGGCCCGCGAGGAGGGGTTCCAGGCGTTGTCGCTCTCGGTCGCCGTGCACAACCGGTCGCGGATGATGTATCAGAAGGCCGGGTTCGAGAAGGTCGATGAGTCCGGCGGCAGCTGGACGATGGTCGCCAACCTCTGATCCGCGTTACGCGCTCGCCGAGCCGTCCTCCGCGGCGTCGAGCGCCGCGTACTCCCGCCGGACCTGCCCCCACCGACGCCACACGAACACGGCGAGCGCCACGACGACGATCCCGGCGATGACCCACGCGAACGGCTGGATCACCCGTTCGATCTCCAGCCAGCGATCACCGAACACGTGCCCGATCGACGCCAGGCCGACGCACCAGACGAGCGAGCCCACCAGCGTGTACACCGTGAATCGCCAGAACGGCATCGCCGCAACGCCGGCCGGCAGGCTCACGAAGGACCGGACGAGGGGGATGAGCCGCCCATACCCGGCCACGGCCTCGCCGTGGCGCTCGAACCAATCGTGGGCCCGGTCGATCTCGTGCGGTCGGATCAAGAGGTACCGGCCGAACCGGTCGATCGCGGGCCGGCCGCCCGCGTACCCCACCCCGTAGGCGAGCCAGGAGCCGATCAGCGTCCCCGCCATCGCCCAGAACACGACCGCGACCAGCGAGAACTCTTGCCCCGCACCCATGACGGCCGTGGTGGTCAGGGCTCCCCCGAAGAGCAGGGTCACCTCGCTGGGGAACGGGACGCAGGCGGAATCGAGGAGCATCAGGAGGAAGATCGCCACGTATCCGTGCTCGCTGACCAGCCGGATGATCGTGTCGGTGAGCAGGGCGAGCACGGGTCCTCCGGAGCGGTCTCAAGGGGTACGGGGAATACGCCGAGCGTAGCAGCGCGTTGTGGCGGTCTCGTGACGGCCCTGCCAGCCGCAGAGGCGGCCGGTGGTAGCGTCCGGCACCGGAGGAAGCAACGGAGATGACCAAAACGCTCGTCGTCGTCGAATCGCCTGCGAAGGCGAAGACGATCGAGAAGTACCTGGGCGACGGCTATGCCGTCCGGGCTTCGTATGGGCACATCCGGGACCTTCCCCGGTCGAAGCTCGGGGTCGACCCCGACCAGGACTTCGCCGTGCAGTACGAGGTCCCCGAGGACTCGAAGCGCCACGTGGCCGACCTGAAGAAGGCCTTGAAGCAGAACGAGGACCTGGTCCTCGCGACCGACTACGACCGCGAGGGCGAGGCGATCGCGTTCCACGTGGCGACCCTGCTGGGCGTGGAGCCCGCCGACGCGAAGCGCGTGACCTTCACCGAGATCACCCGTGACGCCATCCTGGACGCCTTCGCGCACCCGCGGACGATCGACATGGAGCTGTTCGACGCCCAGGAGGCCCGCCGGATCCTCGACCGCTTGGTCGGCTACAAGATCTCGCCGCTCCTGTGGAAGCGGGTCCAGCCCGGCCTGTCCGCGGGCCGCGTCCAGTCGGTCGCCGTCCGGCTGATCGTGGAGCGCGAGCGCGAGATCGATGCGTTCGTTCCCGTCGAGTACTGGAGCATCGACGTCCGGCTCACCCCGGAGGACGTCGAGCAGCCGTTCCTCGCACGGCTCACCGAGGTCCCCGAGGGCAAGCTGGCCGCCGGTCCCGACAAGAAGGGACTGCTCCTCGGGACCGAAGGCGACGCCGCGCAGCACGCCGAGCGGCTGCGCGAGGCGTCCTACCGCGTCATCGGTGTCGAGAAGAAGGAGCGGAAGCGCTCCCCGGCGCCACCCTTCACCACGTCGACGCTCCAGCAGGAGGCCGCGCGCAAGCTCGGCTTCAGCGCCCGCAAGACCATGACCCTCGCCCAGCGGCTCTACGAGGGGATCGACCTGCCGGGCGAGGGAACGTCGGGCCTGATCACGTACATGCGAACGGACTCCGTGACGATCGCGGACTCGGCGCTCCGCGAGATCGCGGAGCTCGTCCAGCAGGACTACGGGAAGGCCTACTCGCTGGCCGAGGCGCGCCGGTACAAGACCCGCTCGCGCAACGCGCAGGAGGCCCACGAGGCCGTTCGTCCGACGAGCGTGTTCCGGACGCCGCAGCGGGTCGCCGCAGTGCTCGAGCGCGACCAGCTCCGGCTGTACACCCTGATCTGGCAGCGGACCGTCGCGACGCAGATGGCGGACGCGCGGTTCGACCAGGTCGGGATCGACATCGAAGCCCTCGCGCCCGCCGGCGTCGGGGGCAGCGAGCAGACGCGCTACGGCCTCCGTGCGACCGGGCAGACCCTCACGTTCGACGGGTTCCTGAAGCTCTACCGCGAAGGGCGTGACGACGAGCCGGACGAGGACGCCGAGGCCGCGCTGCCGGTGGTCACGGCCGAGCAGCTCCTCCGCATGCTCGAGGTCCTGCCGGAGCAGCACTTCACCCAGCCGCCCCCGCGCTACACGGAGGCGTCGCTCGTGAAGAAGCTCGAGGAGCTCGGGATCGGCCGGCCGTCCACCTACGCGTCGATCATCTCGACGATCCAGGATCGCGGGTACGTGCGGCTGGAGGATCGACGGTTCCGACCCGAAGACGTTGGCTACGTCGTGACCGACAAACTGGTCGAGCACTTCCCGGACATCGTCAACCCCGACTTCACCGCGTACATGGAGAAGGAGCTCGACGACATCGCCGAGGGCCAGCTGCGGAAGGTCCAGATGCTCGAGGAGTTCAACGGTCCGTTCGAGCGCTCGCTCGAGAAGGCCGAGGACTCCTTCGAGCGGTACTCCGAGGAGCTCGACGAGCTCTGCCCGCTCTGTCCGCAGGAGGGGAGAGAGCCGGGGAGGCTGCAGGTCAAGCTCGGCCGATACGGCAAGTTCATCGGGTGCCCCAACTACCCGGAATGCCGCTACATCCGCAACATGGACGGCACCGAGCGCGCCGAGCCGGAGCTGCTCGACGAGACCTGTCCCGATTGCGGTCGCCAGCTCCAGCGCCGCGTCGGTCGCTACGGCCCGTTCGTCGGATGCAGCGGGTACCCGGAGTGCCGCTACATCAAGAAGGACCCGCCGACGTCAACCGGTGTGACCTGCCCGCAGTGTCACCGGGGGGAGCTGGTGGAGAAGCACACCCGCTTCGGAACCTTCTACGGATGCGACCGGTACCCCGAATGCGATCTGGCGGTGAACAACCCGCCCGAGAAGGATCGGCCGTGCCCGGAGTGCGGCTCCCTGCTCCTTCGGCGTCCGAAGTCGCTCCGCTGCTGGAACTGCGGCGCCGAGCTGGATCTGGACTTCAACGTGACCAAGTCGGGTGACGCGGAGGCGGAGGCAGAGGTCCGCCGCGCCAAGGCCGAGGCCCGCGCCCGCAAGGCCGCGGCTCGGAAGAAGCCCGCCGCGAAGAAGAAGACCACGGCCCGCAAGAAGACCGCGGCGAAGAAGACGGCCGCGAAGAAGACGGCCGCGGCGACACCACCCTCGGCAGCGAAGAAGGCCTAGGAGGCCAGCGCTCCCCGTGTCGAGCATCGCGGAGGAGGTCGAGGTCCTCCGCGGCTCCCGCTCGGCGACCTTCAAGGACCTGCTGACGCACCGGGCCTTCGCCCGGCTGCTCGCCGCGATGACGGTGAGCTCCCTGGGCGACTGGGTGGGGTTCATCGCCGTGACCGCGATCGTCGCAACGATCGGCGGCGGAACGCCGTTGCTCGCCGTCGCCGGCGTGATGATCGCCCGGACCCTGCCGGCCTTCCTGTTCGGTCCGATCGCGGGGACGCTGGTCGACCGGCTCGACCGCAAGCGTCTGATGATCGTTGCCGATCTCGCCCGCGGCGCGATGTACCTGTCGATGGTCTTCCTTCGTGAGCTGTGGGCGATCTACCTGCTGTCGTTCGCGATCGAGTGCCTGTCCCTGCTCTGGGGGCCGGCGCGGGACGCTTCGCTTCCCAACCTCGTCCCACGTCGTCAGCTCACGAACGCGAACTCGCTCGTCCTGCTGAGCTCCTACGCGACCCTGCCGATCGGCGGCGCGGTGTTCGCCGCCCTCACCGCCGTGTCGATCTGGCTGGGGGGGCGCATCCCCGCCCTCGCCGCGCAGCCGGAGTCGCTCGCCCTGCTCCTGGACGCCGGGACCTTCTTGTTCTCGGCGAGCATGGTCGCCGGGATCGCGATCCGCACGCAGCCCAGCCACGCGACCGAACGCCTCACGCTGTCGCGGGTGTGGCACGACACGAAGGACGGCATCAGCTTCCTCCGTGAGAACTCGCTCGCGTCCGCCATGACGGGCGGCATCGTGGTCGCCTTCGGTGCGGTCGGCGCGGTGCTCGCGATCGGCCCGGTCTTCGTCCAGACGACCCTCGGCGCCGGTCCCTCGGGTTGGGGGCTCGTGGTGACCGCGTTCGGTGTCGGGATGGGCCTGGGGATCGCGACCGCCGGACAGGCTGCCAAGGTGATCGATCGAGAGATCGTGTTCGTGTGGTCGCTGATCGCCGCGGCGGCGGCGCTCTTCGTCCTCGCGACCATGCCCAACCTGTCGTGGGCGATCGTCTTCACGGTGTGGCTCGGCGCCTTCTGCGGTCTCGCGTGGGTCAGCGGCTACACGCTGCTGCAGGAGAACGTCGTCGACGAGTTCCGCGGCCGGACCTTCGGGGCGCTCACGACGCTGGCGCGGATGTTCCTGTTCCTGTCGCTCGCGGCCTTCCCCGCGTTGGCGCAGATCTTCCAGTCGGTCGCGGACGCGCTGGGTGCGAATCAGTTCCACGTCGGCGGCAACCGGATCGACCTGTCGGGAACGCGGCTCGCGCTCTCGGTCGCCGGCTTGGTCGTCGTCGCCGCCGGCATCAACACCAGGCGACTGCTCAAGCGGTACCGTCTGTCGCGACCCGTCCCTCTCACCCTCGTGCCCAAACTCAAGCGACCGCCCGCCACCGGCCTGTTCATCGCCTTCGAAGGGGTGGAGGGCTCCGGCAAGGGCACGCAGATCAAGATGGCCGAGGAGCATCTGCGGTCGCTCGGTCTGAACGTCCTCGTCACGCGTGAGCCCGGCGGGACGAGCGCGGGGGAACAGATCCGCGAGCTCCTGCTCGATCCGGCGACCGGCAAGCTGGATGCTCGAGCCGAGGCGCTGCTGTTCGCGGCCGCTCGCGCGCAGACCGTGGCCAGCGTCATCCGGCCGGCGCTCGCCGAAGGCAAGGTGGTGATCTGCGATCGCTACGTCGATTCCTCGCTCGCGTACCAGGGATGGGGTCGCGGGCTCGGTGAGCCCGACGTGCTGTCGCTCAACGTCTGGGCGACGCAGGGACTCTTCCCCGACATGGTGATCCTCCTCCACATCGAGCCGGAGCGCGGCTTGGCGAGGTCGGACGAACCCCTCGACCGGATGGAGCAGGAGGGCCAGCAGTTCCTCGCGAAGGTGGCGGACGCCTACCTCAAGATCGCGGAGGAACATCCGGAGCGGTTCGTGGTCGTGGACGCCGACCGCGAGCCGGCGGCCGTGTTCGATTCGGTGCGCGAGGCGCTGGAGCGGGCGGTCCACGAGCGCGATGACCACCACCCGGCGAGCTAGGACGGTATCGATGACCGACCCGCTGACCCCATCCCCCGTAGCTCTATCCGGCCACGGCGCCGGGGCCTGAGGAAGTCGATCAGCGCGACCCGCGCATCCGGTTCGTTCGTCCGCGCCCGTCGCTAGTCTTGACGACGTGCAGATGGTCCTCGAGCAGGTGCCCGGACAGGACGCCGCGATGACGTTCCTCCGCGGCGCGGCCGAACGCCCGCATCACGCCTACGTGTTCGCCGGACCCGAGGGCTCGGGGAAGTCGCTCGCCGCCAGGGCCTTCGCCGCCTCGCTCCTGTGTGCGAACGGTGGGTGCGGGGAGTGTCGCGATTGCCGGCTCGCGCTCCGCGATCAGCATCCGAACGAGTTCGTGGTCGAGCCGGAGGGGCGCGACATCCACGTCGACACCGTCCGCGACGAGGTGTGGCATCCCGCCTACCTGACCCCGCCGGAACCGGGCCGGAAGGTCTTCCTGATCCGCGAAGCCGACCGGCTGTCACCGGCGGCCGCCGACACGCTGCTGAAGGTCTTGGAGGAGCCGCCGGCCGACGCCGTCTTCCTCCTGCTGTCGGCTCGGGCGCACGAGCTCCCGGAGACGATCTGGAGCCGGTGCCACATCGTGACCTTCACGGCGCTCAGCGAGCCGTTCGTGGTCGAACAGCTCGAGGCCGAGGGCGTCGCGCCGACCCGGGCACGGCTCGCCGCGCGCCTGGCCGGCGGGAACCTGGGCCGCGCGCGGCGGATGGCGGTGGACGACGACGGGCTCGCGTTCCGCGACGTGGCGGCGCGCGCATTGGAGATCGGCGCCGCGGGGCCGGCGGGGGCGCTTCAGGCCGCCGACGCGGTCATCGCGGCGGCGGCCGACCACAAGAAAGGACTCGGGCGCGAACTCGACGCCGAGCTGGCTCCGTTCCTCGACGAGAAGGGGCGGCCGGAGGAGGCGTACCGGGGCTCGATCCGGAGGATCGAGACCCGGTTCCACCGACGGGAGCGCCGAGCCGAACGCGACCATCTCGATCGCGTGCTGATGGCGGCGTCGTCCTTGTTACGCGACGCCGTCGCCGCCGGGACCGGGGTGTCGGCCCAGACCTTGTTGAACCCGGACCGGGAGGCGGTCGAGGAGGTCTCACCCCTGAAGGCGGTGGCCGGTCTCGCCGCGATGGAGGAGGCGCGGGCGGCCCTCGCCGACGACGTCAACCTCAATCCGCGCCTGGTCGTGGAGCGCGCGTTCCTCCAGCTGTCGCTGGAGGAACGCGGGTAGGCCTTTCGCCAGCCTGACCGACTTCCGGCCGTCGCCCCACCTGACCTGGGAAGGTACGCTCAACCGTCGGGCGGCTGAGGAGGGACGCCACGGGGATGCGGTTCATCGATCGTTTCACGCGGGATGAGTTCAGCGCCAAGGTGTGGTGGCCGTTCACGATGGTGCTCCTCGTTCTGTTCGTCCTGACCTTCCCCGCCGAGCACCGCGCGGTCGACGCGCGGCATCGCGAGACCGCGGTCGTCGATGCCGCCCTCAGCCAGCGGGTGATCCAGCCGAACCTCGAGTCGGTTCCCGCATCGACCGCGATCACCGGAACGCTCAGCGACGCCCTCGCCGAAGAGGTGCACGACGAGATCCTCGTGAACGACGATCGGATCAAGGCGATCCGGATCTGGTCGTCCAGCCACGTGCTGGAGTGGTCGTCGCTCTCGAACGACGATGTCGGCTCCGATGGCGCGCTGAACGACGACGACATCGACGCGGCGACCGCAGCGGCGGGCGCACCCACGTGGCTCGTCGCCCACCGCACCCCCACGAACGAGCCCGGGCCGGCGACCTTCTACTCGTACACGGCGATCGGGACGCAGCCGCTCATCGCGTCGTTCGAGTACCGCGATGGCGCCTTGACCTCGGACGTTCGAGCCTCATGGCTCGGCTACCAGATCGCGATCGGGCTCGGGTTGCTCTTGGCGTTCGGGCTCTCGCTCCTTTCCATGCGTGAGCCGCTGGCCGAGATCGGGACCGGGGTGCCGTTCTACGCCGGCTCGGTGCCCGAGAACCTCACGTTGATGGAGGTCGATCGCGCGGTGGCGATCGAGCAGGCGGGCGATCGCATCAAGGAGCGGACCGCATCGCTCCAGCACAAGCTGGACGCGAGCGAGGCAGCGCGGCTGCGCGCGGAAGGTCGACTCCAGCAAGCCCTGGCGGCCCTCGCGCAATCCGGGCGGCGGAGTGTGATGCCGGTGCCGCAGTCGACCGCTGTGAAGTCCGACGTCGTCAAGATCCCCGAGCCGAGCGTCGTTGCACCGCCCGAGCCCGACGCGGTGGCCGCCGCGCCGGCCAAGCCCGCTCCTGGGCCACGCGGCCGCTCGTTGGTCGTCCCGAAGAAGCAGAGGACACCGAGGCGGACTCCGAAGCGGAAGCCGGTCGCGGTTCCGGCTCCGAAGCCCGTTCCGCCGACGCCCGTCGTG
Organism: uncultured Actinomycetes bacterium; assembly: GCA_963765865.1. GTDB lineage: Bacteria > Actinomycetota > UBA4738 > UBA4738 > HRBIN12 > AC-51. The sequence continues at coordinate 213,801 of CAVXYE010000004.1, forward strand.
CAAGCGCCGCAGCCGGAGCCGGTCGTCGGAACGCCCGAGCCCGCGCCGCAGAGGCCGGTCGTCGAAACACCGCAGCCCGAGCCGGCACCCATCGTGCCTCCGCCCGAGCCCGCCCCGATCGTTCCGCCGCCCGACCCGATCATCACGCCGGAGCCCGATCCCGTGGAGGTCGCGAAGGTCGAGCCGAGCGATGACGGCGGATCGCCCGAGGTCGTCGTCGTTCCGGAGCTGCAGCCCGTGGGGACGCCGGCCGGGCCCGGAGTCGGCTTCGGACCTGCTCGACCGGCTGGTGGAACCCGTCACCGAACACGGTTCCACCGAGGCCCCCCGCGATCTTCGCGCCAAGCTGGCGCGAACCGCCGCGCTCAAGAAGCCGGGATCGAAAGAGCGTCGGGAGGCGGACGAGCAGCACCGATCCTGAGCCCTCCCGCGTGGTGGGGACCGCTCGGAGTGGTGCTGGCACCACTGTCAGCCGCCAGGTCCTCTGCGACGCTTGACCTGGAGGTCCAGATGCCAGTTCGCGTGTTGATCGTCGACGACCAAGAGCCGTTCCGGCTCGCCGCGCGCATGGTCGTCGAGCTCACCGACGGTTTCGAAGTCGTCGGCGAGGCCGAGACCGGGGAGGACAGCGTGGCGATGACGGCCGACCTCTCCCCCGACCTCGTGCTGATGGACGTGAATCTCCCCGGGATCGACGGTCTCGAGGCGACCCGTCGCATCCTCGGTAACAACGGCCCGCCGGTCGTGTTGCTGCTCTCCACGTACGAGGAGGAGGAGTACGCGCCGCGTGCCGCGGAATGCGGCGCGGCCGCGTACATCCCCAAGGCGGTGTTCGGCCCGGACCGCCTGGAGGCGGCCTGGGAAGCTGCCCGGTCCTGATCAGGCGGGCGTCTGGGCGAGCGGCACCCGTCCGCCGACGGTCGAGCCTTCGCCGGGAACGCTTCGGACCGTGAGCGACCCTCCGATCGCATCGAGGCGGTCGGCCATGCCCTGGAGGCCGGTCCCGTCGCGTGCGCGCTCCACATCGAATCCCGACCCGTCGTCGCCGACCTCGAACGTGAGCTGACCGTCGGTCTGCGTCAACGTGATGGCCGCGCGCGTGGCCGATGCGTACTTGGCGACGTTGTTCAACGCCTCGAGCACGCAGAAGTAGACGGCCGCCTCGATCTCCTGGGGGTACCGCTGGATGCCGTCGGCCGTGACGGTCGTCGGGACGGCTGCCTTTCGCGCCTGCGCCTCGAGCGCCGCACCGAGACCCTTGTCGGCCAGGAGCGGGGGGTAGATCCCGCGCGCGAGGTCGCGCAGATCCTCGAGCGCGGCGTTCGCCTGGGAACCGATCTTCGCCGCGAGCTGGCGGTCTCGCTCGGGGTCCTTGCCGGCGGTCTGTTCCAGGAGCCGCAGCTGGACCGCGAGCGCGACCAGCTGCTGCTGCGCACCGTCGTGCAGGTTCCGCTCGATCTTGCGTCGCTCTTCGTCCTGCGCGGCCACCAGGCGCTGGCGCGACGCCCGCAGCTCCTCGATCAGACGGACGTTCCGCAGGACCGGACCTGCCTGCGCGGCGAGATCGTGCACGAGCTTCCCGCGGGACGGATCGAGCGGATCGTTCGCAGGCATCGTGACCTCGAGGGCACCCAGTTCCTCACCCTGATGAACGACCGGGACGAGGAGGTTCGCGGCTCCGTTCGCCTCGCCGAAGGAAGCTGCCTCGAGCCGCTCAGCACCGACGGAGATGAGCACCCGGGCCGACGATGCACCGGTGCCACGAGCCAGGATCTGCGCCATACGGGGAAGGACGTCATCCGTGTCGTACGTACCGCCAACCCGACCGCCGAATTCCGTCAGCACCTCGTACGGGGTCGCTCGCGTGTGGTACACGACGCGATCGGCGAGCCGACGAGCGAGGCGACGCAGCGGCCCGAACAGCGTGCCGATAACGACACCAACGATGAAGACGTTCCGTTCTGTCGATGTCACGCCGGTCCCGACGACCGCGAACGGAAGCAGGAGGACGGCGCTCAACGAGATCAGGGTCAGGGCTCCCGCAACGACCGCGAAGACGACCGCCTTCTTGATCACGACGTCGAGGTCCCAGAGGTGGTACCGGTAGATCGCGATCAGGTACGCCGCGGGGACCCCGATCACGATGAGAGCCGCCATGAGCGCGAACAGCAGGTTGGGGTCGACACCACCGATCTGCGGGTTGTCGATGTGGAAGAAGATGCTCGCGATAACCCCGGTGCCGAAGAGGACGATGAACAGGATCCCCGCGAGGCTCGTGACGAAGACGAGCCAACGGAGCTGTTGCCGTTCGTCCCCGCTCGCGCGCTTGAAGCGGCCTCGAACGCCGAAGATCGTCGCGATCGCGAGGATCACCGCCACCATGCCGCCGATCCCGGTGACCGCGGGGGCGATCCCCGAGAGGGCGGAGATCGCCAGTGGATTCATGTACAGCACGCCGAAGTCCACGAAGTTGTTCAACGGCCCCGGCGTGACCACGTAGGCTGCCAGTGCGATCCCGACCGCGACGAGGAACCCGCGCACGGCCCAGCGCCACCGTGGCGAGGGTGGCTGCCCGTCGGGGAAGAGCAACCACAGCAGGGGCAACAGCACGATCGGGTAGACCGCGTATTCGCCCGCGATCGCCCAGGCCCCGACGAACGGGATGTCCGCATGCGCCCGCAACGCGGCGAACACCATGATCTGGCTGAGTCCCTCGACGACGATCAGGAAGCCAAGCGCGAGGAAGACCCACCCAGCCAGGTTCCGAGGTTGCCGGGAGACGATCACGCTCCCCGTTCCCATCCACAGCAGGCTGACCGCGAGGACGACGCCCGCGCCCGGAGAGTTGGCCGTGGTGGTGAGTCGTTCACCGCGAGCGACGCGGTCCTGTTCGTGGGACATGACTTCCGGCGCGTCTGCGAGTGCCGGGTCCGTGGCCGCGGCGGGATCGCGTGCGAAGGGCGCTCCGCCGCGGCGAGCACCCGCGGCTCGAGGGCGTGTGGGATCACGACGATCTCGTGCGGGTCTGCTCGTGACGTCGTCGTTCGGCTCACGAGGACCGCGACCGCGATCATCACGAGCCCGAGCCCGATCACGGTTCGAGAGATCAGCGTCGCCGCGCGCTGGGTCATCCTCGACCTCCGACCGGAACGCGGCCGGACACCGTCGAGCCCGCGCCCGGGCCGGCTCTCGACGAGCAGCTCGCCTCCGATCGCGTCCAGCCGGTCGGCCATGCCCTGAAGTCCGGTGCCGTAGTTCGATCGCGGCCGCATCGAACCCACGTCCGTCGTCGTCGACGGCGAACTCGACGTGTCCATCGCGCTGCGACAACCGCACGACCGCTCGGCTCGCGTCCGCGTACTTCGCGACGTTGTTGAGCGCTTCGAGGGTGCAGAAGTAGATCGTCGATTCGACGTCCTGTCCGTATCGCCCGATGCCGTCGGCTTCGACCGTCGTCGGCACCGCGGCCTTCCGCGCCTGGCTCTCGAGCGCCGCGGCGAGACCCTTGTCCGCCAGCAGGGGCGGATAGATCCCGCGCGCGAGGCTCCGGAGATCTTCGAGGGCGGCGTTCGCCTGGGAGGCGAGCCTCGCGAGGAGTTCCCGCTCCTTCTCGGGGTCCTTCCCGGCGAGCTGCTCCGCAAGCTTGAGCTGGACCGAGAGCGCCACGAGCTGTTGCTGCGCGCCGTCGTGCAGGTTCCGCTCGATCTTCCGTCGTTCGTCGTCCTGCGCTGCCACGAGACGCTGCCGCGACGCGCGCAGCTCCTCGATCAGCCGGACGTTCCTGAGCACCAGACCGGCTTGCGCGGCCAGATCCTCGACGAGCTTGCGCTTCGTGGGATCGATGGGATCCGACGCCGGCATCGTGACCGAGAGCGCACCCAGCTCCTCACCGTGGTGGACGACCGGGACCGTGGTCCCGTCGGCGGGCGTGGCTCCTTCGGGGAACGTCGCTGCGGGTCTGACGTCGTTGGCCACCTTCAGCCAGACGGTCGCGACCTCCGCGCCGGTCCCGTTGGCGAGCACGCCGGCCATCCGATCCAAGACGTCATCGGCGGCGTAGGCCTCGCCGACCCGGCCGGAGAAGTCCGCGAGGACCTCGTACGGGGTCGCGCGCTTGCCGTAGACGAGGCGGTCGGCGACCTTGCGGGCCCGGTCCCTCGCCGGCGCGAACAGGACCGCGAGGGTCGCGGCCGCGGCGAACGAACCGATCGTCGAGCTGACCTGGGTCGTCAGGAGACCGACGATCGCCGCGTAGACGACCGTGATGAAGACGACGAGCAGCCCGAAGACCACGGCCTTGCGGATCACCACGTCGAGGTCGTAGAGGTGGTACTTGAGGATCGCCACGCCGCACGCGATCGGGATCCCGCCGAGGAGCGTGACGGACCAGATGGCGAACAGGACGTTCCCGAGCGAGTCAGAGGCGCCCGAGCGGTCGCCCAGGATCGCCGACAGCACGATCCCGATGACGAACTCGACCATGAACGCGACGCCGACGAACGCGAGCCACTTGATCTGCTGACGGACCTCGCCGGATGCCCCCCGGAACCGGACGATGATGGCGGCTCCCGCCAGGAACGCACTGATCAGGATGCCGAAGCCGGCGATCTGCGTGATGCCATCGATGGCCCCCGCGAAGGCGTTGATGCCGAGCGGATTCGTCACCGTGACGCTCGTGAGGTCGGAGAACGCACCGGTCAGGCGTCCCGGCGTCACGGCGAAACCGATCACCGTGATCGTCGTGGAAGCGATCGTGAACCACAGGACGGGCCGCCACCGTCGTGACGGGAGTTTCCCGTCGGGGAACAGGAGGAAGAGCGGGATGAAGATCGCGAGCACGGCGACGATCAACCACCGGTCGAACCAGGCCGCGACCCGTCCGAAGGGGAGGCCTCCGGGATGGTTCACGAGTGCTTCGGTCGCATAGTCGCCGACGACGAATCCGAAGATCCCGAGGATCGGGATCATCATCAGGAGCCATCCGATCGTGTTCTTCGGCTGTCGGGTCACGATCGCCCACCCGACGAGCAGGATCAGGGTCGAGAAGACGATCGCACCGACGTCGAAGACCAGATCGAAGGCGAGGTTCGACTGGTCCGTCAGGCTCCCCGTGGCGATGCCGAGGAACAGACGCACGATCCACAGCGCGACGAAGACGGCGACGAGCCCGATCGCGACCCTCCGCGCGACCGCGCGTTCGCGATCCGCGTGGCTCATCGGGCCGGCTCCAGCTCGTGGACGGGCAGTCGCACGGCGATCCGCGTCCCCCGCCCCGGCTCGCTGGTGACCTCGAGGGTCCCCTCGAGGGCGTCCACGCGATCCTGCACGATCTGCAGACCCATCCCGCGGGGCGTCGTCGCGACATCGAATCCGCCCCCGTCATCGCGGATCTCGAACGCGATCTCGTCCCCGTCGAGGGACAGGGCGACCACGCTCGCGGCGTTGTCGCGCGTGGCGGATCACGTTCTGGATCGCCTGGAGGCAGCAGAAGTACACGCCCGCCTCGGTGTCGGCGTCGAAGCGGCGATCGGCGAAGCCGATCGCCGCTTCGACGGTCGCGTTCGCGCCGACCTTGCGGATGTGGGCCCGGAGTGCGGCGACGATGCCCTGCTCGGCGAGCAGTGGCGGGAAGATCCCGCGCGCCAGGTCGCGGAGCCCGTCGAGGGTCTCGTTCGTGTCCACGATCAGACTCGTCCAGCTCTTCCGGGTCGAGCACCCGCGGGGAGCCGCTGCCGGATGTCGAGGAGCTGCCGCTCGGGCCCTTCGTGGATGTCCCGCTGGAGGCCGCGGCGCTGCGCGTCGCGCGCGGTGACCAGGCGCTCGCGCGAGACGCGCAGCGCCGCGGCCTGCTCGTCCAGTTCGCGCAGGCGGATCCCGAGCTCTTCGGTCAACCGGACGTTGTGCAGCGCCAACCCCGCCTGCGCGGCCGAGATCGCGCAGGAGCTCCTGCTCCGCCGGGTGACAGGGGTCGTTCGCGGGCTTCGTGACCGTCAGGTCGCCGACCGGTCTCGCCCTGGTAGCCGACCGTGACCGTCCACGGCGCACCGACGCGGCCCGGGTCGACGACCGGTCCGACCAGCGCTCCGTCCGCTCGAGCCCGCCGGGCAAGCGCACCCGCACCGATGCCTCGACCGCCCCGACCCCGCGTCCGGCCGCCTCGGCCATCTGCGGCAAGACCCGGTCCGTCGACACGGCGTCGGCGACCCGCTCCGAGAAGCCGGCGATCACCTCGTACGGCGTGGCTCGCTCGCCGTAGACCAATCGGTTCGCGAGGCGCTGCGTGCGCGGAGCCGCACCGGCTGGAACAGCACGGCCACGAGGACGGTTGCGGCGATCGAGAGCGCGGGGCTCGTCGTGCTTCCGGCGAGGCTTCCGATCCCGACCACGATCGCGACGTAGACGGCCGCGATGAACACAGCGAGCAACGCGACGACGACCGTCTTCGAGATCACGACGTCGATGTCGTAGAGGCGATACTTGCAAGATCGCGATGCCGGCCGCGATGCGGGATCAGCGGCGTGAGCAGCGCGAAGGCGACCGCCGGGCCGTCCGGATCGCAGGACGAATCCCGATCGAGGAAGCCGACCGCCGCGATCGCCGCCGCCGCGGCGAACCACTTCATCTGCGCGCGCTCGATCCCCGGTCGAGCGTCGATAGCGCAGCACGATCTCCACCGCAGCACGCCACGAACAGCACGATCGTTGGCCATGCCTCCGAGTCGTCGAGCGCCGTGGCGGTGCCGGGCAGGCAGGAGTGGAGCGGATGCGCGACGCCCGGGAAGTTCACGTGGAACTCGCGCGTCACCCCGAGCGCCGAGGTGAGCGAACGCGAGTACACGCCGCGCCGCGATCGTGAGCCAGACCAGGATGCGCCAGCGAGGGCGACAACGGAGCGGCCGGTCGGGAACAGCTGCAGGATCAAGATAGAACGCCGAGGGATAGCGCGAGCGACGCCTGGAAGAACACCGCGGCCCACGCGGCGCCCGGCGAGGCCGTGTTGCGATCGCTGCGTGCGCGTACGCCTGCGACGAGCGATGCCGAGCGGGAGCCTGAGCCCGATGAAGATGAACAGGGACCCGAGCGATGGCGCCGCCCGCTCGGCGTACCCACAGCAAGGAGCCGACGGCCGCGCACGCGAACGCGAGCGGAGCCCAGATCAGCGGATCGGCTGACGGCTTGCCGGCCCACGCGTTCAGAGCCGCACGCGATCAGCAGGTGACGGAGCGGCGGAGCCGCGAGGAAGACGATCGCACGCCACGCGCCTGGCACCGACACGCGCTCCAGTAGCGGGACGCGGCCGCGGACGATCGTCCCCTCGCCCGGGCGACGACTCGACCTCGGCATCGCCGCCGAACACGGCCATCCGGTCGCGCATCCCTGGATCCCCGTGCCCGTTCCGTTCGAGTCCGGATCGAACCCGACGCCGTCATCGGCGACGCTGAACTCGAGGGCGCCGTTCACGCTCGCGGAACGAGATCGTGATCGCCGACGCGTGCGCGTACTTCGCCGCGTTCTGGAGCGCCTCGAGCGTGCAGAAGTAGACGGCGGCCTCCAGCTCGATCGGATACCTGCCGATCCCGTCGGCCTCCATGCGCACCGGCAGGCTGCTCCGTAGGTACTGGGCGGCGAGCGCCGCCGCGATCCCCTGCTCCTCCAGCAGCGGCGGATAGATCCCGAGGGCGAGCGAACGCAGGGTGTCGAGAGCGGCGTCCACCTCGCCGCGGAGCTCTCCGAGCATCCGGCGCCCGTGCTCGGGGTCCTTCTGGAGCGCGGTCTTGGCGAGCCGGAGCTTGACCGCGAGCGCGACCAGATGCTGTTGCGCCCCGTCGTGGATGTTCCGTTCTAGCCGGCGCCGTTCCTCATCTTGTGCGGCGACGATCCGTTGCCGGGACGAGCGGAGGTCGGCCGCCTGCTGGGCGATCTGCATCAGCCGGGCCTCCAGGTCGGCGGTGAGCCGCGCGTTCGCGAGCACCAGGCCCGCTTGCTCCGCCAGCCGGTCGAGGAGCTCTGCTTCCCCGGCCGCGAGCGGTTCGCTCGCGGGTTTGGTCACGGCGATCGCGCCGAGCAGCTCGCCCTGATGTCGGACCGGGGCGACCCGGTCGGCATCGAGCGGCCGGGAGCTCGTCGCCCTCGATCGCGAACGGACGCGTCGGGCTCGCTGACCGGCCACGAGGCCGCGAGCGTCAGGCGGTCGCCGAGCCGGAGCCAGACGTCCGAGCGACCCGCGCCGGTCCCCTCGGCGATCACGCGCGCGATCCGTGGCAGGACGTCGTCACTCGCGTAGGTCTCGCCGACGCGCTCGCCGAAGCGGGCGAGCACCTCGTACGGGCGTGGCCCGCTCGCCGTACACGAGCCGGTTCGCGAGCCGGTTCGCCCAGTCGCGCACCGGCTGGAACGCGACCGCGACCAGCGCCGTCGCCGCGATCCGGCAGGATGAGCGTGTCGCGTGAACAGCGAGCCCGAGACCCACGACGACCGCGACGTAGACCGCGGTGATGAACGCGGCGAGGATGCCGAACACGACCGTCTTGCGGATCACGAGGTCGATGTCGTAGAGGCGGTACTTCAGGATCGCGATCCCGACCGCGATCGGGATCAACGATCAGGACGAGGCCTTGGAAGAAGTCGGCCCACCCACCCGTGCCGGATGGTTGACGGGGCGGCCCGAGAACCAGAAGCACACGAATCCGACGCCGCCGGCGAACATCAGCCAGTCGATCTGTTGCCGCTCTTCCCCGGTCGCGCGACGCCATCCGGACGACGAGCGAGGCGATCGATGCGAACATGGACAGCGAGCACACCGACGCGCCCAGAACCGAGTGACCGACTCGACAGCGCGAGGTCCGAAGGGATGCGTGGCGTGGCTCGTTCCGCGCGTCGGAGTCGGAACCGCGGGTCAGCATGAACGCCGCGACCCAGGGACCGGCGCGAGCGCGATCCCGGCGCAGGCGACCCGCCGCCAACGCGGTCGACGGGATGTGCCCGGTCGGGAACAGGAGGAACGAGAAGCGGCAGGAGGGCGAACGATCGGAACCCACGTCCAGCCGATCGAGCCAGACCGCGTGACCACGAGCGGCGGCGAACCGGGCGCGGTCGCGTTCCTCGCAGGACGTAATCCTCGGCCATGAGCTGGATGACGGCCGCCGACGGCGACACGCGAGAAGATCCATCCGACGGGGTTGCTGCTGTGCGCCCCGCGATGAGATCCCCAACGACCGAGATCGACGGCGAGGATCGCCGGACACGGCGAGCCGCCGAGGATGGCGCCGTTGCGCGTGCAGCGCCACCGGCACAACGCCGCCCGTCCCGACGACGACGACGCCCACGATCCGCGAGTCGGCCAATCGCGGGACCCATCGTCCCGTCGCGCGTCTCCTCCGCCGCGACCGTTAGCGGCAGCCGCCCGGCGACGTCGGTGCCGGCGCCGGGCGCGGACCGTCACGGCCAGCTCGCCGCCGAGGGCGGCAGCCGGTCGGCCATGCCCTGCAGGCCCGTGCCGTAGCCGGTCGAGGTCGGGTCGAACCCGCGCCGTCGTCGCGTGACCTCGAAGCGGAGCTCGCCCGTCGCCGTCGAGAGCCGGACCTCGCGCGCGGTCGCGTCCGCGTACTTCGCGACGTTTTGCAGCGCCTCGAGGACGCAGAAGTAGACGGCCGCCTCGACGTCCTGCGGGTAGCGGCCGACCCCGTCGGCATCGACCGTGACCGGGAACGGCGGCCTTCCGGGCCTGCGCCTCCAGCGCGGCGGCCAGCCCTTGTCGGCGAGCAGCGGCGGGTAGATGCCGCGCGCCAGATCGCGCAGGTCCTCGAGCGCCGCGGCGTCTCGGCCTGGAGCTCGGCGAGCATCGCGCTGCGCCTTCGTCGTCGCGTCCCGATCGATCGCTCGGCGAGCCGAGCTTGACGGCCAGCGCGACCAGCTGCTGCTGCGCGCCGTCGTGGATGTTGCGCTCGAGCTGGCGGCGTTCCTCGTCCTGCGCCGCCACGAGGCGCTGCCGCGAGGCCCTGAGCTCCTCCAGCCGCGCCAGCAGCTGCTCGGTCAGCGCGACGTTCCGAAGCACCAGCCGGCCTGGCGGCGAGGTCGGCGACGAGCTTCGCCTCGGTCGGCGTGAGCGCTCGTCCGCGGGCCTTCTGCGACGCGACAGCGCCCCGAGCAGCTCGCCCTGGTGGCGCACCGGAACGAGCGCCGGGATCGGGAGCGGCCGTCGCGGGACCCGTGCCGTGGGCTCGTCGGTCGACGGGCCAGACCGCCGCGACCCGGAGCTGCCTCGCCCACGTGCAGCCACACGTCGGCGCGTCTCGCCCCGGTGCCCGTCGGCCAGGATCCGGCCATCCGCGGCAGCACGTCCTCGGCGCGTACGGCCCCGCCATCCGGTCCGCGAACTCGGCGAGGACCTCGTAGGGCGTGGCCCGCTGCCCGTAGACCAGCCGGTTGGCCAGGCGCTGGACCCGCGCCGGACCGGCTGGAACAGCACCGCCACCACCGCCGCCGCGATCCGACAGGACCAGGTTCGCCGGCTCGAGCCGACGGCAGCGCCGACGCCGACGACGATCGCGACGTAGACGCGGTGATGAACACGGCGAGCACGCCGTAGACGAGGGTCTTGTTGATCACGACGTCGATGTCGTAGAGGCGGTACTGAGGATCGCGACGCCGATCGCGATCGGGATCAGACGCAGAACGAAGCCCGGAAGAAGTCGAGCGCACGGCCTTCGCCACGGTCCGGGGGAGCGAAGAACACAGACCGTCAGCCGACCACGAGAATCAGCCAGCGGAACTGCTCCCGTTCGTCCCCGGATCGGCGATACTGGATGACGAGCGACGCGAAGGTGGCAGCGGCCAGCCCGATCACACGAAGGAGAGGAGGACCCCAGGACGTTCAGCGGGTGAGTGACGAAGAAGCGAACGGAATGTGAACGTGCTCGATGTTCGGGTTGGTGCAGTCGGAATAACTGTTGAGCGCGAACGAGCGGCCAGGGGCCGACGTGCCCGCGATCCCCCAGGCAACCGGGCGCCTGCGCGGAGACGCAGGGCGTCCCTCCGGGAACAGGAGGAACGAATACGTGAGCAGCAGCGTGAAGAACGGGACCCAGGCCCATCGCTGATCCAGACCGCGACCAGGCGCGCCGGGAGCGTCCCCGGCCAGCTCGACCAGTTTGGGTACTCCTGGAAGGAGCGCGAAGACGCCGGCGGCACTGAACCAGACCACGAGGAAGATCCGGCCGATCGGGTTCTTCGGCCGACGCATGGCGATCGATCAGAGCCGACGATCCCCACGAGCCGAAGGCGACCGGTTCGGAGAAGTCAGCCGGCTGGAGCGGCTCGTGCCGGACGATCCGGAAAGCGAACACCCCGACGAACGCGACGACGCCGACGATCCAGATCGTCCACGCGAGCCGGCGCCCCGTTCGCTCGGTCACGGCGTCCACTCCGACCGGGCAGGCGCCCGGCGACGGCGGTGCCGTCGCCGGGAGCCGAGGTCACGACCAGCTCGCCGCCGAGGGCGGCGAGCCGGTCCGCGATCCCCTGCAGACCCGTCCCGTAGCTCGTCGCCGACGGGTCGAATCCACGCCCATCGTCGCGGATCTCGAAGCGGAGCTCGCCGGAGCCGTCGCTGAGCGTGATGCGGGCCGTCGCGGCGTCCGCGTACTTCGCGACGTTCTGCAGGGCCTCGAGGCACGAGAAGTAGACGGCCGACTCGACGTCGGCCGGGAACCGCCCGACGCCGTCGGCCTCGACCGTCACGGGCACCACCGCCTTCCGAGCTTGCGCCTCGAGCGCGGTCGCCAGCCCCTTGTCGGCGAGCAACGGCGGGTAGATCCCGCGGGCGAGGTCCCGCAGGTCCTCCAACGCGTCCGTGGCGGAACCCTGGAGCGTGTCGAGCAGGGCGGCTGCCTTCGCCGGATCGCGGTCGACCATCGTTCGCGCCAGCTTCAGCTGGACCGCGAGCGCGACGAGCTGTTGCTGCGCGCCGTCGTGCAGGTTGCGTTCGATCTTCCGACGCTCGTCGTCCTGCGCGGCGACGAGACGCCGTCGCGACGACCGGAGCTCCTCGATCAGACGGACATTCCGAAGGACGAGGCCCGCCTGCGACGCGAGGTCCTGCATCAGTCGTTCTCCGGAGCTGCTAAGGGGCTCGGTGGCCGGCATCGCCACGGAGAGCGCCCCGAGCCGCTCCCCGCGGTCGTCAACGTCGACGAGGTGCTCCGAGGGCGCCTCCGCGTCGGCCGGCCAGACGGCGGCAGGGTGGAGCTCGCCCGCCGTCAGGAACCAGACCGCCGCAGCGTCGGCGCCGAGCCCCATCCCGAGGACCTGAGCCATCCGCGGCAGCACGTCCTCGGCGGCGTACGCGTCACCGACCCGTTCGGAGAACTCGGTCAGGACCTCGTACGACGTCGCTCGAGACCCGTAGACGATCCGACCCGCCGTCCGTCGCGCGAAGCGGACGAGCGGGATCACGAGCAGTCCGAGCAGGACGCCACCGACGAGGGTGAACGCGGAGTTGGGCACCGCCCAGATCAGCCACGGCACGGACGCTGCGGCGAGCACGAGGAGGGCCGGGACCCCGATCAGGAGCGTCAAGACCAACGCCATGGCGGTCTTCTTCACCACGATGTCGAGCGAGTAGAGGCCGTGACGGAGGATGGCGACGCCGATCGAGATCGGGATCAACGAGAAGGAGAAGATCACCAGGGTCTGCGCCGCTCCGAGCCAACCCGGTGTGTTGCTGCTGGTCGACCCGATCGAGAGCAGCATGATCACGAGGTAGCTCGCTGCAACGGTCGCGGCCGCGAACGCAAGCAGCTTCAACTGGTCACGCTCGGTGCCGCGCGACCGTCGGTACCGAACGACGAGACTGCCGGCGCTTCCCAAGATGCAGAGGGGGAAGAGCACGAGCGCGACTTGGAGGAACTCCAAGGAGGGGATCGCGAACGGGTTGGCGAGGTTCGGGAAGCCCGAGTCCGCCATCGTCGACGCGCCGACGAGGATCCCGACACACGAGACGACCAAGACGACGGCGCACACCCAGGCGAACCATCGCCATCGCGGCGACGGGAGGTGGCCGTCGGGGAACAGCAACAGCGTGAACGTCCCCATCAGGCCGATCGGAGGGACCCACAACATGTCCGTGAACGCGAGGGTCCAGGTGTCCGCGGGCAGGCGGGACATCGCGACCCCGTACGTCCCGTAGCCGGTGAGTGCCTCACCGAAGAACCACGTGAACCCGATCGCGAGCAGGAGCCATCCGATCGCGTTCTCTGGTTGGCGAAGCGCGATCAGGAGACCGACGATGGGGAACGGCAGGAGGGAGAGCGCGAACAGGAGACCGGCGAGGAACCCTGATCCGGACCACCCCCCTCCCGACGTCGAGGAAGCGTTCCGCGTGACCCAGGCGAACCAGCCCGCCACCAAGAGGCTGGCGATGTCGATGGCGAAGATCGTCCAAGCGAGCGCGCGCTTGTTCACGGCCGCACCACCTCGACAGGGATGCTCCCGGCGACGGCGGTGCCGTCGCCGGGAGCCGACGTGACGATCAGCTCTCCGCCGACGGCGGCGAGCCGATCGGCGATCCCCTGCAGGCCCGTCCCGTAGGAGGTCGTCGCCGGGTCGAAGCCCCGCCCGTCGTCGGTCACCTCGAATCGGAGGTCGCCGGCGCCGTTCGTCAGCCGGACCCGAACCTCGCGCGCCTCCGCATACTTCGCCGCGTTCTGCAACGCCTCGAGGCACGAGAAGTAGACGGCCGACTCGACGTCGGCCCCGAACCGCGCGATCCCGTCGGCGCTGACCGTGACGGGCATCGCCGCCTTCCGCGCCTGCGCCTCGAGCGCCGGCCCGAGCCCCTTGTCCGCCAACAACGGTGGGTAGATGCCTCTTGCCAGGTCACGAAGGTCCTCGAGCGTCTCGTTCGCCGTCTCCTGCAATGCGGAGGCCATCGCTCGGGCCTCCGCCGGATCCCGTTCGATCTGATGCTCGAGGAGCCGGAGCTTCACGGCGAGCGCTACGAGCTGCTGCTGGGCTCCGTCATGGATGTTGCGCTCGAGCTTCTTCGCCCGCTCGTCCTGCGCAGCGACGATCCGTCTGCGCGACGCGCGGAGGTCGTCGACCAGGCGGACGTTCTGAAGCGCCAGACCCGCCTGTGATGCGAGCCCCAGGATCAACCGCTCCTTCGAGGCGTCGATCGGATCGCTCGGAGGCATGCTGAGCGTGATCGCCCCTAGCAGCTCCCCCTGGTGCGACACCGCGAAGGCCGAGATCGCGGGTCCGTAGGAGGGGAGCGCGTCATCGACCAGCTCGCGTGTCGGCGCCGACGGCGCGTCGGCGGGCCATCGCGCCACGTCGACGAGTGAGCGGTCGCGACGCAGCCAGATCCGGACGTCGTCCGCTCCGGTGCTCGCGGCGAGCAGCTGGGTCATCCGGGGAAGGACGTCATCGACGGAGTACGTGTCTCCGAGGTTGGCCGAGAATTCGGAGAGGACCTCGAAGGGGGTCGCTCGCTTCCCGTACACGACCCGGTCGGCGAGCGCCTTGGCCCGCCGACGGACCGGATTGAACGTGAGGACGAAGATCACGGCGCCGGCGATGGCCCCGATGCTGGTGAACGCGGCGAGGGCCAGCGCCCCGAGATACAGGAGGGTGATGAACGCGGCGACGATCGTGAAGACGACCGTTCGTTTCACGACGATGTCGAGGTCGTAGAGGTGGTACTTGAGGATCGCGACGGCGCACGCGATCGGGATCCCGATCCCGAGGGAGACGAAGAACAACAGGAACGAGAGATCGTTCACCGCGCTCGTCTGGCCGCCCTTGAGGCCGATGCTCGTGAGGAGCGTCGACACGAGGAACACGCCCGTCAACGCCGAGATCGCGGCGAGCCACCGCAGCTGTTGCCGTTCTTCTCCGGTCGACCGCTGGAACCGTTGGACGAGCCCCACCACCGCGGCGATCGACAGGCCGGCCAGACCCAGCCCGCCGACCCAGACGGCGACGTCGAGAGCCCCCTGCAGCGCGGGAACACCGAGCGGATTCTCCGGCTGGGTCGTCGCCGTCACGTCGATAACCCCGGGCCGGAACATCACCGCGAGCGCCAGAAGCGCCGAGCACGCGATCAGCGCGGCGGGGAACCAGCGCCACGCTCGGGACGGAAGATGGCCCGTCGGGAAGAGCAGGAGGATCAGCGGGACCGCGGCCTACGACGAGGAACGCCCAGTTGTTCACCCAGGCGACCGACGTCCCGAACGGAAGGGAGCCCGGGTCGGTCTCGAGGGCGTACTTCGCGTACTCCTCGGACGCTCCGCCCCAGAGCACGCCGAGTCCGGCGACCAGGAACAGCCAGCCGATCGGGTTCCGCGGCACGCGCCACGCGAGCACGGCCCCCACACCCGCATACGTGCCGAGGAACGCGACGCTCAGCAGCGTGAACGGGTCATCGGTGAACGTGTGGTTCAACGTCGCGAGGACGATCGCGGCGACGAAGAGCGCTCCGCCGGTCACGAGCAGGGTCCACACCAGACGCCGGCGAGCGCGGTCGCCCGCTTCCCGTGGCTTCGCCTGCTCCATGAGGCGGATGCTTACACCCCGGCGAACCGCCGGAAAGGGGGTCAGACCTGCTGGTTGGCGTGAGAGAACCCCACCGTCGGTCGGGTGCTGGCACCCTGCCCGTTTCCACCTGCTCCCCGGCTCGGCTCCGCGCCCCTCACCGCCTAGCGTTCGGGTCGAAGAACGAACGAGGAGGCGAACGGAGATGACGACGATCTTGGTGGGAACGGATTCCTCCGCTGCAGCGGACCTGGCCGTGGATCACGCGGCCCGGCTCGCGCGGGACCGCGAATCGGATCTGGTGGTCCTGCTGGTGCGGCCCGATGGCGATCTCCGGTCGGTGGTGGACCCGGGCAAGGCGGCCGATCCCGACCGATACCTGGCGCACGTCGCCGAACGGTTCCCCGGCGTGCCGACCAGCACACGCGTCGAGCACGGCGAGGCGGCGGAGCGGATCGTCGCCGTCGCGCAGGAGCTCAGCGCGGACACGATCGTCGTCGGCAACCGGGGGACGCACGGATCGTGGTGGCGGGTCCGGGACAGCATCCCCAACCTGGTGCTCAGGCACTCGCCGTGCAGCGTCTTCATCGTGGACACGAGGCGCGCACAGTGAACGTGAAAGAGCTACGCGTGCTCGGTCTCGCGGAGGAACGCGAGCACCGCCATCACGCGGCGGTGCACGTCGGTCTCCTCCGTGAGGCCGAGCTTGTGGAACATCGAGTTGATGTGCTTCTCCACGGCCCGCTCGGTGAGGAAGAGCTCCTTCGCGATCGCCGCGTTGTTCTGGCCCTGCGCCATGTGCGACAGCACCTCCCGCTCGCGCTCGGTGAGCTCGCCGAGCGGCGAGTGGGCCATCCGGTCCTTCGCGGCGACCAGCGCCTCGACGACCTTGGGATCGAGCACCGACCCGCCCTTGGCGACCTCGTTGAGCGCGCGGGTCACCTCGTGGACGTCGGCGACCCGCTCCTTCAGGAGGTACCCGAGGCCCGCCGCGCCGTCCTTCAACAGGTCGTAGGCGTACTCCTCGTCGGCGAACTGCGACAGCACGACCACGCCGATGTCGGCGTGGTCGGCCCGGATCTGCTTCGCGGCCCGGATGCCTTCGTCGGTCCCCGACGGAGGCATCCGGATGTCGGTCAGGACCGCGTCCGGCGCGAGCTCCTCGACGGCCGCGAGGAGCTCGTCGAAGGAGGCGGCGGTCCCGACGATGTCCACGTCGCCGGCGTCGGTCAGCAGCGCGACCGTCCCCTCTCGAACCAGGTAGTTATCCTCGGCGAAGACCACGCGCAACACGCGCGCATCGTACACGGGGGGTTGGCGGCGGCATGACGATCCGGGTGGTGCTCGGCGAGGACAACGTGCTCGTCCGCGAGGGTGTCCGCGCGCTGCTCGATTCCTACGAGGACATCGAGGTCGTGGGGGTGGCTCAGGACGCACCCACGCTGATGGCGGCGGCGGCCGAACACGTCCCCGACGTCGTCGTCACGGACATCAAGATGCCGCCGTCGTTCCAGCTCGAGGGGATCGACTGCGCCCACGCGATCCGCCATGACCACCCCGACACGGGCGTCGTCGTGCTCTCCGCCCACGACGACGAGGAGTACGCGATCGCGCTCCTGGGCGGCGGGCACAGCGGCCTCGCGTACCTGCTCAAGGACCGCATCGCGCAGGGCGACGAGCTGGTCCGCGCGATCCACGAGGTCCACGCCGGCGGCAGCGCGGTCGATCCGGTGATCGCCGAGCGGCTGACCGGGAGCAAGCACGCCGACGAAGAGGATCGCGCCGTCCTGGACATGATGAGCAAGGGGCTCGGGTACGCCGACATGGCTCGCGAGCTCGGTACGACGCAGGAGGCCGTCGACCGGCGCGTCACCGAGCTCTTCGGGCGGATGGCCGGCGACGGTGCCGGCGCCGGCCTGCTGGGCGAGTTCAAACGGCTCCACGCGGCCGTGGTCGAGCAGGCTGCGGCACGAACGACGCTCGCGTCGTTCGTGCCGCAACAGCTCGCCGACCGTCTGGCCGCGCATCCGGAGACGGCGATCGAGCCGCAGGAGCTCGTCGTCTCCGTCCTGTTCAGCGACATCCGCGGGTTCTCCACGCTCGCCGAGCGGCTGTCCGCCCGCGACGTCGCGACGATCGTCGGTCGCCACCTCGAGGCCATGGCCGAGGTGGTGCTTTCGCACGGCGGCACGATCGACAAGTTCCAGGGCGACGCGGTGATGGCGATCTTCGGCGCACCCGACCCGGTCGACGATCATGCCGAGCGCGCGCTCCGCTGCGCGCTCGGCATGCAGCAGCGCCAGACGGAGCTGAACGCCGTCGGCTGGGGCACGGATGTCGAGACGCTCGGCGTGGGGATCGGCGTGAACACCGGGTCCGTGATCGCCGGGACCGTCGGCGGCGGCGGGCGTCTCGAGTACACCGTGGTGGGGGACGCCGTGAACGTCGCCCAGCGTCTGCAGTCCGAGGCCGAGGCCGGGGAGATCGTCGCGGCCGCGTCGACCGTCGCCGCGGCGCCGGACGTCGCAGGCGGAGCTCGATCGGCCCCCGCATGGTGAAGGGCCGCGAGGAGCCCGTCGAGGTGTTCCGTGTCGTCATCGGCTGATCGCAGCCGACGCGCGCCCGGCCGCGGTGGCCGTGGATCGGTCTCGCGACGTTCTTCATCGTTCGCAGCGGTTGGCACGGTCATCGTCGTCGCGAACGACGAGTCGATCGCGGCACAGGTGCCCGTACATCGTCGCGTTCACGATGTTCGGCGTCGTCGGTGCTCTGATCGTCAGCCGTGACCGCAGGAACGTGATCGGCCTGATGCTCCTGTACGGCGCGCTCATGACCTCGAGCAGCTTCCTCGGCGGGGAGGCTCTTCACCTGGCTCGTGGTCCGTGGACACACCGGATCGCTCGCGGTGTTCCTCGGCCTCCTGAACAACTTCGGATGGCTCTTCGGGATCCTGCCGGTGATCTTCATCCTGCCGCTCGTCTTCCCCGACGGGCACCTGCCGTCGCCGCGGTGGCGGCCGTTCCTGTGGTTCATCCTCGCCTTCCTCGCGTTGATCAGCGTCTCGTTCGTCATCGGGCAGGCAACGCTGTCCGGCTCGAACGAGCAGGCCAGCGTCGCCGAACCCGTTCTTCGTGGAGGCGACCAAGCACCTCCCGAAGATGGACGCCGCGATCGGCGCTGCTGTTCCCGTTGATCTTCTTGGTGTCCGTCGGCTCCCTGTTCCTCCGGTTCCGCCGCGCCACGGGGACGGAGCGTCAGCAGATCAAGTGGGTCGCGTTCGGGCTCGGGTTCGCGTTCGTCACGATCATCGTTGGCGATTTCTTCCTCTCCGACAGCACGGTCCTCTCGGCCGTGATCAGCGGGGCGGGATTCCTGGCATTCCCCGTCTCGATCGGCATCGCCGTCCTCCGGTTCCGCCTATACGACCTCGACATCGTCGTCAGGAAGACCGTCGTTGCCGGGGTGCTGGCGGTGTTCGTCGGGGTCGTCTACGCGGCCTTCGTGGCGGCGGGGAGCCTGTTGGTGGGGAGCAACGACACCACGATCGCGGTGGTCGCCGCGGTCGTGCTTGCGGTCGCGTTCCAGCCCGTCCGGATCCGCGCGCGCCGGTTCGCCGACCGGCTCGTCTACGGCAAGCGTGCGAACCCCTACGAGGTCCTCACGGAGTTCTCCTCGCGGGTCGGTGGCGCGTACGCGACCGAGGACGTCGTGCCGCGCATGGCGCAGATCCTCGGCGAGGGCGCCGGAGCGAAGGTGGCGCGGGTGTGGCTGCGCGTCGGTCGGGAGCTCCGGCCGAGCGCATCCTGGCCATCCGACGCGACGGCGCCGCCGAACGTCGCGATCGACGGCGATGCGGTGCCGACGATGCACGGCGCCTACGCGGCCGCGGTCCGCGACCGAGGCGAACTGCTCGGCGCGCTGTCCGTCGAGATGCCGGCGAGCGACCCGATGACGCCGGACAAGGAGCGGCTGGTGGCCGATCTCGCCTCGCAAGCCGGACTCGTGCTGCGGAACGTCGCCTTGGTCGAGGAGCTCCGCGAATCGCGCCGCCGGCTCGTCGCGGCGCAGGACCATGAGCGTCGGAAGCTCGAACGGAACATCCACGACGGCGCACAGCAGCAGCTCGTCGCGCTCGCCGTCAAGGCGCGCCTCGCCCGGCAGTTCGTGGCGCGCGATCCCGCCAAGACGGAGGAGATGCTCGGTCAGATCGAGGCCGAGACGCAGACGGCGCTGGACGATCTCCGCGACCTGGCGCGCGGGATCTACCCGCCGTTGCTCGCCGACAAGGGGCTGGGGTCGGCGCTGGACGCGCAAGCGCGGAAGGCGCCGTTCCCCGTTCGGGTGGACGCCGACGGCGTCGGCCGGTTGCCGCAGGACGTCGAGGCAGCCGTGTACTTCTCGTGTCTCGAAGCCCTCCAGAACGTCGCGAAGTACGCGGCAGCCTCGGAGGCGACGATCACGATCACGCGCTCGCCGACCCTGCTCACGTTCGCGGTGACGGACGACGGGCGCGGCTTCGATCCGACCGCGATGGCGTCCGGCGGCGGCCTGGAGGGTCTCGGCGATCGGCTCGCGGCGATCGGGGGAACGTTCGACCTGCGAACGGCCCCGGGAGCCGGCACGACGATCTCGGGCACGGTTCCCATCACCGTCGCGTCGACCGACGAGCCCACGAGCTCGTCCGCTCCCGATGCCGAGCGGGTGGGCGTGTGAGCGACGGGTCACGAGCGCGGCCGACGCCCCGACCCAAAGGCATCCGCCGCGTGGAGCGATGGCTCGTGGGACTCGCGATGGCCGTCGTGGCGTTCATCCTGGAGCGGCTCGTCATGCGTTCGGTGAAGAGGAGCGGCGACGCGAAGGGCCAGCCTCCGCCGACCACGGTCACCTCGAAAGGCGGCGAGGTCGACCTGGAGTGAGCCGGCTCAGCTCTTCGGTTTGCGCAAGAGGTCGACGACCAATCCGAGCGTCAGCAGGAAGGCGCTGATGCCGAACGCGACGGGCACCCATCCGGCCACCTTCTCGGACACGGCCGTCAGCGCGGTCCCGAGGATCGCCGCGCCCGCGGTGAGCGCGAGGGCCAACCGGCGCCCGGCTCGGCGGATCGTCTGTTCCAGCGTGGTCGCGCGGAAGTTGACCTCCAGCTTCTGTCCCGGACGGGCGCCGATCAACCGTTCGATCGCCTCCACGACCCGCATGAACCGAACCCTGAGTCGTTGGGTTTGGTAGAAGAGCGCCTTGGGGTCGGTCTTGGCCCCCATCCCCTTGAGGACGCTCCGCATCAGGAAGCGGCCCGCCACGTCGAAGGGATCGACCTCGGGGTCCAGCTGTGCCGCTGCCAGCTGCATCTGCGCCAACGCCTTCGCGGTCAGCGTCAACGAAGCCGGGAGCGGAACCCCGTGCCGGAGCGAGATCTCGGTCATCTCCTGCAGCACCGGTCCGAGTTGGATGTCCTTGAGCGACGCGCCCCGGTACTTGCCCATCAGGACGCCGATCTCCTCCTGGAAGGCCTCCACATCGAGGTCGCTGCGATCGATCGCTCCCGACAGCATCAGCGAGACATCGGTCAGGAACCCGACGTCCTCCTGCCAGAACGCCATCAGCAGGAGCATCATCGACTCCCGCATGTCGGGCCCGACCTCGCCCGCCATCCCGAGGTCCAGGAAGTAGAGCCGGTCCTCCTCGGGCTGCCACATCAAGTTGCCGGGGTGCGGGTCGGCGTGGAAGAACCCGTCGACCATCACCTGCTTGTAGAACGACTCGAGGAGCTGGACCGCGACCTCGTGGCGGATCGGCCCCTCGGGCGCGAGCGAGAGCGGTCCGCCCTGCACGTCGCGCATCACGAGCAGCCGTGACGTGGAGTAGTCGGCGAACAGAACGGGGACGGCGAGCCGCGAGAACGGTTCGATCACCCCGCGGAGCCGCTCCATGTTCCGTGCTTCCTGCCGGAAGTCCAGTTCCCGGTGCAGCGATGTCGACAGGTGTTCGAACACGGCCGGCATGTCGATCACCTGCCGGAGCTGCTGGCGGCTCCCCACCTTCTCGGCGAACACCTCGAGGAGCGCGAGGTCCTGTTCGATCTGCTCCTTCGCGTCGGGGCGCTGCACCTTGACCACGACGGGGTCGTCGTTCGCGAGCCGCGCGCGGTGGACCTGCGCGATCGTCCCGGCCGCGAGCGGGGCCGGGTCGATGTGCTCGAAGACGTCCTCCCACGGCACGCCGAGCTCCTGCTCCATCACCTTGACGACCTGCTCCTCGCTCAGCGGAGGCACGTTGTCCTGGAGCTGCGCGAGCTCGTCGATGAACTCCGGCGGGATCAGGTCGGGACGGGTCGACAGGATCTGTCCCAGCTTGCAGAACGTCGGGCCGAGCTCCTCGAGCGCCTGCCGCATCCGCTTCGCCTGTCGCTCTTTGCCGACGGCGCCTTCCTCGTCCGGCCGGCCGAAGAGCTCCTTCAGCCCGTGCTTGGCGAAGACCGTCGTGATCGTGGCGCCTCGCGCCATGAGATGCGGTTGCGTCTGGGTCTCGACGGCGCTCGAACGGATCGTGGTGAGGCTCCGGGGGTCGCGCACGGCGCTCGCCACGCCGTCGGTCGTGTTCACGATGATCACGGTGCACCGCGCGTTGTGGCTGATCCGGTTGGGGACGTTCCCCAGGAGGAACTCCTTGCGGCCCGCCATGCCGGCGTTCCCGACGACGAGCACATCGATGTCGGCTGCCTCCGACGCATGGACGATCGCCATCGCGGGGTCGTCGTCGATCACCACGTGGGCGCGGCCGCGGCCGCCGGCGATCCGCTCGGCCTCCTGCTGCAGGTCCTCGGCGGCCGCGGCCGCCCGGGTCCGCTCGGCCGCCCCGAACTCGGTGTCGGTCGGGCTCGTGGGGATCACGACCTGGACGAGGTGCAGCTCTGCTCCGTACGCCTCCGCGAACGCCGCCGCCCATCCGACCGCCTTCGACGCCGTCTGCGACCGGTCCGTCCCGACCATGACGCGGCTGACGGCGCCGTTCCCGAGCTCGATCTCCATGGGTCGCATGATGCCGAATCTCACGACCCACTGACCAGGGTGGCCGGCGCGCGTTTCCTCCGTGGTGCCTGCACCCCGTCGGATAAACTCCCTCGCACCCGCCGGAGTAGCTCAGGGGTAGAGCAACCGCCTCGTAAGTGGTAGGTCGGGGGTTCGAATCCCCCCTCCGGCTCTCCTTCGGAACCTGAACGGACGGTTGCCGGGTGGGGTCCGGGTTGCGAGAATCCCGCCCGATGGTGACGGCGCGGAGGATCGTCGGCGTGCTCGCGGGAGCGGTCATCGCCGTCCTCGTCACCGGCGGCGCCGCGATCGCGCAGACCTCGATCGATCCGACCATCACGCCGGTTCGGAACACGGGAGGATGGATCTTCTGGCTCGGCTGGTTGAGCGGGATCCTCGCGCTGCTGCTGCTCATCTTCGTGGTGGCCGCCTACATGCGGTACGCGCCGAGGTTCGCGAAGGATGAAGAGAGCGCTCGCGTCGTCCACGCCGATCGCGTGCTTCCGGGCAAGGAGCCGCGCCGTCGGATCGTGGACCTGACGCAGGCGGCGCCGATCGTGGTGCAGCCGCCTCCGGTCCCTGCTGCGGTGGCCGCACCCGCGATGGCGGCACCTGCCGCCGCGCCAGCTCCCGCCGCGGCTCCGGCAGCCGCCCCCGCGGCAGCTGCGGCTCCGGCATCCGCCCCGGCTGCAGCTCCCGATGCCTCACCGGCTCCTGCGACGGAGGAACCCGCCGCAGCAGCAGCCGAACCCTCCGCCGCGCCAGCCGCTGCCGAACCCGCCGCCGCAGCCGAACCCGCCGCCGCGCCTGCGGCTCCCGCGCCCGCGCCGGCCGCTGACGAGCATCGTCCGGAGGTGTCGCTCGACCAGGAGACCTTCGACAAGACGCTCGAGGAGCTCCTGGCCCAAGGGACCGACCGGCGCATCGCCGAAGGCAAGGCTCGGCGTGCCGCCATGATCGCCGCCCGCAAGAAGGCTGCGGGCGAGGGCTAGGCGCCCCCTTCGTGGATCCTGCGGCAGACGTCGACTGGTCGATGGGTTCCCACGCGGCCCGTCTCGCGGACTGGGACGTCGCGCTGCAGATCGGCAAACGCGTCGCGGGACCCGGGCCGATCGTTCCGCCGGAAGATCGCGCCCGCATGCGCGAGGACCTCGCCGCGCACGTCCTGCGAGCGGAGGAGCTCGTGGCGGGGTTCACCGGCCTGAGCGTCACCGGGTTCCGTTCGCGTGCGTGGGTCATGGGAAGAGGCGACTGGATCCGGCAGAACGTCGCCGGTCTCCAGCGTTTGATGGAGCCGCTCGCCGAGCGGTTGTTGGAGAAACGGCCCACCCGGCCGACGATCGCGCGCAAGGCCGTCGGCGCGCAAGCGGGCGCGATCCTCGGCTACGTCTCGCGCCGGGTCCTTGGGCAGTTCGACGTGTTCCTGCCACCGGACGACGAAGGGTTGATCTACTTCGTCGGTCCCAACCTGATCGAGGTGGAGCGCAGGTACGGCTTGGTCCCGAGCGACTTCCGCCTGTGGGTCGCGATCCACGAGGTCACCCACCGGGTGCAGTTCTCGGCGGCGCCATGGCTCCGGGCGTTCCTCGGCGGGATGGTGGACGAATATCTCGAGACGGTTTCGTTGGACCCCCACCAGCTGATGGATCAACTTCGTCGCGCGGCCGAGGAAGCGCGAACGGGGAGCGGGCCCGGCGGGATCCTTCGACTGCTGACGCCGGAGCAGCGCGCGATCTTCGAACGGACCCAGGCGATGATGTCGCTCCTGGAAGGGCACGCCTCCTTCGTGATGAACGAGGTGGGGAAGGAACACATCGCGACCCTGTCCCGACTCAGGAACGCCCTCCAGGCGAGACGGCACGTCCGCGGCGTCGAGCAGCGCTTCCAACGTGCGATCGGGTTCGATCAGAAGGTGGCGCAGTACGACACCGGCGAGCGATTCGTGCGCGACGTGATCGAACGGGTGGGCATGAGCGGCTTCAACCTGGTGTGGGAGTCGCGCGAGCATCTCCCGCAGCCGGGCGAGGTGGCCGATCCGGATCGCTGGATCGCTCGCGTCACGCGGTAAGCCGATGGCGGCGCGGAGACCGCCCGCCGTCGCGAGGGTTCTCGAACGGGTCACGAAGACCGCACGCGGGTACGACATGTTCGCGTCCGGCGACCATGTGCTCGTCTGGGTGAGCGGCGGCCCCGATTCGGTGTGTCTCCTCGAGTCGTTGATCCGGTTGCGCCGACTCTTCCGGCTCCGGCTGGAGGTCTTCCACATGGATCATCGGCTGCGCCCTGACTCGGCGACGGACGCGACGTACGTTCGCCGTCTCGCCGGCCGGCACGGGTTGCCCTTCCACTTGGCGACCGCCGTCGATGAGCCGGGCCGGTCGGATTCGGTGGAGATGTGGGGCCGGTTCGAGCGAGCGCGAGAGGCGGCACGCGTGGCGCGAGCGATCGGCGCAACGCGGATGGCCGACGGCCACACGCTCGACGACCAAGCGGAGACGATCCTGATGGGCCTCGTCCTCGGCTGGGGGTTGGATGGGATGGGCGGGATCGCTCCGGTGAACGGCACGCTCGTTCGACCGCTGATCGACGTCACGCGGAAGGAGGTCGACGGGTTCTGTCGAACGCTGCGCTTGCGCCCGAGGAACGATCCGACGAACAGGGACACGAACCTGCTGCGCAACGCCCTCCGGCGGGAGGCGATCCCCGCGATCGAACGGTCCACGGGCCGCGACGTGAAGCGGACGTTCGCTCGCACCGCGGATCACCTGCGACGGGACGCGACCGCGTTGTTCGCGCACGCGGACGAGCACGCGCAGACGCTCGTCGAGCTGCGCGACCGCGGATTCGCGCTCCGCGCCCGGCCGCTGCTCGACCTGCCTCCGGCGCTCTCGTCCCGGGTCGTGCGACGCGGCTTCCAGCGCGCGGACCTCGGCTGGGACCATGAGGCGATCGACGCGGTCCTCGACCTTGCGGCCGGGTCCCCCGGTCGGGCGCGCGACCTCTTGCTCGGGATCAAGGCCCGGCGTACCCGCACGCACGTCGAGGTCGAGGGGTAGACTCGCGGCTCCCGTGGAGACCTACGCCGACGACATCGAGAACGTCCTGATCAAGGCGGACGAGATCGAGGCCAAGCTCGCCGAGATGGGCGAGCAGATCACGCGGGACTACGAGGGTCGCCGTCTCCTGCTCGTCGGCGTGCTCAAAGGGGCCTTCGTGGTGATGGCCGATCTCTCTCGGCACATCCGGCTCCCGCTCGAGTTCGATTTCATGGCCGTGTCGTCCTACGGCGCGGCGACCAAGACCTCGGGCGTCGTCCGGATCCTCAAGGACCTCGATCACGATCTGAAGGATCGAGACGTGTTGGTCGTCGAGGACATCGTCGATTCCGGTCTCACGCTCAAGTACCTGCTCAAGAACCTGGCCGGACGCAAGCCCGCGACGCTGGAGGTCGCGGCCCTCCTGCGGAAGGAAGGGATCCAGCAGGTGCCGTTGGACATCCGCTACTGCGGCTTCGACATCCCGAACGAGTTCGTCGTCGGCTACGGCCTCGACTTCTCCGAGAAGTACCGGAACCTTCCCTACATCGGGACGCTCAAGCCCTCGGCGTACGGCGGCTGACCGGGAACCGGCGGAGCGCTCGAGCGCGTCCCAGGGACATGCGCAGGATCTTCGCGACGGCTCTCCTGCTCGCGCTCATCGCGTGCGGGCGATCGTCGAGCCCAGCGAACCCGTCGGGGATCTTCGGGACCGTCACCGCGGGCCCGACGTGTCCGGTCGAGCGAGCGGGCTCCCCGTGTCCGCCGGCTCCGTGGGTCGGGACCGTGCGGGCGACCGACGACGCCGGCGATCCGAACGACGCGCGGACCGACGACAACGGCAACTACACGCTGACGCTGCAGCCGGGCAGCTATGAGGTCGTCGCCGTGACGGACGGCGGGCCGCCGACGAGCCAACCGGTCACGATCGATGTGCAGCCCGGTCATCCGGTCCGCGTGGATCTCACGGTGGACACCGGCATCCGCTGAGCGGACCTACACTCGCCGGGTGAGCGCCGGCGCAAGCGGGTTGCCGTTCGATGCCTACGCCGTGTTGGGCGTGAGCCCTTCCGCGACGTCGGACGAGATCCATCACGCGTACCGGATGCTCGCTCGGCGGTTCCACCCCGACGCCGACCGGACCGATCCCGGCGCGGCGGGCCGGTTCGCCGAGATCACGGCGGCCTACGACATCCTGGTCGACGTCGATCGCCGCCGCTCGTACGACCTCCGGCGTGCGGCGGTCGCCGGGCCCCGAGCTGCGCGCGTCGCCCCCGGCCCGACCGGGAACACCGCCGTGCGCGGCCCCGCGGCCCGGCCACCGGTACGGAGGAACACCGCCTCCGATCGCACCCGAGCCTCGACACGAGGACACGCACGACGAGTTCGGTCTCCTGGTCTTCCTCGCGAAGGTCGTCATCGGGGTCGTGATCGTGATCGTCCTCGCCGCATTGCTCCTCGCGTTCCGCCCGCCTCCGCCGTGCCGCGCGGACACGCCCGTCAACGCTCCGTGCACGCCGACGGCGACTCCGCCTTGATGCCGTGGGGCGGAGGGCATGTAGCATCCGGGCATGACCAGCGAGGGCTTCGATCACGCGAAGATCGAGCAGGGCGTCCGGCTGCTCCTCGACGGCATGGGGGAGGACCCTGAGCGCGCGGGGCTGCGCGAAACGCCCTCGCGGGTCGCCCGGATGTACGAGGAGATCTTCGCGGGGATCGACGTGGATGCCGCCCAGGTGGTGACCGTCGTCGAAGGAGCCGACTTCGACGAGATGATCATGGTCCGGGACATCCCGCTGTACTCGATCTGCGAGCACCACCTCCTTCCCTTCGTCGGCAAGGCGCACGTCGCGTACATCCCGAACAAGTCCCAGCAGATCACGGGGCTGTCGAAGGTCGCACGCGTCGTCGACGTCCTGGCGAAGAAGCCGCAGGTGCAGGAACGGTTGACGACCGAGATCGCAGAGGCCATGGAGCGGGCGCTCTCGCCGCGGGGGGTCTTCGTCGTGATCGAGGCGGAGCACCTCTGCATGACGATGCGGGGCGTCAAGAAGCCGGGGTCGCTCACCGTGACCTCCGCGGTCCGCGGACTGTTCCGCACCGACGCACGGACCCGCCAGGAGGCGATGGATCACATCCGGATGCGCTGAGCCGGGGCGTCAGTCGGAGGCGGCAGCCCGTGCGCGCTCTTGCCAGGGACGGTGCGGCGAGATCCTCGAAGGTCTGCGAGGCCTCCCGCAGATCGTCCACGGCGCCCGGCGCTCCGGTGCCGAGCCGCTCGACCCGCTCCAGCAGCACGACGGCTCGCTCGAACGGCATCCCGAGCTCGCCGTAGATCTGGGCGGCCGAGCGGAAGCGCCGATCGGCGTCCTCGATCCGCCCGTCGGTCGCGTCGAGGTGCCCGCGCATGCGCTCCCGCGTCGCTCGCGTAGAGGGTGCGAGCAAGCCCGGCGGGATCGCTTCGACGAGGGCGAGGAGCTCGGTCAGGGTCTCGGCATCGCCGAGCTCGAGCGCGGCCTCGCATGCCACGCGGAAACCGTCCCTCACGGCGCCGTGTCGAAGGCTCAAGGCGTTCCGCGAGTCGAACGCGAAGCGACCGCGCTCGAGCGCCGCCTCCAGCTGATGCCGGGCGAGCAGGCGGTCGGCGTCGCCCGCCGCGGCGCCGGCGAGGAGTTGGACATCCGTCTCGGAACGTGACCACATCGCCGCGTACCGGTCCGCGTCTTCGAGCCGGCCTCTGCGGGCCGAGATCAGCATCGCGGCCCATGCCAAGCCGTCACGCCCGGACACGACCGCGGGGTCGTCTTCCGGAGCCGGCAATGCTTCGATCATCGCGAGCATCTCGTCCCACCGCCCGCCGGCGAGGAGCCGGAAGCCGACGTGTTGCTGCAGGAACCACCAGGACGATCGGGAGCCCACCCGTTCGGCCAGCTTCCCGCCTTCCTCCTGATACGTGGCTGCGTCGTCCCACCGTTCGAGCTCCATCATGTGATTGGAAAGGTTCGAATAGGCCCGGAGCGCGGAGTGAGGCACGTCACCATCTCGCGCGAGCTCCAGGCTTCGCGTCAGCAGCGCCAGCGACTCCTCGGGCCGGTCCCGGGAGCTGAGGACGAGCGCCTTCGTGTTGAGCGCTTCGGAGAGGACGTCCGGGAGCCACATCGCCTCCGCGGTGCGCAGCGCCACCTCCAACCGATCCCACGCGTCGTCGAGCCGACCGAGGAAGAACAGGATCCTGCCCATCTGCGCGGCGAGCGTCGCGAGATCGCGATCCTGCTCATCTTCGCTGAGCGAACCGAGAGCTTGCTCCATGCGCACGGCGCCCTCGTCCGGTCTGCCCAGGAGCCAGAGCGCCTCGCCCATCCGCGCCGAGAGGCGGGCGGCGTCGTGGTACAGCCCCTGCTCGGAGAACAGTGTGTGTGAACGCTCGAACGCGCTCAGCGCGTCGGCAGGATCACCGTCGTCCCGGTGCGTTATCCCGATCTGCTCCAGCAAGCCGGCCTCCTCGGACGGTTCCTCGGCGAGCTCTGCGGCACGCTGGTAGTAGCCGCGGGCCTGACGGGCCGCCGCAAGGGCGCGCGCACGATCCCCCGCTCGCGCGAGCGCCACGCGCGCGTTCGCTCGAAGGGTCTGCGCGTCTTCCGCGTCGGGATCGGCTCGGTAGGCCTCGAGGTAGTGCGAGGCGATCACCTCGACGATCTCGTCGTCGTCGCCGGCCCACGTGTCTTCGAGCAGTCGCGCGATCGCGAGGTGCTTCGCCTTACGGTCACGCCGCGACAACGTCTCGTACGCGACGCGCTGCATCAGGGACTGGAGGAATCCGAACTGTCCCCGTTCGGGCGAACGCTCGTCCGATTGGATCGCGAGGAACTCCCGACGGACGAGCCCCTCCAACGATCCGCGCACCGCGTTCTCGTCCCGGCCGGTCAGCGTCGCGAGGGTGTCCGGCGGGAAGGTCTTGCCGAGGACGGAGGCGTCTTGCAGCAGCGCCCGGTCCTCGGGCGCGAGGCCGTCCAAGCGCGCCTGGATCAATGTATGGAGCGTCTCGGGCACGTCCAGGTCCTCGATGGGACCCGTGGGCTCGAAACGGTTCCCGTCGCGGCGAAGCAGCCCTCGATCGAGGAGCATCCTGACGGTCTCGACGGCGTAGAGCGGGATCCCCTCCGAGCGATCGCGGATCTCGCGCCCGACGGGCTCGGGGAGGCCGGGCACCATCCCGCGCAGGAGCGGACTCCATCGTCGCGTCGTCGAGGGGTTCGAGGAACAGCGACGTGACACCACGCCGCCCCGTTCCCCAGCCGGTCCTGCGATCGACGATCTCGGGCCGTGCCAGACCGAGGACGAATATCGGCTGATCGTGACTCCAGTCCAGGAGATGGTCGATGAAATCGAGGAGCTCGGGATCCGCCCACTGGAGGTCTTCGAAGACGAGCACGACCGGGCCGCGCTGCGCGATGCGTTCGACGAACCGTCGCCAGGCCGCGAACAGGTCCTCGCGCGACGAGGTGACCCGATCCTCGAGCGCCGAGGAGTTGACCCAACCGCCCCTCGATCCAGCGCCGCTCCTCCATGTCGCCGACGAATCGGGCGACCGTATCGGAGAGTTTCTCGGCGGCCGACGCCGGTACCTCCTCCTCCGCGATCCCTGCGCGTCCGCGGACCATCTCCGCGAGTGCCCAATACGTGACGCCCTCGCCGTAAGCGATGCAACGTCCCCGGTGCCAGTAGACGTCGTCCGCGAGACCGTCGACGTACTTGAAGAACTCCCACCCGAGGCGGGACTTCCCGATCCCCGCCACGCCGGTCACGGCCATCAGATGCGTCCGGCGATGGTCCGCGCTGGTGTGGAACAGCTCCTTGACCAGGCGGAGCTCCCGCTCGCGTCCGACGAACGGCGATTCCAATCCCGTCGACCGGAGCTGCCCGCCGCGGAGCGCGACGACGCGCAGAGCGTGATGGAGGTTGAGCGGCTCCGACTTGCCTTTCACTCGTGTGGCCCGGCCGCTTCGTACTCGACCGCGGCATCGGTGGCGTGCCGGGTCGCTTCGGTCACGAAGACACCCCCCGGCGGGGCGGCCGACTGCACGCGGGACGCGGTGTTCACGATGTCGCCCGCGACCATGCCCTGTCCCTCGGCGTCCAGCGTGACCGCGGTTTCGCCCGTCGCCACGCCGGCCCGAGCGGCGAGTCCGTCCACCCCGGCTTCCGCGCCGAGGGCGGGGATCGCGGCGACGAGTTCGAGCGCGGATCGCACGGCGCGCTCCGCGTCGTCCTCGCGCGTGATCGGCGTTCCCCAGACCGCCATCACGGCGTCGCCGATGAACTTCTCGATCGTTCCCCCGTAGCGCCCGACCACCGTCCGGGCGATGTCGAAGTAGCTCGAGAGGAGCTCGCGGACGTCTTCCGCGTCGCGCGATTCCGAAGCGGCCGTGAAGCCGACGAGGTCCATGAAGAGCACGGAAACGAGCCGGCGCTCGGCGACCGGGGCCGCCCGCTCGTCCGGTGGAGCACTCGGCGTGAGGGGGGTCCCGCATTCGCCGCAGAAGCGGTCCGTCGGATCGTTCGCAGCGCCACATACCGGGCATGCCGTCGAGAGGGCCGCGCCGCAGCTCGCGCAGAACTTGCGCCCGGGCTTGTTCTCGGTTCCGCAGTTCGTGCAGGTCATCCTGCCTCCCGTGGACGGCCGAGCGTACCGCCTACACGGTTCACCCGCTCCGGAACCCTGTAGGGGTGTGGTCCAGGATGCAGTCGTGAGCATCGAGGCGCGCGACGCGGTCGAGCGAGTATGGAGGGAGCAGGGCGCCAAGCTCTGGCGATCGCTCGTCGCCTTCACCACCGACCCCGACGTAGCGACCGACGCGATGGCCGAAGCATTCGCCCAGGCGCTCGGCCGCGGCGCTGCCGTCCGGGATCACGATCGATGGATCTGGCGAGCATCGTTCCGGATCGCCGCAGGGGAGCTGAAGGCACGGAGCCGTCGATCGGGCGCGTTGCCGGAACGCAGCTACGAGATGCCGGAACCGGTAGCGGACCTCGTCAGAGCCCTCGCGATCCTGAGCCCGAACCAGCGCGCCGCGATCGCCCTGCACGAGTACGCCGACCTGTCGACCCGCGACGTCGCCCGGATCCTCGGCTGCAGCCAGGCGACGGTCCGGGTGCATCTCGCACAAGCGCGGAAACGTCTGCGTCCACTCCTGGAGGAGACCGATGACTGACATCCACGATCGCTTCCGTTCGCTCGACGACCTCGACGTTCCTGACGTGTACGCGCGAGCACGCGCGATCGGACCGAAGGAACCGCAAGAGCCGCGCCCCTCAGCTGCCCGCCGAGTGGGCGTGATCCTGCTGGCTTCCCTCGTCGCGGCGGCGGGGTTCGGTCTGCTGCTCCGAGCGCGAGACATGGACGACGGAGCTCCGGCGACGACGCTCGCCGAGTGCGACCCCGACGGGGTCCGTGGCGCCCGCCCCGCAGGGCCTCATCGCCTTCGCAGCTCAGTCGCGTGGGTCGTCGACCGGGCTGGTGATCGCGGTCATGCAGCCGAACGGGACCGGATTCCGGCAGCTGACGGGTCTGCCTGGGGATCGTGATGCGGATCCCGATATCGCTCGATACACCTTTGCGAGTGACGACAGCCCGTCGTTCTCGCCGGACGGTCGCACGATCGCGTTCGTCCGTCGATACACCGAAGGGGTGAACTCCCTCTGCGAGATCAACGTCGACGGATCGGATTTCCGGGTCATCAAGCGCGATGCGCAGATGGGCGAGATCGCGTGGTCGCCCGACGGTCGCACGATCGCCTTCTACTCCGAGCAGGACGGCGGGATCCATCTGATCGACGCCGACGGTACGAACGAACGAGCTCTCTGGCCGCGCACGGGCGGTCCCAACCAGGACGCCCCCTCGTGGTCGCCCGACAGCTCTCTCGTCTATTACGCGAGCGGAGGGATCTGGGCGGCCCGGGCGGACGGAAGCGGGTCGCGTCGAGTCGCCGAGCCTCCGCGGCCCGTCGGTTGGGTGGCCCTCTGTCCCGAGGGCTCCCCGATCGCGTTCGCAGAACAAGGATCGACGGGCCGCGACGGCGCGATCTGGCTGGTGGACGCCGATGGATCGAACCTTCGGCGAGTCACGCCTGCCGGGAGCGGTAACTGGTACGCCGTGTCGTGGGCACCAAGTGGTCTCCGGTTGTTGCTCGTGCACGTGGACGGGACCGCAGCGCTGATCGACCCGGACGGGACCCACCTCGAGCCGCTCCCCATGCCTGCGGGGGTCACGGTCGCGGGACCGATCGCCTGGTGGGCCACGGTCCCGTAGATCGGTCGTTCGCCCGCGCCGTCTCGCTCACACCCTTCTACGATGGCCGTATGGACCAACGCTTCTGGAGGTGCGGTGACCACACACTGAGCCTCGGCGAACGCACGTTGGTGATGGGCATCGTGAACGTCACGCCGGACTCGTTCAGCGACGGCGCCATGTTCGCGAGCGCCGACGATGCCGTGGCCCACGGCGCGCGGCTGGTCGACGAGGGCGCGGACCTCGTGGACGTGGGCGGGGAGTCGACCCGGCCCGGCTCGGATCCCATCGAGGCCGACGAGGAGCTCCTTCGGGTCGTCCCGGTGATCGAGGGGCTCGTGAAAGCCCGTCCCGGCACGCCCCTGAGCGTCGACACGCGGAAACCGGAGGTGGCGAGTGCGGCGCTCGACGCCGGCGCCAGCGTCGTCAACGACATCGCGGGGGGTCGGAACAGCGCGCTCCTCGAGACCGTCTCGCGTACCGGGGCCGGGGTCGTGCTGATGCACATGCTCGGCGAGCCGAAGACGATGCAAGACGACCCGCGCTACGACGATGTCGTGGCGGAGGTGCACGAGTTCCTCCGCGAGCGCATCGAGGCGGCCGTGTTCGCCGGCATCCCGGAGGAGCGCATCTGCATCGACCCGGGGATCGGGTTCGGCAAGACGGTGGACCACAACCTGGCGCTGCTGCGCGCGGTGCCCGCGCTCCGGCTGCTGGGCGCGGCGGTCATGGTCGGCGCATCCCGGAAGGGCTTCATCGGCGCGCTCACCGGCGTCGAGGACCCGGCGGCACGGCTCGAGGGCTCGCTCGCGGTGGCGGTCCTCGCGGCTGCACACGGCGCGGACCTCGTCCGCGTGCACGACGTCGAGGCGACCGTCCGGGCCCTCAAGGTCGCCGACGCGGTCGTTCGGGAGCCGGTGTCGTGAACGAGCTGCCGTTCGAGGTCACAGGCGAGGGGGAGCCCGTCGTCGTCGTGCCGGGGTTCCCGTTCGGTGGGCACGCCTTCCGGCAGCTCGTCCCGCTGCTCGCGACCCGGTTCCGCGTCCTGGTGGCGGACCTCAGCGGCTTCGAGGAGCGCGGATCGAGGGTGCAGGCGGCCGCGATCCGCGGCCGCCTGCGCGACCTGGGGATCGAGCGAGCCGCGTTGGTCGCGCACGGGACCGGCGGGCGCGTCGCGCAGACCTTGGCGTTCGGCGGGGGGATGGACGCGGACGCGATCGTGCTGCTCGGATCCGTCGGTCCCACCGAAGGCCCGGCCCTCCCGGAGACGGCGGAGGACGCCCTCGCTCGCGCGCATATCGAGCCCATCGCGGATGCGGACGCCGATGCGTATCTCGAACCGTGGCGGCGCGACCCCGACGCGTACGCGCGTGGTCGCGCCGTCCTCGAGGCCGGTGACGACGTCACCGGCCTCGAGGATGCGATGACGGCGTGGGAGCAACCCGTGTTCATGCTCCACGGCGACGACGATCGGATCGTCGATCCGCGGATCGCCGAGCGCCTCAGCGCGACGATCCCCGCCTCGACCCTCGGATTCGTCCCCGAGTCGGGCCATCTGCTCCTCGACGACGCGTTCGACACGATCGGCGTGATGATCCTCGAGTACCTGCGCGCCCGTTACCTGCGCGCGCCGCACGATCACGGCGGGATCACGACGCTCCAGCTGGAACGCCGGCCGGGATGGGTGGACCTCACGGCGGCGGAGGTGGACGATGCCGACGGGTCGGCCGCGCCCGACCCCGCGGAGCAGGAGGTGGGACCGAACGCATGAGCTCCCGGGTGTTCCTCTCCGGCATCGAGGTGGAAGGTCGTCACGGCGCGCGGCCGGGAGAGAAGGACGCAGCCCAGCCCTTCGTCGTTGACCTCGATCTCGAGATCAACGTCGGCGACGATCGGATCGACGCGACCGCCGACTATCGCGCGGTCACCGACGTCGTCCGGAGCGTCGTGCAGGAGGGCTCGTTCGATCTGATCGAGTCGATGGCCGATGCCATCGCGCGCGAATGTCTGACGTTCGATCGTGTTCTCCGCGCAACGGTGATCGTCCACAAGCCGAACGCGGCGACGCGCCTGGGGATCCAGGGCGTCGCGGCGGCGGTGACGCTTCCGGAACGCTGATCGCGATGCACGCGGTGACGCTGGGCCTCGGCGCGAACCTCGGCGACCGTCTGCGATGCCTCCAAGCGGCCGTCGATCTGCTCGCGGACGCTGGCGTTCGCACGGTGGCCTCGTCGCGGGTCTGGGAGACCGAGCCGATCGGTGGCCCACCCGACCAGCCCCCGTACCTCAACGCCGTGATCCGGACGGAGACCGAAGCCGATCCGAACGAAGTGCTCGCGATCTGCAACGACGTGGAGGCCGAGCTCGGTCGCACGCGCGACGTCCGTTGGGGCCCCCGGACGATCGACATCGACATCCTGCTGTTCGACGACCTCGTCGTGGACGAACCGGCGCTCACGATCCCGCATCCGCGGATGACCGAGCGCTCGTTCGTGGTGCTGCCCCTGTTGGAGCTCGATCCCGATCCCGTGCTCGCGGACGGGACCCGGATCCTCGACCTCACCGTGGATGGCGACGGCGCGCGGCCGTACGCCCCGCCGTTGGAACTCCCATGAGCGGCAAGATCTGCCTCCGCTGCGACTGGTCGGGAGAGACACGATCGAAGAACTGCCCGGCGTGTGGGACGGATCTGTTCGGGTCGGAGCCGCGCGAGAAGACTCGCCGTGTCACTCGGCAGCCGGGCCCGCGCCGTCGTTCGGCCAACCCTCACACTCCGCCGGAAGAGACGCCTTCGGCGCGACCGAGCGCGCGGCGTACACGAGCACGATCGCGCGGATGGATCACCTCCGCGCTCGTCGGCGTCATCGCGGCCGGCGCGTTCGTCTTCATCACCGCGCACACACCGGCCGCCACGACGGCGACGCCCACCGGTTCGGCTGTCGGGCCTGAACGGGACCCTGATCTACGCGGCGCAGGATCCACAGGGCTGGGTGCTGTGTGACGTGGGATCTGCAGACGGGTCGGGTCGCGCCCGGGCCCCAGGTCGACCGGCCGACCAGCCTGGTCGACGCCTCGAGCGTGAGCCCCGGCTGGGTCGGCCTGACGAGCCAAGGGCATCGGCAGGTCGCCAGCATCCTGCACTTCCTCACGCCGGAGAGCCGTCCGATCCGGATCGCTGCCGGCGACCTCGTCACGTGGTCATCCGGCGGCCGGGACATCACCTCGCTCCGGGTCGGGGACCGGACGCATGGCTGCCTCCGGCACGTCGTGATCGCCAACCATGTGGTGTCGTTCGGCACCTCCGATGTCCGGTACGACGGGACGATGTGCGGGCTCCCGATCACGATCGCGCGGAACGGCACGTTCATCTACGTGGTGGCCGCGCGAGGATCGACCGCGTCGATCGTCTTCGTCGGTGGCGGTTACACGGAGCGATTCATCGACGACCACACGCTGCTGAGTCTGTCCGACGCGAGGGGATTTCCTCGTGACCCCGGCTCCGCGACCCGGCGCTCGGCAGGCCGGCCAGCCACGGGGCGTGCAGCTCTATCACCGGTCCCCATCCCGGACCGGCCCCGTCCCGTTCGGCCGGAGGCGTCAGCCGCTCCTGGTCGATGGATTCCTGACGTGGTCCCCGGACGCGGGAGATGCGTACGTGCTGGGGCACTATCGCGGCATCCGCGGTGTCTACCGCATCACCATGGCCCCCGGGGTCGGTCTGCGGATCCCCGAGCTCGTCGACCAGACCGAAGCGGCCACCGTCGAGGCGACCGTCACGGCCGACGGCAGCTTGATCCTGCTGCAGGACGGTGAGCTGTCCTCCGTCCGAGCGGGCGTTGTCTCTCCCCTCACGCTGCCGCCGGGGGCGCCTCGTCCCGATGGCCCGTTGCTGTGGACGGCCTCGTCGTCCGGTGTCACGGGGTCGGCGTCGTGAGGATCGCGGTGATCGGCGCCGGGCGCGTGGGAACGGCCTTCGCCGCGTTGCTCGCGCGCGCCGGAAACGAGATCGTCGCCGTCGCCGGTCGCGGAGCGACGGCGGAGCGCGCGGCCGCATGGCTTCCGGGGGTTCGCATCCTTCCCCCTACTGAGGCCGCCGCGCTCGGCGACCTCGCTGCTGCTGGGGGTCCCCGACAACGTCTTGGAGTCGCTCGTTGCCGAGCTCGCCGCCGCGAGAGGCGGTGGCCGCCGGCACCTGGGTGACGCACGTGTCCGGCTCGACGGGGCTCGACGTCCTTACGCCGCTCCGCGAACGAGGGGCGCGTCGCCTGGCGACGCATCCATTGCAGACCTTCCCGGACGTCGATGGAGCCGTCCGCGCCTTGCCGGGGTGTCGGATCGCGATCACGGCCGACGACGACGAGGGCTTCGTGTTGGGTGAGTGGCTCGCGACCGAGCTGGGCGCCATCCCGTTCCGGCTCAGCGACGATCTCCGCCCGCTGTATCACGCCGCCGCGGTCTTCGCCTCGAACTACCTCGTGGCGACGACGGCCGTCGCCGAGCGCTTGTTCGCCGCATCGGGCGTGCCCGATCCCGCCGAAGCGATGCATCCGCTGCAGATGGCCACGCTCGACAACGTCGCGAGGTTGGGGACCGGGGCAGCCCTCACGGGTCCTGCCGTCCGCGGCGACACGGCCACGATCACGAGGAACCTCGAGGCGCTCGCCGAACATGCTCCGGACACGATCGCCGCCTATGTCGCGATGTGCCGGGTGGCCCTCGATCTGGCCGTGGGCGCCGGGCGGCTGTCCGAGGCCGGCCGGGCGGCCGTCGTGGCGGTTCTCGATCGCTGGGACGACCATCGGTGAGCCGGCCGTGGAGGTGATCCGTACCGCCGCGGATCTCCGGGCGGCGACCGACGGCTGGCGAGCGACGGGAGCCTCGGTCGGCCTGGTGCCCACGATGGGCGCGCTGCACGCCGGGCATCGCTCGCTCATCCGCCGGGCACGGTCGGAACAGGACCGCGTGGTCGTGTCCATCTTCGTGAACCCGCTGCAGTTCGGGCCGGGCGAGGATCTCGCCACCTATCCCCGCGACGAAGCGGCGGATCTCACCGCGTCGGAGCGGGAGGGGGTCGACCTCGTGTGGGCGCCCTCGGTCGAGGAGGTCTACCCGCCGGGGGTGGACCTGCCCGCTCCGGACCCTGGTCCCGTCGGTCGAACCTT
Source organism: uncultured Actinomycetes bacterium (assembly GCA_963765865.1). Classification (GTDB taxonomy): domain Bacteria; phylum Actinomycetota; class UBA4738; order UBA4738; family HRBIN12; genus AC-51. Next base: position 251,841 of record CAVXYE010000004.1, read on the forward strand.
CGAAGGCGCGGCTCGGCCCGGGCACTTCGAAGGGGTCCTGAAGGTGGTGCACCGCTTGTTCGACCTGACGGGCCCGAGCGCCGCCTACTTCGGAGAGAAGGACGCTCAGCAACTCTTCCTCGTCCGTCGGATGGCCGCAGCGGAGTCCGCGTTGGGGGTCACGATCGTGGCCTGCCCCACCGTGCGCGAGGCGAGCGGGCTCGCGCTGTCCTCCCGGAACGCGCGCCTCACGCCCGAGGAGCGCCAGGAGGCGAGCTGTCTGTTCCTCGCGCTCACGGAGGCCGCGGAGCACGCCCGCGCGGGCGAACGCGACCCGCAGGTCCTGGTGGCGTTGATGGCCCGCGAGATCGGCGGGACCTCGCTCGCCCGACTCGACTACGCGGCGGTGGTCGAGGAGGCGACGTTCACGCGGGCCGCCACGATCGACGCTCCCTCGCGCGCGATCGTGGCGGCCCGCTTCCCCGGCGCCCGCCTGATCGACAACCTGCTGCTCCCGGCGCCCATCGGGTGAGCCGCCCCGGGTTGTCGGCGCCCCGGGTCTCCGCGACGATGGCCCTCGACCCGGCCCCGGATCGATCCTGAGGCCGGTCCTCAGGTCGTGAACGGAGGGGAATGCCGTGCTCCTCGCAGCCGATGTCGGCAACACCGAGATCGTCCTCGGGGTATTCGAGGGCGAGGCGCTTCGTCAGACGTGGCGGCTTTCCACCCGGGCCGAGCAGACCTCCGACGAGCTGGCGTTGCAGCTGGCGGGGCTGCTCGAGCACCGTGACCTCGATCTCCGTCGGGATATCACGGGCATGTGCGTGGCGAGCGTCGTCCCGGACCTCACCACGGCGTTCCGCGAGATGGCGGCCGCGTATCTCACGTTCGCCCCGCTGATCGTGGGGCCGGGGATCAAGACGGGCGTCTCCGTGGCCACGGATAACCCGAAGGAGGTGGGCGCGGACCGCGTGATGAACGCGCTCGCCGCCTTCTCCCGCTACGGCGGCCCCGCCGTCGTCGTGGACTTCGGGACCAGCACGAACTTCGACGTCGTGTCCGCGGACGGGGAGTTCGTGGGCGGCGTGATCGGGCCCGGGATCCAGGTCGCCGCGGCGAGCCTCGTGTCGAGGACGGCCCGACTCCCGCGCGTCGAGCTGGTGGCCCCCCCTTCGGTGATCGGCAAGAACACGGTCGAGTGCATCCAGTCGGCGCTGATCTTCGGGACGGCGGACATGGTCGACGGGATCGTTTCGCGCATCACGAACGAGCTGGGAGCGCAGCCGACCACGGTCGCGACGGGTGGCCTGGCGCCGATCGTGATCCCGCATTGCCGGTCGATCGAGCATCACGAGCCGTGGCTGACCCTCGAGGGTCTCCGGCTCGTGCACGCGCGGAACGCGGATCCGGCCGATGCCTGAGCCGACCGATCCGCCGGGGTCAGGCGCCGAGGAGGGAGCGCCGACCGGCCGCGAGGCCGAGGTGCTCGCCGCTCGGCGCGCATCGCTCGATCGCCTGGGACGGGAGCGGGCCTTCGCGATCAGCCTCAGATCGGTGCTCGACGTCGACGAGCCGGCGTCGACACGCGCCGTCCGCGAGGCCAACCCCGATCTCGCGCCCGACACGACGACCGCGGAGCGGTTCGTCGTCGCCGGGCGCGTGATCCTCAAGCGCGACCTCGGCAAGATCAAGTTCCTCACGATCCGCGATCGCGAGGGCGATCTCCAGGTCGTGTTCGCGAAGGCGAGCCTGCCGGAGGATCGGTTCGCCGAGCTCGACGAGGTCGACCTCGGCGACATCATCGGTGCCGAGGGGTACCTCGGCACGACGCGAGCAGGCGAGCTGAGCATCTTCGCGGAACGCTGGGCGATGCTGACGAAGGCGCTCCGGCCCCTGCCGGAGAAATGGCACGGCCTGCAGGACCCCGATCTCCAGCAGCGACGCCGGTACCTCCACCTGATCGCCGACGACGCGCCTCGACGGTACGTGTGGGCTCGGGCCGCGGCGCTCAAGACGATGCGACGCGTGCTCGACGACCGAGGGTTCGTGGAGTTCGAAGGGCCGATCCTGCAGTCGGTCGCCGGGGGCGCCAACGCACGCCCGTTCACGACCCATCACCGTGCACTCGACATCGATCTGAAGCTCCGGATCTCGCTGGAGCTCTACCTGAAGCGGATGCTCGTCGGCGGGCTCGAGCGGGTCTACGAGCTCGGCAGGAACTTCCGGAACGAGGGCATCGATCGCGAACACAACCCCGAGTTCTCGATGCTGGAGGCGTACCAGGCGTACGGCGACTACCACACGATGATGGAGCTCTCCGAGACGCTTGTCGTCGAGTGCTGCCGCGCGGTGAACGTCGTGATGGGGCGTGATCCGGACGATCTCGTGATCCCGAGTCGCGGACGCGAGCTCGATCTCTCGCCGCCGTTCGAACGGGTGACGGTCCTCGGATCCGTCTCGCAGGCGACGGGAGAGGACCTCACCCTGGAGCGGCCGGACCTTCCCGCGATCGCCGATCGACACGGCGTCGAGGTGGACGACGCGTGGGGTCCCGGCAAGGTGGTTCAAGAGCTGTTCGAGAAGTTGGTCGAGCCGACCATCTGGCGCCCGACCTTCGTCTGCGATTTCCCGCGGGAGGTCTCGCCGCTCGCACGTCCGCACCGGGACGATCCAGCGCTCACGGAGCATTTCGATCTGGTTGCGGGCGCGGTCGAGCTCGTCACAGCGTTCTCCGAGTTGACGGACCCGATCGAGCAACGCGCCAAGTTCGAGCTACAGCAACAGATGAAGGCGATCTTCGGGGACGAGGTCCATCCCATGGACGAGGAGTTCCTCCGAGCCCTCGAGCACGGGATGCCGCCGGCCGGCGGGATGGGCATGGGCGTCGACCGCCTGTTGCTCGTCCTCACCGATGCGGCCAGTCTCCGCGACCTCATCATGTTCCCGTCCCAGCGCCCCGAGGGCGGGTGACTTGCGCGCGGGCCCCGTTCCGGTGCATCGTGACCGCCGACACCTGCCTCGACCTCGGATAGGGAGTGAACGATGGACAAGACGAAGATCGTGGAGCTCCTGCGCTCCGTGCCGCTGTTCTCGGACCTTGGCGACCACGACCTCACCCAGGTCGCGGACCGGATGAAGGAGGTCCACTTCTCCGAGGGAACCTCGGTGGCGACCCAGGGGCAGAGTGGCGTGGGCTTCCACCTCGTCGTGGACGGGACGGCGGAAGTGTTGAAGGACGGCACCCGCGTGGCGGAGTTGCGCCACGGCGGCTACTTCGGCGAGATCGGCCTGATCGACGGGGGTCCGCGATCGGCGACGGTGACCGCGAAGTCCGACCTCACGACGGTGTCGCTCGTCGGGTGGGACTTCACCCCGCTGCTCGACAACCCGTCGTTCACGAAGGGATTGCTGATGGGTCTGTGCAAGATCGCTCGCCAGGAGAAGGGCGGGTAGGGCACCGCTTACGACGCGTCGAGCTCCGCGGCTTCGTGCAGCATGACCACGAGGTCGCGCAAACCGGTGCCTTTGGCAACGAACCCGCTCGCCCCGGCCTCGAGCGCCTCCCGCTCGGTTCCGTCGTCCGCGTGCGCCGTCAGGATCACCACCGGAAGATCGGGTCGCCGCTCATGGATCCGCTTCATCGCGTCGATCCCGGAGAGGTCGGGCATGGACAGGTCCATGATGATGACGTCCGGGTCCAACTGCTCGGCCTCCTGGCACGCGGCGAGTCCCCCGCCGGCCTGTCCCGCGACCTCGATGTCGTCGACCATCTCCAAGGCAGACGACAGCGCATGCCGGAAGGCTTGATGGTCGTCGACGACGAGCACGCGCATGGTTCCCACCTTGTCAGCGTCTTTGAGGTTCACGTCCACGCGGGAACCTCCTTCGGAGGGTGTTCGGCACGCAGGTCCGCGTAGTTGAAGTCTCCCGGCAGACGACGGGCTTCGCATCACCCGGAGGGAGGGATTTCTTCCTGGTCCCATCGGGGCAGCCCGGGCTCGGGCCCTTCGTCGCAGACGCTGGCACTAATCCCGACGCCGAAACGAACCGAAGGAAAGATGACGTATTAGCGACTGATGGTGGTTCCAAGGGTTCGTAGGGGCACGGGTATACTCGGTTCGTACGGGCGCTGGGGACACGACCTCGGCGCCCGATGTACCTCGGGGGGAGGACGTGGTCCCGCGATCCCCGAGCGGCGAGGAGAGGAAGCGGGCCTCGGCCCGGAGGACGGGTGAGATGTTCGAGCGATTCACGGATCGCGCCAGGCGCGTCGTGGTTCTCGCGCAAGAAGAAGCGCGGATGCTCAACCACAACTACATCGGCACCGAGCACATCCTCCTCGGCCTGATCCACGAGGGCGAGGGCGTCGCTGCGAAGGCACTCGAATCCCTGAACATCTCGCTCGAGGCCGTCCGCCAACAGGTCGAAGAGATCATCGGCCAGGGGCAGGCGGCACCGACCGGCCACATCCCATTCACGCCGCGCGCCAAGAAGGTCCTCGAGCTGTCGCTCCGCGAGGCCCTGCAGCTCGGACACAACTACATCGGCACCGAGCACATCCTGCTCGGGTTGATCCGCGAGGGTGAGGGCGTGGCCGCCCAGGTCCTGCAGAAGCTCGGGGCAGACCTCAACCGCGTCCGTCAGACCGTGATCCAGCTCCTCTCGGGATACACGGGGGGCAAGGAGCAGGTCTCCGCCGGTGGCGGCACCGAGAGCGCGGGGCAGGGCTCTGCCGTCCTCGACCAGTTCGGGCGAAATCTGACCCAACTCGCCGGGGAGAACAAGCTCGACCCGGTCATCGGCCGTGAGAAAGAGATCGAGCGGGTCATGCAGGTGCTCTCGCGTCGCACCAAGAACAACCCCGTGCTGATCGGCGAGCCCGGCGTCGGCAAGACCGCCGTCGTCGAAGGACTATCGCAGTCCATCGTCAAGGGAGAGGTCCCCGAGACCCTCAAGGGCAAGCAGATCTACACGCTCGACCTCGGCGCGCTGGTCGCCGGATCCCGGTACCGCGGCGATTTCGAGGAGCGCCTGAAGAAGGTCCTCAAAGAGATCAAGACGCGTGGCGACATCATCCTGTTCATCGACGAGCTCCACACGCTCGTCGGCGCCGGCGCCGCGGAGGGCGCGATCGACGCCGCCAGCATCCTCAAGCCGATGCTCGCACGCGGCGAGCTGCAGACGATCGGCGCCACCACGCGCGACGAGTACCGCAAGTACCTCGAGAAGGACGCCGCCCTCGAGCGGCGCTTCCAGCCCATCGAGGTCTCTGAGCCGACCGTGATCCACACGATCGAGATCCTGAAGGGTCTCCGCGACCGCTACGAGGCGCACCACCGGGTCACCTACACCGACGAGGCCATCGTGGCGGCCGCCAACCTGGCCGACCGGTACATCTCCGACCGGTTCCTTCCCGACAAGGCGATCGATCTGATCGACGAAGCAGGCAGCCGCATGCGGATCCGGCGCATGACCGCGCCGCCGGACGTCCGCGAGATCGACGAGAAGATCGCGGAGGTCCGCCTCAAGAAGGAATCGGCGATCGACGGGCAGGACTTCGAGCTCGCAGCACGGCTCCGTGACGAAGAACGTCAGTTCCAGGAGGAGCGGGTGCGCCGCGAGCAGTCATGGCGCTCGACCGAGATGGACATCCTGTCGGAGATCGACGAAGAGGAGATCGCGGAGGTGCTGTCCATCTGGACCGGCATCCCCGTGTTCAAGCTCACCGAAGAGGAGACGGAGAAGCTCCTGCGCATGGAGGACGAGATCCACAAGCGGATCATCAGCCAGGAGGACGCCATCTCCGCGGTGTCGCGCGCCATCCGCCGGACGCGAAGTGGTCTGAAGGACCCGAAGCGCCCGACCGGTTCGTTCATCTTCCTGGGTCCCTCGGGCGTCGGGAAGACGGAGCTGTCGAAGGCCCTCGCGGAATTCCTGTTCGGCGACGAGGACGCGCTGATCCAGCTGGACATGTCCGAGTACATGGAGAAGCACACCGTCAGCCGGCTGATCGGTTCACCCCCCGGCTACGTCGGATACGAGGAAGGCGGTCAGCTCACCGAGGCCGTCCGGCGCAAGCCGTTCAGCGTGATCCTGTTCGACGAGATCGAGAAGGCCCATCCGGACGTGTTCAACACGCTCTTGCAGATCTTGGAGGACGGACGGCTCACGGACTCCCAGGGTCACACCGTCGACTTCAAGAACACGATCATCATCATGACCTCCAACCTCGGCACACGGGACATCTCGAAGGGCGTCGGGATCGGCTTCACGGCGGCGCGTGACGACGCCGTGACGTACGAGAAGATGAAGGAGACGGTCCAGGAGGAGCTCAAGCGGCAGTTCCGGCCCGAGTTCCTCAACCGGATCGACGAGGTCATCGTCTTCCACAAGCTCACGATCCCCGACGTGAAGTTGATCGTCGACCTGCTGATGCGCCGCGTCGAGGAGCAGCTCAAGTCGAAGGACATCGACCTGGACCTGACCGACGCCGCGAAGTCGCTGCTCGCCGAGCGCGGCTACGACCAGGCGCTCGGTGCTCGGCCGCTCCGTCGCACGATCCAGCGACTGGTGGAGGACCCCTTGTCGGAGAAGATCCTCCACAAGGAGTTCCGTGCCGGTGAGACGGTGTTCGTCGACGCGGCGGACGACGAGATCGTCTTCGAGCACGGACCCACGATCGTGCCGCCGGACGTGCCGCCGGTCGAGCTCGCAAGCTCGCCCGAATAGGGTCCAGCGACCGCGGCCGTCGTTCGACGTCCCAGGTCAGATCTGCACGATGAGCGTGTCCGCGCTCAGCCAGACCGGGAGGAAGCCTGTCGTCACGCGCGTCGTCTGCCCCGTGGCGACGTCCACGATGGAAGTGGAGAAAGCGTCCCCGTCGAGCTTGGAGAACGTGAGGCTCCCACTCGGGGACCAGGTGAGCCCCGCTGCGCGCGCGCTGAGCGTGAGGACCTTCCTCCGGTTCGTCCCGTCCGCATCCATGATCCAGATCCTCGGCGGGGTCGAAGCCGTACGGCGTTGTCGGTCCACTCGTGGCCCGTCATGAATGCGATCCGCGTGCCGTCAGGGGACCACGTCCCGAAATCGGCCGGCCAGCCATGGGTGCCGGCGACGTGCTCCACGCGACCGGTCCCCACGGTGACGACCTTCAACACGCTGCTCGCCCCGTCATCGAAGATCTTCTGGTCGCGCGGCCCCTGGATCGACATCGAGTAAAGGACCCGCCGCCCATCCGGCGACCACGATAGCTCGGAGACGTCATGCCGCTCATGCGTGACTTGGTGAGGGACTCCCGCTGGAAGATCCATCACGAAGACGTTGCGGGTCGAGGAATCGCCGAATCCCTGGTACGCGAGCGACCTTCCGTCAGGAGACAGCGCGGGCTGCGAAGCCCCATACGGGTCATGGGTGACCTGCCGGAGATCCGTGCCGTCAGACCTGAGCACGAAGATCTGTGAGCGATGCGTTCACCGCCCCCGAGACCGCGATCTCGGTGCCATCCGCAGGAGGCGCTGAACCAGAACGCATGCGGCGGCAATCCTCCCATCCGGGTCCATGTGCCGGTCGTGATGTTGACGATCCAGGCCCCGCTCGCCCGCTGCGGCGTCTTCGCGGGCACCGATGCGATCGAACCGATCGACCACACTCACCGATGCTCCGACGACGAGTCCGATGAGCACCGCGACGACCGACACCGTTCCGATGATCCGCCGATGCGCCCTGCGGACCGTCCTGTCGTGGAGCCGGCGCGAGAGCGGGGAAGGTCCGACGTGGCTTCGAGGAGCAGCGACCGGATGTCGTCGTCGGTGTCGCTAAGCATCGATGGCCTCCCTGAGGTCGGACCGGAGCGTCTGGACACCTCGCGCTACGAGTGATCGGACGGTTGCTGGACGGCACCGAAGGACCGACGCGATCGTGTCCTCGGGCAGATCCTCGTAGTAGCGGAGCACGATCGCCGCACGCTGGCGCTGCGGCAGCCGACCGAGGGCGTGGACGATGGTGTGGCGGTCGATCGATGCACCCTCGGGCCCGGGAACCGGCTCGGGCTCGGCCGCGCGCGCGAGGAACCGTCGTTCGACGGCCCGGCGGCGGAAGTGGTTCTTCGACAGGTTCACCACCGTTCGGCGGAGGTAAGCATCGAACGAGCTGGCATCCCGCAGGTGGCCGAGGTGTCCGACCACACGGACGAACGCGTCCTGGGCGATGTCCTCCGCTACTCCACGGTCTCCGGTGAGGAGGTAGGCCAGCCGGATGGAGCCAGGTCCGGAACGCTCGTAGAGGTCGGCGAGCTTGCTCGACCCCGTCGATCCGTCGGTGGCTCGTTCACGCGAGGATGCCTTGGCGACGCCGTTCACGACCCTACGACCCCTCGCACGCTCGATCCGTTGCGTCAGACCGTACGTCTCCGGCGCCGCCCGGTCGAACCGAACGCCGACCTATGGTGCGGACCGGCCCATCAGGCTGAGGGCCTCGGCACGCTCACGGCCTTGCATCGCGGCGATCTTCTGCGGATCCCACTCGGAGGAACCTTGCAAAGCGAGCGCGTCGGCGAGCTGGCGCCCCTGCATCGCCTCGAGTTTCTGCATGTCCCACCCCGTGGCGGCGGGAGGCGCGGTCGCTTCCCTCGGCGCTGTCGAGCGCTCGTGTGATCACGCTTCCTCCAACGGCGCCGAGGCCTAACGAAACGACGATCGCAGCGGCGGCCACGAACGAGACTCGCCGTTCGCGCACAGGGAACAACGGGGTCGAGGTGCTCATCGGATCGGCTCCTTGTCTGCTCGTCTCTCGTACGGACACGCCCTGCGATCGCTGTCCCTGTAAACCCATGGCACGGAGGTTCCGTTGCGAAGACGAGGAAGAGTTGGATGAGCGGAGGGGCGGGCGCCGCAGGCGCCCGCCCCTCTCACCTCTCTGCTCAGTTGTAGCGATTGATCAAGATCTCCCCATCCGAGACCCACTGGGGGCCGTTCCAGTCCGTCACCGAGTGCACGTTGAGCTTGGTGACCTCTGCCCTCTTGAGCTCGATCGTGCGGAGCTGCATCAGCGGGGCCCCACCTCCCGGGCAGGTTTCTCACGTAGGAGATGAACGCGATGGTCTTGCCGTCGGGAGACCAGGCCGGAGCCCATGCCCCACCCTTGGGCGCGTACACCTCGCGCGAGTGACTGCCGTCGGCGCCCATGACCCGAAGGGTTCCGTAGTGCCAGTACGCGATCCTGGAACCGTCGGGCGACCACGCCGGCTCGATGTCGGAGTCGGCGTCGTGGGTCAGCCGGGTCACTGGGCCCCCGGTCGCGGGGATCGTGTAGATGTCCGCGTCGGAGGGTCCGCCGTCCTCGCCGTCGGGCTTCCTTCCCAGAACGCGATCGTTCCGTCGATGGACCAGACTGGGATAGTAATCGCCGAGCCCGCCGGGGGATCGCGTGATCGCGTGTTGATCCGAGCCATCCGCGTTCATGACGTAGATGTTGCCGGTGTACGCGTACGCGAGCTGGGATCCGTCGGGCGACCACACGACATGGTTCTGCGCGTCGCCGTCGTTCGTGTTGCCGGCCCCGGTCAGGGTTCGGTCATCCGAACCGTCGACGCGGACCGTGTGCACGTAGCCGGCGGACATGTACGCGAGCGTGGTTCCGTCGGGGGACAGCTGGAGGCTCGAGCCCTCGGAGAACGACCCCGGGAACTGCCGGAGTGGCGTCCCGTCCGGCGCCACGAGTTGCGCTCCGATCGGGGGGCTCGTAACGAACGGGACGCTCGGCGTCGGCGGTTCCGTCACTGAGGTCGTGCCGGCACCGGGACGCGACAAGAGCGAGAAGACCCCGATCGCGATCGCCGCCGCCGCCGCGACGACGATCGCTCCGACCCGGCGATTCCGCGATCGGCTTCGTTGCCGGTCCTCTTGCTTCTTCCACGAGTCCAGATCGGGCTCGGTCTGCTTGGTGACCATCTCGAAGACCTCCCTCAGGTCATGCATCGGGGCCTCCTTCGCGGCGGAGCACGGCTCGACCCTGCGTGGCCAGCGCGCGGACGGTCGACGGACGGATGCCCATGATCCGTGCGGCCTCTTCGGAGCCGTATCCGTACAGATCGAGCAGGACGAGGGCGGCTCGCTGCCGTGGGGCGAGGTCCCGGAGCATCCGCACGACGTCCTGGCGGATGTCGACCTCGTCGAACGGGTCGCGAACGATACCGAGTGGGACCGGGCGCTTCGCGGCCCGGCGTGCGGCGCGCAGCCGCATCCGGTTCCCGTTGAGCGCCACCTTGAAGAGGTACGCGGTGGGATCGTCGATCCGGTCGATCGTGTCCCAGCGTTCCCAGAGCTTCACGAACGCTTCCTGCATCAGGTCGGCGGCGTCCGTCCGGTCGCCGGTCACGAAGTAGAGCGTCTTGAACAGACGCGCATGCTCCTCCTCGAAGAACGTCCGGAAGTCCTTCGGGGGTGCGACCCGCTCCGTCGGAAGCTGCACGATCTCGCCTTCTGCCTGCATCACCCTTCAAGACGCCGCCACGGGCGCCAGCGCTTAGGGGGGATCGAGCATGACGGAGGGGGCGAGGTTCGGCGAGTCCGCCGATCCCCGCACCCTCACGTCGTCAGGCCTCGAAGCTCTTCGGGGACGAGGTCGGCGAACAGCCAGGCGGTCCAGAGATCGTGCGCGATCCGGCGCCACGGCCGGTGCAGTCCGCGCCGTTCGAAATGCTCTCCGAGCCTGCACACGTCGCGCTCCAAGAACGACTGAGCGTGGCGGTTCTTCTTCGGGTCCACCGCCTGCGGGAAGTCGATCAGGGTGACCTCGCCGTCCCAGACGAGGATGTTGTAGCTGGAGAGGTCCCCGTGGACGACGTCGCGGTAGAGCATCCGTTCGATCGCTCGGTGGAGCTGCTCCCACAGGGACGCGAGCTCATCCAGATCGTCGTGCTGGTACTCGTGCAACCTCGGCGCCGGGACGTCCTCGTCGCCGATGTAGGACATCAGGATGGCGTCCTGGGTGCCCTCGATCGGCCGGGGGACCGCAACGCCGCCATCCAGCTTCTTGAGGGTCTCCCACTCTCGGCCCACCCAGAGCGAGCCCTGGAGCTCGCGCCCGTAGCGGGTCTTCTGCTCGAGGGCGACGCGCATGCGCCGCTCCTTGATGAACTCGCCGTCTCGGTACAGCGTCTCGTCGCGGAAGTCTCGACGGTCCAACGGGTGATAGAGCTTCAGGGCGACCAGCTCTTCGCCGGTCGTCCTCGGGTTCGCCCGGAACAGGTGGACGCTCGCTTCCTTGCCGTGCTTGAGCGGTTTGAGATGGGCTTCGACGAGTCCTTCGTCGAAGAAGTGCTCGAACGCTTCGTGTCGCAACGCGTGCTCCTTCTGATCGGGGTGCGGACGTGCGGGAACCGCGATCCCGAGGAGCGCGAGCCGGAGCTAGGCGCGACCGGAGGGACGCGGCGACGTGAGGACGGCGGCAACGGTCGCGGTCATGAACGCATCCCTCCTTCCGGTCGGACGGCGAGCGAGGAACGCTCGCGATGTCGCCGGAGTGTACCCCTTATTCGGCCGGTGGTGGCGTGTCGTCGCCGGGTGTCTGGAGGAGGATCGTCCGTTCGACGACGGACCGGGGGATGTGCGTCACGGCGCGGAATCCCTCGTCGTCGGGAAGCACCTCCTGCGCGAGCGAGATGAAGGTCTGGCCCTCGGCGACGAGGAACCCGACCGTGTGCACGAGGTACTCGGAACGGAAATCATCCGAGCTCTTCTGATCGAAATCGAAGAAGGCGTCGCGCCAGATCACGAGGACGAGCGGTTGCGCGGGGGCGACGGGAGTGGGGCGCAGAGATGCTTGCCTGGGCTGGGGAGCATCGAGATCCAGCTTGACCACTCGCACGAAGACCACCTCACGGACCCAGGTATCGGCACGCCACGCGCCGGGTCGAGCCCGCCGCGTCGCTTGCCGCCTCTTGGGCCCGGATGAGGACCGTTGGACCTCACCCGGGCGGTCGCCGGACCCTACCGTTCGGGTGTGACATGCCCCGGTGTCAGAGCCCGGCGGTACGTTCCACGGCGTGACCAAGGATCGGATCGCGTTCGTCTGCTCGGCGTGCGGACAGCGCCTGTCCCAGTGGACGGGTCGATGCCCCGGGTGTGCCGCGTGGGGAACGGTCGATCAGACCGCCGGTGCCGTGGCCGGCGCGGGACGGGACGTCGTCCGGCCGGTGGCGCTCCACGCCGGGGAAGACGAGCCGCGGATCCGGACCGGGGTGCCGGGCCTCGACCGCGTCCTCGGTGGCGGTCTGGTCCCAGGGTCGGTCGTCATGCTGGCGGGCCCCCCGGGGATCGGGAAGTCCACCCTCGTGCTCCATCTGCTTGGCGCGCTCGTCGCCGCCGGCACGCCGTGTCTGCTGGTCTCCGGCGAGGAGTCGCGTGCCCAGGTGGCGTCGCGGGCGCGGCGGCTCCGCATCCCGGTTGACGACGTCGGGTTCGCGCCGGGGCGCGACCTCGACGTCGTGCTCGACGCCGCGCGCGCCGCGCGCCCGGCCGTGCTGGCGGTGGACTCCATCCAGACCCTCCGCGACCCGCAGGGCGCGGCCATGCCGGGTGGCGTGACCCAGGTCCGTCTGTGCGCCGACGCGCTCGTCGGCCTCGCCAAGGCCGAGGGCATCACGGTGCTCCTGACGGGCCACGTGACGAAGCACGGCGATCTGGCGGGGCCGCGGGCCCTCGAGCATGCCGTCGACGTCGTCCTGGCGTTCGAGGGCGATGCCCGCTCGGGCCTCAGGGTGCTCAGCAGCGGCAAGAACCGCTTCGGCGCCGAGGGTGAGACGGCCTGGTTCGAGATGGGTCCGCACGGCCTGGCCAGGATCGATCCGACGGCCATGCTCGTGCCGGGTGAGTCGGCCCCCGGATCCGCCGTCGCGGTCGTCCAGGCCGGCCGCCGGGCGCTGGCGGTCGAGGTCCAGGCTCTCGTCGGCTCGGCGGACGGCGCCGGCAGGCGCCAGGTCACCGGGCTCGATCCGCGCCGGTTCCAGCTGGTCGCGGCGGTGCTCGACCGAGCGACGGGGCTGCCGCTCGGCCGGGCCGACCTCTTCGGAGCCTCCTCCGGCGGTATCAGGGTCGACGATCCGGCGTCCGACCTGGCCGTCGCCGCCGCGCTCGCCTCGGCGGCCACAGGGTCGATGCCGCCCGCCGGAGCGGCGTTCGTCGGCGAGGTCTCGCTCAACGGTTCCCTCCGGCCCGCGCCGGGGATGCAGCAGCGGTTGGCGGCCGCGCGCGGCGCCGGCTCCACTTCGGTCTTCGCGCCCGGCCCCGCCGAGGGCGCTCCGGCCGGGCTGATCGTCCACTCGGTCGGCCACGTGACCCAGGCGCTGGGCTGGGCGATCTCCGGAACGGCGGCGACGCGCCGGGCCCGTGCCTCGTAGGGCATCCGGACCGTCGGAAGGACCGGATATGCACCCTGACCTGCGGGTTCGTGTTGCGGTGGAAGGGCTCCGCGTGTTACCCTGCTGACTAGTCAACCGCGCGATTCCGCTTCCAAGGGAGGGTTCGTGACGTTCCGAAAAGGCGACACGGTCGTGCATCCTGAACACGGTGCCGCAGTTATCGAAGAAGTACGCGTCAAGGAGTTCCTCGGAGAGAAGCGGAAGTACCTGGTCCTTCGGGTGGTCTACGGCGATCTGACCGTTCTCGTTCCCATCGATTCCACCGATCAGGTCGGGTTGCGTCCCTGCGTCAGCAAGAACGAGGCCAAGAAGATCCTCAAGGTGCTCACGGAGGACGAGACCTCGGTCGCCGCCAACTGGAGCCGCCGGTTCAAGAACAACCTGGAGAAGCTGCACTCGGGCGACCCGTACGAGGTCGCCGAGGTGCTCCGGAACCTGGCCATCCGCGATCGCGAGAAGGGGTTGTCCGCCGGCGAGAAGCGGATGATCACGAAGGCCCGGCAGATCTTGATCTCGGAGCTGTCCTTCGCGACGGAGAAGTCGGAGGACGAGGCCGAGGCGCTGATCGACGGGATCCTCGACGACTCGCATGGGGCGAAGGTCACGGCCGCCCAGGCCTGACCGTTTCCGACCCGTTCCACCGCACAGCCTTTCCGAGCGTGTCTCAGGTCGCTCGCGCTTGCGTCCGATGACTGAGACGGCGGAGGGAACCGTCCGGACGTCCTTCCGCTGAGGACGCGCATGACGGTCGACGAGGGTCGGAAGGCAACGCTGCGCGGGCGCCTGGTGGAGGCGGTCCGCTTGATCTTCGTCGCCGTCTTCGGGGCCGTCGGGTATCAGCTCGGGACCTACGCCACGGCCACGACCGGCGGTCGAGCCATCCTGTACGTCTTCTTGGGCGCGGCGTCGGGTTACGTCTGCGGCGGGGTGTTCGGCCGGCTCACGCTCGAGGCGGTGCGGGGCCTGGAGGAGGAGTTCTCCCGGCGTCCGGCGGCCGAGGTGGCCGGTGGGGTCATCGGTCTGGTGACCGGGCTCGTGGTCGCCACCTTGCTGTGCTTGCCGCTCCTGTTCATCCCGGTGACCCTGGCGTGGCCGGCGGCGTTGTTCGTGTTCCTCGTGCTGGGTTCGCTGGGGCTCCGGCTGGGTCAGGCCAAGTACGAGGACATCTTCGGTCTGTTCGGCATGAAGCCGCGAGCGACCGCGCGCGCCGGGGGTGACGTTCACGTCGTCGACACGAGCGCGCTGATCGACGGGCGGATCGCCGACCTGGTCTCGACGGGCTTCATCTCCGGGACCGTGCTGTTGCACGAAGGGGTCCTCCGGGAGCTCCAAGCGATCTCCGATTCGTCGGACCCGCGGCGGCGCACGCGCGGGCGAAGAGGGCTCGATGTGTTGGTCGAGCTCCAGAAGGCTCCGACGGTGCAGTTCCAGCTCGTCGAGGAGCCGGGGGTCCAAGACGTCGACGCCGCGCTGGTCCGGCTCGCGCGCGAACGGAGCGCTTCCCTGATCACGGTCGACCACAACCTGGCGAAGGTGGCGGAGGCGCTCCGCGTTCCGGTCGCGCAGATCAACGCCTTGGCCTCGAAGTTCCGACTCCCGTACGCGGCCGGGGACGAGCTCGTCGTCCGGCTCGTGAAGGACGGCCGGGAGCACGGCCAGGGGGTCGGGTACCTCGACGACGGCACGATGGTCGTCGTGGAGGACGCCGCCGCGCTCATCGGCGGCCAGGTGGAGGTCCAGGTCCGGAACGTCTTGCAGACGACGACCGGCCGGATGATCTTCGCGAACCTCGAAACGGCTCGTTCCGGCTGACCCGCGCGCCGTCCCGGATCGTCCTGCGCGTACCGACGGCTTCTGCCATGCTGCGGCGATGACCGATGGAGGTGCGCGCGCCGCGGCCATCCTGCTCGCCGCAGGTGCGGGCAAGCGTCTCGGCGCGGAGCGCCCGAAGGCGCTCTTGCCGATCGGCGAGCGAACGATGCTCGCGGTCGCCGCCGCCGGCGCCGCCGCGTCCCCGAAGATCGGCGCCATCGTCGTCGCGGCCCCTCCGGGCTACGAGGAAGAGGCCCGGTCGTGCGTCGAAGGCTTGCCCGTTCCAACGACGATCCTGACCGGTGGGCGGACGCGGCAGGCCTCGGTGCGGGCGGCGCTCACGGCCCTCGCGGCCGACGCCGAGATCGTCGTCGTCCACGACGCTGCCCGGCCGTTCGCGCCGCCGGATCTGTTCACGGACGTGATCCGCGCGGTGGAGGGGGGCGCCGACGGAGCGGTGCCGGTGATCGCCGTGGCGGACACGGTGAAGCGGCTCGACGGGGTGCGCGTCGTCGATACCGTCGCCCGGAACGAGCTGGGGCTGGCACAGACGCCGCAGGCCTTCCGGGTGCGGGCGCTGCGCGAAGCACACGACCGGGCGTTCACCGCCGAGGAGAAGGTGACCGACGACGCGATGCTGCTGGAGCGGACGGCGACGGTCGTCGCCGTCGCCGGTGACCCGAGGAACTTCAAGATCACGACGATGCTCGACCTCGCGCGAGCGGAGGCACGGATGGGTGGTGTGCGTGCCTGAGGCGCGGGTCCCGCGCAGCGGCCTCGGTTTCGACGTCCATCGGTTCGCAACCGGTCGCGAGCTGTGGCTCGGCGGGGTGCGGTTCGATGGCGAGGACGGCCTGATGGGCCATTCGGACGGCGATACCGTCTGTCACGCCGTCGCGGATGCGCTCCTCGGCGCCTCGGCGCTCGGCGACGTCGGCGAGCATTTCCCGGAGTCCGACGCGGCCATCGAAGGCATCTCGGGGTCCACGTTGCTGCGTCGGGTCGTCGAGCTGCTCGGTGGGGCAGGGTTCACGCCGTCCTCCTGCGACGTGACGGTCGTCGCCGACCGGCCCGCGATCGCGCCGCGCCGGCAGGAGATCCGGTCGCGGCTCGCCGAGATCCTTGCGATCCCGATCGACCGGATCTCGGTGAAGGCCACGCGTCCCGAGGGCTTGGGGCTCGCGGGCGACGGGATCGGATGCCTCGCCGTCGCGGTGGTGACGTGAGCGCTGGGACCGCCGTGGTGCGATCGAGCGATGAGCTGATCACGGGGCGGCGGGCCGTCGCTGAGGCGATCGGGGCGGGACGCGCGATCGAGGTGCTGGTTGCGCCCGGTGCCCGGCGGAACCAGGGACTCCGAGCGGTGCTCGACGCGGCCGAGCGCGCACGGGTCCCCGTGCGCGAGGTCGGCCGCGCCGACCTGGATCAGCTCGCGCGCGATCACCGAGGGGTGATCGCGCGCATCCACCCGGCCGGGTCGAACGCAGCCTTCCTGTCCGAGCGTGATCTGGGCGAGACCGAGTGGGCGGAGGACGCGATCGCCGTCGTGCTCGACGGCATCGAGGACCCCCAGAACCTCGGCGCCTCGGCGCGATCGGCAGAAGCCGCCGGCGCGTCCGTGCTCGTCAGCCGGACGCACCGTGGGGCACCCGTGACCGACGCCGCGATCCGGGCGTCGGCCGGCGCGCTGTTGCACCTCCGGCACGCGCGCGTCGCGAACATCGCTCGCGCGATCGAGCGGCTGCAGGCTGCCGGCTTCAGCGCGGTCGGGCTCGACGGTTCGGCGGAGCGAAGCATCTTCGACACCCGATGCCCGGACGGGCGTGTCGCGATCGTCCTCGGGAGCGAGGGGTCGGGTCTTTCACGGCTGGTTCGCGAGCGATGCGATCTGCTGGTCGCCCTGCCGATGCGTGGCCGTGTGGACTCGTTGAACGCCGCCGCCTCGCTCGCCGCCGCGCTCTACGCATTCGTGCTTCCGCGCGGACGCGGAGGAAACGGATGAACGAGGGACCGGCGGACCCGACGCAGCCGTCGGGGTCGGGATCTGCGAGCACCCCTCCGGGTTCGCGCTTCGAAGACCTCACCAACTTCGAGGTCCCGTCCGATGCGGTGGCCACCGGACATCGAACCGCGATCCTCGTCACCGCCGCGGTCGTGCTGTTCGCTGGGGCGTTGTTCGCCGTCCTCTACGTCGTTCTCCTCCTGCCCTTCGCGTCGTCCGAGAAGGGCTCCTCGGTCTCGGGCGCCCTCGTCGGCTTCCTGCTCGTCTACGGTTCCCTGCAAGCCGTGGCGGGCGTGCTCGTACTGCTGCTGCGGCAGAGCGGGCGTTGGCTCGGGATCGTTCTCGCGGTCGTGGGGATCGGGCTCGGCATCGCGCGCGCGTCCTCGACGCCTGCGAGCGGTCTCGTCACGATCCTGCTGAACGCGTTCGTGATCTACGCGCTCGCCTCAAGCGGTCCGGCGTTCCGCCGAGGGTAGACTCGGCACGTCGCCGGCGTGGCGCAGCCCGGTAGCGCAACCGACTTGTAATCGGTAGGTCGTCGGTTCGAATCCGACCGCCGGCTCTCGGTGCACGTGCGTGAACGGGCTCTCGTGGATGGAGGCCCCCGCCCGCGAGGAAACTTCTGAGGAACGTCGAGGGAGTCAGCGGACGAAAGGGCCTTCACTCTCGCGATAGCCGGGAGCGGTGGAAGGAGCTGGAGAACGTGTACCTGGCCATCCGCGCGGGGGAACGTGAGAGCCTGGCGTCGAGCGTCCAGAGCAAGCCACGGAAGTTGTCGTCATCTATCCCGTCCTCGGTCGATCCTCCGTCGCTCCAGTGTGCCCGTGAAGTTCTTCGTGGAGTTCTTCGATCTCCTCATGGGACTTCGTCTCGATTCCGGCCACGTCATCCCGTGGGCCTTCGAGATGCGTGATGACCTCATCGAGCTTCACGTGAAGGGCCGCGGCGTCCCTGTTCTGAGAGTTCTGGAGGATGAATACCATCAGCAGGGTGGCGATGCTGATGGCGATGTTGGTCCTATCCACCCCGAAGGCCACTAACCCGATCACGACAAGCATGGCGGCGACGAAGAGCGCCCACGGCGTCCCCATCCACTTCGAGAGGAAGGATGCCATCGAGGCGAACCTCTCCGAAAGCTGCCGGTTCATCTGGCGAGTTCACCCACAGATATCTGCCCACGGTGCTCGAGTGATGGGGGTGGATCCTCTACGAGCGGGGAGCATATTCTTGGGGGTGGCTTCCCGCGTCCTTGGCCGCCGTCTGCTTGACGATCTCGAGTGTCTCGGCGACTGACTTGCCGTTTTCATCAGCCGCGGCCTTCAGATCGTCATAGGTGAAGTTGTGCTCGCCCATCTCTCGATGCGCGTCCATGCAGCCGCACGTGAGACACATGCCTACCCCCTTCGTCTGGTATCTCTGCGCCCTTGACGCCGTCCAGCCGACATCTACCCCCTAGCCGAGGACGCAAACCGGGCAAGCGATCCCTCCGGATCCCCTTATGCTTCGAGCTCGCCGAGCAGTCGCACACACCTCCGGCGGAGCTCAGGGTCATGGGACAGCCGGTCTACGAGGGTGGCCCAAGCGGGTCCGTTCACGTCCCGGTACCGGAGCAAGCGTGCGGTTACGTGATCGGGCGCCGCCTGGCCTCGCATCAAGACTTCTTGAAAGGGTCCGCGTGCCTGGGGGCTCAGGGTCCGAAGCAGGTCACGGAGTTCGGAGTCCTCGTCGTACCTCGGCTCGTGCATCAGCCGGTCTCTCCGTGTTCGTGGTCCACCATCCGAACGTCGGACAGCAGCCCGCCTCCTCAGCCGCGTTCTCCTCGGTAGGCGAGCCGCCTGCTACTCGTTACGCGCTTACCCAGTTCGAGCTCCCGCTATCCGCGCCCGTGACCCCGATCAGCCTCGTTGCGCGGGAAGAGGCGCCTAGGCGGGTGGTTCGAGTATCTCGACGTTCGGCAGTACACCGTCGGTCAATGCGACCAGCTGGAGGACCTTGAACACCGGCCGCGACGGTTGGACGATGAGCGACTTTCCGGAGCGGAGCTCCATGACCCTCATCAGTGCACGGAGCCCCGCGGAATCCATGAAGGTGACTCCCGAGAGGTCGAGCAGGACGCTGGACCCGGGAGCGTCCATCACGGCTTCGCTGGCTTGCTCCTCGAACGGCTCAGCGGTCGCGAGGTCGATCTCGCCATGCACGGAAAGCCCTTCGACGGTTCTGTCTAGACCCCAGGTGTCAGGCATGGCCGGCGCTCGGTTTAGTCCTCCCTCGTGTAGATAGCAAGGGGTTGGGCGGTGACGAGACCATCACAGGACGCGAAGAGGCTTGAGAAGCAGCGCTCTCGGCGATCGGATGGGTAGAGTTCCGATCCCCCACAGGCCCTTCTCCAAACCACAGGGCCACGGTCTGGCTGCCGCAGGATCCGACGAGCGGGTCCTTCCTCTCCCGATCAGATCTTCCTCGAGCGCGATCTGCTCCTCGATCACCGCCTCCGCCTTGCCGAAAAGCATCGCGGAAGGCGTCCGAGAGGATCTGTCTACTACGAGCGTGGGGACGGCACATCTCGGAATGACACAGGAAGGTCGTTCGAGGATTGCGCGATCGGTGATCGTCGGTTCGGGTCCGAACCGTCGGCTCTCGGTCTCTCGGTTCCTTACGTTTGCGGCGGCGGCTGAGACTCGCGCACCTCTCCCAGGACGATCACCGGATCCGCGTCCTGTTCGCTGGGCATGACGGCTTCGAGCTCGAGGAGGGAGATCCGCATGCGATCGCGGATCGCCTGGGCCTGGCTCAACGTCCAGTCGCGGAGCGGCGCCATCTCGGCTCGGATGTTCGCCGCCTCGTCCTGGGCTTCGCCGAGCAGTCGCTCGATCAGCGCCCGCGCTTCTCTTTCCGCTACCAGGGCCTCGATGCGCTTCTTGGCCGCTTCCGTCCTCGCCTCGGCCACGATGCCCGAGGCCACGAGCTCCGCTCGTCCCTGGGAACGCTCGACCTCTCGATCGAACCCACGGATGAGCTCCATCACGTGCTCGGAAACACCTTCATAGGGATCCCGGTCGGCCGCGCCCGGGTCGCGTTCCTGCCGCAACTCCTCGACCTCGGCACGCGATCGCTCGAGGTCGATCCGCGCCTGCTCGAGGTCGGTCCGCGCCTGCTCGAGGCCCTTGAGATCGTGCTGGGCGCGATCGAGCCGGGACTCGAGATCGGAGAGTCGCGCCCGGACCAGGCGCAGATGTGCAAGGACTTCCTCTTGGTCGAAGCCCCGTCGCACGACCTTGAAGGAAGGCACGGTGCGGCTTGGGTCTAGCGACCGGAGACTACGTTGGTTCACGTCCATGGTCCCTCTCCAGGCCCGGCAAGGAAGGGTACGCCCTTCTGCGTGGCAACGTACCCCTATCGGGCTACGGCGAGGAGGGCCCGAAAGGCGGTTTGTGGATCTCCGAACGCCCTAAGCAGCAACGACTGTAGAGGTGCTCGACCTCGTCGTGAGTCCCCGGCGCTCAGCCGCCGGGGAGGTACACGCGGAACGACGCGCCGCCGCCCGGACGGTCTTCGACCCACGCCCGACCACCGTGGAGCTCCGCGAAGCGCTTCACGAGGGAGAGGCCGACCCCCACCCCCGGTGAGTGCCCGGTCGCAGAACCGGGGGCCTGGCGGAAGGGTTCGAAGATCTCCTCCCGGAGCTCGGGCGGGATCCCCGTCCCGTCGTCCTCGACGATCAGCAGCAGGCCTCCGTCCTTCGGGACCGCTCGAACCCACACCTCGGCTCCGGGCGGCGTGTGGCGGAGGGCGTTCGTGACGAGGTTCTCGACGATCCGTTCGACCTTGGGCGCGTCCAGACTGACCATGAAGGGCTCCACGTCGACCGTCAGGTCGTGGCCGTTGCGCTCCTCGGTCTCTTCGACGGCGCGGCGGATCAGTTCGCCGACGTCGGTCGGGCGTCGCTGCGGCGACACGATCCCTCGCTGGAGACGATCCAGGTCGAGCAGGTCGCCCAACAACCGCTCGAGCTTTCGGGCGTTGGTCGCGATGCGCCGCACGAGATCCACCGCGTCCTCTTGGGGCAGGTCCATGTTGGCTTGCTCCAACGTGATCGCCGATCCGAGGATCGACGTCAGCGGCGTCCGGAGGTCGTGCGAGACCGCCTCCAGGAACGTGTTCTTCATGTCGTCGAGCGCTCTGAGCTGTTGCGCCGCCTCGCGCTCGCGCCGGAACGCCTCCGAGTACTTCCGCTCGGACGCCTGGAGCGCCTGCTCCGCCTGCTTGCGTTCCGTGATGTCGACCATGAGCCCCCGGAGCTGCTGCGGCCCCCGGGACCGTCGGACGACGTGGATCAGGTCGCGGACCCACACGTCCTGACCGCTCGGGGTGCGGACACGGTATTCGACGGTCGTGTCCCGCCCCTCGTCGCGGGCCCATCGCACGGCCAGCTCGGCAGCATCCCGGTCGCGCTCGTGCACGTGGTCCCCCCACGCCTTGCCCTGGGAGGGCCAGGAGCCGGCGTCGGGTCCGAGCACGGGATCGGCTCGCCCACCGACGAACGTGAGCCGGAAGTCCTTCGCGTCGGCTTCCCAGAAGATGGCGTCGAGCGTCTCGACCAACTCGTGGAAGCGTTCGAGCTCTGACAGGCGGCGCGCGTTGCCGAGCGCCAGAGAGGTGATGTCCCCGATCCCTCGCGCGAACGAGAGGGCATCGTCATCGAACGGCGCCCCGTTCAGCTCGCCCACCGCGACGATCGCACCGAACCCGTCCGCATCCCATCGCAGCGGCGTGACGAGGACGGCGCCGGGGTCGTCGACGAATCGCAGATCCGCGGGAACCTGCATCGCCATCTCCTGCGGGATCACGAAGGGCTCGGTCTCGCTGAACAGGAAGTTCTCCGCGATCTCCTTGGGGATGTCGGCGAGCTCCGACCTCGGCTTCGTCGTGTGCGCACCGACGGCGAACACGCGAGCGACGCGGAACGCCCCCGTCTCTTCGTCGCGCGTGTAGGCCGCGGCGGCGACGCAGGGGACGATCGTCGGAACGGTCTCGATCGCCCGCTGGAAGATCTCCCCGACGGTGCGTTCGGACGTCATCCCTTGCGACAGGCGCAGCAGCGCGCCGGAGACCCGGGCTTCGCGTCGCTCGGCATCGAGCAGACGAGCGGTCTGGAGCGCGACGGCGGCGTGCGAGGCCAGGACCTCCAGGAGGCGCCGGTCGTCTTCGTCGAACTGCGCGAACCCCAGCTTCGACAGCACGATCACGCCGACGACCTCGTCGCCGGCGATCATGGGGACGGCGAGCATCGACTCCAGCAGGTCGTCGTCGGTGCCGGGGATCGTGACCGAGAAGTCGATCTGGCGGGCGTCGGGCGTCAGCAGGGAGGTCTTGGTGAGCGCGACGTGCCCGGTGATCCCCTCGCCCAGCTTCGTCACGAGCGCGGGGAGGGACTCGGTCGCGTAGTCGGTGAAGAGCTCACCCCGGAAAGCGACGGGGAACAACGTGTCGCCGTCGGGCTGCAGCAGATAGACCCGGCAGTTGTGATAGTCGATGATCGTCCTCAGCTCAGCGGTGATCGCCGCTGCGATCTCTTCGACGTCGCCGAGCATGTTGAGCGCAGCCGCCAGGTTGTGCAGCATGTTGAGCTGCGCGATCGAACGGATGTCGTCGCGCAGCCGCTTCGGCTCTGGTCCTGCCTGTGCCACGGATCGCCTCGCCACGTCGGGGAACGGCCCATGCTCTCACCCGAGCAAGCCTCCGGTAGCGATTTCGGCAGTCGCCGAGCGGTGCTTGAACCGGGTGGGATCGGATGCGAGCCTCGTGGAACGTGAGCCAACGAGGCACGACCGATGCCCAC
The DNA here is from genome assembly GCA_963765865.1 of uncultured Actinomycetes bacterium. Classification (GTDB taxonomy): domain Bacteria; phylum Actinomycetota; class UBA4738; order UBA4738; family HRBIN12; genus AC-51. The sequence continues at coordinate 274,890 of CAVXYE010000004.1, forward strand.
GAGGGCGGTTTGGATGACCGAGCGCGCGCGATCTTGGACTTCGAGCGGGAGGCGTGGAAGCTGGACGTCCCCAAGGAGCGAGCGATCCGCGAGCGGTTCGGTTTCTCCGCCGCGCGCTACCACCAGCTGCTGCACCGGATCGTCGACGGTCCGCACGCGCTCGAGTACGACCCGATGCTCGTGCGGCGGCTGCGGCGGATCCGGGAGATCCGCCGCCGCCGCCGCACGGCCGATCGCCTCGGGTTCCGTCTCTAGGCCGGGTCGGCCCGCAGCCGGCGGAGCGGCTGCGGGAACGACCCAACCGGTAGGATGCGGGCGGTGAACCTCGGCACCGCTCGGATCGTCATCATCGTTGCACTCGTCGTCGCCGGCGCGGCCGTGCTCGCCAACGGGTTCCCCGAGAGCGGCGGGAGCGTCGCCGGACCCTCCGGTGGTGCGAGCCCCAGCGGCTCCCCATCCAGCCCCGCATCCAGCCCCACCACGCAGCCGTCGCCGACGGGTCCCTCCCCGGAGACGACCGGCGTGACGTTCATGGCGCTCAACGGGACGACCGTGACGGGCGCCGGCGCGGCCGCCCAACAGCTGCTGACGAAGCACGGCTACACGTCCGTGCAGGACGCCGTGGATGCTCCGAGCCAGGGCGTCGCCAAGACGACGGTCTACTACCGCGGCCGGCCAAGGTGGACGTCAGAACAAGGCGAACGCCGCCTACGTCGCCACGACCTACTTCAACGGGGCGTCGGTCAAGAAGCTCGACCCCTCGTTGGAAAGCGTCGTACCGCCGAGCGCCACGATCGCGGTCGTCGTCGGAGACGATTTCGCTCAGACGCTCGTCCAGTGACCGCCGAGGTCCCGTGGGTCGACCGGTCACGGCCAACCGGCCGTTGACGTGCGAGAACGCGGTCCCTAGCCTGAACCGGGAAGGGGGTCGGCCGGGTGCTCAAGGTCTCACAGAAGCTCGAGTACGCGATGCGCGCCATGATCGAGCTCGCCCAGCGGAAGGACGACGATGCCCTGGTCCCCGCTCGTGAGATCGCCGAGCGGCAGCAGGTCCCGCTGCGGTTCCTGGAGCAGCAGCTGGGAGCACTCTCGAAGGCCGGGCTGGTCGAGAGCTTCCGCGGGGCGGGTGGAGGGTGCCGGATCGCCCGGGATCCCGCCCAGATCACGGTCGCGGAGATCGCCGACGCGATCGAAGGACAGATCTACCCGGTGTTCTGCCTGGAACCGTCCGACCACACGTGCTTCGCGGATTCGCGATGCGGCCTCCAAGGGTTCTGGGCCGACGTCGCCACTGCGGTGCAACAGGTCTTCGAACGAACGACGGTGGCGGACCTTGCGGCCCGCCACCGGGAGATGTCTCCGGGAACGGTGATGGTCAGCCCGGAGGAACTGTTGTCGCGGTTGAACTGACCGGGTCGGCGATCCCCGTCAGCCGGTCCACCCCATCGCCTTCGCGGCGTCCATGCCCATGATCTTCGTCAACTTGGTCCCGCATACCGGGCAGGTGCCCTGCAGCGCGGGGCGTCCGTTCTTCAGCGTGACCAGCGAGCCGGTGAACTCGCGCTTCTCGCGGCACTTCATGCAGTAGGCCACGTCGGCCATCCGACGCCTCCCTTCCCCTCGCGACCGCGGTGGCGGCCGACCTCGTGTGCTCCCCCGGGGGGCAACGGTACATACCCCGAGGCCGCCCTCGAGGGCGGCCTTCCACGATGGTGCCCCGCACGGGCTCTTGATGCAAGCACGTACGAGGTCGCGTTGAACCTGCCCGCTGCGTACGATGGCGGTCGGCCCGGCGCCACGGACACCCGAGGGAGGATCCACCGACGTGAGCGAGCCCCAGCGCAACATCGACGCTCTCCTTTCGGAGCAACGAACATTCCCACCACCGCAAGCGTTCCGAGACCACGCCGTCGTTGGGGACCCGGCCGTCTATGAGACGGCCGCCGCCGATCACGAGGCCTTCTGGGCAGAGCAGGCCGGCCGGCTCGCCTGGTCCCGCCCCTGGGATTCCGTGATGGAGCGGGACGCGCCCTGGGTCACCTGGTTCAAGGGGGGACGCCTGAACGCCTCGGTGAACTGCCTGGACCGTCATATCGAGGCCGGCGGTGGCGACAAGGTCGCGTTCCTCTGGGAAGGCGAGCCGGGGGACGCGCGGGCGATCACGTATGCCGAGCTGCTGGAAGAGGTGTGTCGCCTCGCGAACGCGCTCCGGGCGCTGGGGATCCGCAAGGGCGACCGGGTCAACATCTACCTCGGCATGATCCCCGAGCTCCCGATCGCGATGCTCGCGTGCGCGCGGATCGGCGCCCCGCATTCGGTCGTGTTCGGCGGCTTCAGCGCCGAAGCCCTGCGGGACCGGATCAACGACGCCGAGGCCAAGGTCCTGATCACCGCCGACGGCGCCTGGCGGCGTGGACAGGTCGTTCCGCTGAAGGCGAACGCGGACGAGGCGGTTCGGGAGTGCCCGTCGATCGAGCACGTGATCACCGTGCGCCGATGCGGGAACGAGCATGCGTTCACCGAGGGTCGCGACCACTGGTACCACGATCTCGTCGCTGAGCAGTCGCCGACGTGCGAGCCGGAGGACATGGAAGCGGAAGATCTGCTCTACCTGCTCTACACGAGCGGCACGACCGGCAAGCCCAAGGGGATCGTGCACACGACCGGCGGCTACCTGACCCAGGTCGCCGCGACCCACCGGATGATCTTCGACATCCACGACGATGACGTCTTCTGGACCGCTGCCGACTGCGGTTGGGTCACGGGGCATTCGTACATCGTCTACGGACCGCTCGCGAACCACACGACCGGCGTGATGTACGAGGGAGCGCCCGACTGGCCCGACAAGGACCGGTGGTGGTCGATCATCGAGAAGCATCGGGTGTCGATCCTCTACACCGCCCCGACCGCGATCCGCTCGTTCATGCGATGGGGCACCGAGTACCCGGGCAAGCATGACCTCTCCTCGCTGCGACTCCTCGGCTCCGTCGGCGAGCCGATCAACCCCGAGGCATGGGTCTGGTACTGGACGGTGATCGGGGGCGAGCGGTGCCCGGTCGTCGACACGTGGTGGCAGACGGAGACCGGCGCGATCTTGATCTCGCCGCTCCCCGGGATCACCACCCTCAAGCCGGGCTCGGCCACCATCCCCTTCCCGGGGATCGATGCCGACGTCATCGACGAGACCGGAGCGTCCGTTCCGCTGGGCGGCGGTGGCTACCTCGTGCTCACGCACCCCTGGCCGGGGATCGCGCGGACGATCTGGGGCGATCCCGATCGCTACGTCGAAACGTACTTCAGCAGGTTCGGTCCCGACGTCTACGTCGCCGGGGACGGCGCTCGGCGTGACGAGGACGGGTACTTCTGGCTCCTCGGTCGGATCGACGATGTGATGAACGTGGCCGGGCACCGGCTGTCAACGTTCGAGATCGAATCGGCGTTGGTGGACGACTCGAAGGTGGCCGAGGCCGCCGTCGTCTCCCGGCCGGACGACCTGAAGGGAGAGGGGATCGTGGCGTTCGTCACCTTGAAGACGGGCTTCGAGGGAGATGCCGCGATGCTCGCCGAGCTCCGCGAGCACGTCGCGAAGGTGATCGGACCGATCGCGAAGCCCGACAACATCATCTTCACGCCGGACCTCCCGAAGACCCGGTCGGGGAAGATCATGCGCCGGCTGCTCCGCGACGTCGCCCGCGGCAACGTCCTCGGAGACGTCACCACCCTCGCCAACGCGGAGATCGTCGAGCAGATCCACGACATGGTCGAAACGGCCCCGACCGAAGCATGAGTGGAACGTCCGCGCTCGGCGGGGCCCAGGCGGCGTTCGTTGAGCGCGCCCGGGTGGCCCGCTTGGGGACCACGATGCTCGACGGGACGCCGCACGTCGTCCCGGTCTGCCCGGTCCTGGACCTCGATCGCATCCTGATCGCCTCCGCGTTCGACCGGAAGGTCGCGAACATCCGGGACAACCCGGCCGTGTGCATCGCGTTCGACGACTATTCCGAGGACTGGGAACACGGTCTCGCCCAGGTCATCGTGTACGGCGACGCCTACTTGGTGGACAGCGGCCCGGAGTTCGACCGTGACGCCGCCCTGCTGAACGAGAAGTTCCCCCAGTACCCGGCGAGCACCTCCCCGATCGAGGTCGGCACGACGGTGATCATCGAGATCCGGACCGTCCGCGTCTCAAGCTCCGGCGTCTGAGATCGTTCCCGGCACCGATCAGGGGTTGCGAGCGAAGAAGTCGAGGATCAGCTCCATGTGGTGCACCCGTTCGTCGACCGCGTTCGCGTGATGGCCCTCCGGATACAGCTGAAGGTCGACGTCGACGCCCCGGGCACGAACGGCATCGACCCACGGCAGGATGCCTTCCAGCGGGCAGCGTGGATCGTTCTCCCCGGCGATCACCAACACGGGAGCGGTGACGGCGGCGGCGTAGGTCATCGGGTCGCTCCGGCGGTACGCGTCGGGGACCTGCTCCGGCGAGCCGCCGTACACGGCGTCGTCCCAGGCCTGGAGCTCGGGGGCGCAGGCGTGATGCGCCGCCACGAAGTCGCCGGCAGGGATGCCCGCGAAGATCGCGCGCCACCGATCGGGATGGACGCCGGCGTTGAAGCACGCCAGGCAGCCGCCCCAGGACCAGCCGCTCCAGTACACCCGCCGAGGATCGACGACGCCCTCGCGTTCCAAGGCATCGAGGCCCGCGATGATGTCCTCCGTCTCCGTGAAGCAGACGGCGCCGATCAGCGCGCGGCGGAACGCCACGCCGTATCCCGTGGAGCCGCGGTAGTTGACGAGGGCGACCGCGTACCCGGCGTCGACGAACGCTTGGGTCTCGGGGTCGAAGCGATCGCGTTCGTGCCACTCGGGACCGCCGTGCACCGACATCACGGTGGGGAACGGTCCCGGACCCGGCGGCGTCACCACGAACGCGTGGATCGTGTCGCCGCTGGGGTTGGAGAAGAAGAACGATCGGTACGCTCGACCGGGCGGTGGCGGTTCCGCGGGACCCGTGAGCACCTCACGGCCGTCCTGATCGATCACCCGCGGGGCACGGGTCGCGTCGCTGGCAAGGAGCCATACGGAGCCGTCGGGGCGGATGGCGGCGCCTCCGTCGCTCTCGATGTCCCCGTGCGGGTCGGCGATCAGGTCGATCGCCCCGGTCGACGGATCCAACCGGTAGAGCTGGGCCCTGCCCTCGTGCTCGTGACGGACGAGGAGCGCGGACGCGTCCGGCCACCACTGGATCGGGAAGACGGCGCCCGGGAGGTCGACCGCGAGGTCGGTCCGTGCTCCGGTCTCGACGTCCCAGATGGCCGGCCGCTCGAACGGTCCCAGCTCGCTCGTGAACGCCAGGCGCTGGTCTCCGGGTACCGGGGACCACGCGTCGGGCTCGAGGTTCGCGCCCGCATCGACGAGGTCGCCCCGGCCCGCTCCGGTGTCCGCATCCAGGACACGAAGCGCGAGATGCAGGATGTCGCCGCGTTCGGCGTGTCGGACGCACAGGAGCGACCCGTCCGCCGAGAGCCCTCCGGTCTTCGGATATTCACGACCCACCCCGCTCGGGAACGACGTGGCCCATAGGAGGCGAGGGTCTCCCCCGTCGTCGTCGACGTAGACCCGATAGTCGCCCTCGACCTCAACGCCGATCGCGGTCCGGCTCGGGTGGAACGCGAGGCCGGTGAGCCACCCCTCGGGGAGATCCGGCAGGATCGGTTCAGGGACGCCGCCGGCCGGCGCTCCGACCAGCCGGCCCCGCTCGTCGCCGGTCACATCGCTCCACCAGGCGAAACGGCCGTCCGGAAGCGCCCAGACCCCCTGGTCCACCCCGATCGGTTCCCGGCTCAGTTGCTCCCACGCTCCCGTCCGCAGATCGTGGGTCCACACCTGCGCGACGCCGCCGAGCGTGCTGATCAGGGCGAGCAGGCTCGGGTCTGCCGTCGACCACGCGGGGAAGCCCAGCTCAGGAGCGGTGAAGCGGCGCACCCAGGCCCGTTCGTCGCTCATCGGGGTCGAAGCCTACCGTCGGCGTCGCGTTGCCAGTTCTCGGCTCCGAGAGCTACCATCCCTTAGCACTCACGCCTGTCGAGTGCTAGCAGTCGGCAGGTCGTCTGAGAACCGAACGAAGGAGGCAAAGGATGGCAGCGAAGCTCATCAGCTTCGACGAGGAAGCCCGTCGGGCCCTCGAGCGCGGGATGGACCAGCTCGCGAACGTGGTCAAGATCACCCTCGGCCCGAAGGGCCGCAACGTCGTGCTCGAGAAGAAGTGGGGCGCGCCCACGATCACGAACGACGGTGTCTCGATCGCCAAGGAGATCGAGCTCGACGACCCGATGGAGAAGATCGGGGCCGAGCTGGTCAAGGAGGTCGCCAAGAAGACGGACGACGTCGCCGGCGACGGCACGACCACGGCGACCGTGCTCGCCCAGGCGATCGTGAAGGAAGGCCTCCGCAACGTCGCGGCCGGCGCGAACCCGATGTCGCTCAAGCGCGGGATCGAGCGTGCCGTCGAGCTCGCGGTCGAGCGGATCAAGACGGTCGCGAAGGACGTCGACTCGAAGGACGAGATCGCCAACGTCGGCGCGATCAGCGCGGCCGACCCGGAGATCGGCGAGAAGATCGCCGAGGCCGTGGACAAGGTCGGCAAGGACGGCGTGATCACCGTCGAGGAGTCCAACACCTTCGGGATGGAGCTCGAGTTCACCGAGGGGATGCGCTTCGACAAGGGCTACATCTCGCCCTACTTCGTCACCGACGCCGAGCGCATGGAAGCCGTGATGGAGGACCCGTACATCCTGATCGCCAATCAGAAGATCGCGGCGGTGAAGGACCTCCTGCCCCTGCTCGAGAAGGTCATGCAGGCCGGCAAGCCGCTCGTCGTGATCGCCGAGGACGTCGAGGGCGAGGCGCTCGCGACGCTCGTCGTCAACCGGATCCGCGGCACGTTCCCGAGCGCGGCCGTCAAGGCCCCGGGCTTCGGGGATCGGCGCAAGGCCATGCTGCAGGACATCGCGATCCTCACGGGCGGACAGGTCATCTCCGAGGAGGTCGGCCTCAAGCTCGAGAACACCACGATGGATCTCCTCGGGTCGGCCCGGAAGGTCGTCGTCACCAAGGACGACACGACGATCGTCGAGGGTGGCGGCAAGGACGAGGACATCCAGGGCCGGATCAACCAGATCAAGGCCGAGATCGAGAAGACCGACTCGGACTACGACCGCGAGAAGCTCCAGGAGCGCCTGGCGAAGCTCTCGGGCGGCGTCGCCGTCATCAAGGTTGGCGCGGCCACCGAGGTCGAGCTGAAAGAGAAGAAGCACCGGATCGAGGATGCGGTCCAGTCGACGAAGGCGGCCGTCGAAGAGGGGATCGTTCCCGGCGGCGGCGTCGCGTTGCTGAACGCACAGACCGGGCTCGACAAGGTGGATCTGGAGGGCGACGAGCTGACGGGTGCCGCGATCGTGCGGCGCGCGCTCGAGGAGCCACTCAAGCAGATCGCCCACAACGCCGGCCTCGAGGGTGGGGTCGTCGTCGAGAAGGTGCGTTCGCTCCCCGAGGGCCAGGGGCTCAACGCCGCCACCGGCGAGTACGGCGACATGATCAAGTTCGGCGTCGTCGACCCGGCGAAGGTGACGCGCTCGGCGCTGCAGAACGCGGCGTCGATCGCGGCCCTGTTCCTCACGACCGAGGCCATCGTGGCCGAGAAGCCGGAGAAGGAGAAGGCGCCGGCGGGCGGTATGCCCGGCGGCGGCGACATGGACTTCTGATCCGACCCGACGTGGTGGGAGGGGCCCGGGCGCGGATGCGCCCGGGCCCCTCCCGTTTCCGTCACGGAACCGCAACATCCCGCCTCGAACCGTCCGGCCCGGGGAACCGAAAGAAGGGGTGGAGCCCCTCTCTCCGAGCGAAGGCCCCGGGCGAAGCCCGGGGCCTTCGTGATCTCCGGCCCGTATGCTCCGCCCCCGTGGAGCAGATCGAGATCGCGATCCGGTGGCGCGACGTGGACAACTACGGCCACGTCAATAACGCCGTCTACCTCACCTACCTGGAGGAATGTCGCGATCGGTGGGTCCGCCGGACCCTCGGCGACGACGTCGGATTCGTGATCGTTCGTGTCGCGATCGACTTCCGCCGGGAGCTCTCGCTCGAGGACGGATCGGTCACGGTCGCGTGCGGGGGCACCGGGTACGGCACCTCGTCGATCCGGACGGCGGAGACCATCCGGGCCAAGGCCGGGTGGATCGCCGCCGAGTCGGAGTCGGTGATCGTCGCCCACGACGCCGCCAGCCGGAAGTCACGCCCGATCACGGATCGGGAGCGCTCGGCCTTGGATGCGGCGATCGAGGCCGACCGGGCGCGGGTCAGCCCGGAAGGATCTGCCGGCCGAACTTGAAGTGCTGGCGGTACCAGCCGTCGCCGACCCACATGATCGTGACCCCGCCGGGCGAGCTGCTCGAATCCAGCGAGAACCCGCTGCCGATGTAGGTATCGACATGATCGACCGTGCCGTCTCCATCGCCGTCGTAGAACATCAGGTCCCCCGGTTGGAGGTCCCGGAAGGCGATCCGCTTCTTCGTCATCGTCGCCATGTCGGCCGAGGTCCGTTGCGCCAGCGTCCACCCCGCATACGGCCGCGGCGGCGCCACCTTCCAGCTGCTGTTGTCGTCGGCACGGAGGAGCCACCAGGCGAACCCGGAGCAGTCGAACCCGGAGCGGGGTTGGCCGCCGAGCGCCGCCGGCTCCGGCGTGGACAGACCCCATTCGCCGCCCCAGACGTAGGGGTAACCGACGTAGCGGACCCCCCACTGGACGACGCTGAGCATCCGTGGTCCGAGGTTCGGCAGCTCGACGTTCGCGTACTGAGCCAGGAGGTCGCCGACGCTCCAGGACGGTTGCGTCGTCGCGCGCCAGAGCGAATACGCGACCTGGGTCCTCGGCATCAGGTCGGTCGGACCGACGTCCATCCCTTCGGAGCCGGTCGGCGCGTTGTAGCGCAGGTCCAAGCGCATGCCCAGGAGCGTCGTGCCGAAGCTCATCGGGACGTGGAAGGTGGCACCCGACCGGGTGTGGATGTGGTTGAGCGCGATCGCGGCGGGTTTCAGACCGAGGGCGAGCACGAGCGCCCGGTGGAGCATGCTCATCGTGACCGGGTCATCAGGCGCGAACGATCCGTCGCCCTGCCTGCCGAGCCATCCGTGTTCGACGGCGACGGCGGCGTAGCGGTACCAGCCGCTCGACGCGTCGAGGTCGGGGAACACGATCGAAGGGTCGGGCGCCTCGCCGGGCGCGAACGCCCGCACGATCGAGCGCGCGAGGTACTTCCGGGTCTCGATCGCGTGTGGACGGAACGGGTACGTGCCGTCAGCGTTGGGGGCGAAGTCACGCATCCAGTCGTTGGTCGCGGCGACGAACCGGATGCCTTCCCTCGCCCACCCATCCGACGCCGTGAGATCCGAGAAGCGGATCTGGGGCACGGCCGTCGCGCTCATGGCTCGACGAGCCGACGTGGGGTAGACGATCGGGAGCGCGGGGATCCCCGATCCAGCCTCCCCCGCGGTCCGGTCCCAACGAGCGATCCTCCGTTGCTCGCCGACGGACGCGGTCGCCTGTGCTGATGCTGCCAACGTCAATGAGGCGATGCTCGCCACGACGGCCACGATCGCGGAGGGCACGCGCGAACGACGTCGGAACCAGACCCCCGGACCCATACTCCGGTCCTCGGCATCCGGGCTGGAGGTCTTTACCGGAGCGGTGAGAACAGCACGATCGAACGACCGCGCCTACGCCGAGCTCAGTCCTTCGGGCCTTCCTTGCGGACCTCTTGGACCTGCTTGAGGGCCTCGCGAAGGTCCGCCAGCCACTCCTCCTGCCGCTCCGACACCAGGCGGACACACCATGCGAGCGCGTGGCTCCGGGAGCGGGCGACGCCGGAGTCGACCAGCGTGTCCAACACTTCCCGCTCGGGCATCCGCAGGCGCGTCATCGCGGGGATCGCCAGCGTCGTGAAGAGCTGGCGCTGGTCTGCACACTTTGCACCCCAGCTGATCTTGCGGCCGAACCGGCGCTCGGCCTCGTCCGCGATCCGCATCCGCTGGGTGCGCGTGTCCTCGCGGAACCCGGAGATCCGTGCCTCGGCGGCCGCGGTCCGCGTCTCCGGCCCGGCGTCCTGCGGGAGCTCGGGCTCGGCCAGGGTGCCGACGACGAGGATCTCGTCACGGTCGAACGAAACGTCGATCGGCCCGACGAACCACTCCGAGGGGAGCCGTCCGGCGAACCATCCTTCGAGGTGCTCGTGGAAGTCGCTCTTCTCAGTCATGATGACGAGATTACATCATTACATCGATACGTCAAGGAGATGACCGGCGGAGGGCGTGGGTGTACCTTCCGACCCGTGCGCGTGGTCCGCTGGTTGACGCCTCGACGTGCCGCCCGCACCCGCCGCCGTCCGTCCGCTCCGTCCGGGCCGCACCTGGTCGTCAACACGAAGCCCCTCACCGGGATCCCTGCGATCCGCAACTTCTTCCGTACGACCCAGACGCCCGTCTACTTCGTGAGCGCGACCGCGTTCAACCTGCTGGGGATCGATCGGTGGGTCCGCACCTTCAAGTTCATCAACTACTACGACTCGTTCGACGGGTGGCATCCCAACGTGTTCGTCCCGCGCGAGCAGTCGCCGCGGGCGTTCGGGTCGATCGAGGAGATCGTGAACTACCTGCTGGGGCACAAGGAGGTGGCGGATCTGGTCTCGGCCCACGGCCCCGGCAAGGCCGCGTTCCTGATGTTCGACGACGAGACCGAACAACTCGCCGACGAGCTTCGCCTCGACGTGGTGTTCCCGCCCGCCTCGCTCCGCCACCGGCTCGATTCCAAGATCGAGACCACACGGCTCGGTGACGAGGCCGGGGTGCCCAGCGTCCCCAACACGATGGGCACCGCGACGACGTACCCGGAGCTCATCTCGCTCGCGAGGTCGGGTGGGCTCGGGGACGACCTCGTGGTGCAGACGCCGTACGGGGACTCGGGCCAGACGACGTTCTTCATCGCCGACGGCCGGGATTGGGATCGCCATGAACGGAAGGTCGCGGGCGAACAGCTCAAGGTGATGAAGCGGATCGAGCCGAGGGAGCTGGCGATCGAGGGCGTGATCACCCGGCACGGCACGCTGGTCGGTCCCCTCATGGCCGAGCTCGTCGGCTTCGAGGAGCTCACGCCCTACGACGGTGGCTGGTGCGGCGACGACGTCTCGCCGGATCTCCTCACCGAGAAGCAGCGACGTGACGCCCGCGAACGGACCATCGCGATGGGCGAACGGCTGCGACGGGAGGGCTACCGAGGGTACTTCGAGCTGGACTTCCTCCTGGACGCCGGAACGGGGGAACTCTGGCTCGGTGAGCTGAACCCCCGGGTGACCGGCGCGTCGAGCATCACGAACGTGACGGCCGTCGCCTACGGCGACATGCCGCTCTTCCTCTTCCACCTGCTCGAGTTCATGGACGTCGACTACGAGATCGATGTCGACGAGCTGAACGAACGATGGGCGCAGGTCCAGAACCTGGACGAGTGGACCCAGTTCATCCTGAAGCAGACCGAAGAGGTGACCGAACGCATCACGAGGGCGCCGGCGTCGGGCATCTGGAGGATGCCCGACGCCGGCGCCCTCCGCTTCGACCGGCGCGTCACCGATTGGCACACGGTCGCCGACGAAGCGGAAGCCTTCTACCTGCGGATCGCCGGAGCCGGCCAATACCGCTACCCGGGGGCGGACCTGGGCATCCTGGTGACCCGGGGGCGGTTCATGAACGACGAGCACGAGCTGCTCGATCGCACCAGGGGTTGGATCTCCGGGATCAAAGCGCAGTACGCCAGCGTGCCGCTCGATCACGACGACCCGTTGCCGCACGAGCCCGAGCCGTTCGGGTTCAAGCTCCTCTGAAGGCGGCTCGGCGGCGCTCGACGCTCGCGCGTCCTCCTGCGAGCATCTGCGCGGCCATGCGCATGCTCCCGTTCACGTTCCGCTCCATCGAGGAGCTCGAGCTCGGAGATCGCTGGCGCGCCGTCTTCGAGGAGCGATGGCCGCACTACCGGGAGTGGTTCCTCCGCGAGGGCGAGGAGGCTCGCCCGTCCTACGCGACGAGCGCGCGGATGTTCCGCGCGCACATGCCGGAGCTGGTCCCGGCGTACGAACGAGTGGTCGAGCTGGCGGGGGGCGGCGACCTGGCGGCGCGCATGCTCTCGCTCTACCAGCCGCCTCCGTTCCTCGCGGCCTGTTCGCAGGGCGCCTGGACGCGCGAGGGGGGTCCGCTGCTCGCTCGCAACTACGACTACGCGCCGTCGCGGTTCGAAGGCTTGGTGTGGTCGACGCGTTTGCTGGGTCGCCGCGTGATCGGCATGAGCGACTGCCTCTGGGGCCTCCTGGATGGGATGAACGACGCGGGGCTCGCCGTCTCGCTGACGTTCGGCGGCCGGCAGGTCCTGGGCGATGGCTTCGGGATCCCGATCGTGACGCGGTACGTCTTGGAGACCTGCGCGACGGTCGAGGAGGCCCGGGTGACGCTGGCGCGACTCCCGTATTCGCTCAGCCACAACCTCACGCTGGTCGACCGGAGCGGGCGGGTCCTCACCGCGTACCTCGCGCCCGACCGTGAGCCGATCTTCCGCGACGTCCCGGCGGCCACCAATCACCAGGGGATCGTCGAATGGCCCGAGCAAGCTCGCGCGACCCGCACGATCGAACGCGAGCAAGCGATCGTTCGTTCGTTGGGGGATCCCGCGATGGACGCCGCTGCGTTCACCGAGAGCTTCCTGCGGCCTCCGCTCTTCTCGACGTCGTACGCCCATGGCTTCGGGACGCTCTACACGGCGGTCTATCGCGTCGGCGAAGGGGTCGTCGAGTACCGCTGGCCCAGCTTCACCTGGCGGCTGAGCTTCGATGCATTCCATGAAGGCGAGCACGTCGAGGTGCTCGCGGAACCGACCTTCGTCGGCTCGGTAGGCTGAACCCGGAGGCGAGGTGCGATGCGATCCGAGACGATCAGCGTCAACACGCGCGGCCGGCGGGTGAGCGATCTGACCGATCGCGTCCGTGCCTTCGCTCGCGACGCTGGGGGAGACGGCCTCGTCCACGTCTTCGCGCCGCACGCGACCGCGGGTCTCGCGCTGATGGAAACGGGAAGCGGCTCGGAGGCGGATCTGGACGAGCTCCTCACGAGGCTCGTGCCGCGGGACGACCGATACGTCCATCGACACGGGAGCGAGGGTCACGGTGGCGACCACCTGTTCCCCGTGCTCGTCGCGCCGTCGCTCACGGTTCCGGTCCTCGACGGTCAGGTTGCGCTCGGCACGTGGCAGTCGGTGGTGCTCATCGACCCCAACCGTGACAACGACGTGCGTACCGTGCGGCTCAGCTTCGTGCCCGCGTAGCGCGAACGGCTACAGGTACTGTCCCGGCGCGTGGTCCCGCGCGGCGGGCTGGGAGGAAACCGCCTGGACGTCGCGCTCGCGAAGGAGGACCAGCTCCTCGCCGTCGAGCTCGACCTCCAGTCCGGCGGAGGGGAGGAACAGGACGCGGTCGCCTTCCTTCGCGACCCTGACCTCCGGCCCGACGAGGGTCACGTCGCCCCACGACAGGCGCTTCGGGGCCGGCATCGCCGTCGCCGGGATGAGCAGACCGGCCGACGTGCGACGTTCGCCGTTCTCCGATGCACGCACCACGAGCCGATCACCGGTGAGCTTGATCTCCGGTGTCCCCGCGGTCTTCTTGGAACGGGTGCCGCGAGCGCCCCGCGCCGTGGTCGACGCCTTCGGCGCCGCGCTCGCTGCCGTCGCGCGCTCCTTCGGGGTCGGCACGGACCGAGTCTACGAGCCGACCCGCTAGCATGGGCGGCCGATGAGGGCCCGCAAGCTGATCAAGAACGCGGTCGCGGAGCTGAAGGCGTCCGAAGCGATCGACCATTGGCAGAAGGGTCGGGAGCGGATCGAAGCGGAAGACCTCCTCGCGTTCGTGATGGGCGGGGAGGAGCCCGAGCCCGACGACAAGATCGGCGAGGGCGAACGCGCGGAGTACCTGCGGCTGATCGCCCGGCGCGCGACCGGCGAGCCGATCCCCTACATCAAGGGATACACGGAGTTCCGTGGCCTGAAGCTCATCTCCGAGCCCGGCGTGTTCGTCCCGCGCGATTCGTCCGAGTACCTCGCCGAGCAGGCGGTCAAGCGGCTGCGTGGCCGCCGATCGCCGATCCTCGTGGACCTCGCGACCGGCGCCGGCACGATCGCGTTGTCCGTCGCGAACGACGTGCCGAAGGCCACGGTCTACGGGACCGACCTGTCCGAGGATGCGGTCAAGCTCGCCCGCCGCAACGCCCGGCGGCTGCGACTGAAGGTCCGGTTCGCGGCCGGTGACGTCTTCGGAGGACTCCCCAAGACGATCGCGGGGAGCGTGGACGTGATCACGGTTCATCCCCCCTACGTCGCGATGGACGAGGTCGACGACCTGCCCGATGAGATCAAGGACTGGGAGCCGGTGCATACGCTCACGGATCGCAGCAGCGACGGCCTGGGCTTCGTCCGGCAAACGGTGGAGGAGGGTCCGGCATGGCTCGGCCGGAAGGGGTGGCTCCTCATGGAGACCGACCCGGACCGTGCGCGCGACGTGAAGAGGGTGATGGCAGACGGCGGGTTCCGGGACGTTCGGAGCACGAAGGGCGGAGACCTGAAGATCACGCGCGTGATCGTCGGTCGGCGTCCGGTGTGACCGACCCCCGCGTCGCCCCGTACGGCAGCTGGTCCTCGCCCGTCACGCCGGCGATGCTCGCGAGCTCGTCGATCCGGCTGGGGGCCACGTCGTTCGACGACGGACTCGTGTATTGGACCGAGACGCGTCCGAAGGAGGATGGACGCGTCGCGCTCGTGCGTGCGGATGCGTTCTCCTCGCCCGCGGAGGTCCTCCCGGCCGCGACGAACGTCCGAACGCGTGTGCATGAATACGGCGGCGGCGCCTTCGCCGTCCACCGGGGCACGATCTACTTCTCCGAGTTCACCGACCAACGGCTCTACCGCCACGTGCCGGGAAGCGGTGAGCCGGTCCCGATCACGCCGGAGACCGGCGGCACGCACCGTTTCGCCGACGGCCGCGTGACGTCCGACGGCTCGACGTGGATCGGCGTCCGTGAACGACACGCCGGCGAACGCGTCCCGCAGGACGTCACGAACGAACTGGTCGCCATCCGGACCGACGGGTCGGGGGAGCCACGGGTGATCGCCTCGGGGCGGGACTTCTACTCCGATCCCCGGATCGCCCCGGACGGCGCGAGCGTCTGCTGGCTGTCGTGGGATCTGCCCTGGATGCCGTGGGACGGATGCGAGCTGCACGAAGCGGCGCTCGCGCCCGACGGCTCGCTCGGCGAGCCCAGGACCGTCGCCGGGCGCGACGGCGAGGAGTCGATCTGGCAGCCGTCGTGGAGCCCGGCGGGCGAGCTGTACTGGGTGAGCGATCGGAGCGGCTGGTGGAACCTGGAGCGGGAGCGCGCGGGCATACGGGAGACCGTGTGCCCGCGCGACGCCGAGTTCGGGTGGCCGCATTGGATCTTCGGCGGGTCGTCGTACGCGTTCCTCGGTGACGGAAGGATCGCCTGCCACTACGGCAGCGGGGGTGTGCAGCACACCGCCCTGCTCGATCCGTCGACGGGCGAGCTCGTCGACCTGGACATCCCGCACACCGCGGTGAGCTATCCCTCGCTCGTGGCGGAGGGTTCGCAGATCGCGTTCATCGCCGGGGGGCCCGCTCTTCCGGAACAGGTGGTGTTGCTCGACTTCACGAGCCGGGCCGTCGACGTGCTCCGAGAGAGCGCCAGCACGGAGGTGGATCCGGCGGTGTTCTCGATCCCCCGACAGCTCGAGTTCCCGACGGACGGTGGCCTCACCGCCTTCGCCCACGTCTACCCGCCCACGAATCCGGGGTTCCGGGCACCCGAGGGAGAGCGGCCGCCGCTGATCGTGATCAGCCACGGCGGTCCGACGTCGGAATCGACGCCCTCGTTCTCGCTCCAGACGCAGTTCTGGACCAGCCGCGGGTTCGCGGTGGTCGACGTGAACTACGGGGGCAGCACGGGGTACGGCCGCGCGTACCGGCAGCGGCTGAACGGAACGTGGGGGATCCTGGACACCGCGGACTGCATCAACGCCGCGCGTCACCTCGCGGAGCAGGGTGCGGCCGACGGTGATCGGCTCCTGATCCGAGGCGGGTCGGCCGGCGGGTACACGACGCTCTGTGCGCTGGTGTTCCACGACGACTTCGCCGCCGGCGCCAGCTACTACGGGCTCGCCGACCTCGTTCCGTTCGTCGAAGGAGGCACGCACAAGTTCGAGTGCGAGTACCTCTACACGCTGGTCGGCCCCTACCCCGAGGAGGCCGAGCGCTACCGGGCGAGGAGTCCCATCAACTTCGTCGACGATCTGCGGACACCGATGCTCGTCCTCCAAGGCGCGGAGGACGCGGTCGTCCCGCCGGCGCAAGCGGAGCTGATCGTGGAGGCGCTGGAGCGCAAGCGCCTGCCCTACGCGTACCTGTTGTTCGAAGGAGAGCAGCACGGGTTCCGGAAGGCGGACTCGATCATCCGCGCGCACGAGGGCGAGCTCTCGTTCTACGCGCAGATCCTTGGCTTCGGACCGGGCGATCCGGTCCCGCGGTTGGCGATCGAGAACCTCCCGGCCTGAGGCCCGGGACCTCGAGCCTCAGCCGCCGATCATGGACATCGAGCGTTCCGGCTGGACGAAGTCCGCGTGGTTGATCCGGTGCCCCGACCACTTCGCCCAGACGCCGTCGCGGATCGATCCCGCGAGCTCCTCGTCGGAGGCGCCGGCGCGCAGAGGCGAGCGCAGATCGGTCTCGTCCATCGCGAACAGACAGCTGCGGAACGCGCCCTCGGCCGTCAGCCGGAGCCGGTTGCACGTGTCGCAGAAGGGCTCCGTCACGCTCGCGATCACACCGACCGCGCCCGGCGCCCCGTCGGCGAACCGGTAGGTCGTCGCCGGCTCGATGCCACGGTTCGCGCCCTCGAGTGGATACGTCCGGTCGATCGCCTCCAAGATCCGTGCCGCCGGGACGACCTTCGACCGCTCCCATGCATGCTCGGCATCGAGCGGCATGTATTCGATGAACCGAACCTCGTAGCCGGTATCGCGCGCCCACCGGGCGAAGTCGACGACTTCATCGTCATTGGTCCCTGCGATCACGACGGTGTTGATCTTGATGGGGGTGAGCCCGGCCGCCTCGGCCGCCGCGAGTCCCGCGAGGACGCGATCGAGCGCGTCACGACGCGTCATCTCGGCGAACCGGTGGCGAAGGAGCGAGTCGCACGAGACGGTCGCGCGGTCGACGCCGGCCTCCGCCAGCGGCGCAGCCAACCGGTCCAGGAGGAGGCCGTTCGTCGTGATGGAGATGTCGAGCTCCGGGCCGGCCTGTCGGAACATCCGGATCAGGTTCGGCAGGTCCGCGCGGACGGTCGGCTCCCCGCCGGTGACCTTCAGCGAGCGCACACCCAGCCCGACGAAGATCCCGAGGAGCCTGGTCAGCTCCTCGAAGGTGAGCAGCTCCGATCGCGGCAGCCAGGCCAGCCCCTCGGCCGGCATGCAGTACGTGCACCGGAAGTTGCAGCGGTCGGTCACCGAGATCCGCAGGTCGTCGGCGACGCGACCGAAGGTGTCGATCAGCGGGCCGTCGAGGGGTCGGGTCGTGGTTGCGGCGTCCATAGGCAGATGACCAGCCTACCCCGTGTCCCCGGAACCCTCCTCGGCCGGTCCCGCGGGCAGGGTCGCCTCGAGGGCAGCGAGCGCCGAGGTCAGCGCCTCCTGGCGGGACGCACCCGCGCTGACCCGGCGTTCGACGTTCATGCCGAGGAGGAACGTCGAGACCGGGGTGATCTTCCGCTCGACCCCGTGCGCGACGTCCCGTGCAGCGTCCAGCACGGCGACGATCTCCTGGTTCGTGGGGGCATCCAGCTCGAACGTCTGCGCGAGTCGGTCGAGCCATTCCATGCGAGCTCCTCCTCACGTGCCGCGCCGTTGAGCGGCGTGGGTTGCACCCTACCCACTGCGGCCGTTCGTCAGTGCTCGTCCGACCTGCTATCCCTACCTGGTCATGCGGGTGCTGATCCTCTACGAGACGCGGCGAGGCTTCACCCTCACCGTCGCGCGCGCGATCCGCGACGAGCTCCAACGTCGCGGGGTCCTGGCGACCACGGCGGCTCTCCGCGACGTCGATCACGGCACCGTGGCGGCGGCCGACGCGCTGATCGTGGGGACCTGGGTCAAAGGCGCGATCGTGGCCGGCGTGGGTCCGGCGCGCGGCGTCGAGGAAGCCATCGCCCGTCTCCCCTCGCTCGACGGGAGACGGGCGGCCGTGTTCTGCACCTGCGACGTGGCTCCCCGGAGGACGCTCGATCTCCTCGCGACGTGGCTACGCCGTCAAGGCGCCGAGGTCACCGTCGGCGAGACGTTCAAACGGAAGAAGAGCCTCCGACAGGCCCCCCGGTTCGTGGACGTCGTGCTCGAGGCGTTCGCGCGCGTTCCAACCGCCTGAGCGCGCGCGAACCGCGACACGGATGCGAGGATGTGCCCATGGTCGATCGAGCGGTCGCAGCCGTGCTCACGGTCTCGGACGGCGTCAGCGACGGCACGCGCGCCGACGAGTCCGGGGACGTCGCCGAGGGGATCCTTCGCGAGGCCGGGTTCGACGTGGGCAGCCGGGCACTGGTCCCCGACGATCGTGGACGGATCGAAGCGATCCTCCGAGAGCTCGCCGGGACCCACGCGCTCGTCGTGACGACCGGCGGGACGGGGTTCGGCCCTCGCGACGTGACGCCGGAGGCGACGCGCGCGGTGATCGATCGGGAGGCGCCCGGTCTCGCCGAGGTGATGCGCGCCGCCGGGCTCGCGAAGACGCCGATGGCGTCCCTCTCGCGGGCCGTCGCCGGCTCGATCGGCGGGACGTTGGTGCTCAACCTCCCGGGGAGCCCGAAGGGCGTTCGCGAGTCGCTCGACGCGGTCCTGCCGGTGCTGCCGCACGCGATCGAGCTGTTGGGTGGGGTGACCGGCGCGCATCCGACGGGTCACGGCGAGGCGCGCGATCCGGCGGGTCACGGCGAGTCATCGGCAGGCGACCGGGTCGAGGTGCGGGCCATCAAGGTCGTCGAGGGCGATCCGCCGTGCCGCGTGGGGATGCACATGACGATCGAACCCGGCGGGCCGGTCCACGGCACGCTGGGGTGCGCCGAGTTCGACGAGCAGGCCGTGGAAGCGGCGGCCGAGGTCTGGGAGGCGGGTGAGCCCGCGACGCGGGTGCTGCACCACGACATCGGGGACATCGAGGTGTTCGTCGAGCCTCACCGGCGCGCACCCCGGCTCGTCGTCGTGTCGGCCACCGACGTCGCCCGCGCCCTTCGAGCGCACCTCCGTCTCGTCGGCTACCACGCGGTGATCGTCGAGCCGCGCGCCGAGCGGCTCGTCGCGTCGGATGAACCGCACGTCGGCGCGATCGAAGAGCTGGAGCTCGGAACGAACGACGTCGTCGTCCTGACGGATCACGACGCGCCGTACGCGGCGACGGTGCTCGCCGCCGCCGCGCGTTCCCCCGCTCGGTTCGTCGGGATGATGAGCTCGCGCCGTCACGTCGTCCGTCACCTCGACGCGCTCCGAGCGCTCGGTCTCTCGGAGGAAGAGGTCGCTCGCGTCCACGCGCCGGTCGGGCTCGACATCGGGGGTCGCAGCGCGGACGAGATCGCGCTGTCGATCGCGGCCGGGATCGTCGCAGACGATCACGGCCGCGACGGCGGGTGGCTGGACCGATGAGCCGGGATGACGTCCGCACGAACCTCGCGTCATGGGAGGCCGACAGCGAGGCATACCAGCAGCGCCATCGACCGGACCTGAACCGATGGGACGTGCTTGCCTGGGGCGTCAGCAACCTTCCAGAAGATGAGATCCAGGCGCTGGGAGACGTCTCGGGTCTCCGCGCGCTGGAGCTCGGCTGTGGCGCGTGCCAGTTCGGCATCAAGGTCGCGATGCGCGGCGCTCGCGTTACGGGCTTGGACTTCAGCGCGAACCAGCTCCGTGCCGCCGGTCCGAACTTCGATGAGACCGGCATCCGGTTCCCGCTGGTCCGGGGGAGCGCGGAGGAACTCCCGTTCGCCGATGCCAGCTTCGACCTGCTCTTCTGCGACCACGGCGCCATGACGTTCGCCGATCCGCACGTGACCGTGCCCGAGGCCTCGCGCGTGCTGCGTCCAGGGGGGCGGCTCGTGTTCAACATGTCCACCCCGATCATCTGGATGTGCTGGCCACCCGGGGAGGAGCCACCCGGGCGCGAGCTCCTTCGGCCGTACTTCGGGATGGGACGCATGGTGTGGTCCGAGACCGATCCCGGGGTCGAGTGGCAGCTCACCTATGGAGCATGGATAGGGTTGTTCCGGTCGTCGGGCTTCGTGATCGAAGATCTGATCGAACTCCGACCCGGCCTGGAGGTCGAGACGACCTATGACGGAGTTCGCGCCGGTCGGATTGGCTACGCGACTTCCCGGGCGAGCACATCTGGAAGGTGCGGAAGGAGCCCTTCTGAGGCGCGCGCTGGCCCTCGTGCTGGCGATCGGAACGCTCACGGTCGCCGCGGGGGCGGGCGCCCGCGAGCGGGCGCCCGCCCCCGACCCTCGCCCGAACATCCTGGTCGTCCTGACGGACGACCAGACCCTCGACACGTTGCCGACGGAGCCACCGGCCATGCCGTGGCTCCAATCCCAGCTGCAGGACCCGAACGGCCATTGGGTGTGGTTCCCGAACGCGATCGCGTCGACCCCGCTCTGCTGTCCCTCCCGCGCGACGATCCTCACCGGTCAGTTCGACACGCGAACGCACGTCCGCGACAACAACGGCGGCCCTTCGCTCGACGACACCAACACGCTCCCCGTGTGGTTGCACCGAGCCGGGTACACGACCGCGTTGGTGGGGAAGTACCTCAACTTCTACCCATGGGGTCGCGCGCCGTTCGTTCCCCCCGGCTGGGATCGCTGGTTCGCGAAGGAGAACGCGAACGAGTCGACGTCGTACTACGACTACGACGTCGTCGACGGAGGGTACGTCCGGCACTACGGTGCGACCTCCTCCGCGTATGCCACCGACGTCCTCGCCGGTGCCGCCGACGCGTTCGTGCGCGGTGCGCCGACCGACCGTCCCTGGTTCCTCTACTTCGCGCCGAACGCGCCGCACACGCCGTGGATCCCGGCGGACCGCTACCGCGACGCATCGGCGGGCGTTTCCCCACCGATGCCGTCGCTCGCCCAGATGAACGACGTGCGGGGCAAGCCGGGCTACGTCACCTCGCGCCCGCCGCTGACGGCCCCTCAGGTGGAGGCGTTCCGCCAAGACGATCTCCGCGAGCGGGCGATGCTGCGATCGGTGGATGACGCGATCCGCTCGCTGGTCGACGCGGTCGCCGCCCGGGGCGAGCTCGATCGGACCGTGATCGTGTTCCTCACCGACAACGGGTACGAGTTCGGACTGCATCGTCTGGAGGGCAAGCGCTATCCGTACGAGCCGTCGATCGGGCTCCCGTTCGCGATCCGAGCGCCGTGGTCGGTCGCTCGGACCGACCCGACCCTCGTCGCCAACGTCGATCTCGCCTCGACGATCTCCGAGCTCGCGCAGGTTCGGCCGGAGCTCCCCCAGGACGGCATCAGCCTGGTGCCGGCGCTGGAAGGCCGGCCCATCGCTGCACGACCGGGGGTCTGGCTCGACTGGGGTGGAGACGAGAACGTGCCGGCGTGGTCCGGCGTCCGGACGGCCGCCTACACCTACGTTCGGAACGCCGACGGAACCGAGGAGCTCTACCGCAACGCCGATGACCCACTGCAGCTCCGGAACCTGGCCTCGGATCCGCGGGAGCGCGCGGTCCTGGATCGATTGGAACGACTGACCGATTCCCTCGCTGCGCCGGAGGGCGGCCGGTAGACTCCGCGCGATGCAGCAGGCACCCGGCCCGTACCTCCGGCCTGCATCGCCGCGCGGTCCGACGCGTCGACAGCTCGCCTGGCGTCGGGCAAGTGCAGCCGTGTTCGTGGTTGCGTTCCTCGTCGCCGCCTGGCAGTTCTGGCCGTCGAGCGGTGGCGCAACGAGCGCGCGGAAGAGCCGTTCGCCGACGACCGCGAGCCCGGGCCCCTCGAGTCCGACCCCGGCGCAGGTCGGCCCCGACAGCCCGATCAAGCACGTGATCTTCCTGGTCAAGGAGAACCATTCGTTCGACAACTACTTCGGCAAGTATCCGGGCGCCGACGGCGCGACCGTCGGCAAGACGCTGCAATGCGACAACAACCTGGCGCCGGGACCGACCGTCCCGCTCACCCCGGCGCCGTACGTCTACCCCCACGACCTCGGACACGCGTTCGATCCCGGGTTGATCTCGATCGACGGCGGCAAGATGGATGGGTTCAACTGCGTGACGCTGGGTGACGATCTCACGGGCTACACGCAGTTCGACCGGAGCACGTTGCCGGTGTACTGGGCCCTGGCCGATCGCTTCGTGCTGGCGGACCACTTCTTCACCTCGATGTTCGGACCGACGTTCCCCGAGCACCTGTACACGGTCGCGGCACAGTCGTACGGGATCGTCGACAACAAGTCGACGACCGATCATCCCGGCAATTACTGCGACGATCCGACGGAATACACGAAGCGGTTCCCGATCGAGAAGCTCTCGCAGAACGACATCAACACCATCATGGATCTGGAGGATCACCGGGACGACGATCCTTCGAGCTTGTTCAAGATCGCGCAGTACTGGGTCGACACCCGCACCTGTGTGAACATCAAGACCCTCCCCGACGAGCTGGAGCAGGCCGGCATCACGTGGAAGTACTACGCCAACCCCGACGTGTGGATGAACGCGCTTCAGGCGATCCGCCACATCCGGAACGGTCCGCTCTGGAGCAAGGTGCAACCGCCGGACACGATCCTGCAGGATCTCCAGAACGACTCGCTCCCGGCCGTGTCCTGGCTGATCCCCCCCGAGGGGAATCCGAACGAGCATCCGGGCGCAGGCGTCAACATCTGCGAGGGTGAGAACTGGACCGTCCAGTACCTGAACGCGATCTTCCAGAGCGATGCGTGGCCGAGTACGGCCATCGTGATCGTGTGGGACGACTTCGGCGGGTTCTACGACCATGTGAAGCCGCCGCACTACGACATCATGGGCCTCGGTCCGCGCACGCCCGCGCTGATCATCTCCCCGTACACGCGCGCCGGCGAGAACCCGGCCGGCGGCTCGATCGATCCCACCGTCTACGAGTTCTCCTCGGTGTTGCGGTTCGTCGAGGACCTCCACGGGCTCAAGCCGCTGACCGATCGCGATGCCCAGGCGTCGCCGCTCGCCGGCGCCTTCGATTTCTCTCGGCCACCACGACTCGGCACCCCGAACCTCCAAGAGCGCACCTGCCCGTCCTCGTGAACCGGCGGTCCGTTGCCGTCGCGCTCCTGGCCGTGGCCCCCTTGATGATCGCGGCGGCCGACCCACGGGGCGATGCGGTGGGATGCACGGGGGTTACGGGGGGCGGCCATCCGCCCGATCTCGTCCGCGCGATCGGCTGGCTCGGGGAAGAAGGCTCCTCCGCCGTCTGGCGGCTGTCCTTCGCCCGCCCGCTCGCGGTCCCCGACCTGGTGGAACCGGCGTTCCGGGTGGACATCCTGGTCCACGACCCGACGATCCCGGCGCTCTCGTTCGACGACTACCGGCACGTCAACCGGATCGTGCGCTTCGACGCGACGGCGAAGGACGCGCCGCTCGCGCTCCTGTTCCTGCCCGAAGGTGGATCGGCGCCGTTCAACCCGCCGATCGTGGACGGACGCACCCTCACGATCCAGGTTCCGGGGAGGTTGCTGCTCGGGGAGGATCAGTTCGGCAAGGTCGATCTGACGCGTCTGCGATGGAGCGTGGTGGTGCGGGACGGAGGCCGCTGCGATCTGCTGGGCGATGGGGTCCCCACGTTGCGGATGGCGGCCGCCCCACCACCGACGTCATCGCCGACCGGAAGCGGCGTCCCGTCGGAAACGCCCGCCTCGTCGGGTTCGAACGTCGCTGTCGTTCGCGGTCGCGGTGATCGCCGTCGTGGTCCTGGCGATCCTGGGCCTGGTGGGGATCAGGCGTCGACGGTGATGCCCTGTTCCAGCTGGAGCTCGCTCAGGAGTTCGTCCACGCCCGCGGCGATCTTCGCACGCCACCACTGCTGTCCCTCATCGTCCAACGTGTAGATGGGGTCGTAATAGTGGTACCGGCGCGTGAGCGCCTCCGGGTCGTCGGCTTCGATCCCCGTGCGGTAGTTCTTCCGCCAGTACGAGATGCCTCGCGTGTGATCGTAGTCATCGGTCATGTGCACCCAACGCTTGCCCACGAACGGGACGTCGCAGACGAAGCGCGGGGTGGCGAACCCGGGGAGGTACCCGATGATCGAGTGCTGGAGCTCCTGCGCTTCACGGACCGCGAGCCGCCAGTGCTCGGCGTTCGGGATCATGTCGCACATGTAGAAGTAGTAGGGGAGGATCTTGCCGTAGTCCAGGAGCGTGAAGCAGAGCTCGAGCAGCTGGGCCGGCGTGGTGTTGACCCCGCGCAGCAGGACGCCCTGGTTCCGAACATCGCGGTACCCCATGTCGAGCAGTGCGCGAACGGCCTTCCCGACGAGCGGCGTCACCTGCTGGGCGGCGTTGACGTGCGTGTGGAAGGCGATGTCGACGTCGCGCTCCCGGGCGCGGGTCGCGATCGCCTCGTACGCCGCGAGGACGTCGTCCTGCAGGAAGTGCTGCGGGATGCCCATCAGCCCCTTCGTGGCGATCCGGATGTCCCGGATGTTCTCGATGTCCATCAGGTCGAACAGCCACGCTTGGAGGCGCTTCGCCGGGACGTTCGCCATGTCGCCACCGGACACCACGACGTCACGGACCTGGGGGGTCGTGCGGAGGTAATCCAGCATCGCACCCCAGCGATCGTTCTGCTTCATCTCGAACTTGTACTTCAGGACCTGCAACGTGTCGTTGCCGACGAGGTCCATCCTCGTGCAGTGACCGCAGTACTGCGGGCACGTGGGGATCAGCTCGGCGAGGACCTTGGTGGGATAGCGATGCGTGAGCCCCTCGACGGCCCACATGTCGGCCTCGTGCAGCGAGTCGCGTGAGGCCATCGGGTGGCTCGGCCACTCCGGCTCGCGTTCGCTGTAGCCGGGGGCCATGTAGCGACGCACGGGGTCGGATCGAAGATCCTCCTCCCGCATCGTGTTGATCATCTGCGGGGGGATCAGCATGGACATCGTCGCGCGCTCCTGCTGGTCGCGTTCGATGTCGCCGAGCAGCTCGTCGTCGAGGTGGTCGCCGAGGGCGTCTTTGAACTCCTTGAGGTTCTTCACGGAGTGCGCCCGCTGCCATTGGGCGGACTCCCACTGCTCGGCCGTGACGTCCCGGTAGCCCGGGAGCCGGGTCCAGTCCGGCTCGACGAACGGACGCTCGAGCGGATACCGGAAGGGCTGCGTCGAGGCGTGGGCGTGGGGCTCGCGATGGCTGGGTCGAACGTTCGACGCCTGCGGATGGAACTCGACGGTCACTTCGGTCACCCCCTCGAGGATCGCCCTGCCGCGGTGAGGTAGATCGCGGTCTGAAGGGACGTTCAGCGGGAACAACCCATGATACCCGGCGAACATCCGGTGAACACGCTGAGAAACCGAAGGATCTTCGGTGGAGGGTGAGGACGCGTCAGCGACGCCCGCGACCGCCGAAGTTCTGGCCGTCGCGCCGCGGCCGGCGTTGATCGCGGATCTCCGGGCCCTTCTTCGGCAGGCGAGCCTTCATCGGCGCATGTCCCGTCCGCTCGAACCGGACCTTGAGGTAGTCGGCGGTCAGGTTCCGCTCCGTCTCACGCCATCCGTTGGCGAGGAGGTGCTGCAGCCGCGCGGCTGCCGTCTTCCGCAGCTTGTCGGTGCCCGGGACCCGCACGTACAGGCGCTCGTGGAGGACTTCCTTGTAGTCGGACATGCTCGCGAAAGGGTAGCAGGCGACCCGAAGGGACCCTCCGGGGGACGACCTTCAGCCCCCGAACGGCCCTGCCGATGGTTCCTCCGTGAGCGGGGCCCAGACGAACGGGGGCGGCCCGGTCGCGCCCGTCGCCGGCCTCCTCGGCCGTCTGGCCGGAGGCGATTGGCAGACCGAGCTGGATGCGGCGCTTGCGGCCGTGGGCATCGCGCTGCGCGTCGATCGCTGCTACGTCTTCCAGAACCTGCGAGGACCCGACGGCCGATTGTGGATGGATCTGCGGGGCGAGTGGGACGCGCCCGACATCCGCCCGCTCTTCGCGGAACCGAAGAACCATCTGCATCCGTACTTCCCGGACTTCCAGCGGTGGATCGACGTGATGAGCGACGCCCGCGAGATCAACGGACCCGTCCGTGAGTTCGAAGACGCCGCCCGGCGTGCCCTGGAGGCCGAGGGCACCGTCGTCACGTGGCAGGTCCCCGTCCTCGTGGGCGGCGAGTGGTGGGGGTTCGTGGGCATCGATCTCTGCTCCGAGCGGCCGCTCCAGCGATCCCACGGCGACGTGGTCCGTGCCGTCGCCGCCTCGCTCTCGGCTTCCGCGACCCGGCAGCGCGCGGACGAGGATGCGCGGCTGCGGGAGGACCTCTATCGCTCGATGATCGAACGCGGCCCCGCGATCACCTACATCGACGGGATCGAGGAGAGCGCCCCCACGATCTTCATGAGTCCCCAGGTGACCGAGCTCCTCGGCTACACCCCGGAGGAATGGATCGCGGACCCGGAGATGTGGCCTCGGTTGCTCCACCCCGACGACCGGTCGCGGGCCCTGGCGGAGAACGCTCGCCACAACGAGACGGGCGAGCCTTTCCGTCTGGAGTACCGGCTGTTCGCCAAGGACGGTCACGTGGTCTGGGTGCACGACGAGGCGATGATGGTCCGGGACGAGCGAGGCATGCCCCGGTACTCCCACGGCGTGATCATGGACATCTCGGACCGCAAGCGGACCGAGGAGCTGGGAGCGTTCCAGGCGTACCACGACGAGCTGACCGGCTTGCCCTCACGCGCGATGTTCGAGGAGCTGCTCGAGCTCTCGGTCGGGCGGGCGAGGCGCCACGATGGGTCGGTCGCCGTCCTGAGCGTCGATCTCAACGAGTTCCGGCTCGTGAACGATTCGCTCGGGCACCAGGCCGGCGACGCGCTCCTGTCGGCGGTCGCCGACCGGCTGCGCGACGCGACGCGTGAGACGGATCTGGTCGCACGCCGAGGCGGCGACCAGTTCCTCCTGTTGCTCGCCGACCTCGACCGCGATGACGGCGCGATCGACAGCGCCGTCATGCGGGCGCAGGTCGTCGCGCAGCGCATCCAGGACTCGTTGGCTGCGCCCTTCCGCGTCGACGGCACCGAGGTCTACGTCGCCGCGAGCATCGGCATCAGTCTGTTCCCCAACGACGCCGCCGACACGGGAACCTTGCTGCGGAACGCCGAGACCGCGATGTACGAGGCCAAGCGCAACGGCCGGTCGGGGTTCGTCCTGGCTCCCCGGAGCGCGCTCGACTCCTCGGCGAAGCTGGCGTTCGTCACCCGGCTCCGCAAGGCCGTGGAGTTGCAACGATGGGTGCTGCACTACCAGCCGGTGGTCGACCTCGACAGCGGACGGATGCTGGGTGTCGAGGCGCTGATCCGGTGGGTCGAGCCCGACGGGACGATGGTTCCTCCGAACGACTTCATCCCACTCGCCGAGGAGCTCGGGCTGATCGAGCAGATCGGCGATTGGGTCGTGCGGGAGCTCACGTACCAGGTCCAGGCGTGGCGCGAGCTGGACATCGACCTCGAGGTCGGGTTCAACCTGTCCCCGCGGCAGTTCTGGCAGCCGGACCTCGCGATGCGGATCCAGCGCGAGTTCCGCGCGGGTGGCGTGGATCCGTCGAAGGTCCTCGTGGAGGTCACCGAGTCCTCCGCGATGATCGATCCCGACCGCGCGCAGGCGATCCTCCGGGAGCTCCACGACGCCGGGTTCGCGATCGCGATCGACGATTTCGGTACCGGGTATTCATCGCTCTCGCGGCTCCGCGACATGCCGGTGAAGGTGCTGAAGATCGACCGGTCGTTCGTCAGCGGCGTCCACGACGATCGGCAGGCCCGCTCGATCGTCAGCGCGTTCCTGGAGCTCGCGGACGGGCTCGACATCGTGACCCTCGCCGAGGGGATCGAGACGCTCGAAGAGCTCGAGTTCCTGCGGGAGCGAGGCTGCAAGCTCGGCCAGGGCTTCTACTTCTCACGGCCCGTTCCGCCGGAGGAGATCATCGCCCTCGCCCTCGGGGGCATCCCGACCGCCGCCGCCCTTCGCTCGGCGTAGCCGCCTGCGTCCGAGCCCTAGCCCGACAACGCGGCGCGGACCGATCGAGCGATCCCGTCGGCGTCGATGCCCGCCCACGCCCGCAGCTCCTCGGGCGTGGCGGAGCCCGGCAGGTCGGTGACGGCCAGCTTCACGATCCTCCCCTGGAGCGGTCCGGTCGCAGCGATCGCATCGAGGACGGCGTCGCCGAGCCCGCCTTCGATCCGGTGATCCTCGACCACGACGAGCACGTCCGTGTCCTCGAGGGCCGTCCGGATCGTTCGGGCGTCGATCGGCTTCACGCTGTAGCAGTCGAGCACGCGCGCGGAGATCCCCTCGCCGCCGAGGATGTCGTGCGCCGCCAGACAGGTGTGGACGGTGATGCCGGCGCCGATCAGCGTCACGACATCGTGGTCGGTGGCCGACAGCGTCTTCGATCCACCGACCGGGAACTCCTCGTCGTGCGGGTAGAGGATCGGGGTGGCTTCCCGGGTCGTTCGCATGTACGAGATCCCCGGGAGATCGCTCATCGACGTCACCAGCTGCACGGTGCTGTGACCGTCCGCCGGGTAGAGCACCGTTGAGCCGTTGATGGTCCGGAAGAAGGCGAGGTCCTCCAGCGCCATCTGCGAGGGACCGTCCTCACCGATCGAGATCCCGGCGTGCGATCCGCAGAGCCGGAGGTCTGCTCGGCTGATCGCGCCCATCCGGATGTGGTCCGCAGCGCGGGTCCAGAACGCGCCGAAGGTTGCCGCGAAGGCGGTCTTCCCGAGCGCCTGCAGACCGGTCGCCGCGCCGAGCATGCATCCCTCGGCGATGTAGAGCTCCACGAACCGCTCCGGCGCCACGGCCTCGACCTCGTCCGTGTAGGTCGAGTTGCCGACCTCGCCGTCGAGGACGACCAGGTCGGGCCAACGGCCGGCGAGCCAGGCGAGCGTGTCGCCGAACGCCTTGCGCGTCGCGATCGGTCCGTCGTACACGGGCGCAGCCGCCGACGCCGCGTCCCGAACGACCTCCGTCGGCCGGAACTCCGGGGGAGACGGCGGCGTGACGCGGAGGTCGCTCCGCCCGCCGAGCTGATCGATCGCATCGTCGAGCTGATCGGCTGGCACGGCCTTGCCGTGCCAGCCCTCCTGGTTGGCGAGGAAGGAGACGCCGTGTCCCTTCTCCGTCCGAGCGACGATGAAGGTGGGATGGTCGTCGGCGATCGCGTCGCGGTAGGCGTGATCGATCTCAGCGACGTCGTGACCGTCGATCTCCGCGGCGTTCCAGCCGAACGCCTCGGCCCGGCGCCGGAACACGTCTCCGGCCCACCCGTGCATCGTCGGACCGCGCTGCCCGAGCCGGTTGAGGTCGAGGATCGCGGTGACGTTGCTCGCGCCGTGGAACGCGATCGCCTCCATCGCCTCCCAGACCGATCCCTCCGCCATCTCGGAGTCACCCAGGAGGACCCAGACCCGGGCGTCGCTGCCATCGAGCCGCATCGACAGCGCCATCCCGAGCCCGATCGCGAGCCCCTGGCCGAGGGAGCCGGTCGCCACATCGACCCAGGGCAGCTCGGGGATCGGGGCCGGATGACCTTGGAGCGGCGAGCCCTGCTTGCGGAGGGTCAGGAGCTCGTCGTCGCCGAACGCGCCGATCCCCTTCAGCGTCGCGTACAGGCCGGGCGCGGCGTGGCCCTTCGACAGGATGAACCGGTCGTTCAAGGGGTAGTCGGGGTCCTTGACGTCGAACCGGAGGTGATCGGCGAACAGGACGGCCAGCAGGTGCGCGCAGGACATCGATGAGGTCGGGTGACCGGAACCCGCCGCGGTCGTGGCCCGCAGGCTGTCGACGGCGATCTGCGCGGCGAACCCGTTCCAGAGCTGAGCGCGATCTTCCATCGCTCCTCCTATCGGCGTCGAACGCACGGAGCCTACCGCTGTTGGCCGTTGGGGCTCGGGCTGCAACGGCCGCGGTAGCCTCTTCGTGTGAGCAGCGAACCGGTGGGCTTCCGCGACCTGGGTGTTTCCGACGAGGTCGTGCAAGCGCTCGCCAGTCGCGGGATCCTGGCGCCGTTCCCGATCCAATCGATGGTGTGGGAGGACGCGCGCGCCGGGCGAGACACCCTCGCGCGCTCCAAGACCGGCTCGGGGAAGACGCTGGGGTTCGCGATCCCGATCGCCGAGCGGCTCGACCCCGACGCGCAGCCGTTGCCCGCGGCGCTCGTCCTGGTCCCGACCCGCGAGCTCGCCCAACAGGTGCGCGAGGACTTCGAGGTCGTCGCTGCCGCGAAGGGTCTTCGCGTGCAGGCGGTCTACGGCGGGACGCACGTCCGTGAGCAGGCGCGCGGCGTGGAGCGGTCCCACGTGTTGATCGCGACGCCCGGCCGCCTGGACGATCTGGCCACGCGAGGGCTCGTCCGGCTCGACGGCATCAGCGTGCTCGTCCTGGACGAGGCCGACCGGATGCTGGACATGGGCTTCCAGCCACAGGTCGACCGGATCGTGCGCCGCCTGCCGAAGGACCGGCAGACCATGTTCTTCTCCGCGACGCTCGACGGGGCCGTGGGGCGGATCGCCGAGGTGTACACGCGCAACCCGGTGCTCCACGAGGTCGCGGGGTACGACCGCGCCGTCGTCGAGGAGGCGGATCATCGCTTCATCTCCGTGCCGCCGCACGCCAAGCTCGCGAAGCTCGCCGAGCTCGCGACGGCGGAGGGCGGGCTCACGCTCGTGTTCGTCAACACGAAGCGAGCGGTCGACGATCTGGCGCGGCGGCTGAAAGCGGAGGGCGTGCCGGCGCTGGCGCTCCACGGCGACATGCGACAGGAAGCGCGCGATCGCTCGCTCAAGCGGTTCGCCGACGGTCACGTCGGCGTGCTGATCGCGACGGACGTGGCGGCGCGCGGGCTCGACCTGGACGACATCACGCTCGTCGTGAACTACGACGCGCCGCTGGACGACAAGTCGTACGTCCACCGCGTGGGGCGGACGGCGCGGGCCGGCCGGGCGGGGACCAGCGTCACGTTCGTGACGCCACAGCAACAAGGGGACATCTCGCGCATGGCCGCTCGACTGGATCTCCACGCGGAGTTCGAGCTCGAGGGGATGAAGGTGGTGCCGCCCCGGACCGTGTTCAAAGGTGGTCCGAAGGGGAGGCGCAGTGCCTTCCGTCCGCCGAAGCGGACGTGACCCGCCTCAGATCGCGAGGCCGCCCTCGATCACGTGCAAGCCGGCCCTGCGGTGCATCGCGGTGATCTGCTCGGCCGGGATGGGGCGCGAGAAGTAGAAACCTTGCCCGAACGGGCACCCTCGGTCGGCCAGGAACCGCCACTCGTTCTCGGTCTCGATCCCTTCGGCGAGCGGCTCCATCCCGAGGTTGTTCGCGAGGGCGATGATCGCCGACACCATGCTCGCGCTCTGGGGGTCCGAGTTGACCTCCCGGACGAAGGTCCGATCGATCTTGAGCACGTCGACGGGCATGTAGCGAAGTCGCGAGAGCGACGAGTAGCCGGTCCCGAAGTCGTCGATCGCCAGCCGGAGCCCCTCGTCCTTGAAGCCGTGCAGGACGTCGAGCGTGTGATCGGGGTCGTTCATCGCGGTGGATTCCGTGATCTCGACGGTCACCCGCGCCGGATCCATCCCCGCGGCCCGGATCTGCCGTGCGATCCGACCGACGGGGTCGTCCTGCCACAGCTGCCGGGGGGAGAGGTTGAACCCGACCTCCAGCTCGATGCCCTCGGCTCGCCAGATCGCGTCCTGGCGGCCGATCTCCTCGACCACCCATCCGCCGATCGCGTCGATCAAGCCCATCTCCTCGGCGAGGGGGATGAACTCTCCCGGCGCGACCATGCCGCCGTTGGGATCCGGCCAGCGGATCAGCGCCTCGACGCCGTACATGTCGCCCGTCCCGAGCTCGATCAACGGTTGGTAGTGCAGGGTCCAGCTCTGCTGATCGACCGCCTTGCGGAGCCGGGTCGACAGCGACAGCTTGCTGCGCGCGTCCGAGTCGTCCGCGTGATGCATCACGTATCCGCCCGGGCCCGACTGCTTGGCGCGGAACATCGCCGCATCGGCGTTCCGAAGGAGGCCACCGGCATCGGCGGCATCGGCGGGGTAGAGGCTGATCCCGATCGACACCGAGGCGTAGAGCTCGGTGCCGTCCAGCTCGAAGGGTGACTCCAACAGGTGCTCCACGCGATCGGCCACCTGGGTCGCGGCCATCGTGACACCGTCGGTCCCGGCCGGCCCGGACGAGGGGTCGATGTCGGCCAGCAAGAGCAGGAACTCGTCGCCACCCTGACGAGCGACCAGGTCCGTCTCCCGGGTGGCTCCGCGGAGCCGCTCCGCGAGCGCCGCGATCAGTCGGTCCCCGGCCTCGTGACCGAGGGAGTCGTTCACGAGCTTGAAGTTGTCGACGTCGAGCGTGAGGACCGCGACGCCGTGTTCGTGCCGGTCGGCCCGCGCGAGCGCGAGCTCCAGCAGCTCGTCGAACATCGCCTTGTTGGGGAGCGACGTCAGGCTGTCGTGATAGGCCAAGAAGGCGAGACGCGCCTCCGCCTGCTTGCGCTCGGTGACGTCGAGCATCACCCCTTGGATCAGGGACGGTCGGCCGTCGGCGTCTTTCAACACGAGCGCGCTGTCTTGGAACCAGACCACCCGCCCGTCCGGCGCGATCAGCCGGTATTCCATCGTGAACGGCTCGCCCGTCTCGCGACCCGTCGTATAGGTCTCGATCGCACCGGCTCGGTCATCCGGATGCAGCATCGAGCTCCAGAGGTCGGGGTCGTCGAGGTAGGCCTGGGGCGTGACGCCCAGGATGTCCTCGATCTGCGGGCTGACGTAGGTGGAGGACATCGACTCGTCCGCGACGTCGATGTAGACGATCGCGGGGATCTGCTCGACCAGAGCGCCGTACTTCGACCGAGCGTCGCGCAGGCCGACCTGCGCCTGGATCAGCTCGGACTCGTCCATCATGATGCCGAGCCAGTACTGGGGAACGCCGGAAGCATCGCGGATCAGGACCGCCTCGTCGCGGATCCACACGACCGCGCCGCTCCGGTGGAGTCCGCGGTACTGGACCCGGAAGGGCTCGCCGGTCGCGATCGCACGATCGCACGCGGCGACGACGCGCTCTCGGTCGTCGGGGTGGACACGTTCGTGCCAGCGGTCGTAGGTGTCGACCCATTCGGCGGGCTCGATGCCCAACAGATCGTGGATCCGGGGGCTCACGTCGAGGACCGCCGTCCCCGCCGCGACGCCATCGATGTACAGCACCGCCGGGAGATGGTCGATCAATGCCCGGTAGCGGGATCCAAGATCGGATGCGTCGGCCGCCGTTCGTTCATCGAGCGCGGGCGTGAGGAAGCCAGGGCCGACCGGGTTGGCATCCGGTTGAGCGTCGTCGGGATGGGTCACGGCACTCCGGGGGGGTTGGGGTAGTCAACCATCGGCGGCGCGCGCGAGATCCTTGAGGCTGATCAAACGTTCAGCCCGTTGCGTGACAGGACATCCGTGCCCGCGAACGGTCCGTGGTCAGCAATCGTGCTGGTCGGGGAGCAACGGCCGGAAGGCGATCCCGTACCGGCTCCCGTCGCTCGTCCAGGGGGTCAGGGTGTTCGCATCCTGTGCCGCGGGCCGGAGGGCTGCCCAGTCGCTGCCCGTGACCGTCCCGCAGCGGGCGTCCAGACCGGAGGGATCGGCCGAGCCGAACCCGGCCAGCCCGGTTCCGAGCGGCCACGCGACGGGGTCCTGGCTGAGGCCCGGATCCCCCCGGTACGCGCGGACGAGCAACGCTGCACCCGGGGCGTCGTAGGGAGCCTCGGCGCCGATCGATCCAACGGGCAGCCATGCCGGTAGCCGGCCGAGCTGCTCCAGGAAGGAGGACAGCGCCTGCCGCGCGGCCCACGTCCCTTGGGACATGCCCTCCGGGCGTTGGTCGCCGGGCATCCCGAGCGCGTAGGCCTCGACCCGATGGGTCTCCCCGTTCGCGGAGAGGGTGAACACGGTCGTTGGCATGTCGGACACGCCGACGCTGCCAAGGTCGCCGAGGGTCTCGTCGTGATCGAGCCCCGCGTCGATGGCTGCGCCGAGGATCGCCTGGATCCCGTCCTCGGAGATCGTCCGAACGAGCAGCGGGGGGAGCGCCTGCCCGGGATAGATCTCGTCCTGGGCGCCGGGCTCGATGATCGTTCCGTCGCCCATCACGCTGAAGCTCGGCATCCGCGCGAAGATCGTCTCCGGAGCCACGAACCCACCCTCGAGCGCCACGCGAAGGACCACCTGGTCGGCGCCGCTCGGGTGGACGATCCCGAACCCGAGGGGTCCGATCGCGCACCCGTCGGGGCATCCGCGCAGGCGACGGTCACGAAGGCGAGCACGGCGAGAACCACGAGCTTCGGGCGCATCCGGGTCTCCTTCGATCGGCCGGCGGGATCAGTTGGTGCTTCGACGGGTCCGGCCTCCGGAACGGTTCCCCGCTAGAGGTACACGCCCGTACGGTGCTCCGTGACCGGAGGCTCCGGTGTGGTCTGGACGCGGAACCGCAGGCGCGTCCGCTCCGCTCCGTCGATCGCCAGGACGAACGTGTGCTCGCCCCCCGTCTCGAAGACCAGACCATCGAGGTTCAGGGCGAGCGTCGCCGTCCCGGGACCGTTGGGTGAGGTGAAGGAGGCCTCGAGGGCGCCGCTCGGGCCGAAGGCCCGAGCGGCGCCCTCGGGATCGAGCAGCGTCAACGTCAGCGTGTGCTGTCCCGCCTCGGCGGCGACCGTGCGCACGATCAACCCGATCCCGACACGGTCGTGCCGTGCCGGGAACGCGGTCGTCTGGATCACCTGCCAGCCGATCCCGAGGGCGTGCAGCTTGCCCCCCGACGCCTGGACGGCGTCCGCGAGGAACGCCTCGATCTCCATGGCCGCATCCTACGGGGTACGGTTGGAGCGGATCGCTGGCAGGAAGGCGAACGATGGGTCACGCCCTCGACTACCTGGAAGACGAGCTCGTCGAGCTCGAGACGAACGGGCTGCTGCTGCACCCGCGGACGCTGGAAGGCCCGACCGGCGCGCGCGCGACGTTCGACGGGCGCGAGGTCATCAACCTCGCTTCGAACAACTACCTCGGCCTGTCGAACCACCCACGGATGAATCGTGCCGCCGCCGATGCCGCCGAGCGCTTCGGCGCCGGAACCGGCGCGGTGCGGACGATCGCCGGGCAGATGCGGATGCACCTCGACCTGGAGGAACGGTTCGCGGCGTTCAAGCACGCCGACGCGGCCCTGCTGTTCCAGTCGGGATTCACGGCGAACGCCGGCACCGTCGCGGCGATCCTCGGACCGGACGACGTGATCGTGAGCGACCGGTTGAACCACGCGTCGATCATCGACGGCGCTCGTCTGTCGAAGGCCGAGATCAAGGTGTTCGAGCACCGGGACGCCGCGGATGCCGAGCGCCTCCTGACGGAGACGGCGAAGCCCGGCCGGCGTCAGCTCCTGATCACGGACGGCGTCTTCTCGATGGACGGCGACATCGCGCCGCTCGGCGACCTCGTGGAGGTCGCCGAGCGGCGCGAAGCCATCATGATGATCGACGACGCGCACGCGTCCGGCGTGCTGGGGACGGGCGGCGCCGGGACCGTGGACCACTTCGGGTTGCACGGTCGCGTCGACATCCAGGTCGGGACGCTCTCGAAGGCGATCGGCGTGCTCGGCGGGTTCATCGCGGGCCCGCCGCACCTGATCGAGTGGCTGCAGAACCGCGGCCGTCCGTATCTGTTCTCGACGAGTCCGCCGCCCCCCGTCGTCGCCGCGTGCGTCGAGGCGCTCCGGATCATCCGCGATGAGCCCGACCGGCTGGAGCGACTGTGGACGAACACCCGGTTCCTCAAGGACGGTCTGCACGAGCTCGGGTTCGACACCGGACACTCGGAGACGCCGATCACGCCCGTCATCACCGGCGACGAGGCCAAGACGCAGGCGTTCGCGCGCCGGCTCTTCGAGGAGGGCGTCTTCTGTCCGGCGATCGTCTTCCCGACGGTGGGGCGGGGGAAGGCGAGGGTGCGGACGATCGTCACCGCCGACCACACGGAGCAGGATCTGGCCGAGGCGCTCGCGTCGTTCGAACGCGTGGGGAAGGAGCTCGGGCTACTCGGCGGCTGACGCGTCGCCCAGCGATCCGTCGGCGACCTTGGCCGTGAGGCCCCGGATCATCAGATCCATCCCGAACTCGAACTGCTCATCCCCGTCGCACTCGGCGAAGTAGCGGGAAACGGCGGCGAGCACGGGGAACTCGTCGAGCGGGAGCATGACCGCGAGATCCTGCTTGCCGTTCACGTGCTCCGGGCTCTCGATCGTGCCGCCTTCCATCATCACGAATCCCTGGATGTAGCCGCCGAACGCGTGGAACGCCTGCACGCAGTCGCGATCGGACAGACCCGCTTCCCGGAACAGACGCAACGCGAACTCCATCGGGCGGTAGGAGTCGGGGGAGGACCGCGCCGGCCCGTGGCGCTCTGCGAACAGTCGCATCACGTCGGGATGTGCCTGCAGGATGCGACGGTACGACCGAGCGCCGGCGCGGAGCCGCTCCGAGATGTCGCCCGCCTCATCCGGATACTCGAACTCCCGCATCACCGCCTCGCAGATCCCGTCGAGCACGTCTTCCTTGTCGCGGACGTGGTGATACAGCGACATCGCCTCGACGCCGACCTCACGAGCGATCCGGCGCATCGAGACCGCCTCGAGCCCGTCGGTGTCCATCACGCGAAGGGCGGCGGCGATGATGCGCTCGCGGGTCAGACGTTCGCGTTCTTTCGTGATAGTCATGGTGGTTCGTTCTCCGGTGGTCCGTTCTCGAAACGTTCACCGATGTTCGGCTTGACAGGCTTACACCGTACGCATATCCTCCGTACACCGTAAGCGTACACCGTACGTCAAGATGCGCTTGGAAGCAGGCCGAAGAACCGTTCCACGTTAGGGGGGAACCCGTGAAGCTGAATCCGGAAACACTTGCACGAGCGAGCAGCCACCACGCCTGGCGGACCGTCGGGATCTGGGCGGTGATCCTGATCCTCGGTTTCGGAGCGTCCGGGGTCCTGTTGAGCAAGGCGCTCACGACGGACTTCGACTTCACGAACAACCCGGAGGCGATCCGGGCGCAGACGCTGCTCCAACAGAAGCAGCTGGAGCAGGACGTGACGCCGGAGACGTTCGTGATGACCGGACCGGAGGGCGCGACCACCGACCCGGCGTTCACAGCGAAGGTCAACGCCGCGTTGAACGATATCCGCGCGCTCGACCCGAGCGTCGTCCTGCAGGTCCCCTCGCAGTTCCCGCTCTCGCAAGCGGACAAGTCCAACCCGCAGGTCGCCGCGCTCGGCCCGTTCCCGTCGGAGGACGGGACCGCGGTGCTGTTCAACGTGATCCTCGTCAAAGACAGCGACCAGACCGCCACGATCGTGGACGGCCTCGACGCGATCCAGGCCAAGTACTCGACCGGCGACACGCACTTCTACATGCTCGGCGAGCCGACCTCGACCGCAGACTTCAAGAAGATCTCCGAAGACGACCTGAAGAAGGGCGAGACGATCGGCGTCGTCGTGGCGATCATCGTGCTGCTGATCGTCTTCGGGTCGCTGATCGCCGGCGTGACCCCCATCATCATGGGGATCTTCGCGATCGGGGTCGCCTTCGGGGTCGTCGGTCTGCTCGGAGAAGTGTGGCGCTGGAGCTTCTTCGTCCCGAACCTGATGACGATGCTGGGGTTGGCCGTCGGCATCGACTATTCGCTCTTCATCGTGTCGAGGTACCGCGAGGAACGGCGTCGCGGCCGCGACAACCTCGAGGCGATCGGCATGTCGGGCGCGACGGCCAACCGCGCCGTCTTCTTCAGCGGGTTGACCGTGGTGATCGCGCTCGCCGGCATGCTGCTCGTGCCGACCACGATCTTCCGCGGCCTCGCCGGTGGCGCCATCATCGTCGTGCTGATCTCGGTGGCGCTCTCGATGACCCTG
Source organism: uncultured Actinomycetes bacterium (assembly GCA_963765865.1). Lineage (GTDB taxonomy): Bacteria > Actinomycetota > UBA4738 > UBA4738 > HRBIN12 > AC-51. Next base: position 313,257 of record CAVXYE010000004.1, read on the forward strand.
CTGCCGGCGCTGATGGCGCTCTTCTCCGATCGCCTGGTGAAGCCCGGCTTCATCTTCGGGCGCGGGCGGACGCTCGAGCAGGGCCGCGCCGGCGGGTTCTGGGACCGTGAGTCCCGCTCCGTGATGAAGCGCCCGTGGGTGTACCTGATCGTCACCGCGAGCTTCTTGGTCCTCCTCTCCGTGCCGTACTGGGCGCAGTCGCGCGCTGACGGGGTCGGCCGCGGGATGAAGAAGGGCTTCTCGGGGATCGAGGCGATCCCCGACGGGATCCCGACGAAGGACGCGTTCAACGTCCTCGTCGCGAAGTTCCCGAAGGAGAGCGGGGCGCAGTCGACCGCCCAGGTCGTGATCCCCGGGGCCGCGACCGACCCAACGATCGCGTCTCAGATCGAGGCGCTCGATACCGCGGTCGCCGAGCAACCCCGCGTTCGCCAAGCCCCAGCCCCCCCAGACGAGCCAGGACGGAACGGTGACGCTCGTGGCGATCCCGTTCGCGGGCGAGGCCACGGACTCGCAGAGCCAGGCCGCGGTCGACGCGGTCACGGCGCTGCGGGACCAGTACGTCCCGCAGGCCTTCGGTCAGGACTCCGGCGTCCTCGTCGGCGGCGACACGGCGTTGACGAAGGACTTCTTCGACATCTCCGACCAGTACACGCCGATCATCATCCTGCTGGTGCTCGGCCTATCCTTCATCCTGCTCACGGTCGTGTTCCGCTCGATCGTCGTGCCGGCGAAGGCGATCGTGATGAACCTGTTGTCCGTCGGGGCCGCGTACGGGCTCATCACCCTGATCTTCCAGCAGGGGGGCCCGTCCTGGGCGAAGTCGATCGCCGACGCCCTCAACTTCACGCAGGTCCAAGCGATCGAATCGTGGCTCCCGCTGTTCCTGTTCTCGATCCTGTTCGGCCTGTCGATGGACTACCAGGTGTTCCTGCTGAGCCGGATCCGCGAGGAGTACGACAAGACCTCGGACAACTCCGAGGCGGTGGCGTACGGCCTGCGGACCACCGGCGGGATCATCACCGGCGCCGCCGTGATCATGGTGGCCGTGTTCGCGGCGTTCGCGAGCGGCCGGATCGCGGCGCTGCAGGAGATGGGCTTCGGCCTCGCGGTCGCCGTCTTCCTCGACGCGACGATCGTGCGGTCGGTCCTGGTGCCCTCGGCGATGAAGCTGCTCGGCGATCGCAACTGGTACCTGCCGAAGTGGCTCCAGTGGCTGCCGAAGGTCGACGTCGAGGGTCACGCGGCCGCCGAGCGTCAGGTGGTCGTCCCGGACTCGCCGGCGGAGCTGGTGGAAGCTCGCGACACGAACGACTGACCGATCGATACCCGGAAGGGGGAGGCTGCCCGCGCCTCCCCCTTCCGTCGTCTCTGGCCGCAGGCGACCGCCTGCCATGATGGGGCGATGCGTCGACTGACCGATGGCTCGCCGCACGCCCGGCTCACGCTCGCGGTCGACGTGCTCGCGATCGCCGCGTTCATCCTCATCGGGATGCGGTCGCACTCGGACGCCGCGGCCGCCTCGATCTTCCTCCGCAACTTCGTGCCGTTCACCGGCTCGTGGCTCGTCGTCGCCTGGCTCGTCGGGACGTATCGTCCGCCGACGCCGGTCGGCCTGGTCGTGACGCTGCTGATCGCGATCCCGATCGGCGTGGTGCTGCGCGCGCTCTGGGTCCGAAGCTGGAGCATCGGTGAGGTGCTGACCTTCGCGCTCGTCGCGCTCATCTTCGCGACGATGCTGATCGGGTTGGGTCGAGCGATCTCGGCCGTGCTCGGCGCCAGGCTCTTCGACCGGCGGCCGTCGTGACCTCGATCGACATGCCCGACCCCGGGGCGGCGCGGAGCTTCTGGCTGGAAGAGGCGCTGCGAGAGGAGCCCGGAGAGCCATGCCCGCCGCTCGATGCCAACGTCGCCGCCGACGTGTGCATCGTGGGAGGCGGGTTCGCGGGCCTGTGGACGGCGGTTCGCCTTGGCGAGCGCGAGCCCGGTCTCCGGATCGTGCTGCTGGAGCAGGACATCGTCGGCGGCGGTGCGAGCGGTCGCAACGGCGGGTTCTTCTCCTCGTCCTGGTGGGATCTGCCCGCGTTGACCGGGTTGTACGGCGAGCGCGAGGGACTCCGCTACGCGCTGACCCTCGCGGACTCCGTCGAGGAAGCGAGGGAGTTCTGCGCGACCAACGGGATCGACTGCTGGTTCCACCTCGACGGCGCGATGGGCGTGCGAGCCGGTGCCTGGCAGGAGGGGATCAGCCGGCGGTCGGCGATCGACCTGTGTGCCCGGCTGGGCTACGGGGATCGGATGGTCGCCCTGACCGCTGCCGAGACGCGCGCCCGCGCCGACTCGCCGACGTTCGAGGGGGGTGCCTTCATCCGCGACGCCGCCGTCGTCCAGCCCGCGCGCTTGGCGCGCGGCCTGCGTCGGCTCCTGCTCGACCGAGGGGTGCGCATCTTCGAACGCACGCGCGTCACGGGCGTCGACCGGTCGCGTCCGGCGGTCGTCCGCACCGACCACGGTGCGGTCCGTTCGGATCAGGTCGTGCTGGCCCACGGCGCGTGGGCCGCCGGCTGGCGGGACTTCGCCCGGAGCTTCTCCGTCATCGTCGACTACGTCGTCGTGACGGAGCCGATCCCCGACAAGCTCGAGGAGATCGGATGGACGTCACAGATGGGGATCGCGGACGGGCGCGAGTGGCTCTACTACCTCCGTCCGACCGATGACGGCAGGATCGCGATCGGCGGCGGGACCGGTGGCGTCGTCTTCGGGGGCCGCGCGAGCGGCCGAGCCGTGACGCACGATCGCAGGGTCGCCGAGGTCGCGGCGCGCGGGCTGCTCCGGATGTTCCCGCAGCTGGAGGGGACCCGCTTCACCCATGCGTGGGGTGGCCCGATCGACCAGACGCCGGCGTTCGTGCCCTTCTACCGGACGCTCGAACCGGGCACGATCCACGCCGGGCTCGGATACAGCGGCCATGGGCTCTCGCAGACGTACGTGGGCGGCAAGATCCTCGCGTCGAGCGTGCTGGGCGTCGAGGACGAGTGGACGACGCTCGCCGTCAACCGGCCGGAGACGATGAAGGCGCCCCCCGAGCCGTTCCGCTGGGCGGCGGTCAAGACGATCGCAGCCGCGTTGGAGCGGGGCGACGCCCGTGAGGAAGCCGGCAAGCGGCGCGGCGTCGTCAACGAGCTGGTGGGGCTGGGTCCGATCGGGTTGCGTGAGCGCTACGTGGCGAGGCGTCAGTAGCGATCGTCGTGCGCCGGCAGGTCCCGGCTGGGACGACCGACCTCGATCGTCGTTCCGCCGAGACGCCCTGCTCCGGCACGCTGGAACCTGCGCACCTGGCGGCGCCAGGCGAGCCACGCCACCCCGATCAACGCCGTGACGGACAGGATCGCGGTCAACACGATCACGAGCGTGATCTTCAGGACCAGGCCGAGCACGCCTGCGAGCGCCGCCAGCAGCAGGAGGAACAGCAAGACGATCATGGCTCTTATCGTACGGCCGACCCGGCGAAACGGGTGAGCCGTCGGACGAGCAGGTCGGGCCGTTGGATGGGGAGGTCGTGGATCCCCTCCACCCAGGCGAACGTCGCCGGGGACCCGGCCGCCTTCAGATCGCTGCACCGCCTCACGTTTCGCAGCATCGAACGCGGCCGCATCCGCGGACCCGTGGGCGAGGATCGCGAGCGTGGGAACCCTCAGCACCGCATGGAGCGCCGGCGCGTCCTGGTCCCAGATCGCCCGGAGGATCCGGAAGTGATTCGCGCGCGACAGCCGCGGATGGATGCGACCCTGTCCGTCCACCCGCATCAGGGAGAGGAAGATCGCCTCCACCTCGGGCGTCAGCGGGACGGGCGACCAGCGGGCAAGGCCGGCGCGGAAGGAATCCAACGGCGTCCCGGCGAGCAGGGGCGGCGCGAGTTGCCGTTTCGCCGCTTCCCACGTCGCGAACGAGCTCCGCAGCCGGAAGACGCCGCCGTCGACCAGGACGGCGCCGCTCACCGCACGAGGGTGACCCGCCGCGAGGGCGAGCGCGACATCCGCACCCCACGAATGCCCCACGACGATCGGCCGTCGCAGCCGGGCCGCCTTGATCACCGCCGCCGCGTCGGCGGTGACGTGGTCGAACCCGTAGCCGGCCGCGGGCTTCGCCGACAGGCCGTGGCCGCGTGCGTCGAAGGTGACGACCCGGAACCGCCGGGCGAGTCCGGGAAGCATCAGATCCCAGATCCGTTGAGAGGAGGCCAAACCGTGGTGGAGGAGGAGCGCGGGCGCGTCGTTCGACGCGCCCGCGATCCGGCGGGCGCGGAGGCGTACGCCTCCGTCGCCCTCCACGTCGAACCAGCGCTCCTCCATCGCCGGCCATCGTAGAGGGGCAGGCCGTTGAGGGGTTCCGCGTTCGGTCCGTGCGGCGTAGGCTCAGGCACCGCCGACGAAGGGGGAGCGATGTACGGAACGTGCGCACGGATGGTGGTCAAGCCAGAGAACCGGGAGAAGATGCAGGCGATCTTCGACGAGGAGCCCACCGACACGAAGGGGTACGTCGCCTCGCACGTGTTGATGGAGAACGACAGCGACAACGTCTGGCTGCTCGCGATCTTCGAGGACCGAGCGACCTACGACGCGAACGCGGACGATCCCAAGCAGCATGAGATGTACGTGAAGTACCGCGCCCTCCTCGAGGAGGAGCCGGAGTGGCACGACGGCGAGATCCGATCGTTCCCGTAGGCGGAGCAGGGACGGACGGCGACCACCTCGAGGAGGAAGCCGTCTGCCTCAACCTCGCGTGAGGCGACGTTCGGCCCGAGGAGCCATCCACCCCGCGATCACGATCCCCGCCGTGGTGCTCACGATCACGACCATCGCCGCTCGGAGGTCGAACGCCTGCGCGATCCACCCGAAGATCGGCGGGCTCCAGACGAAGCCCGAGTACCCGATCGTCGTCACCGCCGCGACCCCGTTCGCCTGATCCCCCGGCGCCGCCTCGTCGACCAACCCGAACGCGGCGGGGGCCGCCGCCGAGATCGCGAATCCGAGGATCAGGAACGCGACCGCGACGACCGCCGGGCTGCTCGTCGCCGCAGCGATACCGCCGCCGACGGCCGCCCCCACCCCCGAGACGATGATCGTGATCCGCCGGCCGAAGCCGAACAGGACCCGTCCCGCGAACAGACGCCCGACGCAGAGCGCGGCGGAGAAGGCCGCGAACGCGAACGCCGCCTTCGATGCCGTCGCCCCCAGCTGGTCCTGGAGATACAAGCCCGACCAGGTGTCCATCGACCCCTCGACGAGGAACGCGAACAGGATCACGAGTGCCGGCACCCAGAGCCCCGGATGGCGCCGGAAGGCCGAGAGCGAGAACGTCGATGGGTCACCCCCCGGCGCTCCGACGTCCGCACCACGCCACCCGTTCCACGCAGCCGTCAGGAACAGGACGACGCCGGCGAACACGAGACCGACCTGGTAGTCGATCCCGGCCGCCACGATGGCGCCGGCCACGACGGCGCCCGTGACCCCGCCCGCCGCGTAACTGGCGTGCAGCCATTGCAGGACCGGCCGTCCCGTGGCCACCTCGACCCGCTGCGCCTCGACGTTCATGAAGACGTCGATCAATCCGTTGCCGGCCCCGACCAGGATGAAGGCGATCCAGAGGAGGCCCGTCGGGAGCACGGCCATCGCGAAGGCGCCGACCCCGAGCGCCATCAAGGACCCCGCAACGAGCGCGCTGATCGGGAAGCGGGTCAGGCGCGGAGCTCCGAACGCCATCACGACGACGGCGACGATCGACAGCAGGGCGAGGAGCAAGCCGTTGCGTCCGTACGACAGACCGCGCTGCCGATTGAGCTCGACGACGATGATCACCCAGGTGCCCCAGTACTGCCCGAACGACCAGTAGCCGGCCAGCAACGCGGGGATCCGGCGCGCTTCGTCCTCCGCGATCGGGACGGAGCGAGGGGGCTGGGACGGCGGCGCCTCCATGGTCCGCGCATGATTGCACGCCGCCGTCGCCGTGCGGTTGACCCGCGTCGCGGGCGGAGCGATAGACTCGCCGACCATGGCGGGAGGAGAGGTCCAGCTCGTCGACCTCGTGAAACGCTTCGGCGAGTTCACGGCCGTCGACGGCATCAGCCTCCAGATGCCCTCGGGCGAGTTCTTCTCCTTGCTGGGCCCCTCGGGATGCGGGAAGACCACGTCCCTGCGGATGATCGCCGGGTTCGAGCGCCCGACGGAGGGGCAGATCCTGCTCGACGGCGTCGACATGGCACAGACGCCGCCCCACAAGCGCGACGTCAACACCGTGTTCCAGAACTACGCGTTGTTCCCCCACCTGACGGTCGAGGAGAACGTGGCGTTCGGGCTCAAGTATCAGAAGGCGTCCAAGCAGGAGGTCCGTGAGCGCGTCGGGCGCGCGCTGGAGCTCGTGCAGATGAGCCAATTCGTCCGCCGTCGTCCCAACCAGCTGTCCGGCGGCCAGCAGCAACGGGTGGCGCTCGCGAGGGCGTTGATCCTGAACCCGAAGGTCCTGCTCCTCGACGAGCCGCTCGGCGCGCTCGACGCCAAGCTCCGCAAGCGGCTGCAGATCGAGCTGAAGGCGCTCCAGGAGGAGGTGGGGATCACGTTCATCTACGTGACCCACGACCAGGAAGAGGCGCTCACGATGTCGGACCGGATCGCGGTGATGTCGCAGGGTCGGGTCGAGCAGGTGGGCAAGCCCAAGGAGATCTACGAGAACCCGGCCACGGCCTACGTCGCCGACTTCCTGGGGGTCTCGAACCTGATGGATGCCGAGGCGGCGGGGCCTGCCCCGGATGGATGCAGGGTGAAGCTCGGAGCGTTCGAGCTCCTCGCCGGCCAGGGAGAGCCCGACGCGGTCGGGCCGTGCAAGGTGACGATCCGTCCGGAGCGGATCGACATCGAGCCGCAGGGGACCGCGGGCGAGAACCGGATCCCCGGGATGGTCGAGCGCGTGGTGTACGTCGGCGCGACGCTCCAGGTCTTCCTCCACCTGGCGTCGGGGCAGACGATCCAGGCCTGGATCCCGAACGACGGCGATGCCCAGTCGCGCGCTTCCGGCGACGCGATCATGGCGTATCTCCCGGCCGACGCCCTCCGCGTGCTTCCCGGCGGGGGGACGGCCGTCTTCGCCGCGGCGGAGCTGGACGTCGCGAGCGGCTGATCCGGCCGCTCAGAACTGGGTCGCGAGGTCTCCCAGGCCCGCGCCGGTGCGCTGACCCTTGGTGAACACGCGGTAGAGCAGGTACGCGACGACCCCGACCACGATCGTGGAACCCAGCATGAACGTCGCCGCCGCGTTGATCGCCGGCGTCGGTTGGCTGCGCGCGAAGCTGTAGATCTTGACCGACAGCGGCTCGCTGGTCGACGGGCCGGACAGGTATCGCACCGTGACGAAGTCGTCGATCGTGTCGGCGAACACGATCGCGGCGCTGGCGAAGATCGCCGGGTAGAGCATCGGAAGGAGCACGGCGCGGATCGATTGCCTCGGCGTCGCGCCCAGGTCCATCGCCGCCTCCTCGTAGTCCTTCCCGATCGACAGCAATCGCGCGCGCACGATGATGACCGGATACGAGAGCTGGAAGGTCACGAGCCCCAGGATCTGCGCCGGGGTTCCGAGGGGGACGAACTTCAGCAGGAAGGAGAACACGAAGAACAGGGCCAGTCCCAGGATGATCTCCGGCATCACGAACGAGAGCAGCATCACGAAGTTCGCGCCGGCCGCGGCCCTGCCACGCCACCGATCGATCCCCAACGCGAAGGCGACCCCCATCGGGACCGCGATCACCATCGTGCTCAGCGAGAGCTTCAGGCTCTGGATCACGGCAGAGTGGAGCTCCGGATCGTGCAGGAGGGAGTCGGACGGATCGGTCCACCACCACTGGAGGCTGAACAGGTGGACCGAGCTGCTGGAGCGGCTGGCGTTGAACGAGACCGCGATCGCGATCACCAAGGGAAGCAGTGACCAGACGATGTACCCCCAGGTGACGGTGGCGAGGATCGTGGGTCTCCGCCATGGGTTGCGCACCCATCGGCGGACGAACCCACCGCGGGTGCCTGGGAGGGCGCGCGACTGTGGGCCGCTGAGCACGTGTTCGCTCATCGGGTCTCCAACGATCTCGCCGTGCTCCGCAGGTAGTAGAACATCGGGATGAGGAGCAAGGTCATCAGGATGATGACGAACACGGCGGCTCGCGGGCCCTGACCGGTCGAGCCGTACGCCTCGTCGATCAGGTTGCCGAGCATCGTGGTCCTGGGCGACTGCGACAGGAGGTTGTTCGTGTAGTAGTCGCCGAACATCGGGAGCGACACGATCACGAGCGCGGCCAGGATGCCGGGACGCGAGAGCGGCAGGGTGACGCGGAAGAACGTCCTGGCCGGACCGGCCCCCAGATCACGACCGGCCTCCAGCAGGTTGGCGTCGATCCGGTCCAGGAACGCGTAGAGGGGCAAGACCATGTACGGGATGTAGCCGTAGATCAGCCCCATGATCACGGTCGATGGTCGCCCACTCAGCCAATCGATCGGTTGCGGCACGACGTGGAGGAACGTCAGGATCTTGTTGACGTATCCGTCGGTGTCGAGCAGGTTGATCCAGGCGAGCATGCGCATCAGGTAGCTGATGAAGAACGGCGCGATCAGCAGCGCGAGGAGGAGGGCCTTCCGCCTCCCGCCGAAGCGGGCCACGTAATACGCCACCGTGTACGCGAGGACCAGACAGAGGGCGCTCGCGATGACGACGTACTCGAAGGTGTGGACATAGACATGGCGATAGAGCCCGAACGAATCGTCGAGCACCTTGCCGAACTGTTCCCCGCTCCACCACCACGGCTCGTAGACGGGCAGCGGGTTCCGGAAGATCTGGTCGACGGTGCCGAAGGCGATCGAGATGACCGTGTACAGCGGCAGGACGAACAGGATCGCGAGCCAGAGCGACGCCGGGAGCGTGAACGAGGGCCAGAACCAGCGCGGATAAAGGACCCCCTCCTCGGTCGCCCCGCCCGAGCGGCGGCGGCGCCGACGGGCGGGCTCGGCCTCGCTAGGACCCGACACCGGCGGTGAACTCGGACCAGATCTCGTGCCAATGGTCGTCGACGTCCGCCGGCAGGGGACCTTCGCGATACCCGATCGCGAAGTCGCCCTCGCGCACGGCCGCGTCGGGCATCCAAGGAGCCACGTACATCGCGGGCGCCGCCCAGCTCGAGGACTTCTTCGAGTACAAGCCCTCCGTCTTCGTGAGCGCGTCCACGTTCGCCTGCGTCTGTGGCGGCTGGTAGCCGTTCCAGGAGAAGTTGTCCATCGCGTGACGGAACGAGATGTAGAAGTTGATGAACTCGTGCGCCAGCCGCGGATGCTCCGCGCTCTTCGGGATCGCGATCAGGTCGTTGTCGATGGGGCCCTTGCGGTCCTCGGGGAACCAGTACCCGTAGCCCTCATAGGCGGCCTGCGTGGCGGGGGAGGTGTACTCCCAGCCTGCGACGACGTCACCCGACCACGCCGTGGTGACCGCGAACTTGTCGTTCTGCAGCTTGTTGTACGAGGCGTCGTAGGCGATCCTCGGGTCGACCGCATCGATCATGGCCAAGAGGTCGGTGCGCACCGTCTCGAGGTCGGCGTCCTTGCCCGTGTTCAGGTCCGTGATCCCGTTCTTCATCAACGCGATCGCCATCACGTCGCGGTAGCTGGGGTAGACGCCGACCTTGCCCTTGTAGGTCGGGTCCCACAGGATCGACCACGGGTTGTCCATCCCGTGGATCACGTCGTCGGGGATCTGGTCGCGCCGGTAGCCGATGCCGGTCGTGTAGATCGTGTACGGCACGGAGTAGCGCCAGCCCTGGTCGTAGTACGGGTTCTGGAAGGCGGCCCAGTTGTCCTGCTGGAGCGCCGGGATCAGGTCGTGGTTCAGCGGCTGGAGCAGGTCGGCGGCGACCAGCTTGCCGAGCACGTCGATCGTCGGGAAGAAGACGTCCGCCTTGATCTTGCCGCTCGCGAGCTTCTGGACGCCCTCGTCCATGTTGTTGAAGGTCGTGACGCCGGAGAACGTGATGCCGTCGTCCCCGTACTGCTGCACGAACTGGTTGATCACGTACTTCCACATGTAGACCGCCCAGTTGAGGATCTGGAGCGTCGCTCCCTGCTCGATCGGGGTGTCGGTCGCGATCGGCTCGCCGTTCATCGGGAGCGTCACCGGATGGTCGGGCGTTGCGATCTCGAAGGCGGCCGATCCGCTCGTGCTCGCTCCGGGCTTCGAACAGGCGTCCAGGATCGCGGACATCGTCGGGATGGCCGCGGCCGTTCCTCCCGCCCGGACGAGGAACTCACGACGGGACAGATCCCTTACGTGACGCATCGTTTCCTCCCCACGTCGAGCCGGTGGGAGAACCCTGACCGGCGGTTCAAGCCGATGCAGGCCGGTGAGTACCATAGCCAGCCCGCGCTATGCAAGGGACGCCGGGCACAACCCGTTCGAGCTAGCTCCGGCCCCTAGGCAGCTCGGTGTTCTCTCTCCTGTCGTTCGCACCCGGTCGTGCCCCGGATCATCTGCGTCCGAGCCGGGCGCGGCCCGGCTATCATCCGTGCCTCTTCACCGGGCCGATCGAGGGGAACGAGGGGTCGCCGTGCCTGACGTTGCAGCCGAACCCATCTTGCTGGTCGAGGATCTCGGTCCCGTCCGTCGGTTGACGATGAACCGCCCCGACGCCCTCAACGCCCTGAACGCGGAGCTCACCGAGGCGATCTCGGTGGCGATCCGAGCGGCCGGCGCCGACGACGCGGTCTCCGTCGTGATCCTCCGCGGGGCCGGGAGGGCGTTCTGCGCCGGGTACGACCTGAACGAGGACGCAACCGGAGGCGCTCTGGACGCGCGTCATTGGTTCGACGAGCTGCACGCCTCCACCGCGAAGATGCTCGAGATCTTCGACTGCCCCAAACCCGTGATCGCCTCGGTGCAGTCCTATTGCCTGGCCGGCGGGACCGACCTGATGCTCGCGTGCGACCTCGCGGTCGCCGCCGACGACGCGTACTTCGGGTACGTCGACGTGCGGTTCGGCTCGGGGGTCGTCTCGATGTTCCTGCCGTGGGTCGTCGGGATGCGCGCCGCCAAGGAGCTCCTGTTCACCGGCGAGGACCGGGTCCCCGCCGACGAGGCGCTGCGCCTCGGGCTCGTGAACCGGGTGGTCCCTCGCGACCGGCTGGACGACGCGACGCTGGAGCTGGCCGAGGAGATCGCGAAGAACGAGCCCTTCGTCGTTCAGACCTCCAAGCGGGCCGCGAACCGTGCCTGGGACGTCGCCGGGTTCCGCGCGGCGATGGCGTCCAACACCGAGCTCGACGTGATGATCGAGACCGCGAACCTCCCGGCGCGCGACGAGTTCCGCCGGATCACCCAGGAACAGGGGCTGAAGGCGGCGATCGCGTGGCGCGACGCGAGGTTCCGCGGTGATGGAGGGTGACGCCGGGGTGGCGGCTCGGGCCGCTGCTCGCGCCGCGGTCGATCGCGATCATCGGGGCCTCTGAGGCCGCGGACTCCTGGGCGCCGGAGATCGAGCGTTCGCTCCGCCACGTCGGGTACGCCGGCGCTCTGCACCCCGTCAATCCGAAGTACGACACCGTTTGGGGCGTCCCCTGCGTGCCGTCGATCGCGGACCTGCCTCGGAACGTCGACCTGGTCGTCTTCGTGGTCCCCGCGCGCCTCGTGGTGGGGATGATCGACGACTGCGCCGCGCAGGGCGTCCGGTCGGTGATGGTCGTCTCGTCGGGGTTCGCCGAGGCGGGCGACGAGGGCCGCGCGTTGCAGGACCGGCTGCGGGAGGCGGCGCTCCGCCACCACCTGCCGGTGCTCGGTCCCAACGTCGAGGGGTTCGTGAACTACGTCGACCACGTGGCGCCGTACGGCACGACCCCGCCGGCCGATCCCGTCGCCGGATCGATCAGCGTGATCTCGCAGTCGGGAACCGTGGCGTGGACGATGAACCAGATGGCGTCGGACCGCGGCGTCGGCCTGCGGATCATCCTGGGCGTGGGCAACGAGGCGGTGCTCGGTCTCGGCGACCTCTTCTCGTGGGCGGCCGACGACCCGCACACGAAGGTCGTCACGTCCTACGTGGAGACGATGCGCGACGTGGCGGGGATCGGGCGCGGCCTCGACGCGCTCCGATCCGCGGGGAAGCCGGTGCTGATCTGCGCGCCGCAGGGCCGCTCCGAGGCGGCCCTGCGAGCGATCGTCGCGCACACGGGGGCACTCGCCGGGAACACCGGGTTGCGCGACGCCTGGCTGAAGGGTCACGGGGTCGTCCTGGTGGACGACCCCGTGACGATGTTCGAGGCCGCGGTCCTGCTCGCGCACCACCGGAAGCTCCGGACCGACGGGATCGCGGGCGCCTTCCAGTCCGGCGGCGCGTGCACGCTGTTCGCCGAAGCGGCGGGAACGGCGGGGCTCACGCTCCCGGCGTTCGCAGCGCCCACCGAAACGCGCGCTCCGCCGCGCGCTCCCGTCGTTCGCCTCGCAGAACAACCCGCTCGACGTGACCGGTCAGGCCGCCGTCGAGACGGACATGTTCGTCGGCGCGCTCACGGCGCTCGCGAGCGATCCGGCGATCGGTCTGGTCGCCTTCGACGCGTTCCCACCGCGTCTGCCCGGGGAGACGCCGTGGGCGGACCCCGTCCTGGCGACGGTGATGGACCTCCAGCGGTCCTCGGGGGTGGCCTTCGCCTCGGTGTCGATGAGCCCGCTGGCGTACGCCGCCGAGGCGAAGGCCTTCACCCGGACGTGGGGCGCGCTCCCGTTCCTGCAGGGGCATCGCGCGGCCGCGGGCGCGATCCGGGCGCTCGTCGACGCACAGCGCGCCCGCGGCCGCGCGACGCGGGAGATGGCGCCGCACGCGAACCGCACCCAAGCTCGCCGGATCCTCCGCGGCCGCGCCGGGCCCCTCGACGAGGCCACCGCCGCACGGATCCTGGAGCTGTACGGGGTGCGCCGGCCGAAGGAGGCCCTGGTCCGAACCCCGGCGCAGGCGGTGGAGGCCGCCCGGAAGATCCGCTCGGCCGTCGCGGTCAAGGCGGTGGCGCCCGAGCTTCCGCACAAAGCGAAGTTGGGCGGCGTTCGGATCGACGTCCGGGGCGCCGAGGCGGTCGCGGCCGCGGCGGAGGAGGTGCTGACCGCGGCTCGCCGAGCCGGCGCTCGCGAGCCGAAGGTGCTCGTGCAGGAGATGATCGCCGGCGCCGAGGTCCTGGTCGGCGCGGTGGTCGACGAGCGGTTCGGCGCGTGCGTGACGATGCGGCCGGGCGGCGCGCTCGCGGAGGCGGGGACGGCGGAGTTCGTCGCGGCGCCGCTCGGCCCGAAGGCCGCGCGCGCCTACGTGGAGACGCACGCGGCGGCCTGCGGCCTGGATGAGGCGAAGCACGACCTGGGTGCGGTCGCGGCGGCGGTCGCGCAGATCGCGCGCGCAGCGCACGATCTGCGCGACCGCCTCGTGTCGCTGGAGGCCAACCCGCTCGTCGTCCGCGACCGCGGCGCGGTCGCGGTCGACGCCCTCGCCGAGGCCAGAGCACCCGCGTGATCGAAGGGCTGCTCGCGGCGCTCGGATGGGGCTGCGCCGACTTCTTCGGGGCGGTCGTCGGAAGGCGGATCGGCAGCCTCTGGACGGTGATCATCGCGCAGGGGTTCGCCGCGCTCGTGGCGACCGCGATCGTCGTGTTCACCGGGGACTCGGTCCGTCCGGTCGCGGCGCTCACCGGAGCGCTCGCGCTGAACGCCGTCTTCACGGCCACGGCCTACGTGACCCACTACCGGGCGCTGGAGCTGGGGCCGGTGGCCGTCGTCTCGCCGGTCGGCGCGACGTACGCGCTGGTCGGCGTCGTGCTCGCGATCGTGGTCCTCGGCGAGCGACCCAGCCTCCTCGCGCTCACCGGAGGGGTCGTGACGGTGGTCGGCGTGATGCTCACGTCGACCGACCTCCGCAAGCTCCGCGCGGGGACGCACGGGATGCCGCCGGGGCTTCCCTGGGCGGTCGCGTCGGCGATCGGGTTCGGCGTCGGGGGGTTCTTCCTCGCCTACCTGTCACGGCACCTCGGGTGGGTGGTCGGCATGTGGGCGTCCCGGTGCGCACAGCTCGCGGGATTCGCGGTCGTCGCGTTCGCGCGGCGGAGGTCGCTCGCCGCGCGTCTGCCCGCGCGTGCGGGGATCGGCGCGGCGATCGGCGTGGGCGCCGCGGACCTCGTCGGTGTCATCGCGTTCTCGATCGGGACCCAGGCCGGGCTCGTGTCGATCGTCCTCGTCGCCTCGGCGGTGTTCCCCCTGATCGCCGTCGGGCTCTCGGTCGCCTACCTCGGCGAGCGTCCGGTGCCGAACCAGTACGTCGGGGTCGGCCTCGTTGCCGCAGGCCTGCTGCTCCTCGGTCTGGCGTGACCGGTCACGCCGGCGCGTGACGGTAGAACGGGACCGGCTCGGCCGGCGCGGGCGTGTTGCCCAGGATCAGGTCCGCCGCCTTCTCGGCCACCATCATCACCGGCGCGTAGATGTTGCCGTTCGTGATGGACGGGAACACCGAGGCGTCGACGACGCGCAGGCCTTCGGTGCCGTGGACGCGCATCGATCCCGGATCGACGACCGCCATCGGATCCGCGGCGTCTCCCATCGTGCAGGTGCACGAGGGGTGCAGGGCCGTCTCGCCGTCCCGAGCCACCCACGCCAGGATCTGTTCGTCCGTCTCGACCGCCGAGCCGGGTGAGAGCTCGCCGCCTTCGAACGGCTCGAACGCGGGCTGACCCAGGATCCGTCGCACGAGGCGGATCGCCTCCACCCACTCCCGCCGGTCCTGGTCGGTCGACAGGTAGTTGAACCGCAGGCTCGGGTGCACGCGCGGGTCCGTGTCCGTGATCGCCACGGTGCCTCGCGCGTCCGAGTTCATGGGCCCGATGTGGACCTGGTACCCGTGGTCGCTCGCCGGCGCCGACCCGTCGTAGCGCACGGCGATCGGCAGGAAGTGGAACATCAGGTTCGGATACGCGACGTCGTCGTTGCTCCGCGCGAACCCTCCGCCCTCGAAGTGGTTCGTGGCGCCAGGGCCGCGCCGGAACAGGAGCCATTCCAGACCGACCCACGGCCGGTTCCGCCACCGGAGGTACGGCGCGACCGAGACCGGCTGCGTGCACGCGTGCTGGACGTACACCTCCAGGTGATCCTGGAGGTTCTGGCCCACGCCCGGGACGTCCTGCACGACGTCGACCCCGAGCGCCTTCAGGTCGTCCGCGTTGCCGACCCCCGAGAGCTGGAGGGTCTGCGGCGAGTTGATCGCCCCGCCGCAGAGCAGGACCTCGCCGGCCCGGACCCGGTGCGGCGTCCCGCGATGCACGTACTCGACGCCTATCGCCCGGTTCCCGTCGAACAGGATCCGCGTCACGAACGCGCGCGTCGTCACGTCGAGGTTGCGACGGTGCATCACCGGGTGGAGGTAGGCGCGCGCGGCCGACAGGCGGCGCCCATCGTGCACGTTCCGATCGAAGGCCGCGAAGCCCTCCTGCCGGTACCCGTTGACGTCGTCCGTGAGCTGCAGGCCGGCCTGCTGCACCGCCTCGAAGAACGCGCCGAACAACGGGTTGGTCGCGGGTCCGCGTTCGAGGATCAGCGGCCCGGCGTGCCCGCGGAACGGGTCGTCGCGCTCGGCCGCCAGGCACGTCTCCATCCGCTTGAAGTACGGCAGGCAATGCGCGTAGTCCCAGGTCTCCATCCCGGGGGCCGCCGCCCAGCGTTCGTAGTCCAGCGGGTTGCCACGCTGGAAGATCATCCCGTTGATGCTGCTGGAGCCGCCCAGCACCTTGCCGCGCGCGTGGTAGATCCGCCGGCCGCCCATGTGGGGCTCGGGCTCGGACTCGTACTTCCAGTCGTAGAACCGGCTCCCGATCGGGAACGTGAGGGCCGCCGGCATCTGGATGAAGACGTCCCAGCTGCGGTCGGGACGGCCGGCTTCCAGGACGAGGACGCTGTTGGAGGGGTCCGAGGACAGGCGGTTCGCCAGGACGCTGCCGGCGGACCCACCGCCCACGATGACGAAGTCGTAGCGCCCGGCCATCACGCTGAGTCTCTACCAGGCTAGGCTGGCGCGCGCAGCTCCTGTTGTCGAGGCCGCAACCGCTACCTTGCGCCCGGTCGATGGGTGGCCGACCATCGGCCGTTGGCTCCGAGCACCGAGGGGGTCCGTTTGGACGACGTGCCGCAGGCGATCGTTTCGTGCCGGAACGTCTGGAAGATCTACGGACCGAAGGCCGACCGCATCGTCGGCACCCCCGACGCCGACCTGCCGCGCGAGGAGCTGCTCCAGAAGACGGGCTGCGTCGCCGCGGTCCGCGACGTGTCCTTCGATGTGCAGCCCGGCGAGGTGTTCGTGGTCATGGGCCTCTCCGGCTCGGGCAAGTCCACGCTGGTGCGGATGTTGAACCGGCTGCACGACCCGACCGCCGGGGAAGTGCTGCTCGCCGGCGAGGACATCATGCAGCTGGACGACGAACGGCTGCGCGAGGTCCGTCGGCGGAAGATCAGCATGGTGTTCCAGCACTTCGGGCTCCTGCCGCACCGTCGCATCGTGGACAACGTGGCGTTCGGCCTCGAGATCCGCGGGGTCGACAAGGAGCAACGCGAGGCGAAGGCGACCGAGGTCCTGCAGGTCGTCGGGTTGGCCGGCCTGGGGGACGCCTATCCCGACGAGCTCTCGGGAGGGATGCAGCAGCGCGTCGGGCTCGCGCGCGCGCTCGCGACCGACCCCGAGATCATGCTGTTCGACGAGCCGTTCAGCGCGCTCGACCCGCTGATCCGCCGCGACATGCAGGACGAGGTGATCCGGCTCCAGCGCGACGTCCAGAAGACGATGATCTTCATCACGCACGACCTCGCGGAGGCGCTGAAGCTCGGCGACCGGATCGCGATCATGAAGGACGGGCGGTTCGTCCAGGTCGGGACGCCCGAGGAGGTCGTCGCCCATCCGGCGGACGACTACGTCGCCGACTTCACGCGAGACGTCCCTCGAGCGCACGTGCTGACGGCGAGGACGATCATGCGGTCGACCAACGGCGAGACCGACTTCGCCGGCGACGTTGCCGCCGACGCGATCCTCCAGTCGCTGCTCCCGCTGGTCGTCAAGGACGAGCGGCCCTACCGGGTCGTCGAGGACGGCGCCCAGGTGGGCGTCGTCGACCGCACGGCGGTGCTCGCCGCCATGGTGGAGGCCTGAGCCAAGTGGCCGTACCGCTCCGAGAGGCACAGCAGGTCGCCGACGTCGCGGTCGTCCCGCACGCACCGGTCTCGCCGTGGCGACGACGCGCGGTCTGGGTCGCGGGCACCGTCGCGGTGCTTGCGCTCGGGATGATCCTGTTCTCCGGCGGCTTCCCCGACTCGCTCGTCGTCGACGCCGCGAAGCCGTTCAATGCCTTCGGTGACTGGGTGATCACGCATCAGCGCACGAACCCGCTGTTCGTGGACTTCCTCGTGCCGCTCAAGAACGGCATCAACTCGATCGTCGATCAGCTGCAGCTCCTGCTCGCGCGGATGACCTGGCTCGGCGTGACGGTGACCGCTGGCCGCGATCGCCGGCGTGCTCGCCGGGTGGAGGATGGCGATCCTGGCCGCGGCCGGCTTCGTCGCCCTGGGGCTGCTGGGCCTCTGGGCCGACAGCCTCATCACGCTGACGCTCGTCCTGGTCTCGGTCGGGGTCGCCCTCGTGATCGGGATCCCCGTCGGGATCCTGTCCGCCCGACATGCCGCGCCTCGAGCAGGTCCTGCGGCCGGTCCTCGACGCGATGCAGACGGTCCCGGCGTTCGCCTACCTGGTGCCGTTGGTCTTGCTGTTCAGCATCGGGACGACGTCGGCGATGATCGCGACGGTGATCTTCGCGTTGCCCCCCGCGATCCGCCTGACCAGCCTCGGGATCCGCTCCGTTCCCGAGACGTCCGTCGAGGTCGGCTCGTCGTTCGGCGCGACGTCGCGGGCAGGTGCTGCGGAAGGTGCAGCTCCCGCTCGCGAAGCCGTCGATCATGCTCGGCGTCAACCAGACGATCATGATGGCGCTCGGCATCATCGTGATCGCCGCCACGGTGGGGTACCCGGGCCTCGGACTGAACGTGTATCAGGCGCTCCAGTCCCTCAACGTTGGTGCCGCCCTCACGGCGGGCATCGGGATCGTGATCCTGGCGATCGTGCTGGACCGGGTGTCGTACGCGTGGAGCCGTCGCGATCGCGCGCGACGCGGATCCACCACGATCCATCTCTTCGGCTTCTCCGTGTCTCGCCGCCTCGGCGTGGCGCTGGCCGCGGTCGTCATCGTGGCCGCGATCCTGATCGGCCGGGAAGTGCTTCGGCAGGAGAACTTCCCGGACGGATGGGCCATCTCCATCGAGGATCCGGTGAACACGGTCGTCTCGTGGATCACGCGCACGATCGGCGGCGTGACCAGTGCCATCACGGACGCCGCCGTGAAGTACGGGCTGGACCCGCTCCGGAGCCTCCTGCTCGGCCTGCCGTGGTGGATGGTGTGCGGCGGTGCCGCACTCGCCGCATGGGCCGCCTCGCGGAGCATCGCGCTGTCGATCGTGTCGTTCCTGTGCATCGCGGCGATCGGCGTCCTCGGGATGTGGGACATCGCGATGGACACGCTCAGCCAGGTGATCGTCGCCGTGATCCTCTGCGTCGCCATCGCGGTCCCGGTCGGGATCTGGTCGTCGCAGAGCGACCGTGTTCAACGCGCGTTGCGACCGTTCCTCGATGTGATGCAGACGATGCCCCAGTTCGTCTACCTGGTCCCCGTCGTCGCCTTGTTCGGGGTTGGGCGCGTCCCCGGCGTGATCGCCGCGCTCGTGTACGCGCTCCCGCCCGGCATCCGCTTGACGGACCTCGGGATCCGAGGGGTGTCCGCGGACCGTGTGGAGGCGGCGGTCGCGTTCGGTGCCACGAAGAATCAGGTGCTGCGCAAGGTGCAGCTGCCGTTGGCGCGGCCCTCGATCCTCCTCGGCGTGAACCAGACGATCATGATGGTGCTCTCGGTCGTGATCATCGCCGCGCTGATCGGCGGGGGCGGGCTGGGCCTCGCGGTGCTGCAGGGGCTCAGCCACGACCACGGCCGGGGCATGGTCGCCGGGATCTGCATCTTGCTCCTCGCCATCGTGATCGACCGGATCACCCAGGCGATGGGGCAGCCCTCCGGTCGCAAGGTCGCCAAGAGCGATCGCACGGTGGGGTGGTTCTTCGGTACGTCCCGGATGCGACGCGCAGCCGTACTGCAAGGTGTATCGCAGATACCAACGGAAGAGTGAAGGGGGGAAGCATGAGGAAGTCCAACGCGACGGTGCTCATCGCCGCCGTCGCCGCGTTCTCGTTCCTCGCCGTAGCGTGCAGCGACGTTTCGTCCAGCTCGAGCGCGGCCGGGCTCCGGAGGCGCGGTGCCGGACAACAAGGGAACGACGATCAACATCGCCATCAGCCCGTGGCTCGGGTCCGCGGCGAACGTCGCCGTCGCCCAGGCGTTGCTGGAAGACAAGCTCGGCTACACGGTCAAGACGACCGCGATCGATGAGTACGCGCAGTTCCCACCGCTCGCGACCGGGACGCTGGATGCGACGCTCGAGGTGTGGCCGTCCGGTCACGGGGCGGACTACAAGAAGTACATCGCGGGCGGCAACGGCGTGGTCGACGGCGGCCTGAACGGGGTGCCCGGCCAGATCGGGTGGTGGATCCCGACGTACATGCTCACCGACCATCCCGAGCTCGCGACGTGGGAGGGATTGAAGACCGACGCCGACCTGTTCAAGACGGCCGAGAGCGGGAACGCCGGCCAGATCCTGGACGGCGATCCGAGCTTCGTCACGTACGACCAGCCGATCGCCGACAACCTCGGATTGAACCTCAAGGTCGTCTACGGGGGCTCCGAGGACGCCGAGCTCACGGCGCTCGACACCGCGTACCAGAAGCAGGCCCCGATCCTCATGTACTTCTGGACGCCCCACTGGGCGCAGCAGAAGTACGACCTGACGAACGTCGAGCTCCCCCCGGTCTCCGAGCAGTGCAAGCAGATCGCTGCGACGGGTGACAACGCCGACCAGTACAACTGCGCGTACGCGCCCGATCCCCTGTACAAGGCGTTCAACGATCAGTTGCAGACGAAGGCTCCGGCGGCGTTCGCGTTCCTGAGCGCGTTCTCGTACACGGCCGCCGATCAGAACGGGATCGCACTGGACATCCACGACGGGATGAAGCCCGCCGAGGCGGCGCAGAAGTGGATCGACGCCAACCCCACGGTGTGGCAGCCGTGGGTGGACGCCGGTCTGGCGGCGCAAGCCGCCTGACCGGCCGCACGACGACGTGACGGGGGCGGCCGGGACGGCCGCCCCCGTCCACCGGCGAGGTGGTCGCCTCGGATCGAGCCTGAGTTGTTGATGGCGCAACGACCGCGTTGCAGGCGCAACACGCGTCGATAGCATCGAGGCCTCCATGCAGGATCGCGCGCAGACGGTGATCGTGGGTGCCGGCATCGTCGGCGCCTCGGCCGCGTATCACCTCGCCGAGCTGGGCCAGACGGACGTCCTCGTGATCGATCGCGGGCCGCTCTTCGAGACCGGCGGGTCGACGTCGCACGCACCCGGGCTGGCCTTCCAGACGAACGGGTCCCGAACGATGTGCCGGATCGCACAGGATTCCGTCCGCCTGTACTCCGAGCTCGACGTCGACGGCGAGCCCTGCTGGTACGGGGTCGGCGGGATCGAGGTCGCCACGAGCGAGGCGCGGATGGCCGAGCTCCACCGCCGTCGGGGGTGGGCGCGTTCCTACGGGATCGAGGACACCGAGCTGCTCACCCCCGAGCAGACGGCCGAGCGGATCCCGCTGCTCGACCCCTCGACGATCCTGGGCTCGTACCTCGTCCCCTCCGACGGGATCGCGAAGGGGGTCCGGATCGCGACCGCGCTCGCGCGACGCGCCGGCGAGAAGGGCGTGGCGTTCGAAGGCGAGGTCGCGGTGACCGGGTTCGACGTTGCCGGCGGGCGCGTCCGCGCCGTGCTCACCGACCACGGGCGGATCGAGTGCGAGCGCGTGCTGATCTGCGCCGGGATCTGGGGGCCGACGGTCGGGGCGATGGCCGGCGTCCCGATCCCGTTGCTCGCGGTCCAGCACCAGCTCGTGTGGACCGACCCGCTCGAGCAGCTCGCGCGGCGAGTCGCGCGAGATCGTCCATCCGATCCTGCGGCATCAGGACTTCGCGATGTACTTCCGGCAGCGCGAGGATCACTACGGCGTCGGGAGCTACCACCACGAGCCGATCGCGACCGCGCAGTCCGAGCTCCCGGCGCCCGGCGGCGACCTGCAGCCGGCGCTGATGCCGTTCACCCCGCGCGACTTCGACGACGCGGAGGCCGAGGCCGCGCGGCTCCTCCCGGCGCTCGCCGGGACGATGCGTCCGGCGGACCCCGCCCGGTCGCTCAACGGGATGTTCTCGTTCACCCCGGACGCGGGCTCGATCGTCGGCGAGAGCGCGCGCGTCCGCGGCGTCTGGATCTGCGAGGCCGTCTGGGTCACGCACGCGGGTGGGATGGGCCGGCAGGTCGCCGAGTGGATGGCGACGGGCGGGTCCAGCTACGACCTGGCCGAGGCCGACGCGAACCGCTTCTACCCGTTCCAGACGACGCCGCCGTACGTGCTCGAACGCGGGAAGCAGCAGTACCGCGAGGTGTACGACATCCTGCATCCGCTCCAACAGCCCGCGCGCCCGCGTGGGCTGCGGCTGACGCCGTTCCATCAGCGACACGTGGAGCTCGGCGCCGAGTTCTTCACGGGCGCCGGGTGGGAGCGTCCGCAATGGTTCGACGCGAACAAGGTCCTGAGCGGCGCGGCGTGGGAGTCCCGCGCGGGCTGGTCCGCGCAGAACTGGTCGCCGGCCGTCGGCGCCGAGCACCTCGCGACGCGCGAACGCGCGGCGCTCTTCGACCTGACCCCGTACGTGAAGCTCGACGTCGAGGGACCGGACGCTCTCGCGTTCCTCGAACGGGTCTGCGCGAACCGGATCGACCGCCGTCCCGGCACGGTGATCTACACGTCGATGCTCACGCCCTCCGGCGGGATCCGTTGCGACCTGACCGTGACCCGTGCCGGCGAGGAGTCGTTCATGGTCGTGACCGGCGGCGGATCGGGGATGCACGACCTCGCGTGGCTCCGGCGGCAGCTCCGTGACGACGAGCGCGTGGCGATCGCGAACATGACCGACCACCGGTTCTGCCTGGGACTCTGGGGACCGCGCGCGCGCGACGTCCTGGCGGCCGTGACCGACGCCGACCTGGCGAACGACGCGTTCCCCTACATGACGATGCGCGAGGTGGCGATCGGCGAGGTCCCCGCGTTCGCGCAGCGCATCAGCTACGTGGGGGAGCTCGGCTGGGAGCTCTACGGACCGATCGAGATGGGCGCGCGCGTCTGGGATCTGCTGTGGGAGGCCGGCGTCGAGCACGGACTGATCGCGGGCGGCCTCGGCGCGTTCGACTCCCTCCGCCTGGAGAAGGGCTACCGGCTGTGGGGCCAGGACATCACGACCGAGCACGACCCGTTCGAGGCGGGCCTCGGCTTCGCGGTGAAGATGGACAAGGAGTTCCAGGGTCGCGACGCGCTCCGCGCCAAGGGCGAGCCGGCCGAGAAGCTCGCGTGCATGACCCTGGACGATCCCGACGCCGTCGTGATGGGCAAAGAGCCGATCTGGGCGGACGGTCGCGTCGTCAGCTACGTCACGAGCGCGAACTACGGCTATTCGATCGGCCGCGCGATCGCCTACGGCTACCTGCCGACCGAGCTCGCGCGCGCGGGAACGGCCGTGGAGATCGAGTACTTCGGAGACCGGCTCGCGGCGAACGTCGCCGCCGAGCCGCTGTGGGACCCCGCGGGCGAGCGCCTGCGGGTCTGAGGCGAAGAGAGGAGCTGCACCGGTGACCGTGAACGACAACCCCGGGATCCTGCTCTACACGAGGATCCGCAAGTCGCCGTACTTCTACGCGTCGCGCCGCCACGGCGTCGCGCGTTACAGCGTCTACAACCACACGTATCACCCGCGCCACTACGGCGACCCGGTCGCCGAGTACTGGAACCTGGTGAACGGCGTGACGCTCTGGGACGTGGGCGTCGAGAAGCAGATCCAGATCAAGGGCAAGGACGCGTTCGACCTGACGAACATGATCGTGCCGCGCGACCTCAACAAGTGCGCGGTCGACCAAGCCAAGTACGTGTTCATCACGAGCCCCGACGGGGGGATCCTGAACGACCCCGTGCTGCTCCGCGTCGAGGAGGACGAGTTCTGGCTCTCGCTCGCCGACTCCGACGTGAACCTCTACGCGATGGGGATCGCCGCCGCGAAGGGGATGGACGTGACGGTCCAGGAGATCGACGTCGCGCCGGTGCAGATCCAGGGCCCGAACGCGAAGAAGGTCCTGACCGAGCTCTTCGGCGACCGGATCCTCGACGTCCCGTACTACGGCCTGATGAAGGCGGACCTCAACGGGATGTCGGTCGTCGTGTCGCGCACCGGCTACACCGGCGAGGTCGGCTACGAGATCTACCTCCGCGACGCGTCGAAGCACGGCGTGAAGCTGTGGGACACGGTGCTCGAAGCCGGCAAGCCGCATGGGCTCGAGGTGATCGGACCGTGTCACATCCGCCGGATCGAAGGAGGCATCCTCGCGTTCGGCGCGGACATGTGGTACGAGAACAACCCCTTCGAGGTCGGCTACCACTACACGTGGATGGTGGACCTGGACCAGGAAGCCGACTTCATGGGCAAGGCGGCCCTCAAGCGGATCAAGGCCGAGGGCGTCTCCCAGAAGCTGGTCGGCGTGGACATCGACGGCGAGCCGCTCGGCTCGTACATCGACAACGAGATGCTGGACTTCTTCCCGGTGTCCGTGGGGGGGAACGAGGTCGGTCGCGTGACGTCCGCCTGCTACTCGCCGCGGCTCGAGAGGAACATCGGGTTCGCGATGCTGCCGATCGAGCACACCGAGCTGGGGACGTCGCTCGAGGTCGAGACCCCGAAGGCGAAGGTCGCCGCGACCGTGGTGTCGATGCCGCACTGGGACCCGACGAAGGAGATCCCGAAGGGCTGATCGCCGGTCACCCCTGCCCGGCGCTCCGGCTCACGGTGTGACCGGTGGTTCAGTCATGCTCGTGACCCGTCGATGAGACGTGCGGCACGATGCCGTGAGGAGCAGGACAGATGAGCTGGCGGTTCTGGAAGCGGCGGCGGGCATCCGGCCTGACCGAGGAGCAGCGGGCGGCGCTGAAGTCGCTCGTCGCCGACGCGCGCTACGAGCTGATCCCGCTCTCGAACGCGCTCGAGCGCGCCGCGGCGCTCCCGCCCGGGTCGCAGGTGACCGTGACGGCCTCTCCTTCGCACGGGATCGAAGCGACCTTCGACCTGGCCGAGGCGGTCGCGGCGATGGGACACGACGTGACGCCCCACATCTCGGCGCACATGCTCCGCGACCGGGCGCACCTGGCCGACCTGCTTGAGCGGGCTCGGGTGAACGGCCTCCGCAAGGTCTTCGTCGTGGGAGGCGACACGAAGGACCGGGGCGAGCTCCACGACGGGTTGATGCTCCTGCAGGCGATGGACGAGCTCGGCCACCCGTTCGAGGAGATCGGCGTGCCGTGCTATCCGGAGGGCCACCCCGACATCTCCGACGATCGCCTGCTCGAGGCGCTCCGCGAGAAGCAGCGGTACGCGAACGCCATGACCTCGCAGATGAGCTTCAACCCGGCCGCGGTGACGCGCTGGGTGGGGGAGGTCCGCGACGCCGGGATCACCTTGCCGCTGCATCTGGGCGTTCCCGGCGTCGCGGACCTCCCGAAGCTGATGAAGGTCGCGGCGCGGATCGGGGTCGCGGATTCGGCTCGCTATCTCAAGAAGAACAAGCAGTTGCTGGGGCACCTGGTGCGCGGCGGTTCGTTCGGTCCCGACGCGTTCCTCGAACGGCTCGCGCCGATGCTCGCGGATCCGGTCGCCGACGTCCGCGTCCTGCACGTCTTCACGTTCAATCGAGGTGGAGCAGACGGCGGCCTGGCAACGCGGGATGCTGGACGAGCTGTCGGCCTGACCGACACCACTCGCCTGCACTTCCAATCTACGGCACACCGGGGGGCTTGCGGCAACCCCCGGGTCGTGCCGCATCATCACCGGCTGAAGCCAGAACCTGCGCCAGGGGAGTGGCAACGTGATGGACGCCGATGTGATCATCGTGGGCGCCGGCCCGACCGGTCTGATGCTCGCTTGCGAGCTGTGCCTGGCCGGGGTGCGGCCGCTGGTGCTGGAGCGGCAGCCGCAGATCCGGGACATCCCGAAGGCCGGCGGTCTCAGCGGGCAGATCCTGGAACTGCTGCGCTACCGGGGCGAGCTCGAGCGGTTCGAAGCAGCCGGCACCGCTGCGACGCGGGCTCCCAGGCTCCCGTGGGGCGGGATGCACGTGGACTTCACCCCGCTCGCGGATCCCCCGATGGAGGTGCTGCCGCTCCCGCAACCGCAGCTCGAGCGCGTCCTCGACGACTTCGCCCGCGAGCTCGGCGCCGAGATCCGCCGCGGCCAGGAGGTGGTCGGGCTGAGCCAGGACGACGACACGGTTACCGCGGAGGTGCGCGGCCCGGACGGGCCCGACCGGGTGACCGCCCGATACCTCGTCGGCTGCGACGGGGCCAGCAGCCGGGTCCGCGACCTGGCCGGCATCCCGTTCCCCGGCATCACGTACCCGGAGGTCCAGCGGCTCGCACAGGTCACCGTGCCCGAGGGCGTGACCGTGCTCGAGAACGGCGACATCGACGTCGCCGGGGTGGGCAGGATCAGCTTCGGGTTCACACGAACGGAGCGCGGCGAGTTCGCCCTCGGGTCGACCAACCCCGGGCTCATCGGGCTCTACACCAGCGAGGAGGAGGCCGTCGCCTACGACGACGACGAGCCGATGACCGTGACCGAGCTCGGGGACAGCATCCGTCGCGTGCTCGGCGTGGATATCCCCCTGGGAGAACCGACCCGGCTGACGCGCTTCACCTTTCACGCTCGGGAGGTCGAGCGGTACCGCGACGGGCGGATCCTGATGGCCGGCGACGCCGCCCACCTGTTCCCTTCCCCGGGCGTCGCACTCGGCGCCGGCCTCCTCGACACCGTCAACCTCGGCTGGAAGCTGGCCGCCGACATCCAGGGCTGGGCGCCGGACGGCCTGCTGGACACGTATCACGACGAACGCCGGCTCGCTTGCGCACGCAACATGCTGCACGCGCAGGCCCAGGTCGCGATCCGGCGTGGCCACGACCCGGCCGCCGTCGCACTCCGGGAGCTCTTCCAGGAACTGCTCGCCGACGAGCAGCCGTTGCGCCGCCTCGGCGGTCTCATGGCCGGCTCCGAGCTCCGCTACCCGTTCCCCGGCTACGACCACCACGCCCTGATCGGGACCTTCGCACCCGACCTGGCATTGCGCACCGACCGGGGCGCGACGAGCGTCGCGGAGCTCATGCACGGCGCGCGGCCCACCTTCATCGATCTCGCCGACCGCCCGGACCTCGGCGAGATCGCCCAGGATTGGCGGCATCGCGTCGACATCCACACCGCCGAGACCGATCACCGACCCGCCGACGCCCTCCTGATCCGTCCGGACGCCCACATCGCGTGGGCCGCGACGATCGACGAACCCACCGACACCGCCGCGCCCGCGCTGCGAGACGCGCTCTCCGGCTGGTTCGGCGCGCCTGCGGGCTGAAGCTTCGCTTCAGCCGTCGAGCTCGTCGCGCCGCTTGCCCGCGATCCACCGCAGCTTCCGCACGATCTCCGGCATCTCGCCTTCGAGCCGATCCAGGTGCTCGAGCGGCAGGGCGACGGCGCGGACGTCCGACGTGGCACGCACGGTCGCGGTCCGGCGCTGCGGATCGATCAGGCTGATCTCGCCGACGACCTGGCCGGGTCCGAGCGACGCGACCCGCTCGCCGTCCCGCAGCACGTCGACCGTGCCGGTCTCCAGCACGAAGAGCATGTCGGGCATCCCGCCCTGCTCCATCAGCGGCTCGCCTTCGTGCAGCTCGACGTCCACCAGCCAGCCGGCGAGCTGGCCGAGGTCGTAGTTGTCGAGCTCTCCGAAGAGCGGCAGCTTGGCGAGGCGGTCGACGTCCACGGCGCTCATGCTCCCACGCCGCCGACGGCGCCGTGGACCGCCAGCAGCAGGTCCACGACGTAGTCCGCGAACGACGGCCTCACGAGGATCCCGGTCGTCTCGGTCCGCTCCTGGAGGACCACCTGCGCGCGCCCGAGGAGCGTCTGCGCGCACCGACCGGTGGCCCAGACGCGCGGGTCGAGGTCCAGCGGGCACACGTGCGCAAGGAGATCGAAGCGTTCGGGCTCCGGTGAGCTCGATCGCGACCCGGTTCGCCGACACGTCGACCACCGACCGGTCGACGTGTGCGAACGCGGCTTCGAGCTCGGCGACGATCTCCGCCGCGGCCCCGGGCGGCCCGAGGATCAACCACTCGTCCGGGCCGAGCCAGAGCGCGGCCCGGCGACCGTCGTCCACGGCCATGTTCGGCTCGATCGGAAGCGGATACGGCGCGAGCCCCGCGTACGCGGGGTCGACCCGGAGGTCCACCTGCGCCAGGAAGGGCACCAGTTCGGCACCGATCGTGGCGAGGTCCGTGGCGCGGCCGGCCAACGGCGAGCGAGCTCGCGCGTCAGCCATCACGTCTGCTGTCCTCCGGGTCGTAGACGACCGGGCCGGTGACCTCGCACGCGATCGTGTCGCCGCCGGACGCGGCCCACACGGTGTCGCCGTGCATCGCTCGCCCGTCCTTCAGCATCGCGAGCGCGAACGTCCGTTCCAGGATCGGGCTCCGGTAGCTGGAGGTGACGTGTCCGAGCATCGGCACGGGCGGCTCGGGCAGGTCGGCGGCGCCGACCAGTTGCGCGCCTTCGACCGGGAGCGCCGATGGATCCTTCGGGAGCAGCGCCACGAGCTGCTTGCGGTCCTCCCGCAACGTGTCGCTGCGCACGAGCGAGCGCTTGCCGACGAAGTCGCCCTTCGACGGGTTCACGATCCATCCCATCCCCAGGTCGTCGGGCGTGACCGTGCCGTCGGTCTCCTGTCCGACGATCACGTACCCCTTCTCCGCGCGGAGGACGTGCATCGCCTCGGTCCCGTACGGGACGGCGCCCGCCGCGACCACCGCATCCCAGACGTGGCGTCCGTGCCACGAGGAGACGTGGAGCTCGTACGAGAGCTCGCCGTGGAAGCTGACGCGGCACACGCGGCAGGGCACGCCGGCGACCGTTCCCTCCCGCCAGGTCATCCACGGGAACGCCTCGGCGCCGAGGTCGACGTCGGTGCCGATGCTCGTCACGACATCGCGCGCCTGAGGTCCGCCGACCGCGACGACCGCCCATTGCTCGGTGACGCTCGTGCACGACACGCGCAGTTCGGGCCATTCGGTCTGGAGCCACTCCTCGAACCGGTCCAGCACGGCCGCCGCGCCGCCCGTCGTCGTCGTCACGAGGTAGCGATCCTCGGCCAGCCGCATCGCGACGCCGTCGTCGAACACCATCCCGTCGAGCCCCAGCATGAACCCGTAGCGGATCGAGCCGACGGCGAGGTTCGACATCCGGTTCGTGTACATCCGGTCCAGGAAGACGGCGGCGTCCGGTCCCACGACCTCGATCTTGCCGAGCGTCGAGGCGTCCAGGGCGCCGACGGCGGTGCGCACCGCGAGGCACTCGCGCGCGACGGCGCTCTCCAGATCTTCGCCGTGCTCGGGGAAGTACCGCGGCCGGAGCCATTGCCCGACGTTCTCGAACACCGCGCCGCGTTCCAGGTGGGCTGCGTGGATCGGGGTGGTTCGCTTCGGATCCAGCAGCGCGGGGCCGCGGTCCATGCCGGCGAGCACCGAGAACGGCACCGGCACGAACGGCGGCCGCGCGTTCGTCGGGCCCTGCGCGCCCAGCTCCCAGCCGAGCGCGGCGTTCACGATCTCGGCGGTCAACACGCCGCTCGTGCGTCCTTGGTCGATCGCCGTGCCGATGTAGGTCGCGCGCTTCACGTGCTCGACGCTGCGCAAGCCGCCGCCCACCGCATCCAGGACGTCCTGCACGGTCTGGTCGCGCTGCAGGTCGACGAAGTGCGTCGAGAGGTCGTCCGCTGGTGTGTACCAGTACGGCGCGGCGGGCGGGAGACCGTCGCCGGCGGCCGTTCCGACGACCTCGAGCCAGTCGGGCCCGGTGCCGTCGGGCACGTAGGTCGCGAGCGCTCTCGTCGTAGCGAAGACCGCCGCCGATCGCGCGGGAGAGCTGCGCCGCCGGGTTCCAGCCGCCCGAGACGGCGACCAGATCGGCGTCCACGGTGCGTCGCTCGCCATCGGGGCCCGACCACGTGCACGGCCTCGACATGCATGTCGCCTTCGATCCCGGCGACCGCCCAGCCTTCCCGGACGTCGGCAACGAAGGCGACCTCGGCGCCGGCGTCGGTCAGTGTCTGGGCGACCTCGCGCGTCGAGTCGTTCGTCGTGAAGATGACGGCGCGCTCGCCCGGGAGGACCCCGAAGTCGCGGACGTATCGGGCGACCGCGCCGGCGAGCATCACGCCGGGGCGGTCGTCGTCGGCGAACGCGATCGGCCGCTCGTGCGCGCCGGTCGCGAGGATCACGCGACCGGCGCGCACGTGCCACAAGGTGTCGCGTTCGGGTCCGCGCTCGTGCACGACCGCGTACCCGTCGTCGTAGAGGCCCAGCGCGGTGGCGTTGGTCAGGATCGTCACGCCAGCCGGCGCCGCGACCCGCGAGCCGCGGCTCGCGTTCGACCAGGAGGACCCGGTCGCCGCGACCGCACGGCTTCCTCGACCGCCGGAAGCCAACCGTCGCCGCTGCCGACGACCAACACTTCGACATGGGCATGGCGGTGCACGCTCGGCTTCGTCCCCGGCGGGTCGACCGGCAGAACCCCGACGCCGGGTCGGCCGCGCGCCACCAGACCGTCAACCAGGTTGACCATCGTCGCCGCGACGATCGGCTCGAACCACGGCTCCGAGACCTCGACGAACGCGCTCGACTCCTCGACCCCCGCCGAGACGATCCCTCGCGGCCGGCCCAGGATCGGCGAACGGCACACGACGTCGACGCCGTTCGCCAGCAGCGCGCTCGCGAGCGTGTCTCCTTCGAACCCCGTGAGCTCACGACCGTCGAACGTGAACCCGATCGGCCGCGACCGGTCGATCCACGTCCCACCGTCCGGAAGCCGTCGTCCCGTCACGCCGGCGGCTCCTCGTCGAGCCGGTACGTCGCGACGAACCGGTGGGTCGCCGTGTCCCGCACGGCGTTGAACCAGCGCCGGCATCCCGCGGTGTGGAACCAGCGTTCCCGGAACGGCCCTTTCGGGTTGTCGCGCATGAAGAGGTAGTCGGCCCACTCCTCGTCCGACAGCGCCTCGGGATCCTCCGGATAGGTCAGTCCCGCCTGGCCGCCGTAGCGGAACTCGATCTCGTCGCGCGGCCCGCACCACGGGCATCGGACCAGCAGCATCTAGCCGGCCTCCTCATCGAACGCGGCCAGCAGCCGTTTGGGCGCCGTCAGCCGCCACGCCTCGGTGACGAGCTCTTCCATCTCGTCCCGGTCGACCGCGTGGATCACGACGCCGACCCAGCCGCTCGGCCCGACGTACGGCGGAACGAAGAACGTGTCGTCGTCCTGCGCGACCAGCGCCCGCTGCTCGTCGTGGGTGCTCTTGACCCACGCGTGCCGCTCTTCCTCGGAGAACATCATGAAGATCTTGCTCCGCACGCGGAACGTCGCCGTGTCCCACGTCTCGCGCTCCTCGGCTTCCGGGAGCGTCAGCGCGAACCGGCGAACGGTGTCCTTCCGCATCAGTGCGCCATCCGGTCCGCGCGCATCAATGCGCGACCGCCGCGGCTCCGTGCTCGTCGATCAGCGCGCCGGTCGTGAACCGCTCGAGCCCGTACGGGCGCGCCAGCTCGCTCGCGCCCGTGGCGATCAGCTCCGCGAACGCCCACCCGCTCCCCGGCGTGGCCTTGAAGCCGCCGGTCCCCCAGCCGCAGTTGAGGAACAGCCCGTCGATCGGCGTCGGCCCGACGATCGGCGACGCGTCCGGACACACGTCGACGATGCCCGCCCACGTGCGCAGCAGCGACGCGTGCTCGAAGATCGGGAAGAGCTCGAGCGCCGCCGCCATCTGGTGTTCGATCACGTGGAACGAGCCGCGTTGCGCGTAGCCGTTGTACGCGTCGATCCCGGCTCCCATCACCAGCTCGCCCTTGTCGGCCTGCGACACGTACACGTGCACCGCGTTGGACATCACGACGCAGTCGAGGATCGGCTCGTAGAGCGCGCTCACCAGCGCCTGCAGCGGATGCGACTGGAGCGGCAGGCGAAGCCCGACCATCGCCGCCAGCACCGACGTGTGTCCCGCGGCCACCAGGGCGGTCCTGTTCGCGCGGATCGTTCCCCGGGTGGTCTCGACGCCCTCGACGCGGCCGCCCGCACCGCGCACGAACCCCGTCACCTCGGAGTGCTCGACGATGTCGACGCCGAGGTTCGAGGCCGCGGTGGCGTATCCCCACGCCACCTTGTCGTGCCGCGCGACGCCGCCGCGCCGTTGCAGGGTCGCCCCGAGCACGGGATAGCGGACGTCGGGGGAGATGTTCACGATCGGGCAGAAGGCTTCGACCTCTTCGGCGGTGAGCCATTCCGCGTCCACGCCGTTCAGCCGGTTCGCCTCGACCCGCCGGACGCTGGAGCGGACGTCGCCCAGGTCGTGCGCCAGGTTCATCACGCCCCGCTGGCTGAACTGGAGCTCGGCGCCCAGCTCCTCCTCCAGTCCCTCCCAGAGCTTGAGCGAGTGCTCGTAGATCGCCGCCGACTCGTCCCAGAGGTAGTTGGATCGGATGATCGTGGTGTTCCGCGCCATGTTGCCGCCCGCGAGCCAGCCCTTCTCGACCACGCAGACGTCGGTGATGCCGTGGTTCTTCGCCAGGTAGTAGGCGGTGGACAGGCCGTGGCCGCCGCCGCCCACGATCACGACGTCGTAGGACGGCTTCGGTTCGGCGGGGCGCCAGTAGGTCGTTCGTTCGTCCATCGGTCCGCTCGCTCGGGCTGGGAGGGGTCAGTCTCTCGGACGCCGAAGCGGTCGGTCAATGTGTGGAGCGTCGAAGGGATCCGCCCCTTCGAGCGGCTGGGTGGGAGCCCATCCCCTCGCTCTCGACGAGAATCTCGACACGACCGGTAGCAGGGCCCCCTTTCGGGGGGTCCATGCGCCGTGGAAGAGCCTCTCCGGACCGTGCAAGGAGACGACCAGCCGCTCGTCGCGCAGATCGAGGGCTTCGAGAGCTTCGTCGAGCGCAACCACGAGCGCCTCTACGGGGCGCTCTGTCTCCTGACGAAGGACCGGTACGAGGCTGAGGACATCGCTCAGGAGGCGTTCGTTCGGATCTTCGAGCGATGGGACCGGGTTCGCCGGGTCGACGACCCGACGGCGTACCTCTTCCGGACCGCGATGAACGTGTTCCGCAAGCGGTACCGCCGCGCAAAGCTTGCGCTCAGGCGAACGCTCTCGGTCGTTCCGAGGGACGACTTCGTCGAGCGGATCGAGGCGGAGGACCTCGTCGTCCGCGCCGTCGCGCAGCTCCCGACGGATCAACGAGCGGCGTTGATCGCCACCTCCTTGCTCGGTTACTCATCGGACGAAGCTGCCCAGATCCTCGGCGTGCGCTCTTCCACCGTCCGCGCACGCGCAACCCGGGCGCGGACCGCGCTCCGAGCCGCGATCGGAGAAGAACGATGATCGACGAACGAGCCGAACTCGAGCGCGCCATCCGGCGGTTCCGGCCCGACCCGGGGATCGTCGAGCGCGTCCTCGAGCGACGACGCCGTCACCAGAGGAACTCGCGCATCGCGGCGGCGATCGTGGCGGTCGTCATCTCGGCGGTGACGGTTGGCGGCGCGGTCGCGGTGCTCCGTTCGAGGGCGGTGCCCGTCCATGAGCCGCCGGTCGGAGCGATCCAGATGCACAACGGTCCGATCGACGTGTTCGGTTACATCGGCGGCATCCGCGCAATCGGCACCGATGGCACCCGCTCGATGATTGTGAGATGCGGCGGCGACTGCACCCAGATCGGAGGCGCCAGCTGGTCCCCCGACGGAACCCGCTTGGCCTTCGATGCCGAATGCGCGGGCGCATGCGGGACGATCGGCAACCAGTACCACGGGATCCGCATCCTTGGCCCGGACGGGGACCGGCTGATCCGGCCGGAGGAAAGCGTTGGTCCGCTCGCCTGGTCGCCCGACGGCACGCGCATAGCGTTCGCGACCAACTCGACCTACTCGCCGGAGACCCGCACGTTCGCACCCGGGGGTGGGGTCTGGGTCATGAGCGCCGACGGTTCCGATGTCGCGGAGCTGACGCACGCGAATGGCCCCCGCACGATCTCCTGGTCACCGGACGGCTCACGGCTCTTGTACGTGGAGGGACACCAGGTGTTCATCCTCGGTCTGGACGGCTCGGCTCCGGTCCATCTGGTCCGCGCTGACGATGCGGCGTGGTCCCCGGACGGCGACACGATCGCCTACCTGTCCCGATGCGACGTGCGTGCGACGACGTCGGAAGGACTCCACGATCGGAGCCTCGTGGATCTGCGGTCGGTCAAGCCCGAGACGGCACGGTGCAGCGGTGGGGGGGTCGTCTGGTCACCGGATGGCAGGAAGCTCGCCGCGTTGGCTTTCCGCCGCTCCGCCGACAACGTGTATCGATCACAGGGGTTGTTCGAGATGAACGCGGACGGGAGCAACGCCCGGCTGGTCTCGGACCACACGAGCGCCTACGGACTGACGTGGCAGCCGGTCCCGTAGCCCGTGTCCGGGTGTGGCGTCTAGACAATCAGGGAGGGAGCGGCCTCATGAGGAAGCCAGCAGCGATAGTTTCTACGATGTTCGTCGCCGCGCTTTGTCTCGTAACGTCGCCGAGCGCATCGGCCGGGGATACGGCGGTCAGTGCGGACTCGCGGGCTAGTAGCGAATCACCACTCGGCCACGCCATCGTCTTCACTCGCTTCCTGCCCGGCGCCGACACTGGGAGCGTGTACAGGATCGACGCCGGCACGACCGTCGAGCACCTGATCCGATCGGGAGTGCTGGACTTCGCCCTCCTGTCGCCCGATGCAACGCAGTTCGCCGATTTCGCATTCACCTCCGAGGGCGCGGGAACGACAGCCATCTTCAACGTGGACGGATCGGGATACCGGCCCGTACCGACCTCAGATCCCGCTATACCCCCGAACGGGCTGCCGGGAGGCACATGGTCCGCGGGCGAGACCAGGATCGCCGCGGCAGCAGGAGACCCGGGGAACATCCCACCGAGTGGCATCTTCTCCAGGCGTTCATCCGATGGCAGAGGGGTGATCCGGCTGACCGACGCAGGGACTCGATTCGACTATCCCGTGACGTCCTCGCCGGATGGGTCGAAACTCCTGTTCTTCCGACCCGACGCAAAGAACGAGACGAGCGACAGCGCGCCGCAGGATCTGTTCGTGGTCGGCGCCAACGGCAGGGGCCTGACAAGGCTGACACCGCGGGGGACGACGACGGCGGTCGTGTTCTCCTACGACTCCGTCAGCTGGTCGCCCGACGGCACCAGGGTCGCCGTGGCGGCTGCAAGAGAGCCTTTCTGGAACACATCCATCCACTCCGTGTACGTCGCGAGAGCGGATGGATCGAGCTTCAAGCGCGTCGGGCCGCGGGGCAACATCTGGGATGCGGTCTGGTCGCCGGACGGTCGGTGGATCGCGTTCTCGATGGCCACCAAGGCAACGGGTGGCCTGTTCCAGCTCTACCTGATGCACCCGAACGGCTCGGGCGTCCGGCAGCTCACGTCGGGGAGCGACGGCCGATCCTCCCTGCACCCGACATGGTCACCCGACAGCGATCAGCTCCTGTTCCTGCGAGGGACCAGTAACTCCGGGAACGCCAACATCTGGTCGATCAACGTCCACGGCTCTCGGCTCTATCAGGTCACCCACAAGTCGGCCGCGTACGGGACAGGCCTGGCGCTCGCCTGGCTGCCATAGGAAGGGGAGTCCGTGTCCCGGCGCACCATGGCGCTCGGCAGCTCGAGCGCCTCGGACGTCCAAGGGCGCGACACCTGAGGAACGTGCTCTGACCTGCGGCGTTGACCACCCAAGACGTCTGACTACAGTCAGTGTCAGCAAGCCATCGACACAGGGGCGGTGATGAGAATGGCTGCTGAGACTCCGACGATCGTGCTCGTTCATGGCGCCTGGGCGGATGCCACAGGCTTCGATGCGGAGATCCGCGCCTTGCGGGGCCGCGGGCACACCGCGATCGGGTTCGGCAACCCGCTTCGCGATCTCGACGGCGACGCCGCCTACCTCGCCGCGTTCCTGCGCACCCTGAGCGGTCCGATCGTGCTCGTCGGCCACTCCTACGGCGGCAATGTCATCTCCGCCGCCGCCGTCGGCAATGATCAGGTCCGGGCGCTCGTGTATTTCAACGGTTGGATGTGCGACGTGGGTGAGAGCCAGCAGCAGCTCCTCGAGAAGTTCGAAGGCAGCCTTGTGGGGCCTTCGATCAGGCCTGTGCCGTTCACCAATCCGGACGGCAGCGAGGGCACGGACCTCTACCTCGCTCCCGAGGCGTTCCGCGAGGCGTTCGCCGCTGATGTCGATCCTGAGACTGCCGCGGTGATGGCGGCCGCGCAGCGCCCATATACGGCAGCCGCGTTCGCGGCAACGCCGTCGGCTCCGCCGGCGTGGAACACACTGCCGTGCTGGTACTTGCTCGGTACCGAGGACAAGGCGATCCCGCCGGAGCTCCAGCGCTATATGGCCGAGCGCGCCGACGCGACGATCGTGGAGGTACCGGCTTCGCACGTCTCGTTCGTGTCCCAGCCCGAGGCGGCGACCCAGCTGATCCTGCAGGCCGTCGAGGCGACCGCCGCAGCCGGCTAACGAGGCTGTGGATTCGCGCGCGGTTGAGTGAGCCGCCGATCGAGCACACACTCCAGCGATGGTGCGTCGGCGCCTTCTTAGAAGCTCTGGAGCCGGCGCTCCCTTCTCGGGAGCCCGATGTATGGGCGAGGAGCTGTCGTCGGCCGAACGATCGAGGGCCAACGACCGCCAGCGCAGGCAGTACGCGAGGCAGGCGCCGAAGTATGACAAGGAGTCGGATTCCGCCGATCGATGGCTCTATGGGAGGGAGCACCGGGCGTGGGCGTGCTCATGGGCGACCGGAGTCACGCTCGAGGTCGCTATCGGCACCGGCCTGAACCTGGCGAACTATCCACCCACCGTGCGCTTAACGGGTATCGACCTCACGCCAGAGATGCTGGTGCTCGCACGGGATCGCGCCGCAGACCTTGGGATCCCGGTCACGCTGTGCGAAGGAGACGCGCAGGAGCTCCCGTTCCCAGACGGCACGTTCGATACGGTGCTGTCCACTTACTCCATGTGCAGCGTGCCCGACGAAGGTCGAGCGATCCTGGAGATGAAGCGTGTGCTCAAGAACGGCGGACGGCTGATCCTGGTCGACCACGTTCGCAGCAGCGTCGCTCCGATCTACTGGATCCAACGATTGATGGAACTCGCGCCGTCCCGAGGCGAGCGCGAACTCACCCGCCGTCCGATCACGCACGTGCGGGCCGCCGGTTTCCTGATCGAGGAGAACGATCGATCGCGAGCGGGAATCATCGAGCGGCTGGTGGCCGCGAAGCCATAACTTGACGGGCGCGCGGGCCCAGGTCAGGAACCAAGGTGTGAAGTGTGTGAGTTGGCGCTCGTCAGCGAAGCTCGGCGAGCCGGTCCGCTACGACTTGAGCGTGCGGGAGGTCCGCCTCGGCGCCCTCGCGCGTGAGCGCCACCACGGAGGCGGCGAGAGCTGCCCGGAGCGCCTCAGGTTCGAGCGAGCCGACGTGGGCACCCTCGGATCGAGCAAGGGTCTCGGGCGAGAGATCGTCGTAGCCGCGCGCCTGCACGGCGGTCACCCCCTCGCGGAGGCACGCAAGCGCGAGCGCGTGGTCGCGCACGGCGCCGACGTAATGCTCGGCCTGCCAGACACGCCCGCGTTCGATGCACGCGCGCGAGTGCAGCGCGTAGATCACGCCCCACCCGAAGATGTCCCCTGCGACCGCCGGCGTGGAGATGAAGAGGTCTCCCACGACGGCCGGCGGTGGAGCCTCGGCATCATCGCTAGCCGTCTCGCCGAACACGAGCCGGAATCGCGGCCCCGCGGGGCGGAACTGGGATGCCGGCGTCATCGAGAGGTCGAGCTGCAGCGCGTCCGGCAGCAGGAACACGCGGTAGGTGGTCGGTCCGCGTTCGCAGATCGACGAGTGGCACCGCGTCGAGCTCGTCGATCAGCAAGCGCGTCCAGTCGTCGAGCACGTCGGCGACCTGGACACGGTCGGCGATGCCGAAGGTGAGGTCCACGTCGGAGAACCGGTCGCCGGCGTCAACGGCGAGCGAGCCCACGACGGCTCCGGCGACGACGCGCTCGTCCTGCCGCCCGAGCCTGAGAACGCGCTCGACGGAGAGCATCCCGCTGCTCAACGGTGAACACGAGCTCCGATGCTAGCTCCGCGCCAGATCGAGCTGATCCGTTCGCCTATCCGGACGCTGAGACATAGCATCGGGGTTGTGCCGCTCCAAGGTGACTACGAGCCCAGTACGTCGTCGTGGTCTCGCAAGCAGACCGAGCTCTTCGAGGCGACGAACGGCGAGGAGGGAGGCGACCTCCGGGGTCGGCCGATCATCGTGGTGACCTCGGTCGGTGCCAAGACCGGGAAGATCCGCAAGACCCCGCTGATGCGCGTAGAGCATGACGGCGTCTATGCAGTGGTCGCGTCGCAGGGCGGCGCCCCGAAGCATCCCGTCTGGTATCACAACCTGAAGAAGAACCCGCATGTGGAGCTGCAGGACCGCGGAACCAAGCGCGACTACATGGCACGCGAGGCGATCGGCGACGAGAAGACCGTGTGGTGGGATCGGGCGGTGGAGGCATGGCCCGACTACGCGACGTACCAGACGAAGACCGAACGCCAGATACCGGTGTTCGTACTCGAGCCCGTGGAGTAGCCAGAGCGCACGACCGCCGAGCCCCTGACGCTAGCGACTCACGCCGAGCACCGGCAGGTCCAATCGGAATCTTCCGAGCGCATGTTCAGGACTCCCGCCGAAGAGGCGCAAGTCGATCGTTCCGTCGCTCGCGACAGACGTTGGATCTTCGGCGAGATCGATCTCGTAGGTTCCATCACTCG
Source organism: uncultured Actinomycetes bacterium (assembly GCA_963765865.1). Taxonomy (GTDB): domain Bacteria; phylum Actinomycetota; class UBA4738; order UBA4738; family HRBIN12; genus AC-51. Next base: position 351,569 of record CAVXYE010000004.1, read on the forward strand.
ATGGGACCTCGGTCTGTCCGACGAGAGCCACTCGCGGGAAGAACGAACAGCATCCGCCATGCAGCGATGGAGCCGAGATGACGAACCGGAATCCGAGTTGATCGTCGGGCAAAGACACGATCTTCGTCAGCGCGATGTCCGCCGTGCCGGCGTGGTATCGACCGTTGGTCGAGTTGATGGCGGGCCCGGACTCCATCTGCGCGTGCAGTCCCATCTGGGTGGAGACAGATGGTGAGGAGCAGCCGGCCAACAGCGCGACCGCTGTCAGCATGCCAAGCGCGGTTCGCTTCTTCATAGGCTCCCCTCGGAGATCTCTCTGTGAGGTGATTCGGCGACGCCTGTTCGATGCTTGAGCGTGTCGGCGTCACGAGCGATCGACGTTCCACCGCTCGCGGGACACCGAATAGTTGGCCCAATCGACGTCCCAGCGCTTCTTCACGCCATCGAACGCGAACCCAAGCTTGTCGAAGACGCCCCGCATCCTCGTGTTCGATACCGCGGTCGAGCTCTCGATCCGTTCGGCACCAGCCGAGCCGAACAACCAGTCGCACAACGCGCGGACGGCCTCGGTGCCGAGGCCGCGGCCTCGGTCCTCCGGACGGAAGAGAGCGACGGAGAGGAAGAACAAGCCGGGCCAGATCGTCCGACCGGGCTCCGCGTAGGTACCGATCTCCCCGATCAGCCGCCCATCAACCTCGATGGCCAGGTCCAAGCCTCCCTCACGTAACTCGCCGGACCGCTCCACACGCTCACGGAGTCTGTCCGGGTCGGGCGGGCCCACGGGGAACTGGGTGCGATCGTCGGCACTGGCCATCCTGGCGCGATGCCACTCGTCGGCCTCTTCCGACCGAAACGGTCGGAGCACGACTCGCTCGCCCCGGATCACGACCATGAGTTCACGCCGGACGTTATCTGGAACCGCGGTCAGTCCCTATTCGAACGATCCTGCGACGATCTCGCCTGCCGGCTCGTACGTGCCGATCACGACTCCGGTGGTAGAGACCTTGCTGTCGACGAGCTTCAGCCCGGCAGGGATCGTGCCGTCCGCGAACAGGCGCTTTCCCGACCCGATGACGAGGGGGAAGACCCAAAGCCGGAACTCGTCGATGAGGTTGTGACGAAGCAGCGTCTGGAGCAGGTTCGCGCTGCCATGGACCTGCAGCTCTGGTCCGTTCTCTTGCTTGAGCGCCGCGATGCCTTCGGCCGCGTCGCCCTCGATCAGGACCGAGGGGCCCCACTCCAACTCGCGATGACTCCGCGACGCGACGTACTTGGTCGCGTCGTTCAGCGGCTTGGCGCCCGGGTTGTCCGTGGCGTGCGGCCAATACGAGGAGAAGATGTCATAGGTCCTGCGTCCGAGGAGAAGGTCGAACGGAGCGCTCATCGCTTCGCCCATGACCTCGCCCATCAAGTCGTCCCAATAGTTCACCGACCAGCCACCGAGCGCGAAGCCGTCGCTGTCGTCTTCTCCCGGTCCACCAGGAGCCTGCATGACGCCGTCGAGGGTCAAGAACGTGTTCACCAGCAGCTTCCTCATCCGTCCCGTCCTTTCGATCGCCTCAACCTCGTGCTCGCCACGGTACCGTTCGGGTGCTTCACCCACGTACCCTCACCTAGACGGTGTTCCTCAGCCGGCTTGCGAGTGTCTGGAGCAGACTCCACGCCATCTGCGGGTCATCCAGCAGGAGCTTCCGCAAACCATCGTGCTCCAGGACCAAACAGCGCACCGGCGAATCGGCCACAACGGTTGCGACCCGTGGGCGTCCGTCGATCAGCGAGATCTCGCCGAAGAATTCGCCCGGGCCAAGCCGCGCGATGGTGCGGCCTTTGCGGATGACCTTCGCGGCCCCTTCCAATATGACGAAGAGGGTTTCGGTATGTCCGCCTTCGCGGACGATGACATCACCAGCTTCGTATCTGCTTTCGGTCGTGTTGCGTGCGACTCGCCGCTGTTGGCGAGCGGACAGGTTCACGAAGAGCGGGACGTTGGACAGAGTCTCGAACGCGCTGGGCATGTGCCCCCCTCATGAGCGAGTCCGTGCAGGTCGAACCCTAAGCCGTCGTGCCGTCTGCGGTCTACTGTCGGGCATGGTCCTCTCACGCCACGGTTCGTGAACGCGAACGCGTATCGATGGGGAAGATCAACCGCGAGAAGGGGGAGTTCTCGAGCGTGCTGCGGTGC
>CAVXYE010000005.1:0-313444 GCA_963765865.1 uncultured Actinomycetes bacterium
CATCGAAGACAACTGGAACCTGCGCCCCTTCCTCACCGGCCGCGATCATCTAGCGACGCCGATGCTCTCGGCGTTCGACTTCTCGCAGCCGCCGAGAGCGCCGGATCCGCTTCCTCAGCGCACGGACTGCGCGGGCCCGAGGTTCCCGGCGAACTGAACTCGGCCGGTCCTAGGATGGGCGGATGGATGGAGAGAGCCTGCTCGGGTTCGTCCGGTTCCATGCGTGGGCGAACGACAAGATCCTGACGACGGCCGCCGGCCTGTCGGACGAAGAGCTCCGGAGACCCGACGTTCTCGACCACGGCAGCGCCTTCGAGACGATCCGACATCTCGTCGACGTCGACTGGAGCTGGCGCGAGTTCTGCATCGGGAACGACGTGGGAGATACCTACGTGTGGGACCACGGGTTCGTGCTCGACGACCTTCCGGCGATCCACTCGTTCTGCATCGAAGAAGACGCCCGTCTGCGGAGCTTCGTGGAGTCCCTCGACGATGCGGCGCTGAACGAGCCGTGGGGGACCCGCCCGGATTTCACGAGGCCGCGATGGTTGGTCGTCGCGCACGTCGTGAACCACGGAACGCAGCACCGCAGCGAGCTCGCTCACTACCTCACCCAGTGCGGGCACTCACCGGGAGACCTCGACCTGCTGGACGCGTTCGAGCTGCCGTGGCCCAGCGACGGCTGAGATGAACATCAAGCGCCTGCGGCGCCATTGGGATGCGCTCGGGAAGACCGATCCGCTCTGGGCGAATCTCACGAACGACGACAAGCGCGGCGGGAAGTGGGACGCCGACGAGTTCTTCTTGACCGGCGAACAAGAGATCGAAGAGGTGATGGGCTTCGTCGGGTCGCTTTCGGTGACGTTCGAGCACGGTCGCGCCCTCGACTTCGGTTGTGGGGTCGGCCGGCTCACCCAGGCCCTTGCCGCCCGGTTCGACGAAGTTTGGGGCGTCGACATCGCGCCGTCGATGATCGAAGCGGCGAACCGATACAACCGTCACCCCGGGAACGTGCCACTACTACCTGAACGACCGGACGGATCTCGCGCGGTTCGACGACGCGAGTTTCGACTTCATCTACTCCAACATCGTGCTCCAGCACATGCAGCCGAAGGACCAGCGACGGAACCTGGCCGAACTCGTTCGCGTGTTGGCGCCGGGAGGGATCTTCGTCTTCCAACTTCCGAGCGCGCCGCTCCCCGTTCCCGACCCGAAGGGTGGCTGGCCGCGACTCAAGGGCCGGATCAAGTCCATCACCCCATCGTTCGTCCTCGTCCCGTACCGACGCGTGCGTCGAGAGCTGACCAGTCTCGGACATGGCCCCCGCATGGACATGTGGGGGCAACCAGAGGAGGAGGTTCGGCGCTACATCGCGTCACTCGGCGCCAAGATGATCAGTGTGACGCCGGATGCGATGGCCTTCGGCTGGTCCGGTTTCCGCTACGTGGTAGGCAGATAGCGAAGGCAGGGCGTGATGACTCGCGGGGGCCGGTAGGCCTCCTCTCGCTTTGTTCTACCTATCCCTTAGGTTCCTTGGCCTAGGCGAGCCCGCTTCCTGATGACGGCCCGATAGGCTCCTGCCGTGTTCACTTCCAAGCTCAGCGAGAGGCCATGATGCGCGCGGTTCGCTTACACCCACCGGGTGGGATCGACGCGTTGTCCGTCGACGAGATCGAGGTTCCGCAACCCGGCCCCGGCGAGGCGCTCGTGCGCGTGCACGCGGCGGCCATCACCCGCGACGAGCTCGACTGGCCCACCGACCGCCTGCCGGCGATCGTGTCGTACGAGCTCTCCGGGGTCGTGGAGGACCTCGCCGGCGACGTCGGTGACCTCGCCGTCGGCGACGACGTGTTCGCCCTGACGCCGTTCGATCGCGACGGCGTCGCCGCCGAGTTCGCGGTCGTGCCGGCCGCGTTCCTCGCTCCGAAGCCCGTGGGCTTGAGCCACGTCGAGAGCGCCGCGCTCCCTCTGGCCGGGCTGACGGCGTGGCAGGGCCTCTTCGTGCACGGCGAGCTGCAACCGGATCAGCGCGTCCTCATCCTCGGCGCGGCCGGCGGCGTCGGTCACCTGGCGACGCAGCTCGCCGGGTGGCGAGGGGCGCACGTGATCGGCACCGCGTCGGCCGGCGCCGCCGAGCTCGCGCGTGAGTTCGGGGCCGAGCAGGTGCTCGACCCGGCGGCGCCTTTCGTTGGAAGCATCGAGCCCGTCGACCTCGTGTTCGACACGGTCGGCGGCGACGCGCTCGCCCGGTCGGCCGACGTGCTTCGTGAAGGCGGCCGGCTGGTTGCGGTCGCCGAGGAACCGTCGCCGGAGATCGCCCAGCGCGTGCACGCGACCTACTTCGTGGTCGAACCGGATCGCGAACAGCTGGTCGAGCTCGCGAAGCTCGCGAACGACGGGATCCTCCGTCCGGCCATCGACTCGGTGTTCCCGCTGAAGGACGCGCGGGCGGCCTTCGATCGAGTCATGTCTTCCGGCAAACGCGGGAAGGTCGTGATCGAGGTCGACCATGCATGATCAGCAGCGCAAGGGCGAAGCCTTCCGGGCGCTCCACGCCGGGGAGCCGTTCGTGATCCCGAACCCGTGGGACGCCGGCTCGGCCCGGGTCCTGGAGGCGCTCGGGTTCAAGGCGGTGGCCAGCACCAGCTCCGGGTTCGCGTTCACGCAGGGTCGCCTGGACGGCGACGTCACGCTGGACCAGGTCGTCCAGCATGCCGAGGAGCTGGACCGAGCGATCGGTCTGCCCGTCTCGATCGACCTCGAGCACGGCTACGGCCGCGAACCCGATCGCGCGGCCTTGGCGATCGAGCGCGTCGCGGCGGCCGGCGCCGTCGGCGCGTCGATCGAAGACAACGATCCGAGCGAGGGGATCTACGAGCTCGCCCACGCCGCGGATCGGATCGCCGCGGCCGCCGAGACGGCACACGGCCTCGACTTCCCGTTCACGCTCACGGCGAGAGCCGAGAACCACATCCGAGGCAACCCCGATCTGGACGACACGATCGCGCGCCTCCAGGCGTTCGAGGCCGCCGGCGCGGATGTCCTGTTCGCGCCCGGGCTCCGCACGGGCGAGGAGATCCGACGGGTGTGCGGATCGGTGTCGAAGCCGGTCAACGTGCTCGCGCTCCGAGGGATGTCGATGGACGAGATCATCGACGCGGGAGCGCAACGGATCAGCGTCGGTGGCGGCCTGACGTGGATCGCGGTCAACGCGATGGCGGACGCCGCGCGGAGCATCCTCGCCGGGGATCTATCGGTTCTCGAGTCGAGTCCGCCCCTGAAGGATTGGTTCGGATGAGTCAGTTGCCGCAGCCGCAGCCACCGCCGCAGCAGCCGCCGGCGACCGGCCCTGAGCTTTCGCTGCTCGAGCTCCCGGTCGCGGCGGAGAAGGAGAACCGCCGGCGCACCCGGTCGCTCCCGCACGAGGGACATGCCAGCGCGGTGTCGACCGAGCTGGAACTCATCGGTCGGCGCTCTTCGAACGGGTGCTCGCAGGCGAGGCAGATGTACTCGTAGGTCGCCATGTGTCGCTTCACGATAGGGGCGAGCAGGGAACGCCGCAACCCTACGGTCCGCGGCTCTTCATCGTCTCCTTGATCGACACCACGAGCCCGACCGCGACCAACGCCGGTATCGCCGTGACGATGAACGCCGTCCCGAAGCCGAACGAGCCCGCGGACCAACCCGCGATCAACGGACCGAGGACGAACCCGAGATCGCCCACGAATCGGAACACGCCGACCGCCGTCCCCTTGAGCTCCTCGGGCGCGACGTCGGAGAGCATCGGCGCGGGAGGGACGCCCGAATAGGCGCTTGCAACGCCGAGCGCACCGAGCACCACGATGAACCCGAGCGCCGTCGACACCTGCCCTAGCAGGGCCGTCGTGAGCGCCAGTCCGGCGAACGCCGGGATCAGCACCGCGCGACGGCCACGCCGGTCGCTCGCCCGGCCCGCGGGATAGAGCGCGACGAGCTCGGTGGCGGTCGCGACGCCGAGCGCGAACCCGACGCCCGTGATGCTCAGGCCGATGTAGCTGCTCGTCCCGAACAGCGGGACCAGCGTCTGGAAGACCGCGCCGATGATCCACAGGTAGACGCCGTTCACGACCAGCACCGTGATGAACGGCCGGTTCCAAGGGAGGCGCCGGATCCCGCCGCGACGCGTCTCCGACTCGTGTCGCTCAGGGTCGTGGAGCGTCTTCCAGAACATGACGGCCGCGACCAGACACGCGCCCGCGTAGACGTACAGGGGGCTCGCGAGCCCGAACCAGCGTGCCACCAGACCGCCGAGCGGCCCACCCGCGATGAAGCCGATGTTGAACGCCGCGTAGTACACGCCCATCACGCGGCCGGTGCGTTCGGTCGGGATCGAGCGGAGCAGGAACGACAGCAGCGCAGCGAAGAACAGCGCCGATCCGACCCCGCCGAGCGCGCGGAAGATCACGAGCAGCGGGAACGTCGGCGCGAGACCGGCGGCGATCGACGACAGGCCTACCCACACCGCACCGGCGGTCGACATCGCGCGTTCGCCGTACCGGTCGATGAAGCGTCCGACGAACGGGTCGGCGACGAGACGCGCGAACGAGAACGCCGAGATCAGCAGCCCGACCGCGTCGTAGCCGACCCCGAAGCTGCGGGCGTAGTTCGGCAGGACCGGCGACAGGATGCCGAACCCGAGCATGATCACGAAGGTCCCGAGCATCGCCGCTCGGATCTCGGGGATGCGGAGCACCTCGCGGATGCCCAGGTGCTCCTCGCTCACGCGGCTCAGTGTAGGGAGGTAGATTCCGGCCGTGCACGACGACGGCTACTTCGATGAGCGCGTCGCCGCGAAGTACGACGAAGACGTCTCAGAGCTGTTCGATCCCGAAGTCCTCGAACCGGTCATCGACTTCCTCGCCGAGCTCGCCGGGAGCGGACGCGCACTCGAGCTCGGGATCGGGACCGGCCGGATCGCGCTCCCGCTCGCGCAACGGGGCGTCGAGGTTCATGGGATCGATCTGTCGGAGTCGATGGTCGCGAAGCTGCGCGCGAAGCCGGGCGGCGACGACATCGGCGTGACGATCGGTGACTTCGCCACGACGAAGGTGGATGGCTCGTTCGCCCTCGCCTACGTGGTCTTCAACACGATCATGAACCTGACGACGCAGGAGGCGCAGGTCGCGTGCTTCCGCAACGTGGCGGCGCATCTCGAGCCCGGCGGGTGCTTCGTCCTCGAGGTCATGATCCCGGAGCTCCAGCGGCTCCCGCCCGGTGAGACCTTCCGCGTCTTCTCCGGCAGCGAACGCTACTGGGGGATCGACGAGTACGACGTCGCGAACCAGGGCCTGATCTCCCACCACCTCGAACTCGTCGGCGACAAGGTCGAGCGCGTCTCGATGCCATTCCGCTACGCATTCCCTGCGGAGTACGACCTGATGGCTCAGCTCGCCGGGATGACGCTGCGAGAGCGGTGGGGTGGGTGGAAGCGAGAGCCGTTCACGAGCGACAGCGACAAGCACGTGTCGGTCTGGGAGAAGCGATGAGGGCGTCGAACGACAACCGGCGTGAGGAGGGCGGGCCGGGCGGGCGAACGGAGAGGGACTGATCCGCCCGCAGTTCGCGTGCTCGGAACGCTAGACCCGCCCTCAGAGCCAGGGTACGGTCGCGGATCGCGAACACTCGATCGTCGGCGGGTTATCGATCCTCGGGAAGGTCGGTCAGGAAGACCTCGACGCGGTCCAGCCCATCGTGGCTGTCGATCACGATCGAGAACGTCTCCTTCTCCACGAGGCTGTAGTCGTACGTGGTGATAGGCGATCCGGCACCGTGCTTCTCGAGCGTGTAGCCCTTGCGGTCGGCCCACTCACTCAGGCGCGCCTCACGCGCTTCTAGCGATTCGCCCACGTCACCCTCCCGATCCCTCCGCATCGATCCCTCCGTAGCGATGTTCCCAGACAGGTTCGAGCGTGTCTCCTGACGCCAGGGAGGTCGCGAGCCCGGAGGCAGGGGCTGATGCTTGCTAGGTTGGATGGGTGGATGGTGCGCTATTCGAAGACGCGTTCGCACATCACGTGTGGGCGACGACGCGCTTGATCGACGCGTGCCTCGCGCTCGACACGAAGCAGTTGGCGACCGCCGTCCCGGGCACCTACGGCTCGATCCTCGAGACGATGCGTCACCTCGTGGAAGGCGACTCCGATTACCTCTCGATCATGACCGGCGATCGCAGCCACCTGATCGAAACGGAGCACATGGACCTGCCCGAGCTGCGGGTCGTCATGGAGAACGACGGCGCTCTCTGGTCGGGGTTGCTGGCGCATGACCTCGACCCGAGCGCGATGGTGAAAGAGATCGACGAGGACGACGGGTTCGAGCGAGACGCCACGATCGGCATCCGGCTCGCGCAGGCGCTGCACCATGGCACCGATCATCGGAGCCAGATCTGCACCGCTCTGACGGCACTCGGCGTGGAGCCACCGGGCATCGACGCGTGGACGTACGGACTGCAGGCAGGCCGCGTCGTCGAAGTGTTGCCGACGTCCTGACGGACCAGCCGTTTGAGACGGCGGCAGCCGAGAACCGTCCCCGTCGCGGAGATCAGCGCGGCCGCGGGAACGGGGCGAGCACCTTGAGGTGCGCCCCCCATCCGCCGATCTCGTCGAGTGCGTTCCCGTAGTCGAGCGTCGGCGGGAGTCCGAGGGCCTCGTACGGGTTGGGCTCGCCGTACGCCGTGCGGTCCTGGGGAGCCTCGAACGTGAGCGTCCACGATCCCGACCCGTTGAATCCCACGAGCGCGCCGTGGTCGGCGAGTCCCTTGCAGATCGCCTTCTGCCACGTCGGGACGGACAGGGCGTCGATCTGCTCGTGGGTGAGGTCCAGGAAGACGACGTTCCCCATGGAGAGCCGGGTCGCCGCATCCGTCGGCAGGCACTGCTTCCCCTTCGTTCCCGATCCCTCGTACGGCGCGACGCTGTGGCCCGACAGGCACTTCGCGTGCAACCCGACGGTGTGGTTCACGTATCCGGCGGCCAGCTCCTCGGGGCGGATCGGGAGCAACCCGGTCGGCGGCTCCTCGACCGTGTTGAACCCCGAGCCGTACGTCTCGAGGCGGAACGCGTGCCAGGCGGTGATCGTCCTCGCTGCGTCGTCGACGACCGTGAGTCGGAACCGGTACGTGTAGCCGTCCACCTGGTCGATCACGTAGACCACCCCGTCGGACAGGTTGGAGGGTTGCATCCCGCTCGGCGCGTGGATCCGGTGACCGTCGATGTGTTGCCCGTACGTGAAGCGCGTCTCGCGCAGGACGATCCGGTAGAGGGGATCCGTCGCTCGCCCGAAATAGAGCGGGAACCCCCAACCGAAGAGTTGCTTCGATCCCGCGGGTGCCGGCGGGCCGTCGGAGACCAGCGACGAGATGTACACGTCCGAGCGTGGATCGACGTTGGTCTTGTCGAGCGGTGCGACCCACGGCGAGGTCTCCGAGAACAGGTGCCAGTCGAGCCCCGGCCAGTTGTCGATGCCGTACGGGGGTCCCGCCGAGGTCCCCTCCGGGGCGTGGCGAAGCGCCCGCTCGATAAGGGTCGCTCCGATGGCGGCCCCGGCGGCGACGCCGGCGCCGATGAGGAGCGCCCGTCGCGTGATCCGGTTCGTCCGCGCCAAGGTCGTCACCTGTCGGTCGACGACTGTACCGGCGCGACGCGAGTCTCCCTTCCCGTGGTCGTCCTCAGCGCCCGTAGACCGTCCGGATCGAACGCCGCAAACCGCGTGGGGAGCGTTGGGCATCAGGGTATGAACCGGATGTCCTCCCCACTCGTAGTCCCCCGGACGACGACGACCGCGAGGGAGGAGTTCATGCGACGAAACCTGCTGGCACTCGCGTTGACCACGGTCCTCGTCGGCGGGGTTGCGGCCCAGCCCGCCGACGCCGCGGTTGCGATCAAAGGCGTAAGCACCATGTCGGGCTTCCGGTGGAAGCCTCATGCCGTGAGCGTCGCCAAGGGGACGAAGGTCGTCTGGCGGGCCGTTACGGGGACGCACACGGTGACGGCGTGGAAAGGCGCGTGGAGGAAGTCGACGACGATCGTCCAAGGGACGTCGACATCGTTCATCTTCAGGAGGAGAGGCGTCTTCCGGTTCCGGTGCCTGTTCCACTCGACTCTCGTGAGCGGCGTGTGTCGCGGGATGTGCGGAAAGGTCGTTGTCGGCTAGCGTCGATCACAACGGGCTCCGGCGGTCAAGCGAGCGTCAGCGCGGAACGGGCGGGCGACGATCGGGCCGACATCGTCGACATGCTGACGATGGATCCGGAGGCGCGACGGAAGGTTGTGCGGCACTCGGGCACGACGCACGAGACGTGTAGACAGGACCTCTGAGGCCCCCGCGGACCTGGGGCGGAAGGACTACACGAGCGCGAACGTCAACTTCACGGGCTCGACGATGATGATGAGCGGCTCGACGATCACGGTGACGCTCGGGACGCCGAGCGGAGCGGGGACACAGACCGCAGGCAACAACTCAACGATGACCTGGACGCCGTCGACCACACCAACCGACCGTGCTGGGAACGCGTGCCGCGCTACGCCGGCTGTGGAGTCGGGCGCCGCGGACAAGGAGTTCTGAGCGATGATCACCCCGGCGCGGAGTCGTAGAACATCGTGACCCTGGAAACGCGGCCGTCCTCGGCGAACTCCACGAAATCCGTTCCCGTGTACAACTGCTTGCCGTTCTGTCGCGCCTCCCAGAGGACCCGCAGCCTTTTCCCCAGAACCTCGGGCTCCGAGGTCTCGGCGACGATCAAGCCAGGTATCTCGTCGTGGGTGTCGGAGATGTACTCGACCAATGCATTCACTCCCTGGACGCCTTCGGGCGTCTCCGGGTCGAATAGGGACCCGGTTGGAGACCATGATCGTTCCAACAGTTTCCTTCTCGCGTCGGAATCGTGTTCTTCGTTCCAGGCCTCGGCGTACATCTTGTAGGCGGTGATCGGGTCTAGATCCATCGAAAGGTGCGACCCTTCGTGCTTGACCGGATGACCCTACATCGCTGGAACGAGGCGAAGGACGGTTTCTCAGCCGTACCAAGTGCCAGCTCTCCCGCGGACGGTGCGGACGCTGACCGTTCCGGACTAGGCCCGGATCGCGGCCGTTCTGACCCTCACCGATTACCCCCAACGTGCACGCCCTCTCCCCTGGTGCCCGCGTCCTTCCTGCGCCCCGTCCGCCCTCCTCGGCCTGAGCCCTGTGCCGGTTTGCGGCCGTCCTGGCGCGGGCCCGCCTGCCCTTCGCGTGGTCGTCTTGACAGCCCGCGCCCGCGCGCCCTAGCGTCGAGCGTTGCGCCTCACCTCAGGAGTTGCACGGTGCGCGACGAAGACGGCGGGAACCTTCGATCGGTCCGCCGCGCCGTGACCGCGCTGGAGCTGATCGCGGAGGCGGGCGAGCTGGGCGTCTCCGAGCTCGGCCGGCGTCTCGACGTGCACAAGGCGACAGCGTCGCGGTTGGTCTCGACGCTCGCCGAGCGTGGGCTGTTGGAGCGCGACCCGGTGAACGAGAAGTACCGGCTCGGCTTCGGCTTGGTCCGGCTGGCGGGCGCCGCGATGGCCGGGCTCGACATCGTGCGCGAGGCGCACCCCGTCCTGGAGGGCCTCGCCGAGCGGACGCGCGAGACGGTCAACCTCGGCGTCATCTCCGGGGACTCCGTGGTGTACATCGATCAGGTCACGGGTACCCGCTCGGTGGTCGCCGTGAGCTGGATCGGTCGCAGGACGCCGCTGCACTGCACCTCGAACGGCAAGGTGCTGCTGGCGTTCGAGCCCCGCGAGGATCGCGAGCGTCATCTCGCCGAACCGCTCGAACGGCTGGCCGAACGCACGATCGTGGATCCCGCGGTGCTCCGGACGCAGCTCGAGGAGGTCGTGCGAACCGGCTACGCGCAGACGATCGAGGAGCTGGAGGAGGGCCTGAACGCGGTCGCGGCGCCGGTGCGCCAGGCCGACGGCCGGGTCGTGGCCGCCCTGTCCGTGAGCGGGCCGGCCTTCCGGATGCGCGGCATCGATCTGCCGCGGATGGCCCACTTCGCGATGGAGTCGGCCGACGCGATCTCGCACCGGCTGGGATACGTGGAGCGGGCGCGCAGCGTGGGATGAGGGGCGAGGCATGACGACGGAGTGGGGACGCTACCGAGCACCGGCCGATTCGCTCCTGGATGCGATCGGGATGACGCCGCTCGTCCGCCTGGCGCGCGTGGCCCCGGACGTCGAGCTCTTCGCGAAGGTCGAGTGGTACGGGCCGACCGGGTCCGTGAAGGACCGGATCTACGCGCGGATGCTGACCGAGGCCGAGCGACGGGGCGAGCTTCGACGCCGGGCATGAGCGTGATCGAATGCACCACCGGGAACGCCGGGATCGCGTGCGCGGCGGTGGCGGCGATCAAGGGATACCCGTGCGTGATCGTGATGCCCGAGGGGATGAGCCCCGAACGCAAGCGCATGATCGAGACCTACGGCGCCGAGCTGGTCCTCACCCCGGGGGCCGGCACCGACATCGACCTGGCGCTCGCGAAGATGCGAGAGATCGTGGCGAGCGATCCGGACCGCTACTACTTCCCCGGCGAGTTCGAGAACCCGGACAACCCCGCCGCCCAAGGCGCGTCCGGCGAGGAGATCTGGGAGCAGACGAACGGCGACGTCCACGCCGTCGTCGCCTCACAGGGGACGGGCGGCTGGATCACGGGCGTGGCCCGGGCGCTCAAGGCGCACGACCCCGGCGTGCAGGCGTACGCCGTGGAGCCGTCGGAGGGCCCGCTGATCAGCGAACAGCGGTGGGGGACACACGGCGTGCCGGGGATCGGCGACGGGATCATCCCGCCGAACCTCGACCTCGCGGTGATGGACGGGATCGTCGTCGTGAGCACCGACGACGCGCTGGCGATGGCCCACCGGCTGGCGCGCGAGGAAGGGATGCTCTGCGGCCCGTCGTCGGGGATGAACGTGGTCGCGGCGCTGAAGGTCGCGGACAAGCACCCGGAGCTGACCCGGCTGGTCACGGTGATCGCCGACACGGGGCAGCGCTACCTCTCGGGGGAGCTCTTCGGCGAAAGTCCGGTCGCCGAAGAGCCCGACCGCGACCACCGGCTGGACGACGCGACGGTCGCGATGCTCGAAGAGCATCGCGACCGCCTCGAGTTCCTCTCGTAGACGACGCCGGCTGACGGTCGCGCCCCGCGCTGCGGTAGCGTCACGCGCATGACCTACCCACTGTCCGACGCGGACCGGGCGATCCAGGACCGTGCGCGCGCCTTCGTCGACGACGAGCTGATCCCCTGGGAGCAGCACGCGGAGGAGCACGAGGGCCGGATCCCCGACGAGGACGTGATCCGGCACCACGAGCTGGCGATCGAGCTCGGGTTCTACGGGATGAACCTCCCGAAGGAGCTCGGCGGGGGCGGCTACACCGTCCTGCAGCAGACGCTCGTCTCCGAGCAGCTCGGCCGGGTGACGAACGCGCTCGGCTGGTGCGTCCACACGCCGGCGGGGTGGGCCCCCGAGGTGATGACGGACGAGCAGATCGATCGCTGGCTCAAGCCCGCGATCCGCGGCGAGCGGCGGGAGTGCTACGCGATCACCGAAGAGGGCGCGGGCTCCGACGTCGACGCCATCGCGTCGACGGCTCGACGCGATGGCCCCGACTACGTCCTGAGCGGCGAGAAGATGCACGTGACGTCGTACAACACCGCCGACCACATCTTCTTCCAGGCGAAGCTCGCCGGCGGCGAGCACGACGGCGAGCACGCGATGTTCGTCGTGGACAAGGACACGCCGGGCGTTCGATTGGTCCGCGAGCCTCGGTACTCGCACACGTACGCCGACACCCACGCGATCGTCGCCTTCGACGACGTGCGCGTCCCGGCCGGCCAGCTGATCGGGGCCGAGGGCGACGGCATGACGTTCACCTACGCCTGGTTCCGCTACGAGCGGTTGATGATCGCGGCTCGGTGCTGCGGCGCCGCCGAGCGGCTGATCGAGGAGGCGACCGCCTTCGCGAAGGAGCGGGTCCAGTTCGGCGTCCCGATCGTGGAGCACCAAGCGATCGGGCACATGCTCGCCGACTCCCTGACGGAGCTCTGGGCCGCGCGCCTCATGACCTACCGGGTGGCCGAGGACATCGACGCGGACGTCGACGTGAAGATCCAGCACGCGCAGTGCTCCATGGCCAAGCTCTTCGCGAGCGAGATGGCCGGCCGCGTGTCCGACCGCGCCGTGCAGATCTTCGGCGGCCGCGGCTACATGCGCGAGAACGTCGCGGAGCGGTTCCACCGCGAGCTGCGCGTGGACCGGATCTGGGAGGGGACGTCGGAGATCCAGCGCAACATCCTCGCGGACCAGCTGCGCAAGCGCGGCGTCCGGGCGCTGACCTGAGCGATCAGGCCGTGGAGTCTTCGGTCTCGGGCCTGACCATCGCGCGGTTCTTGCGCCGCGCGGAGGCGACGTTCACGACCGCGACCACGACCCCGGCCAAGAAGATGGCGGTCCCCATCACGAAGACCTGCGGCGGGATCCCGACCTTCACCGCGCCGTAGACCCACAGCGGGAACGTGACCGTCTGTCCCGCGACGAAGTTGGTCGTGACGAAGTCGTCGATCGAAAGGGCGAACGCGAGCAACGCTCCGGCCAGGATGCCCGGCCAGATCAGCGGGAGCGTGACCTTGAGGAAGGTCTGCACGGCGTCGGCGTAGAGATCCTGCGCCGCCTCCTCGATCTCGCGGTTGAAACCCGACAATCGGGCTCGGACGACGATCGCCACGAAGGCGATGTTGAACATCACGTGCGCCACGAAGATGCTGAGCAGGCCCTGCTGGAAGTTGATCAGGACGAAGAACGAGAGCAGCGCCGCGCCCAGCACGATCTCCGGTGCGGCGATGTTCAGGAACATCACGATCTCGAGCGTTCCCGCGCCGCGGAACCGGTAGCGGACGAGCGCGAGCGCGATCATCGTGCCGAAGATGGTGGCGACGATCGTGCTGAGCACGGCGATCAGGAGCGAGTTCCAGAGCGCCGAGGTCAGGTCCGGGACGCCGTTCCACTGCTTCCACCACTCCAACGTGAAGCCCTGCCATCGGAAGGACACCTTGGGCGCAGCCGCGTTCGCGGCGGTGTTCGCGTTCAGGCTGTACAGGATCATCACCGCGATCGGGACCAACAGGTAGGCGATGATGAGCTTCGTGTAGATGGGGAGGATGTGGTTCTTCCACGACCGTTTCGGCGTCCGCCGGACCGGCGTCTCCAGCGTCTCGGCCCGCTCCGGTGCGGCGACGACCGCCATCAGATGTACTCCTCGATCTGGCGGGTCCCCAAGACGCGCGCGTAGATCAGGATCCCGATCAGCAGCCCGACCATCAGGATGAACGAGAGCGACGAGGCGAGCGGGTAGTTCTGGTCGCTCAGGAACTCGCGCTGGATCACGTTGCCGATCATCGTCGTGTTGGGGCCGCCGAGGATGTCGTTGTTCACGTAGTCGCCGACCGCGGGGATGAACGTCAGGAGGAACCCGGCGAAGATGCCGGGGATCGACAGGGGCAGGATCACCTTGCGGAAGACCTGACGCGGGGTCGAATAGAGGTCACGAGCCGCCTCCACCACGTTGCGGTCGATCTTCTCGAGCGAGACGTAGAGCGGCAGCACCATGAACGGCAACGAGTTGTAGGCGATCCCGGCGATCACGGCGAACGAGGTCGACAGGATGTGGAACCCCTGCGGCAGCAGGTGCCACCGCTCGAGGTTCGCGATCACGATGCCGTCGTCCGACAGGATGAACTGCCACGCGAGCGATCGGATCACGAACGACACGAAGAACGGCAACAGCATCAAGAACAGATAGGTGGTCTTGTGGTGCCCGCCCTTGAAGGCGATCCAGTAGGCGGCGGGGTAGCCGGCGACGAGCGTCACGATCGTGACCACCGCTCCGTACCAGAGGGAGCGGACGAATTGGACGTGCGACTGGGTCCAGGCGACGCCGTACTCCCCGAAGTGCCACGTGAACTCGTAGCCCGAGTTCCTGAAGCCCACCGTCGGGATCCTCGTTTCGAGCGAGAGGATCAGCATCGCGCCCATCGGGATGAGGAAGAAGATGGCGAGCCACAGGACGCCGGGAGCCGTCAGCCCGTACGGCGCCAGACGCTTCCGTCCGCGGGCCTTCTTCTGTTTCAGCCCGTGATGATCGGATCGAAGGTGTTGTTCCACTGGTCCAGGTCGGTCGTGCCCGTGTAGACGTAGTACTGGTGCGTCTTGTCCAGCATGGCCTGATCCGGGAACACGAGCGGACTCGAGGCGACCGGCTTCCCGCCGGGGAGGCCCTCGACGATCGGCTTCGCGCTGGGAACCGGCGTGATGTACCAGATGTAGTTGGCCATCAGCGCGGCGACCTGGGGATCGTAGACGTAGTTCATGTAGGTCAGCGCGTCCAGCGGGTTCTCGGCGCCGACCGGGATCATCATGTTGTCGTGCCAGAACATCACGCCTTCGTCCGGGACGACGAACTTGAGCTCCGGGTACCCGGACTGCTGGGCGATGAACACGTCGCCGGACCACGCCTGGGTGATCCACGTGTTCCCGTTCTCCAGCTGGTTGATGTAGCCCTGGTCGAAGTAGCCGCGCGGGATGCCGTCGTCCTTCTGCTTCTGCAGGACCGCGGCGGCCTGGGTCCATTGATCCGGATCCGACGTTGACGGCTCGATCCCGAGCTTCAGGAGCCCGATGCTCCCGAGCTCGGTGTTGTCGCTCATCATCCCGACGTGGCCCGCGACGGCGGGATCGAAGAGGTCGTTCAGGCTGTTGGGCTCGTGCCCGAGCGCCGCGGTCGCCTTCGGGCTGTACGCGATCCCGGTGAGGCCCGATTGCCACGCCACCGTGTACTTGTTGCCCGGGTCGTAGCTGGGGTTCTTGATCTCGGGGCTCGCGTTCGCCGCGAAGTTGGGGAGCTTGGAGAGGTCCAGCGGGATCAGCCAGCCGTTGTCGATCAGCTCCGACAGCTGCGCCCCGTTCGTGATGACCACGATGTCCCATCCGGTCGACTTCCCCGCTTCGAGCGAGGGCTTGAGCTTCGCGTAGAACGCCTGGTTGTCGTTGATGACCGCCTTGTAGTTGACCTGGATGCCGGTCTCCTGGGTGAACGTGTCCAGGGTGGGATGCTTCCCGTGGCTCACGTCGATGTAATAGGGCCAGTTCGCGAAGTTCAGCTGGTGATGCAGCGTCTGGGAGGCCCAGTCGAAGCCCGCCGGGGACTCGGTCCCTGCCGCTCCGCTCGACTTCACGCCGCACGCGGCGAGGATGGACGAGAGGCTGAGCGCCCCCGCTCCGACGCCCGCGTACCGGATCAGATCGCGGCGCGAGAGGCGGCGCTGGGTGAGGCCACGCAGGAATGCCGGGTCGGTCGTGGGATCCACTGCTTTCCCTCCCCTGGGATGGTCAGCCGAAGGCTAGTCCGGAATGACTGCCACGTCCATGGACCCCTTCGGGTCCGCATCCTGGGAATATCTCCGGCATGACCAGCTTCTGGCACCCCTTCGCCGACATGGCCGCGGTCGAGGCGGGAGGAGGTCCGTCCATCGTCCGCGGCCGCGGATCGCACATCTGGGACGAGGCGGGCAACCGGTACCTGGACTCGACCGCCGGCCTGTGGTTCTGCAACGTCGGGCACGGGCGGGCGGAGATCGCCGAGGCCGCGCGGCGCCAGATGGCCGAGCTCGCCTCGTACTCGACGTTCGGCGACCTGACCAACCCTCCCACGGAGGCCCTGGCCGAGCGGGTCGCCGGGCTCGCGCCGATGCCCAGCGCCAAGGTGTTCCTGACGAGCGGCGGGTCGGATTCGATCGACTCCGCGACCAAGATCGTGCGCCGCTACTGGTCGCTCGTCGGCGAGCCCGACCGGACGGTCCTGATCCGGCGCGAACGCGCGTATCACGGGATGCACGCGGCCGGGACCTCGCTCTCGGGGATCCCGGCGAACCTGGAGGGATACGGTTCGTTGCTGCAGGACGTGGTCGAGGTCCCGTGGGACGACGCGGACGCGCTCCGGTCCACGATCGACCGGGTCGGCGCGGGCCGGGTCGCCGCGTTCTTCTGCGAACCCGTGATCGGCGCCGGCGGCGTCTTCCCGCCCCCGGACGGCTACCTGGAAGCCGCGCGCGGCGTCTGCCGGGAGGCCGGCGTGCTGTTCATCGCGGATGAGGTGATCACCGGCTTCGGGCGGTGCGGGGCATGGTTCGCGAGCGGCCGGTTCGGGCTGGAGCCCGATCTGATCACCTGCGCGAAGGGGATCACCAGCGGCTACCTGCCGCTCGGCGCGGTGATCGCCGCGCCCTCGGTCTGGGAACCGTTCTGGCGTGAGGGTGCCGGGATGTTCCGCCACGGCTACACCTATTCGGGTCACGCCGCCGTGTCCGCGGCCGCCCTGGCGAACCTCGACATCATCGAGGGCGAGGCGCTGTTGGAGCGCGCCAAGACCCTCGAGGGGGAGCTGACGACGGCGTTGGCGCCCCTCGCGGAGCACCCGATGGTGGGGGAGGTCCGGTCCGGCACCGGGGTGCTCGCGGCGGTCCAGCTGGAGCGGGCGGTCCTCGCGGACGATCCGGGCGTCGCGGTCCGGGTGGCGCTCGCGGCTCGGCGGCACGGCATCATGTCGCGGGCGCTCGCGCCGGGGGCGCTGCAGATCTCGCCGCCGCTCGTGATCGAGCAGGATGAGCTCGAGGAGCTGGCCGCCGGACTGAAGGCCGCGCTGGACGACGTGGAGGCAGCTCGGTGATCGTCGGGATCCCGAAAGAGGTCAAGAACCACGAGTACCGCGTGGCCGCGACACCCGAGGGCGTCCGGGAGCTCGTCCACGCGGGCCACCGGGTGGTCGTCGAAACGACCGCCGGGGACGGGTCGGCGATCACGGACGACCATTACGTCGCCGCGGGCGCCCGGATCGCGGCGGACGCGGACGCCGTGTTCGCCGAGGCCCAGCTGATCGTCAAGGTCAAGGAGCCACAACCGGAGGAGTACGAACGCTTCCGCGGCGGATCACGTGCTCTTCACCTACCTCCACCTCGCCGCCGACGAGAAGCTGACCCGGTTCCTCGTGGACCGGGGGGTCCGCGCCGTCGCGTACGAGACGGTCCAGACCGCGGACGGCCGGCTGCCGCTGCTGGCGCCGATGTCGGAGATCGCCGGCAGGATGGCGCCGCAGGAGGGAGCGAAGTACCTCGAGCGGCCGAGCGGCGGCCGGGGGGTCCTGATGGGCGGCGCCTCCGGCGTCATGCCCGCCAAGGTGGTCGTGCTGGGCGGGGGGATGGCCGGCGGGAACGCCGCGCAGATCGCCGCCGGGATGGAAGCCGAGGTCGTCGTGATGGACAAGGACGTCGACCGGCTGCGCGAGATCGACCGCATCTGGCACGGGCGGATCCAGACCCTGACGTCCTCGCGGCTGGCGATCGAGCGGCTGGTGACGGACGCCGACCTCGTGATCGGGGCCGTGCTGGTTCCCGGCGCCCGCGCCCCGCATCTGGTCAGCGCGGAGCTGGTGAAGCAGATGCGGCCGGGGTCGGTTCTGGTCGACATCTCGATCGATCAGGGTGGCGCCTTCGAGACGTCCCACGTCACGACGCATGCCGATCCGACCTACCTCGTGGACGACGTGGTCCATTACGCGGTGGGGAACATGCCGGGGGCGGTGCCGCGCACGTCCACGTATGCCCTCACGAACGTGACGCTGCCCTACGTCTTGGAGATCGCGAGCGGGGGCATCGAGAGCGCCGTCCACGGCGATCCGGCGCTCGCTCGCGGCGTCAACACGTGGGACGGCCGCGTGACGAACGAGGGGGTCGCCGAGGCGCACCGCCTGGCGTACGCTCCGCTGCCGTCGACGACAGGAGGAGTGAGCGATGGATCGTGAGGGGTTGCTCGGACGCGAGGACGAGGCATGGGCCGCCTTCTCGAAAGCCTTCACCGACGTGCCCGAGGACCGTCGGGACGTTGAAGGGGTCGTCCCGGGATGGTCGGTCAAGGATCTGGTGTGGCACTGCGGGTATTGGGCCGACTACGTCGGTGACGTGTTGGAGCGGATGTCGGCCGGACAACCCGAGCCGCCCGACCAGGACTGGGACGCGCTCAACCGGATGGTGGCCGACGACGGGAAGGCCAAGACGTGGGACGAGGTCGTGGTCGCGGCGGAGCTCGGGCGGGATCGGGCCAGGCAGGCGTTGATCGCGATGCCCGCGGTCACCGACGCGGCCGCCTCCGAGTTCACCGACGAGACGTTCGACCATTACGAGGAGCACACGGCGGAGATCGTGGCGTTCGGCTCGGCCGGACGGGGCTAGATCGGCTCGACGGGGTCGCCGACCCGGACGTCACCCGTCACTTCGACCTCGCCGTACATCCCGAACAGGAGCTCCTTCCCGCGCTTGCGGTAGCTCGCGAGGATGTCGAGCGTCGGGAAGTCCTTCTTCGCCGTGTCCGGGTTCAGCGTCGTGACCACGCAGCGCGGCATCGGGTCGCCGACCTTGACGACGGCATCGCCGAACCGGAGCCGGCGTCCCGCCCACGTGTCCTCCTCGAACGGCTCCGCGTCGGTGATCTCGATCAGCATCCGGAAGCGGCGGGAGTCCAGGTCGTCGACCCCGCCACGGTGGCCGAGGTCGTCGACGGAGGCACGCGAGACGATCGAGACGCGGTCGATCCCACCGGCGTACTCGGGCTCGTCGACCCGAAGCAGCTCGAGCGTGTCGTCGCCGGTGACCGTTCGGATGGCCTCCGTGAAGAGCGGGTCCACCCGGCGGGCGGGCACCTCGCGGTCGTACAGCTTGACGGTGCGGGGCTCGCCGAACGACGCCGACCCACCTGAAGCGGTCGTGCCGTCGGGGAACCGCAAGGTGAGGTGCTCCTCGTCCACGTCGTAGGTCGACCGGATGTTCATCAACGGGGCCTTCGTCTCGCCCGAGAGGCGCTCGCCGTTGGCACGGACGAAGAGGAAGCGGCGATCGCCGACGGCGCCTTCCGGCCGGAGGTCGATCGCGTCCGGGTGGAGCAACGCGGTCGACTTGACCGGGGTGAGGTTGAAGCGCTCGACGGTCGGCATGGGGACATCGTACGGGCTGCGGCTGGGGCGGCGGTTACCATCCGAGGAGCCGCGGCCCGTATCCTGAGGCGTCCCGTCCGAGGAGACCCGCATGCAGACCGAGCAGGAACCGATCCGCTACGACGAACGCGCATGGAAGCCGCGACCCACGTTGTCCGGGGCCGACTACACGAGCCGCGAGATCTTCGACGAGGAGCGCGAACGGATCTGGTGGGGCGACTGGGTCTGCATCGGACGGACGGAGGAGCTCCCGGAGCCGGGCGACTACATCGTTCGCGACCTCGCCGGCGAGTCGATCTTCATCACCCGCAACGAGGAGCGGGAGCTGCACGGCTTCTACAACGTCTGCAGCCACCGCGGGACCAAGTTCCTGGACGACGAGCCGGCGGCCGGCCACATCCGCAAGGCGTTCGTCTGCCCGTACCACGCGTGGGCGTACGACCTGAACGGACGGTTGGTGGGGACGCCCAACGTGAAGGAAGGCGAGCTCTTCGACCGGAGCGACTACCCGCTGCACGGGTTCGCGGTCGAGAGCTACGCGGGGTTCCTGTTCGTGAGCCTGGCGCGCGAGCCCCGGCCGCTGATGGAATGGATGGGCCAGGGCGCCGAGAGCGTCAACATGTTCGACCGGTTCAAGATGGAAGAGCTCCGGGTCGGGGTTCGGATCGTCTACGAGGTCGAAGCGAACTGGAAGATCGTGGTGGAGAACTACAACGAGTGTCTCCACTGCCCGCAGATCCATCCCGAGCTGGTGCAGGTCGTGCCGCTGTTCCGGTTCGGCGAGGTGTGGGACGAGGAGACGCGCGACGACGGCAACTGGATGCGCGAGGGCGCGACCAGCTTCACGATGACCGGCGAGTCCGAGCTGCCGAAGCTCCCGGGGCTCCAGCCGGAGGACTACTCGATGTATTACGGCGCGTACCAGTTCCCGAACCTGATGCTGAACCTGCACCCGGACTGCGTCATGTACTACATCGGGTATCCGAAGGGTCCTGCACACACCACGGTGGTCTCGGAGTACCTCTTCCGCCCGGAGACGATCGCGGATCCTTCGGCGTTCAAACCCGAGCCGGTCGTCGAGCTCTGGGACTTGATCTCGAAGCAGGATTGGGAGGTGTGCCAGCGCGCGCAGACCGGCGTCGGCTCGCGAGCGTTCACGACCGGCGTGTACCCGCGTCAGGACCGGTTCCTCTACGACTTCAACGAGCGCTACCGCAAGGAGATGGGCCGGGCGCTGCTGGGGTGAGCCGTCGTCCCGCTCTTGTCAACGGCTTACCGCGCTTGGGCCGTGTCGCCGGAGCAACGTCGTCAACATCTTCACGACGATGTCTCGAGTCGTTGTCGTGAGCATGTTGACAGATCTCTGGGACTGACCCCCGGCGCCAGCGCAAGAGGTTGACGAGCTCACCACTCCATGCGCCATGCTCTCGGCCATGACCGCTCCCGAGCGCCTCGCGAACCGCGAGCTCGATAGCTCGATCCTCGAGCCGCTCTCCGAGCCACCCGACCGCGCCAGGATCGTCGTGATCGGCGCCGGCGTCGCCGGCTCCTCGGTCGCCTATCACCTCACGAAGCTGGGGATCACGGACGTCGTCGTCCTCGAGCGGACGCGGCTGACCGGCGGGACCACGTGGCACGCCGCCGGCCTGGTCGCGCAGGTCCGCGGCACGCACGCGCTCACCGAGCTCAGCCGCCTCAACGCCCCCCTGTACGAGGCGCTCCCGGCGGAGACCGGCGTCGAGACCGGTCTCCGCCGGGTGGGAGCCCTGACGGTCGCGCGGACGCGCGGCCGGATGGAGGAGCTGCGCGCCGGGCTCTCGATGGCCAAGGACTTCGGGATCGAGGCCCACGAGCTCGTCGCCGCAGGAGGTACAGACGTACTGGCCGCACGCGGAGATCGGA
Organism: uncultured Actinomycetes bacterium; assembly: GCA_963765865.1. Taxonomy (GTDB): domain Bacteria; phylum Actinomycetota; class UBA4738; order UBA4738; family HRBIN12; genus AC-51. The sequence goes on from CAVXYE010000005.1 coordinate 20,994, forward strand.
GACCTGGTCGGCGCCACGATCTTCCCGAACGACGCGACCGTGAACCCCGGCGACGCCGCGCTCGCGCTGGCGAAGGGCGCGAAGGACCGCGGCGCGCGGTTCGTGTTCGGCGTCAGCGTGACCGGGTTCGAGCGACGCGACGGAAGGATCGCGGGCGTCATCACCGACCGCGGGACGATCGGATGTGAGCTGGCCGTGCTCACCTCCGGCCTGTGGACCTCGGAGCTCGCGCGGCTCGCCGGCGCCTCGGTGTCGCTCTATCCCGCGGAGCACGTCTGGGTGATGACCGACGAGACACCGGTCGCGACCGAAGCGCTCCCGGTCCTGCGCGACCTCGACGGCTACCTCTACGTCCGGCACTACCGCGGGCGACTCGTCGTCGGCGCCTTCGAGCCGAAAGGCAAACCGAAAGCGCCCGGCGACATCGACACCGGCGGGTTCGTGGAGTTCGGCGAGGATTGGGACCACTTCGCTCCGGTCCTCGCCAACGCACGCGAACGGCTGCCGGTCTTGAACGACATCGGCTTCGAGCACTACCTCCGAGGTCCGGAGAGCTTCACCCCCGATGCGAACTTCCACCTCGGCGAGTTCCCCGAAGCTCCGGGCCTCTGGATCGCCGCCGGGTTCAACTCGCAGGGCATCATCTTCAGTCCGGGCGCCGGCAAGGCGCTCGCCGAGTGGATCGTCGCGGGCCACCCGACGATGGATCTCACCGAGGTCGATATCGCGAGGACCGGCCGGTGGGCGAACAACCGCGGGTGGCTGCACGAGAAGACGTCGGAGACCCTCGGGCGCCTCTACGCGATGCACTGGCCGGCGCTCCAGCCCTCGTCCGGGCGCGGCGTCCGCCGTCTGCCACTCGAGGATCGGTTCCGTGCCGCCGGCGCTGCGTTCGGGGAGGCGGCAGGCTGGGAGCGGCCCGCGTGGTTCGAGCCCGGCGCGACGGACGAGCCGGTCTGGCGCTACGACTTCGAGCGGCCGTCGTGGTTCGGGCCGGTGGGAGAGGAGATGGCGGCCGCCCGCGAAGGGGTGGCGCTGTTCGACCTGACGACGTATTCGAAGTTCATCGTGCAGGGCCCGGGCGCGCTGTCCGGGTTGCAGTGGCTCTGCGCGTCCGACGTCGACGTCCCGATCGGCCGGGTCGTCTACACGCTCCTGTGCAACGACCGCGGCGGCATCGAGATGGACCCGACGGTGACGCGGCTCGCCGAGCAGATCTTCCTGGTGGTCGCGCCGACCGCGTACCAACGACGCACGGAGGCGCTCCTCCGAACCGGGCTGCCGCCCGACGCCACCGTCACCGACGTGACGAGCGCGTTCGCGGTGTTGCACCTCGCCGGGCCGCGCTCGCGAGAGCTGCTGCAGCGCCTGACCGATGCCGATCTGTCCGACGATGCGTTCCCGTTCCTCTCGGCGCAAAGGATCGAAGCCGGGTGGGCGCAGCCGTGGGCCCTCCGGGTCTCGTACACCGGCGAGCTCGGGTGGGAGCTGTACGTGCCGACGGAGTTCGTCGCGGACCTGTACGAGCGGGTCGTCGAAGCGGGCAAGGATCTCGATCTTCGCCACGCGGGCGGGTTCGCGTTCGACGGGCTCCGGTTGGAACGCGGGTTCCGCTCGTGGGGGCACGACATGGGGCCGCTCGACGATCCGTACGAGGTGGGGTTGGGCTTCGCGGTTCGTCTGGCCAAGGACTTCGTGGGGTGCGACGCGCTCCGCGAGCGGAAGGAAGCTCCCCGCGATCGCCGGTTGCTGTCGGTGAGGCTGGACGATCCGGCCCCGATGCTCTGGCACGCGGAGTCGGTGCTGTCGGGCGACGAGCGCGTCGGACACGTGACGAGCGGCGCGTACGGCCACACGCTCGGCAGCGCGGTCGGGCTCGCGTGGGTGCACGGCGAGGTGTCGCCGGACGCGCCGGTCACCGTCGAGGTCCGCAACCGGAAGGTCCCGGCGACGATCTCCTCGAAGCCGTTCTACCTGCCGGCGCACGGATGACGGGCGCGCTCACGATCCTCGGCGTTCCCATCGACTCCGTCGGGCGCTCCGGCGGAACCGAGCTCGCTCCGGCGAAGCTTCGCTCGCTCGGACTCGTCGAAGCGCTGAGCGGACACGACGGAGGCGATCTGGATGTCAGGATCCGCGGGGACGACCGCGATCCCGTGACGGGGATCATCGCGAGCGACGACGTCCTGACGACTAGCGTCGCGATCCGAGCAGCGGTGAGTCGATCCCTGTCAGACGGCGCTCGGCCGCTGCTGATCGGAGGCTGTTGCACGCGAGCTGGTCGGGTGCGCTCGCAGGAGCTCGAGATGTCTTCGGCCGGGTCGGACTGGCGTACCTGGACGGGCATCTGGATCTGTACGACGGGGAAACCTCTCCGACCGGCGAGGCCGCCGACATGCCCGTGTCGGTCGCGCTCGGCTACGGGCCGACCGCTTGGGCCGAGGCGGTCGGCGGCGCTTCGGTGCACGGCGACGACGTGGCGCTCCTCGGCTACCGGGACCTCGTGGAGTCACAGACCTACGCCATGCGGCATCCGGATTCCGTCTCGGGTCTGGTGCACCGGTCGAACGAAGGCGTGCGCCGGGACGGACCGAAGGCGACCGGTCGGAGGACCGCTTCGGACCTCGCCGACTCCGCCGGCCGCTTCTGGGTGCATCTCGATGTCGACGTCCTGGACGAGGCCGTGTTCCCGGCGACCGACTACCTGATGCCGAACGGGCTCGCGTGGGAAGAGCTGGCCGAGCTGCTCGGTCCGCTGGCGTCGCATCCGAAGCTCGCCGGTGCATCCCTCGGTTGCTACAACCCCGAGAAGGACTCCGGACGACGCGTGCGGTCGTCGCCTGGTCGAGCTCTGGCGCAACGCGCTCAGCGATTCCTGACGCGCGTCACGGGATGCTCGCGAAGCGCAGGCGCACCCCCTCCTCCTGCAGTCGCTGAAGCAACGGTGCGAAGAAGGGGTGCTCTTCGGCCGACAGATCACGACGGTTCGCGACCAGGAACAGCACGCCACGGTTGTAGCGGTGGCGGACGAAGTGCGCGCCGTAGGCGCGCAGTGCGTCCGCGGTCGCGCGCGCATCCGCGCGCGCGACCGCGACGCGGATCGCTGACCCGAGCTCGGGCAGGGCCGCCGCGGCCGTGCGCGCCTCGCGCACGGCCGCGATCCGCGCCGCCGAGGCGATCGCGAGCCCGTTCGCCGGCGCCGGGTCCGGTCCCACGATCGCGTTCCAGAGGATCCGCTCGGTTCCCTGCGTCCACGCGCGGAAGTTCGGATCGAACGAGAACAGGACGACCCGGCCGGCGCCGACGTGCTCGTCGGCGATGGCCGCGCTCCCGGCCAGTTGACCGACCCCTTCGTCCAGGCCGGACACGCCGAACGCGGCACTCGAGGCGGCCGGGTACGTCGCGACCGACGCCCCGGCCCCCGCGCCCATCACGTCGTCGTCCTGGAACATCAGCCACGCGGTGGAGCCGACCCCCGCCGAGAGCGGGCTCGTCGGATCCATCGTCACGCGCACGAGCGAGCCGGGCATGTTCGTGTGGGCGACCGACAGGGTGGCGGTCGACAGTCCGGACTGCGCCGCGATCTGCGCGCCGCCCTGCCATCCGACGAACCGGCCGCCGGCCCCGACCCAATCTCGGAGCGCCTTCTTGCCCTTCGCGCCCAGCGCCTGGAGGCCGTAGTTCGCGTAGCCGTTCGGCACCAGCAGGACGTCGATCCCTGGCAGCCCCGCCTTGACGTCCGCGGCGGTCACGTTCGTGTACGGGAGGTGCCAAACCGTATCGAAGAGCCACCGCGCCTGCCCCGCCGCCTGGAAGCCGGCCGTGCTCCCCGGGATCTCGCCACAGCCCGATCGATGACACGCCGGACGGGATCGACTGCCACGATGGAGCCGCCATCGGCGCCAACAACGACGCGCTCGGCGACAGTTGCGAGCCCGTCCACCCGCCGCGCAGGTTCATCAGCAGCGGGTTACTCCAGGCCGTGACGTCGTACGTCACGTCGAACGGGATGTACGTGTCCTCGTTCAGCATCGCCTGGATCCAGTGCTTCTGACCCTGGGCCATCGGGATCCAGTAGGTCCCAACCGGCAGGGTCTGCGTCGCGCCGGGTCGTCCGTACAGCGTGGAACCCCGGCACGCGTCAGCGGGGCGTTCAGCCGGTAGACGCTGGACGTCCATCCGCTGGAGCCGCCGCACGAAGAGTTGCACGCTCGAACGCGCTGGGCCGGATCGTCGGGAGCAGGAAGTAGTGCCGGACCCGGATGTTCGGGCACCTGCTGGAGCAGCGAGTTGCCCTTCTCGTAGACCGCGTTCGGCTCCAGCTGCTCCGGCGACGCCCTGCTGATAGGCCTCGCACGTACGACGAGTGCAAGTCCGCGAGGACGTTCGGGTCGCTCGCCGCCGGCGGCGATCGAAGCCCACATCGTCAGTGAAGTGCTCGTGGAACCGCGCCGGAGATGTCCTCGAAGTTCGCCTTCTCGAACGTCATGCCGGCAGCGCCGAAACCTTCGGACGGCACCGTGTCTCCGTAACACGATCGACGAAGAAGTCGTACGGCGACGCCGTGGAAGAACTGGATCTTCTCGCGGTCGAACTCCGCCGCGATCGCCGGCGAGTACAGATCGTTGATCCAATCGGTGGGATGTGTCGGAGATCTCGTGGTAGCTCGGGGTCGGCGTTGGGCGGGAAGAAGTAGTTCGTGCAACCCGAACTCGTGAGCGTCGATGATAGAGCATGCGGCGGGTACTGGCGGAGGACCTCGACCTTGCCGTCGGTCTCGGGCTGGGTGCGCGCGAACCAGTCGCGGTTCATGTCGAAGCCGTACGCGTTCCGGCGCGTGTTGAGCTCACGGCCGTCCGGGTTCTGGATCGGGAGGATCACGACGATCGCGGCGTCGAGGATCCTGGTCACGACGCAGTCGTCACGGTCGGCCAGTTCGTAGAGAACCTGGAGCGCGGCATCGGCTCCGCTCCCTCGTCGCCGTGGACGTTCGCCGAGATCCAGAGGATCTCCGGGGTCGAGGCTTCGAGCGCCGCGGCCTGCGCCGGGGATAACGTCGGGTCGCGGAGCGCGGTCGCGTCGGTGCGGATCGTCGCGAGGGCGTTCGGAGTCATCCGATCGGTCCGACCGACGACGGCGTAGCGGAGCGCGCGGCCCTGGTTGGAGATGGCAGCCGTGGCGGCGATCACGCGGTCGCTCGCGGTGGCGACGGCGTCCAGGTACTGGTTCGACTGAGCGAAGCTGACCTCCTGCGATCCGAGCGCGAACCCGAGAACGCTGGTGGACGACGGAGCTTGGTGAAGGTAGTGCGGGGTCGTCGTGAACGGATCGCATACGGTCTGCGCAGCGGCGGTCGTTCCGACGACGACGGGCGACAGCAGCGCGAACGCTGCGAACGCCGACAGGAACGCGCGTCGACTCATCGGGGGGCCCCTCTCTGGGTTGCGTCGAACGGGTGCAGCCTCCCCCAGGCGGGCGTGGTGAGTCAAACGGCGAGGAACGCCTCGAGTTCCTTCCGCGTCGGCATGCCCTCGCGGGCGCCGGCGACCGCGGTCGACATCGTCGCCGCGGCGACGGCGCGCGCGGCCGCTTCACGGATCGGTCGCCCCTCCAACAGGCCGGCCGCGAGCACGCCGTTGAGGCAGTCGCCGGCGCCGGTCGAGTCCACCGCGTGGACGCTCGGCGCCGGGATACCGGTCTCGCCGTCGTCATCGAGGAGGTACGCGCCCGCCTCGCCCATCGTGACGAGGACGGTGAGGCCGGGCGTTCGCTCGCGGAGCGCGTGCGCGGCCTCCACGGCGTCGCCGCTCGTCGGCGCGAGCTTCGTCACTTCGCCGTGGTTCGGCGTCACGACCGCGGTGTGCTCGAGGAGCTCGCGGAGCATCGGATGGATCGGCGCCGGGTTCAGCACGAACGCCACGTGATTCGTCCCGCACCACGCTGCGGCCGCGCTCAACACGTCGAACGGGATCTCGCAGCTCGCGAGGACGAGCGCCGGGCGCGAACCATCGAGGGCCTCGGTCGGATCGCCGAGGTCCCGGTTCGCGCCCGGCGCCACCGAGATCTGGTTCTGGCCACCTTGATCGACGGCGATCAGGGCAACCCCCGTAGGTGAGCCGGCCACGACGGCGACGTTCGCGACATCGATCCCCTCGGCCTCGAGGGCGGCGCGGGCCGCGTGGCCCATGTCGTCGTCGCCGACCGCACCCAGCATGGCCACGCGGCCCGGTTCGCCGAGCACCCGCGCCGCGGCCGTCGCCTGGTTCCCGCCCTTGCCCCCGTGGTGCCGGGAGAGCTCCCCGTCGGTGACGGTCTCCCCGGGTCGGGGCAGCGCCGCGCCGGACACGACCAGATCGACGTTGATCGCGCCGATGACCACGAGCCCGCCGGGCTCGCTCACGCGCGCTCCCTGACGAGCCCACGCAACCGCTCGATCAGGTCCGCGACGACGCGCGGCGCGTCCACCGATACCGCGACGCGCGCGTTCTCCTCCTTCGCCCACTCCGACCAGCGGGTGTTGCGGATGTTCAGGAGGTCGGTCACGGTCTCGCCGCGGGTCCACGTGCCGGCGAGCTCGACCTCGACCCGTGTGTCGATCCACTCGCAGACCGACGGATCGATCGCGGCGGCGACGGCCAGCGGATCGTGCATGCTCGCGCCGTCGTAGCGACCGGTCGAGGCGTAGAAGTCGATGTAGAAGGGGACGGCCTGCCCGATCAACGTCGCGAGCTCGCTGGCGGGGGCGGGGGCGCAGATCGCGTCGACGTCGTCCCGGGTGAGCCAGACGCGTTCGGTCACGTCCAGCCCGACGCAGAGCGGCCGCTGCGCGACGCCCGACCACGCGTCGAACACCCGTGCCGCCGCCTCGGGATCCATCCACACGTTCGCCTCGGCGCGCGGGGTGACGTTGCCGCCGGACCGGTAGGCGCCGCCCATCAGCGCGAACCCGCCCAGCAGCGCCGGGAGCGAGGGTTCCATCTCCAGCGCGAGCGCCACGTTCGTCAGGGGTCCGGTCGCGATGAGCGTGACCTCGCCCGGCCGCCGAGCGGCCTCCTGGGCGATCAGGGTCGCGGCGCTCCGAGCCGAGATCCCCTTCGCATCGTGACCCGGGACGTACGCGCCCAGGCCCTCGGGACCGTGCACCACCGGGAAGGGTTGCCAGCCGCCGTCCAGCGGCTCCGACGCGCCGCGCGCGATCTCCACGCCTCCGGCCCCGGCGAGCTCGAGGACCAACGACGTGTTGCGCGTGACCATGTCCACGTGGACGTTGCCGGTGACGCACGTGGCGGCGATGAGCTCGACCTCGGGTGAGGCGACGGCGAGCAGGAGCGCGACCATGTCGTCGACACCGGTGTCGACGTCGAGGATGAGCGGGGTCGGCATCGGGGCGAACGATAGCCGCCGCCACGAGGGTTGACGGCGGTGGCGGCGGTCCGGTCAGCTACGCGCGATGGATCTGGTGATCCGCAACGCGAAGGTGTGGACCGTCGACGACCGGCGTCCGACGGCCGAGGCGGTCGGCGTCCGTGGCGGACGGATCGCGGCCGTCGGCGACGATCGGGAGGTGCGCGATGCCGTGGGCGCCGATGCCGAGGAGCTCGACGCCCGCGGCAACACGGTCCTGCCCGGCTTCATCGACGCGCACAACCACCTGCGGACCGGCGCCGACGCCGACGCGGTCCAGCTCGGCGACGCCACCACGCTGGATGCGGTTCGTGCCGCGATCGATCGATACGCGACCGAGCATCCCGACCGCGAGTGGATCGTGGCGGAGGACTGGAGCTACGCGGCGCTCCCGGACCGTCGTCGACCCACGGCCGAGGATCTCGAAGGCGTCGCGCCGGGTCGGGCGCTCATGGTCTTCTCCTACGACGTCCACAACGTTTGGTTGAACCGCGAGGCGATGCGGCGGTTCGGCATCGGCGCGGGCGGGCGAACGCTCGCGTTCGGCCGTCCGGAGCTCGACGCGAGCACGGGCGAGCCCACCGGGTTCGTGACCGACTTCGCGGTGATGGGGCTCTCGCGCGACGGGCAGGCCGCCCTGGCCGCCCAGGTCCCGAACTTCGCCCCCGACGAGATGTACCGAAGGCTGCTCCGGAGCCTCGACATGGCCGCGGAGCTCGGGATCACGACCGCGGTGGAGCCCCAGAACTCGCTCGATGACCTGCCGCTCTTCCGGAAGGCCCGCGACGAGGGCGCGATGCGCTCGCGGGTGGTCGCGGCGCTGTTCCACCCGCCGGGGACCACGTCCGAGGAGCTGGATGCCTTCGCGGAGGCCAAGGCCGCGAACGACGACGACCGGTTCCGGGTGGGACCGATCAAGCTCTACATCGACGACGTGATCGAGCCGCACACGGCGGCCATGCTGGACGCCGTACGCGAACCGCCCGGACACGTCCGGCGACACCTTCTACCCGCCGGACGTGTTCGCCGAGCTCATCACCGCGCTCGAGCGTCGAGGCTTCCAGACCTTCACCCACGCCACCGGTGACCGGGGGATCCGAACGGCGCTCGACGCGGTGCAGCACGCGCGCCGCGTCAACGGCCCGCGCGATGCCCGTCATCAGATCGTGCACGTCGAGTGCGTGCATCCCGACGACCTCCCGCGCTTCGCGGAGCTCGGGGTGGTGGCCTGTATGCAACCGCGCCACTGCGCGCCGCGGATCGTCGAAGACTGGCGGGCGAACGTCGGCCCGGAACGCTGGCGATACGCCTGGCCGTTCCGGTCGCTGAGCGAGCACGGCGCGACGCTCGCGTTCTCCTCGGACTGGAACGTCGCCGAGATGGATCCGCTCGTGTGGCTCTACACCGCCCGCACGCGTGCGAACCTCGACGGATCCGAGGCGTGGACGCCGGAGGAGACGATCGATCTGCCCAGGGCGATCCGCGCAGCGACCTTGGGCTCGGCGTACGCGAACTTCGCCGAGGACGACCGGGGCTCGATCGAGACCGGGAAGCTCGCGGATCTGGTCGTCCTGTCGCGCGACGTGTTCGCGGACGAGCCAGCGGCGCTCCTGGAGACGTCGGTGGACGCGACGATCGTGGACGGGGAGGTGGTCTACCGGCGATGAGCGCCACGTGGGAGGAGTTCGAGCGGCTCCGGACGACCGTCGGGGTGGTGACCGAGGTCGAGGACTTCCCGGAAGCCAGGGTCCCGGCCTACAAGCTCACGATCGACTTCGGCTCGGACATCGGGACGAAGCGATCGAGCGCCCAGCTCACGCACTACCCGAAGCAGGAGCTGCTCGGCCGCCAGGTGGTGTGCGTGCTGGGGTTCGATCCGAAGCGGATCGCGGGGTTCCCGTCCGAGGTGCTCGTGCTCGGCGCGTACAGCGCCGAGCACGGCGTGGTGCTGCTGCGGCCCGACCGCGACGTGGAGCCGGGCTCGGCGATCGGGTGAGTGGAGCGGCGCGAGCCGTTCAGCGCGCCCCGTCGTAGCCGATCAGCCGGTGGGCGACGTCCAGGCAGATGTCGTGCATCCGCGACGGCGTCATGACCGTGTCGTTCAGCAGGACCTGGATCGCGAGGCCGTCCACCATCGCGCCGAACTCCATCGCGATGTCGTCGGCATCGGCCGCGTCGCTCGGGAACTCGCCCGTCTGACGGCCGTACCGGATCACCTCGGAGATCGACTGGACCCAGCGGCGGTCCAGGGTCTCGCGCTCCTTCGCCATCTGGGGATCGCGCAGGGCGCGGACCCAGATCTCGAGCCAGAGCGCCCATTCGTCCAGCAGGGCGTACTCGGGGAGGAGCCCCGGGACGGAGAGCTGGATCAGGCGATCCATCCGCTCGCTCGCGGCCGGCATCTTCCGGAGCTCGCGCGACATGCGGAGGTACGACTGATCGTTCGCGTACGTGAGCGCCTCGACGAGGAGGCGATCCTTCGATCCGAAGTAGTACAGGATCAGACCTGGCGAGACCCCGCAGCGGTCCGCGATGTCCTGGATCCGCGTCTCGGCGAGTCCGCGGTCGGTGATGACCTGCGCGGCCGCCTCCACGATCTCCTGGTGGCGATCCCGCTGGGGCTTCGCCCGAGCCTTCGTGCTCATCGATCTCCCTTTGAACGCGGAACAGACCCGGCGCCCCCGCGCCGACGTTCCTGAGTGGCGGTTCAGCCCAGTCTAGGGCCCTGACCTGCGGCGTCAATCCCACCGAGCCGGGCGATCAGGTTGACTGACGGTTCAAACGCGGGGCATGATACGCGGGTCCCGGCGAGCGTCGGGGGAGGGAACGAGCGCGCGATGGCAGCCAACACCTACGACGCGATCATCATCGGAGGCGGGCACAACGGACTCGTGAGCGGTGCGTATTTCGCCCGCGACGGCCTGCGCACGGTCGTCCTGGAGGCACGGAACAAGACCGGGGGCGCGGCGGACACGAGCGCACCGTTCGCGGATCATCCGGAGATCAACGTCACCACCTACTCCTACGTGATGTCGCTGATGCCCCCCACGATCATCCGCGAGCTCCGGCTGAAGGAGTTCGGCTACGACGTGACTCCCTTCGGCCCGTACTTCCAGGCCTATCCGGACGGACGCGCGGTCACCGTCTACCCCGACGAATCGCAGAAGTCCTACGACTCGATCGCCGAGTTCTCGAAGCGGGACGCGGACACGATGCCGAAGTGGGAGGCATGGCTCCAAGGCGTGGCCGACGTGCTCGGTCCGTTGATGCTGCGCGTCCCCCCGCACGTCGGCTCGATGCATCCGATGGATCTGCTGTCGACGGTCCAGGTCGCGTGGAAGATGCGCAAGCTCGGCGAGCGAGGCGTCGGCGACGTCACGCGGCTGTTCACGATGAGCGTCACCGATCTGCTCAACGACTGGTTCGAGTCCGATGCCGTCAAGGGCATGCTCGCGGTGAACGGCGTGATCGGGACGTGGGCCGGTCCGGACGAGCCGGGCACCGCCTACGTGATGCTCCATCACTCGATCGGGGACGTCGGCGACGGCCACCTCGGCTCCTGGGGGTTCCAGCAGGGCGGGATGGGCGGCGTCAGCAGCTCGATCCGGTCGGCCGCCGAGGCGTTCGGGTGCGAGATCCGCACGGGGGCCCGCGTGAAGAAGATCGTCGTCCGCAACGGACGCGCCGTCGGCGTCGTCCTCGACGACGGGCAGGAGCTCCGCGCCCCGGTCGTCGTCAGCTGCATCCACCCGCAGATCGCGTTCCTCGACCTGGTCGACCGGCACGAGCTCCCTCCGGATTTCGTGTGGGACATCGAGCGCTGGAAGACGCGGAGCGGCGTCGTCAAGATCAACGTCGCGATCAGCGAGCTTCCGGACTTCAAGGCGCAACCCGGCAAGGAGCTCCAGGACCATCACACGGGCTCGGTCGAGCTGTGCTTCTCCACGGACTACGCGGAGGAGGCGTTCCAGGACGCGCACATGCACCGGAAGGCGTCCGTGGCGCCGTTCGTCGACGGAACGATCCCGACGACGATGGACAAGAAGCTCGCGCCCGAAGGGACGCACGTGTTCTCGATGTTCACGCAGTGGGTCCCCGACGATTGGGTGAAGGAGCCCCACCGGGACGAGCTGGACGCGTACGCGAAGCGGATCTTCGACCTCTACGACGAGCTCGCGCCGAACTTCAAGGACTCGATCATCGACTACCAGGTGATCGGGCCGTACGACATGGAGCAGGAGCTCGGGCTGATCGGCGGGAACATCTTCCACGGGGAGCTCTCGGCGGACCAGCTCTTCCACATGCGTCCGGCGCCCGGCTACGGGGACTACCGGACACCGTTGAAGGGGCTGTACCACGGTTCGTCCGCGACGCACGCCGGCGGCGGCGTGAACGGGATCCCCGGGTGGCAGGCCTACCGTCAAGCGAAGAAGGACCGCGCCGTCCGCACGAAGTGAGCACTGGACCCGGCGAGCGGGACCCGCGAACGAGCCTCGAGCGGATGCTCGAGGCTCGTTCGGTGGCGGTGGTCGGCGCGTCGATCAAGGCGGGCTCGCTCGGCCATCAGATGATGGCCGAGCTCCGGCGCGGCGGGTTCGACGGCGCGGTCTATCCCGTGAACCCCGGGTACGACGAGGTCGACGGGTACCGGTGCTTCCCGTCGCTGCTCGAGGTCCCCGAGCCGGTCGACCTCGCGATCCTCGGCCTCGCGAACGCGCGGATCGAAGCGGCGATGGCCGACGCGGCCGCGCTCGGTGCCGGGAGCGTCGTCACGTTCTCGTCCCTCTACGAGGAACCATCGAACGGGCCGTCGCTCGCCGAGCGGGTCGCGGCGATCGCAGCCGCACACGGCATGGCCGTGTGCGGCGGCAACGGCATGGGATTCGTCAACGTCCCGGGCAAGCTCCGGGCGACCGGGTTCGCGACGCCGGACGACCTGCGGCCCGGGCCCGTCACCTTCCTGTCGCACAGCGGCTCGGCCTTCGCGGCGCTCGCGTTCAACGACCGGGGGATCGGGTTCGACCTGCTGGTGTCGAGCGGCCACGAGATCGTCACGACGGCGGACGAGTACCTGCGGTTCGCGCTGGAACGCGAGTCCACGCGCGTGGTCGCCCTCTTGCTGGAGACGGTTCGGAACCCCGACGGCTTCCGGGCGGCGCTCGCGCGTGCCGCCGAACGCGACGTCCCGGTGGTGGCGCTCACGGTCGGGCGAACGGATGCGTCGAAGGCGATGGTGACCGCGCACTCGGGCGCGCTCGCCGGCGAGCACGGCGCGTACGAGGCGGTCTTCGACGCGTACGGCGTGCACGAGGTCCGGTCGCTCGATGAGATGGCCGACACGATCGAGCTGTTCTCAGCGCCGCGCCGCGTCCACGGCGGCCGGGGGATCGCGAGCATCCACGACAGCGGCGGCGAGCGCGCGCTCTTCGTCGACCTGGCGACCGAGCTGGACGTTCCGATCGCGAGCGTCTCCGACGCGACGCTCGACCGGATCGGCGCCGTGCTGGATCCCGGGCTCGAGGCGGCGAACCCGCTCGATGCCTGGGGGACGGGGATCGACGCCGACCGGATCTTCCGGGAGTCGTTCTTGGCCTTCCACGACGATGACGAGGTTGCCGCGATGGCCTTCGTCGTCGACCTGACGCGCCAGGGCGAGCCGTACGAAGAGGGATACCTCCAGGTCGCGCGCGACGTATGGGCCGCCACCACGAAGCCGTTCTGCGTCCTGTCGAACCTGTCGGCGGCGGTCGCTGCCGACGAGGCGCGGATGCTCCGCGAGGACGGGATCCCGGTGTTGGAGGGGACGCCGTCCGGGCTGAGCGCGCTCAAGCACCTGCTGGACGACGCGACGTGGCGCGGGCGAGTGACCTCGACCCGGCAGCTTCCTGTTCCGGACGGCGTTCGCTCATCGTGGCGATCGCGCCTCGGCGCGGGAACTCCGCTCGGTGAGCTCGAAGCCCTTCGCCTGCTCGCCGGATACGGCATCGAGACGGTCGCCACGCGGAGCGCCGAGAACGTATCCGCCGCAGCCGATGCGGCCGAGGAGGTCGGCTACCCGGTCGCGCTCAAGACCGCGGCCCCGGACGTCGCGCACAAGACCGATGCGGACGGCGTCCGCCTCGATGTCTCGACCGCTGAAGGCCTCCGGACCGCCTACGAAGATGTCTCGGCTCGTCTCGGCCCGAGCGTCACGATCGCCGCGATGGCGCCAAGAGGCGTGGAGATGCATCTCGGCCTCATGAACGACCCGATGTTCGGCACCCTCGTCCTCGTCGCCGCCGGCGGGGTCCTGGTGGAGGTCCTGCACGACCGGGCACTCGGCCTCCCGCCGATCGACGAGGCGGCGGCGCTCCGCTTGATCGATCGCCTCAAGATCCGGCCCATCCTCGACGGCGTGCGCGGCGCGGCGCCGTCCGACGTCGCCGCGCTCGCGCACGCGGTCTCCCGGATGAGCGTCCTCGCCGAGGACCTCGGCGACGTGATCGACGCGATCGACGTCAATCCGGTGATCGTGTCGCCGACAGGCTGCGTCGCCGTCGATGCCCTCGTCGTGCCTCGTCGCGCGTAGTCGTTCGGGCGCCGTGCGCCCTCAATCGGACGAGGTGACCTCGTAGCGAACGCCGGTCCAGGTCACCTCGCCGTCGCTGCCCTGGAACCGCTCCATGAGCCGCATCCCGACCTTCTCCATCACGCGGATCGATGGGGTGTTCTCCGCGCCCGCGTACGCGCGGACGATGTCCGCATCGAGGGTGGCGAACGCGTAGTCGACGAGTGCCTTCACCGCTTCGGTCGCGTACCCGCGGCTCTGGAACCGCGGGTCGACCGTGTAGCCGACCTTGATCACGCCCGTCTCGCCGTCTGCGGGGCTCAGGCCCACGTCGCCCACGATGCCGCCGTCTCGCGCTTCGACGGTGAACTGCACCCACCCGCCGGGCTCCCCCGGCTTCCGGTTCGCCATCTCCTCGATCTCGGCGCGTACCCCATCTGGGTCCGTGCGGTCCCACCCCTGCATGGCGTGCACCGCGGGGTCGCTCCGGTACGCCGAGATCGTCTCGGCGTCACCCGCGACCGACCGTCGCAAGAGCAACCGTTCGGTGAGGAGGGATCTGAAGGCGTCGTCCGCGCGCATCGAACAGCAAGGCTACCGGCCCCGAGGTTGGCTTCGCGCGGCGGTCCGCATATCGTTCGGCGGACCGAACGCCCGTCGAGGAAGGGAATCGGATGCTCGCGGCGAACCTGTTCATGATCGTGTTCCGTCTCCTGCACATCGTGGCAGGGGTCCTGTGGGTGGGATCCGCGTTCCTGTTCGTCGGGTTCATCGGCCCCTCCGCCGCCGAGGTCGGTCCCTCGGCGGGCCCGATCCTGCACGCGGCCGTGAAGAAGCGGAAGGTTCCGAAGGTGATCACGGGCCTGGGGATCACCACCGTGGTTGCGGGGTGGATCTTGTGGCTCCGCGACCTCAACGATTACGGCTCCCTCGGGGATTGGTTGGGCTCTAACTTCGGGTTGGTCCTGACGATCGGAGCCGTGCTCGCGACGATCGCGGCGTTCCTGGGCGCGCTGGGCGTCGGCCGGAACGTCGAGCGCCTCGTCGACATGAGCGATACGGTCGCGGCCTCGGGCGGCCCGCCGACGCCGGAGCAACAGGCACGGATCGAGCATCTCGGCGGGGAGATCGAGAAGCACGGGAAGATCGACCTCGTCCTGCTGCTCCTCGCGGTCGCCTGCATGGCGACGGCGCGTTATTGGTAGATCACAGACGGCTCCACGCTGCCGACTTGACGACCGACCGCTCGTGGACGACCTTCTCGTCGGGGCGGAGACCATCTTCCAGTTCGGCAGCGCTCGGGAGACCAGCGTTCCTCGTGTGACCTGCGCCAGGTCATCGGGTGCCGCCGTTCGCGTCTCCGCCCCTCTTCGTTCCCGGGGCACCGGCGCGATAGGGCATACTCCGGCGCATGCGACCGTAGCGGATCTCCTTCGCCAAGCGCCGTTGATCGACGGCCATAACGACCTCCTGTGGGCGCTCCGCGAGGCACGCGACAAAGGCGAGGAGCTCGATCCCGCCGGACCGTGCCCGCAGCTGCACACCGATCTGCCGCGGCTGGAAGCCGGTGCCGTCGGCGGCCAGTTCTGGTCCGTGTTCGTTCCTTCGGACCTCCCGGCGGACCGAGCGGTGACGCAGACGTTCGAGCAGATCGATGCCCTCTTCGAGTTGCTCCGCCGCAACCCGGAGCGACTCGAGCTCGCGCACACCACCGATGACGTCGAACGGATCGCCGCGGCCGGGAAGGTCGCGTCGATGCTCGGCGTGGAGGGTGGCCACGCGATCGGCTCCTCGCTCGGGACGCTCCGGATCCTCGCTTCGTTCGGCGCGGGCTACCTGACGCTCACGCACAACGACGACACGGCGTGGGCGGATTCGGCGACCGGCGAACGAGCCCACGGCGGGCTGACGCGCTTCGGCGAGGAGGTGGTCCGGGAGCTGAACCGATGCGGGATGCTCGTCGACCTCTCGCACACCTCGGAGGACACGATGCGCTCAGCGATCGCCGTCACCGAAGCGCCGGTGCTGTTCTCACATTCGAACGCGCGGTCCCTCTGCGACGTGCCGAGGAACGTCCCCGATGACGTCCTCGAGCTCGCCGGACGATCCGGTGCCGTGATCCAGGCGACGTTCGTTCCGTGGTTCCTCACCCGTGAGGGCGCGGAGGCGAACGCGGCCGGGTGGGACGAGTTGCATCGCTTGCGGGAGGCGTTCCCCGACGATCGGGAGGCGGTGGAGAAGGCGATGGCGGCGTGGTTCGCATCCGAGCCCGTCCCGCCGTCAGCCCTCACCGACGTCGTCGATCACATCGACCACATCCGAGACGTCGCGGGTATCGACGCGGTCGGCGTCGGGAGCGATTTCGACGGCGTGGAGGCGGTCCCGGAAGGGCTCGAGGACGTCTCGCGCTACCCCGCGTTGTTCGAAGAGCTGCGCGATCGTGGCTATTCGGACGAGGACCTCGGGAAGGTCGCGGGCCGCAACGTGCTCCGCGTGCTGCGCGAGGCCGAGCGGGCCGGCGAGCGACTGCGGAGCGAACGACCACCGTCCACCGCGACGATCGAGCAGTTGGATGGGTGAAGCGGTGCGGCGGGCGCTCCGGCAGGAGCGCCCGCCGCACCGTTGCTACATGACCTCGAACGTCTCGTAGACCGAGATCGAGGCGCCGCCCTGCAGGACGGGGCATCCCTTCGCGAGGCCCACGGCGGCGTCGAGCGAATCGGCTTCCAAGATGGAGTAGCCGCTCGCTGCGGACGCGCCGTCGCCGACCGCACCGTCACTCGAGATCTTCTTGCTGGACTGGGTGAACGGGTTCCCGCCGTCGGCGAGCGCCGAGCCGATCTCGTGGAACCAGGAATCCCAGGCCTTCATCACGGTGGCCTGCTCGGCCTCCGTCTCGGGCATGCGGCCACCGCTGTAGAGCAGCAGGTACTTCGCCATGCTCCGTCTCCCTTCCCTCGGGTCCGCCGTCCGGACCGTCAGCACAAGGACGAACGTCCCCGAGCCGTTCCGACAGGAGAGGGGAGGAGCTTCTTCGAGGGTCAGCGCCAGGGGTCAGCGCCGCCGCGCGTCCGCCTCCAGCCACCAGGGGTCGAAACCCCGGTCGTTCTCATCGACGAGGGTCCCCGGCGCGACGAGCTCGTCGATCGCATCCAGGATCGGGCGTTCCAACCGAACGTCGGCGCCGGACAGCAGGTCCGCCAGCTGCTCCGGCGTCCGCGGTCCGATGATCGCCGAGGTCACGCCCGGGTGCTCGAGCGCGAACGCGATGGCCATGTGGGTCATCGTGACGCCCGCCTCCGCCGCCAGCTTGGCCAGCTCCTCCACCAGGTCGAGCTTCCGCTGGATCTCCGGCCTCGACTCGTCGAACTGCCAGCCCATCCCACGACCGCCGACCCTTGCCGCCCGCGCCTCCGGCGAGCGGTCGAACGCCTCGCGACGGTACCGGCCGGTGAGCCACCCTCGGCAGAGCGGGCTCCAGACGAGCACGCCCATCCCCAGCCGTTGCGCGACGGGGAGCACGTCGAGCTCGATCTGCCGGACGAAGATCGAGTACGGGGGCTGCTCGGTCCGGAAGCGGGACAGCCCGTTGCGCTCGGCGACCCAGGCGGCTTCCTCGAGCTGCCAGCCGGGGAACGTCGAGGACCCGAAGTACCGGATCTTGCCCGCTCGCTGGAGATCCGTGAGCGCGCCCAGCGTTTCGTCGATCGCCGTCTGCGGTTCCGGGCGGTGGATCTGGTAGAGGTCGATGTGGTCGGTGCCGAGGCGGCGCAGCGAGCTCTCGACCTCGCGCGTGATCCACAAGCGCGAGTTGCCCTCATCGTTCTTCCCCGGGCCCATCCGGCCGTGGACCTTCGTCGCCAGGACGACCTCGTCGCGGCGATCCGCGAGCGCCGTGCCCACGATCCGCTCGGACTCACCGGCCGAGTAGACGTCGGCCGTGTCGACGAAGTTGATGCCCGCGTCGAGCGCCTCGTGCACCATCCGGACGCACGCGTCGACGTCGGTGTTCCCCCACGAGCCGAACATCATCGCGCCGAGGCAGTGGGTGCTGACGCGGACGCCGGTGGTGCCGAGCGTTCGGTATTCCATGGTTCCTCCCGTTGGGTTCGGTCAGGTGGACAGCCGCTCGGCCAGGTAGCGCAGGGCGAGCGGGTAGCGGTACTCGATCCCCATGTGGGTCGCGTCGAACAGCTCGAAGGAGACATCCGTCACGCCGATCCCTTCGAGCGCACGACGGAACGCCTCCGCTCCCAGGTCGAGGAAATACTCATCCTTCTTCCCGGCATCGATGTAGATCGCGCGGAGCGAGCGCAGGTCGTCGGCATGATCCGGCACCATGCGCACCGGGTCCATCTGGAGCCACCGGTCCCAGATCTCGGGGATCAGCTCGCCGGTCGCGGGGTCGAACGGGAGCCGGACGGTGCCGTCGGGATCGGCCGAGTAGCACGCCGCCATGCACCAATCGTTGAGGAGGAACCCGTCGCTCTCCTTCGCGAAGGCGGGACGGCTGCGGAAGTCCTTCCAGAAGTTCTCGAACGAACCGCCGTACTCGTCCCGAAGCGTGCGAACGGTCTCACGGAACTCCGGCAGGTAGCACATCTCGAAGAGCGCATCGCCGGCGTGCGTCGCCAGCCCTCCCCAGAGGTCCGGTCGCAGCATCGGCACGACCATGGCACCGTAGCCGCCGCTCGACTTGCCCTGGATCCCCCGGTGGGAGCGGTCGGCGAGCGTCCGGTAGCGCTCGTCGACGAAGGGCACGACCTCGTCGCAGAGGTAGGTCAGGTACTTGCCGGTCCCCGGCGAATCGAGGAACTGGCTCCCCCCGAGCGAGGTCCAGCAGTCGACCCAGACGACGATCACGGGCGGCGCCTCGCCGCGCGCGAAGAGGTCGTCGGCCAGCTCCGGGAAGTTCCGCCGGAACGGAGACCGGTTCCTCCACATGTCGAGCTGACCGGTCAGTCCCTGGATCGCGTAGACCGAGGCGAACCGGGCGTCCGGGTCGTCGTCGTACCCGGGGGGGAGGTACACCCAGAGCGGCCGCTCCGTCGGGTCCCCGAGCGGGTTGCCCCGGAGCGCCTCGCTGGAGATCGTGTGCTCCTCGAACCGACCGTGAAGGTCGAACGACCAGGGTTCCACCGTCGCATCCTCCTCACCGATCCAGACGGATCGCGGTCGTCCTTAGGCTACGCGGACGAGTCGGAAGCCGTGAGTTGCCCGCCGGTCGGCCCTCGTCCCGTCACGGCGAACGCGCCGCACCGAGCGGCGAGCGCGAGCGCCTGCTTCCGTTCCGAGGCCGCGTGCGAGCCCGAACGTGAGGCCCGCCTGGAAGCTGTCCCCGGCTCCGTACAGGTCGACGATCGGCCCGGGTGGCGTCGCCGGCGCGTACCGGCCGTGTGCGCCGTCCGCCGTTTCCCAGGAACCGCCCGCGGATCCTTCGGTCCGCACGACGAGCCTGGGGGCGGGCGATACGAGCCCGGGCTCGTATCGCTCCGCGGGATCGTTGGCGCTGCCGACGACGGCGTCGAGCTCGACGCCGGCGTCGGCGAGCACGCCCTGGACGCGGGACGTGGCGACCAGGACGCGCGCCTCGCGGGCCGCCCGCACCGCTCGAACGTCTCCGGCGGTGAGGAAGACGCCGTCGGCGCCCGCGAGCAGGTGCCACGGCAGCTCGTCATCGCCGCGGGGTTCGAGCCGGTCGCCGAGCGTGACGATCGTGCGCTCTCCGGTGTCGTCGACCATCGTCAACGCCGTCCGGCTGGGCCCGTGTCGCTCCGCGGCGTGGAGCTCGACGTGGTTGGACCCCAGATCCGCCCGGACGTCGCCGGCGACGCGGTCGTCTCCCAGCGCCGAGAGGAAGAGGCACGCGCCGGCGAGCTTGGCGAGCTGGACCGCGGCGACCGCGCCACCGCCGCCGGCGCCCTCCCAGGTCTCGGTGGCGTGCTCGATCGCGCCGGGCGTTGGGACCCGGTGGACGCGCGCGAACCGGATCCATTCGATGTGGCCGACCACGGCCAACCGCATCGCGGGACCGTAGCAGCCGAACGGTCACGGGTCAGCTGAACGGGAAGCTCTGTATCGTGGACGGCATGCCGGACAGCTTCGGGAAGCGCCAGCGTGAGAGCGGGAAGGCGAAGAAGGCCGCCGCTCGTGAGGAGCGACGCCTCGCGCGCGCCCAACGCGACGCCGACCGAGAGGCCGGGTTGATCGAGGCCGGGACGCCGATCGAGGCGTCCGAGCCGGCCGCGCTCGGGCTGGAGAACGAGCCCGAGCCGCGTCCGAAGCCCGACACGTCCGACACGGCCGACAAGTCCTGACACCGGATACGACGAAGGGGAGGCCTCGCGGCCTCCCCTTCGCTGTGTTCCGTGGTCCCGTTAGCCGGGACGGACATCCGAGGCTTGCGGGCCTTTCTGGCCCTGCGTTACCTCGTAGGTCACCTTCTGCCCCTCGTCGAGGTTCCGGAAACCCTCACCCGCGATCGCGCTGAAGTGCACGAACACATCTGCGCTGCCGTCGTCGGGCGTGATGAAACCGAAGCCCTTCTCGGAGCTGAACCACTTGACGGTGCCTGTTGCCATGTGCGATCCCTCCTTCCTTCGCCGTCGGGGCCTTGGTGCCTACCCGTCGGGCTCCGGCTGGCGCCGGGAGGGAACCGCTCTTGGCGAACCATGATCAATTGCCCTCGCCGCATAGCCTACAGGCAGGTGGCCCCCTGTCGCTCGCACCGTCGTACGCCGTCCGTCGCTTGCCCCGGCCTCCGCGCTCGGGCATCATCGGGGGCGGATGGGTGGCATCTTCGGCAGCAGCGGCAAGACGGCGAACCCGGCGGGCACCGTGGGTTCCCTGGTGGGGGCGATCGGGGCCGGCTTCAGCGTCGTCCTGTGGATCTACCACTTCAACCCGGACAGCACGCTGTTGGGCAGATACTCCCAACAGCTCGCGGCCGGCGGACAGATGGCCGACCAGCTGGGATTGCTCGCCATGGTCTTCGGCGGGATCGCGGTCGTGCTCGGGATCGTCGGCGGCCTCGGGGGCAGGGGCGGCAGCACGACGGTCATGTCGATCCTGCTCGGGATCGCGGCACTGTCCTATCCGATCCTGAACGCCCTCAACCTGGTCAATCGATACGTGCCGAACCCGATCGGCGGAGGCTGAGCCTCAGAACGACGACGGGTCGGGGACGGTTCCCGCGGGCCAGGGATAGTTCTCCGGGAACTGATCGAACCGTCCGAAGGTCTTGACGCGGACCCCCGTGACCGAGGGTGGGCGCGGCGGCTTCGTGAAGTCGAAGACGTGCTCGAAGTTGTGCGTGTTCGCGATCCGGTCCGTGAGGTACGGGAGCCCCCAGTTGTCGGCGATGAACCGAAGCGGCGTGGAGAACTCCCCGGTGACGTCGTCGATCGTCCCGCGAACGGTGTACGGGCTGATCGTGAGCAACGGGACCCGGAAGCCGAGCCCGACCGGATCGACGACGACCGGACGGACGTGATCGTAGAACCCGCCCCATTCGTCCCACGTGAGGAAGATCGCGGTCTGCTCCCACGCGTCGCTCTTCATGATCGCTTCGATCAGATCGCTGACCCAGTTGTGCGTGAAGGCGGAGCTCCCCGGGGGATGATCGGAGAGCTCGAACCGCGGGGTGACCCAGGTGACGGCGGGTAGCTTCCCGGCCCGCGCATCGTCGATCACCGTCTCCACGTCGCGCGTGTGTTCCTGCCACAGGTCGGTGTGGAAGACCTGACCGACCCCGTTGTAGGCGTTCCAGAAGTAGCCCGGGCGTGCCCGGCGCGGCGGAGTAGAAGGTCCAATCCACGCCCCGGTGGGTGAGCTGCTCTCCCACGGTGCGGAAATCGAAGCAGCTGTCGTGTTTCGCGAGCTGACCGTGCTCGTCGAGCGTGAGCACGAAGACGTCGTCCCCGACCGCGTCGCATCCCCAGCTCTTGAACTGCTTGCCGCCGTCCATCGGGCTCGTCTTGATGTTCTCCGGGTTATCGATCGCACCGCCCGAGGTGCCTGCGATGAAGAAGAAGTGGTTCGGATACGACGGGCCGTTCGCGGACGAGAAGAAGTGATCGGAGATCGCGTACTCCCGGGCCCAGTGCCAGTAGTTGGGCACCTCGTTCCCTTCGAACTGCGTGTAGGCCCACGGATCGCCGTAGGAGGCGGTCCCGAACCCGTCCTGCTTGCCGCCGTTCCAGCAGTTGAGCGCCGCGGCCCGGTCGTGCGGCAGGTCACCGGGCAGCCAGTCGGGGCACCGCTTGAGCGGGACCTCGGCTCCGTCAAGCACGCCGATCGTCGTCCCCTCGACCCCCGGGAACCGTCCGAAGAGGTTGTCGAAGCTCCGGTTCTCGAGCATGACGTACACCACGCGCTTGATCGGCCATCTCGTCTGGATCGCGGCGGTGGTGTCCGAGACGTGCGGGACGATCTTGCCGCCCGTGCACGCGAACAGTGTGCCGCCGGCCACCGCCATCGCGGATCGTTCGAGGAAGCGGCGGCGGGAGATCGGCAGCGGGTGGCTGGCCCGGCGTTCTTCGTCCATCGGGCCGGTATCCTCCCAGAGCCTCGACCCCGATCCGGAGTCCCGCCCGTGACAAGGATCATCGTTTTCCTGTGGTGTCTGACGCTCCTCGCGCTCGCGGCATCGGCGTGCGTGGGCGGCGACGGTTCGCCGACCGCAACGATCCCGAGCCCGGTGCCTGCGAGCTCCAAGACGGTCTCATCGGCGCCGCCCACGCGGCCCGCGCTTCCCGCCACGCCTCCACCGACGGTCGGGGCGTCCAGCACGACGTGTGAAGGGGGCTGGTCGACGCCGCCGAACGGATCGAGCCTGTGGGACACCCCGCTCGCGGTGATCCGGAAGGCCACGGGCGTCGCCGGGCCACTCGCGGTGGTCGACATGCGAACCTTCGTCGGGCCCGAGTCGCCACCCAGCGACAAGAACTACCTGATGGATATCCGTCGTTGGTACGTGAAGCTGTATGCCAAGGACGACCTCGCGTTCCAAGGGCGCTTCGTGGTCGAGGATCGGCGGTTCGGGCGTGGATTGGCCGCGGTCGCCCCGTACGACACGAACGGGTTCGTTTCACCTGATTGGGTCGGGTTCCAGTACGACGGCGCGCACGCGAAGGCGTTTTCGTACAAGGGACTTCCGGGGACGTGGACGGGGATCGCGTACGACTTCGTGAACGGCGGCCGTGGGTTGACGATCCCCGGCCTGCCGACGGCGAGCGCAGGCTGCCTCGACGGAACCTGAGCGTCGGCGCGGCGCGGTTCCGCTGCGCGGCCGAAGAAGCCGGACGTTATCGTTCCGAACCACCACGAGAAGGAGGCCGATGAGAACGCTGTTCCGGGGCGGCCTCGTCTTCGACGGGAGCGGCGCTCCGCTCGCCGACGGGGATCTCGTGATCGAAGATGGACGGATCGTCGCGGTCGGGTCGGGGCTGGACGGCGACGAGGCGATCGAGTGCGAGGGGAAGTCGCTCCTCCCCGGTCTGTTCGACTGCCACATCCATCTGATGGGCCGGTACGAGGACGATGAGCTCACGGTCACGCACCGGCCGTTCTCCTACGCGTTCTACCTCGCGCCCGCGAACCTTCGGACCACCCTCGCGCTCGGGATCACCACGGTGCGCGACGCCGGCGGCGCCGACCTCGGGTTGAAGCGCGCGGTCGAGGACGGCGTGATCCCCGGGCCGCGGATGCAGATCGCGGTGACGATGCTCAGCCAGACCGGTGGGCACAACGATCCGTGGCTCCCGAGCGGGGCGACCTCGGCGGACTGGGGCGTCGGGTACCCCGGGTTCCCGACGGGCCGGTGCGACGGGATCGACGGCGTTCGGACCAAGGTGCGCGAGGTGATCCGAGCGGGGGCGGATGTGATCAAGATCGCGTCCAGCGGCGGGTTCTTCTCGCCGACCGACGATCCCATGCATCCCCACTTCGCGCAGGACGAGCTCGACCAGATCGTGCGGACGGCCGCGGACCTCGAGCGGCCGGTGATGGCGCACGCGCACTCCCCCGAGTCCATCAAGCGCGCGGTGCGGGCCGGCGTCCGGTCGATCGAGCACGGGACCTACCTCGATCAGGGGTCGGCCGAGATGATGGTCGAGCGGGGCACGTGGCTCGTTCCGACGCTCACGGCGGGCGACACCACCGAGGAGCTGGCGAAGGACCCGAAGCTCGCGCCGGAGATCCGCGCGAAGTTCGAGGGGCTCGGGCGGCCCGAGTTCGATGCGATGCGGCTGGCGGCCGAGGCCGGCATCAAGGTGGCGATGGGAACGGACTGCCCGGTCGCTCCCCATGGCTGGAACCTCAACGAGCTCACGCACATGGCGGCGAACGGGTTCACGCCGGCCCAGGCGCTGGTCGCGGCGACCTCGAGCGCCGCGGAGCTCATGGGCCTGCAGGATCAGCTCGGGACGCTCGCTCCCGGCAAGATCGCGGACGTGGTCGTGGTGGACGGGGATCCGTTCGAGTTCGAGAAGCTGAAGGACCGGATCGAGCAGGTCTGGAAGGACGGCGTCCGGGTCGTGTGAGCTTCCGCGTGGCGACGCCCGGCGTCTCGTCGCGCTAGCCTCCGCCTCCGTGAGCACGACCCAGCGTGACGTGATCGTGGTGGGTGGCGGGCACAACGGTCTCGCGTGCGCCGCGTACCTCGCCAAGGCGGGACGCGACGTCCTCGTCCTCGAGCGTCGGGACGTCCTCGGCGGGGCGGCCGTCACCGAGCCGATGTGGGACGGCTACCGGATCTCCTCGGCGGCGTACGTGGTGTCGTTGTTGCCGGAGCGGATCGTCGCCGAGCTGGATCTGAAGGCCTTCGGCTACCGGGTCTCGGTCGTCTCCCCCGATTACTTCGTCCCGTTCCCCGACGGAACGTCGCTCACGTTCTGGGGCGACCTGCGCCGCGACGTGGAGAACATCGCGCGACTCAACAAGCACGACGCCGAGGCCTACGTGGCGTTCGATCGCTCCTTCGAGCACGTGGGCGGGCTGCTGCGACGGTTGTTGTTCGTCGTGCCGCCGAACATGCGGATGACCGACGTCCTCGGCTGGGCGCGGGCGAGCGCGAGGCTCCGCGGATGGACCGGCCGGGACATCCACGAGCTGGTGCGGCTGTTCACGATGAGCGCCGCCGATCTGCTCGACGAGTGGTTCGAGGATCCTCGGGTGAAGGGAGCGTTGGCGACGCAGGCCGTGGTCGGCGCGTGGGGCGGCCCGATGACGCCGGGGTCCGCGTACGTGCTGATGCACCACTGGATCGGGCAGGTCGACGGCCACTTCGGCGCCTGGGGGTGGGTCGAGGGCGGCATGGGCGGCGTGTCCGAGGCGATCGCGGGGGCGGCGCGCGCGGCGGGTGCGGAGATCCGCACCGCCGCGCGCGCCGCCCGGATCGTGGTCGGCACCGCGGGTCGTGCGATCGGCGTCGAGCTCGAGGACGGCTCGGTGATCAGGGCCGCGCAGGTCGTGTCGAGCGCCCACCCGAAGACGACGTACCTGGATCTCGTCGGACGGGAGCATCTCCCGTCCGACGTGATCCACGACGTCGAGCGCATCCGGACCCGCAGCGGCTCGGTGAAGGTCAACGTGGCGTTGTCCGGTCTGCCCGCGTTCCCGGCCTGGGACCAGGAGGGCACGGTCCATGCCGGCCTCACGGCTATCTCGCCCTCCATGGAGTACCTCGAGCGGGCCTTCGACGACGCGAAGTACGGCAAGCCGTCCCAGCATCCCTACGTCGAGCTGGTGTTCCCGACCGCGCTCCAGCCCGAAGGGCTGGCGCCGCCCGGCAAGCACGTGATGCTCGCGTTCACGCAGTACCTGCCGTTCGACACGCCGAACACGGCTCGGACGCGCGATGCGTGGGCGAAGAAGGTGATCGCGGCCGTCGCCGAGTACGCGCCTTCGTTGGCGTCGCTGGTGGAGCACGTAGAGGTGCTCACGCCGAAGGATCTGGAGGACCGGTTCGGGCTGCTCGGCGGGAACATCATGCAGGGCGAGATCACGCCGGACCAGCTCTTCTCCTTCCGGCCGATCCCCTTCTACGGCGACTACCGGACGCCGATCAGGAACCTGTACCTGTGCGGGGCGGGAACGCACCCCGGCGGAGGGGTGATGGGCGTTCCGGGCCGCAACGCGTCGACCGTGATGCTCAAGGACGCACGGCGCGCCGGATCGATCGATCGCGCACGGCGGCTGGTCCGGTGGGGATGAGCGTGGGCGGCTGGTGGCAGGAGATGTTCGAGCTGCCCGCGTGGCAGGCGGTCCAGCTCGGATGGGAATCGCTCGAGGACGCCGACCACCAGGTGGACCTGATCGTCCGGGCGACCGGGTTGCATCCCGGGATGCGGGTCCTGGACGTCCCGTGTGGCACCGGACGGATCGCGAAGCGCCTGGTGGGGCGGGGGTTCGACGTCGTCGGCGTGGACATCACCGACCGGTTCCTCGACGAGGCCCGGGGCGCCGGCCTCACGGTCGAGCGCGCGGACATGCGGCAGCTGCCGTTCGAGGACGCGTTCGACGTCGCGATCTGCATGTGGGGTTCGTTCGGTTACTTCGACGACGACGGCAACCTCGCGCAAGCCCGGGCCGCGTGCCGGGCGTTGAAGCCCGGGGGCCGCTACCTGATCGACACGCTCTGCGCCGAGGCGCTCCTGCCCGTGTTCCGCGAGCGCGACTGGTTCGAGGCCGCGGAGACGTTCGTCCTCGAACACCGCACGTACATCGTCGGCACGGGACGGGTCGAAACACGCTGGACGTTCCTCCGTGGGGCGGAGCGACAGGAGCAGACGACGTCGATCCGCGTGTACACGCTCCCGGAGCTGACCGGGCTGCTCCGGGAGGCCGGGTTCAGCGCGTTCTCGGCATTCGACGACGAGCTCGCGCCGTTCGACCTCGGGTCGCGGCGCCTCTGGTTGGTCGCGACGCGCTGAAACGGCTGGGTCCGCTAGGCGACGGTCCAGCCGTCGATGGCGACCGCGGTTCCCGTTCCCGCTTTCCCCGGCAGACCGAGGACGACGATCCGCACGGTATGCACCCGGTCGGTCAGACCGCCGACGGTCCTCGCGACGCCGAACGTGGTCGTGGCTGCGGACAGATCGATCCGGCGCTTCAACGTCCCGTCGACCCAGATCTCGGCCCGGCCGAAGCGGGGTCCGGTGGCCGTCGTGATCGTCACCGCCGGGCCGCGGAACCGGAACGACGCGCGGGCGCCGGCCACGCTGCTCGCAACGTACCTCCCGCCGACGGCCGACGCGGCGGTCTCCGAGCCCCAGCGAGCTGCCGCGCCGGCCGGGGCGCGCCGCGTCCCGTTGCCGTCCGCGATCGCATCGACCCCCGCCCCGACGGCGCCCGCGTGGCCGGGGCCGGGCCCGACGATGCTCACCTGCAGGGTGTGGGCTCCGCGCCCCGACCTCGTGAAGGTCCGAGGCACCACGGCGAACGACGGCCGGTACCGGTCGATCGTCGTTCGGTACCTGCCGTCGATATCGATCCTGGCGCGACCGAACGCGGGTCCGGCGACCGTCCAGAGGGTGACGGTCGGACCCGAGAACCCCACGGTGATCGAGGCCCCGACCCGTCGCTCCACGTCGGTACGACCCGCCCATCGCCCGGTCGTCGTCGCGGGCTCCCCAGGCGAACGAAGACCCCGATGCCTCCTCGGAGACGGCCGTCGCCGCGCGGAAGCTCGCGGTCGTCTTCGGCAGGGGGTTCGCGGCTCGGTCGACGATCGCCGGCGTCACGGCGTCCGGGTTCGCCACGACGAGGTACGACTGGCCGGCGAGCAGCGGAGACGCGGGACGGAGCCGTGCGCTCAGCACGAGGTCCTTCGAACAGGACACGGTGGTCCCGTCCGCCCCCCGGCACGTGAGCGCCGTCGCAACGGCGCCCCCACCGGCGGCGCGGAGCACGACGTTGTCGGTTCGGAGCCGGTGGACGGGCTCGCTGAACACGATGTGAACGGCGCCGGTGAGCGATGGGGGCGTCGTGATCGCCGCGGACGGGGGCCCGAGATCCGTGAACCTTGCGGTCACCGATCGGGGCTGATCGAGCGTGACCGTGCAGGCGTTGGCGTCCAACCCCACGCAATCCCCGCTCCACGTGTCGAACTCGCTCGCCCCGTCGGGGGTAGCCGTGAGCGAGACGCTCGAACCCGCCGGGAAGGCGCGGGAACAGGTGCTCGCGCACGAGATGCCCGCGGGAGACGAGCTGACGATCCCGCCGCCGGGGCCGGCCGCGGACGCGGACAGCGGGTACCCGAACGTCGCCGTGACGGTCTTCTTGCCGAGCGTGGTCACCGAGCAGGTCGGCGAGGATCCGGAGCATGCCCCACCCCACCGGAGGAAGACGGCTCCGGGGTCCGGCGTCGCCGTGAGCGTCACGATCGCCGATGGGTCGAACAACGCCGCGCACGATGCGCCGTCACCGCAGGAGAGCCGTCCCGTGACGTCCGTCACGGAGCCACCGGCGCCCGGCACCGCGGTCAGCCGCGCGATCCGGGCGGTGACGAGGTTGGTCCCGTCGAAGCGGTCACGGTCCAGATCCGTCGTGACGCCCGGCATGCCCGGCTTGTGCGTCCACTGCCAGAAGGTCCAGCCGCGGCCCTGCCACCCGTTCGCGGGGACCGTCGGAGAGGACACGTTCCAATGCGCGAGCCACAGACGGTACCCGTGGTCGGCGAACCACGTGCTGTTGCCCATATTGACCGTCCAGAAGTTCGGGCTCGCGTACAGCATCGGTTTCACGCCCAGGCGGTTCGTCACCCGGGTCACCCATGCCTTCACCCACACCACGAGGTCGGGCGGCGCGAGGCCACCCGTCTCCTCGATGTCGAGCGCGGGGATCAGGTCGCCGACATCGGGGGACGCCACGTCGAGGTAGTGGTCGGCCTCGGCTCGCGCATCGGTGGTGTTCGCGTTGGCGCCGCCGCTCGGCGTCGCGCGATGGTAGGCGCCCACGACGATCCCTTCGGCGCGAGCTCCGTCGACGTTGGTCTGGAACGTGGGGTCGATGTAGTGCTGCCCCTTCGTGGCTCGCGCGATCGCGAACCGCATACCGGACCCGGCCACCTTCGACCAGTCGATCGTCTGCTGCCACTTGGAGACGTCGATCCCCGGCAACGTGGGAGCAGCGCGCGCGGTCGCCGGGGAGAGCACGAGCAGGCTGGCGACCACGGCGAGCAGGCATGAGGTTCTGGCGATGCGGGCAGTCATCGGCCCACCAGGGTACGCGCCTGATGGCGCCTACGGGCCGAGGTTGTAGCCGAGCCTGCGCGGGAGCTTCGCGACGAAATCGACGAACGGGTTCGGGATCTCTTCCCCGTCGAGCGCGACGTCCCGGCGGTGGATCGCGCGGTTCGTCACCATCGCTCCCACCGAACGGATCGGCTCCGGGGGGAAGCGTCGCGGTTCCAGGTCGACGAGCGGCAGCGCGAGCACGTCGTCGTACTTCGCGAGGACGCGGTGCGCGAGGATCCTCCCGCCGAGATGGGCGGGTCCCACGCCGTTGCCGGTGAACCCGAGGCCGAAGTGCACGTTGCCACTTTCGAGCGTGCCGAAGAACGGGAGGTGGTCGGCCGAGACGTCGATCGGACCGCCCCACCCGGCCTCGATCGGGACATCGACGAACGACGGGAACATCCGGTGCAGGTCGTCGACGGCGACGCGGATCGACGCCTCGTCGTACCCGAACCGTGGGTCGATGTGGCGGGCCAGGTCCGGTTGCATGCCGCCGATCCCGAACGCGATGCGACCGTCGGGCGTGGTTCGGACGTAGTGGATCGCCGAGCGCTCGTCGGACACCCCCAACCCGGTCGTCCAGTTGATCGCGGCCAGCCGGTCGGGCGCGGGAGCCGTGAGCACGATGTACGAGCCGCGCACCGTGATCGCTCGCTTGAAGCGGCGCCAGTGCTGCGCCCATGCGTTCACCGCGAGCACGGCGGCGCCCGCGCGAACGGTCCCTCCGCCGGTGACGGCGATCGCGGGATCGCCGGCGCCGAACCGCGAGACGTGCGTGCCCTCGTGGATCCGGACGCCGCGCTCCAGGAGGACCCGGCGCAGACCCGCGCGCCAGCCGGGCGGGATGGACGGTTGCGCCGGCCGTGGTCAGCACGCCGGCGTGGAAGACGGGCGAATCGACCAGGGCCCGAACCTCGTCCGGCGAAAGGACGGTGATGATGTCCGACAGCCCCATCCGATCGACCGCCATGACGAGGTCGGCCCACGCCCCGATCTGTGCCGTCGAAGACGCGACCGTAAGCGACCCGTCCGCCGCGAACCAGGCGTCGATCTCGTGTTCGGTGCAGAACCGGCCGATGTCGTCGACGCTCTCCTGACCCGCCCTGCAGATGCGCAGCGCCGACGCGTCGCCGTAGCGCTCGGCCAGGAAGTCGAGCTCGTCCCAGAAGGAGTTGACGAAGCCGCCGTTGCGACCGCTCGGGCCGCCGCCGCAGATGTCCTGCTCCAGCAGGACGATGTCGAGACCGGGGTCGAGCTCCTTGAGGAACCACGCGCTCCACATCCCCGTGTAGCCCCCGCCCAGGATCACGACGTCGGCTTTCGTGTCGGTGTCGAGCGGTGGACACGGCTCCCCGGCGAACTCTGGGCGGGCGAGCGCTTCGCGGAGCCACCAGCTGCGCCCCTCGTTCGGGGGCAACGTGTTCATGGGTTCGGATGCTACAGGCCGCACGGAACGACCCCGCGAAGCGCGTTGGTAAGGTTCCAGCCCTCATCTCGCCCCGGAAGGATCCGATGACGATCGATCGACCCCGCAGCCGGGAGGTCACCGAGGGAGCTGCACGAGCGCCGGCCCGTTCGTACCTGCGCGCGGTCGGGTTCAGCGAGGACGACTTCGACAAGGCACAGGTCGCGGTGGCGTCCTCGTGGAACGAGGTGACGCCCTGCAACTACCACCTCGACAAGCTCGCGGCGCTCGCGAAGGAAGGCGTCCGCCAGGCCGGTTGCGTCCCGCTCGAGTTCACGACGATCGCGGTCTCCGACGGGATCGCGATGGGGCACGAGGGGATGAAGGCGTCACTGATGTCGCGCGATCTGATCGCCGACTCGGTCGAGCTGATGATGCACGCGGAGCGGATGGATGCGCTCGTCGGGATCGCGGGATGCGACAAGTCCGAGCCGGGCATGTTGATGGCGATGGCCCGGCTGGACCTGCCGTCGGTCTATCTCTACGGCGGAACGATCCTCCCCGGCACCTACCAGGGCCGTGACATCACGATCCAGGACGTGTTCGAGGCGGTCGGCGCGCACGCGAAGGGTCAGGTGACCGACGCCGAGCTCCTCGAGCTCGAACGCGCGGCGTGCCCGACGGCGGGATCGTGCGCCGGGATGTACACGGCGAACACGATGGCCGCCGTCGGAGAGGCGCTCGGCATGTCGCTCCCCGGCTCGGCGAGCCCTCCCGCGGTGGACTACCGGCGCGAGGTCGCTGCGCGCGAGAGCGGGATCGCCGTCGCGCATCTCCTGGAGCTCGGTCTCCGGCCGCGGCAGATCATGACGCGCGAGGCGTTCGAGAACGCGATCGCGGTCACGATGGCGCTCGCGGGTTCGACGAACGCGGTCCTGCACCTGCTCGCGATCGCGCGGGAGGCGCACGTCGAGTTGGAGCTCGACGACTTCGACGCGATCAGCCGGCGCGTGCCCCACCTGGTGGACGTGCGCCCGGCGGGCCGATTCGTGATGAGCGACCTGGACCGGGTCGGCGGGGTCCCCGTGGTGATGAAGGAGCTCCTCGACCTCGGCGTGCTCCACGGCTCATGCCTGACGGTCACCGGCAAGACGGTGGCGGAGAACCTCGCCGCGGCGGCGCCGCCCGCACCCGACGGCACCGTCGTGCATCCGACCTCCGACCCGATCCATCCCGAAGGGGGCACCGCGATCCTCCGCGGCTCCCTCGCACCCGACGGCAGCGTGATGAAGATCGCCGGCGCCGCCTCGCTCGAGTTCCGGGGTCGCGCTCGCCCGTTCGACTCCGAGACGGACGCGTTCGAGGCCGTGACGAGCGGCGCGATCGGGCCCGGCGACGTCGTGGTGATCCGGTACGAGGGTCCGAAGGGCTCCCCGGGGATGCCGGAGATGCTCGCGGTGACCGCGGCCGTCGCGGGTGCGGGTCTGGGCAAGGACGTCGCCCTCGTGACGGATGGCCGTTTCAGCGGCGCGACGAAGGGCTACAGCGTGGGGCACATCGCTCCGGAGGCGTTCGTCGGCGGGCCGATCGCCCTCGTCCGCGAGGGCGACGAGATCGTGATCGACGCGGCGGACGCGCCGATCGACGTCGTCGGTCGACGACGTCGGAGCTCGCAGCGGCGCCGTGCCGCGTTGGGAGCAACCGGAACCGCGGTACACCCAGGGCGCGTTGGCCAAGTACGCGCGCGCGGTCGGCAGCGCCGACCACGGGGCGGTGACCTGGTGACGCGGCCGGCGATCGCATCGCCGGCCGCGCTGCAATGCCGGATCTGCGGCCAGCAGTACCCGGTCGAGCCGCTCACGATCTGCGAGGAGTGCTTCGGCCCGCTCGAGCCCTCCTACGATCTGCAATCGCTGGACGGCGAGGTCTTCCGTAAGCACGTGGAGCAAGGGCCCGCGAGCCTCTGGCGGTACGAGGCGCTCCTCCCCGGGGGGCCGGGGATCGAGCGGGTGGACATGGGCGCGGGGTTCACGCCGCTCCGCCGCGCCCACCGACTCGCGGACGCGCTCGGGCTCGAGCGGCTCTGGATCAAGGACGATTCGGTGAACCCGTCGAACTCGTTCAAGGACCGGGTGGTCTCGGTCGCGACGACCATGGCGCGGGCGTTCGGGTTCGAGGCGATCAGCTGCGCATCGACGGGCAACCTCGCGAACGCGACCGCAGCGCATGCCGCCAAGATCGGCATGCCCTGCTACGTGTTCATCCCCGAGGACCTCGAGCGCGCGAAGATCCTCGCCACGCTCGCGTATGGAGCCAAGGTCGTCGCCGTCACGGGCAACTACGACGACGTCAACCGCCTCTGCAGCGAGGTCGCCGACGCGCTCCCGTGGGCGTTCATCAACGTCAACATGCGGCCCTACTACGCGGAGGGATCGAAGTCGCTCGGCTTCGAGGTCGCCGAGCAGCTCGGCTGGCGCCTTCCCGACCACGTCGTCGTGCCGATCGCCTCGGGCGCGCTGCTGACCAAGATCCACCGCGCGTTCTCGGAGCTGATCGCGATCGGCGCGGTCGAGGAGAAGCCCTACCGGGTCAGCGGCGCCCAGCCGGAAGGCTGCCGACCGGTCGCCCAGGCGTTCCAGGACGGCGCCGAGACGGTGCAGCCGGTCAAACCCGACACGATCGCGCGATCGCTCGCGATCGGGAACCCGGCCGACGGGATGTTCGCGATGCAGGTCAGCCGGCAGACCGGTGGTGCGATCGAGTGGTGCACGGAGCGGGAGATCGTCGAGGGCGTCCAGCTGCTCGCCTCGACCGAGGGGGTGTTCACCGAGACCGCGGGCGGCGTCACCGTTGCCAACCTGAGGCGTCTCGTCGAGCGAGGCGTGATCGCCCCGGAGGAGGAGACCGTCGTCTTCATCACGGGCAACGGCTACAAGACCGTCCAGGCCCTGGAGGGCGCGGTCGAGGCCACCTACCGGGTGGCGCCGGACCTCGACGAGTTCCTGGCCGCGGTCGGCGCCTAGGTTTCGTTCCCCCGCATCACGCGGGCTTGCGCTCACGGCCCGGCCGACGCACACTCACGCGAGCCCAGCCC
Source organism: uncultured Actinomycetes bacterium (assembly GCA_963765865.1). Classification (GTDB taxonomy): domain Bacteria; phylum Actinomycetota; class UBA4738; order UBA4738; family HRBIN12; genus AC-51. The sequence continues at coordinate 54,680 of CAVXYE010000005.1, forward strand.
GCGGGCGAGCGTTGGCGTCGAGAGGGGACACGTGGGTCGAGGCTCCGCTGGTGCCCGCCGGATGAACCGGCGGTCGTCAGGCACCGCCGGCGGCGACCCGTGCGTCCCCGCTCGCGGCGGCTGATCCTTCCCCCGTTCGGATCATGTCCGGATGTCGAAAGGGGTGAACGGATGTCCACGCACGAAGACCAGATCGCGAGGGATGCGGCCGATCTCGAGAAGTTCGGCTACCAGCAGGAGTTGAACCGCGGGCTGGGGACCTTCAGCTCGTTCGCGGTCGCGTTCAGCTACATCTCGCCGTCCACCGGGATCTTCACGCTGTTCTTCCTCGGGATGTCGGCGTTGGGTGCCCGTCTGTGGTGGACCTGGCCGACGGTCGCCCTGTTCCAGTTCATCGTGGCGCTCAACTTCGCCGAGGTGACGAGCCACTTCCCGCTCGCCGGCTCCGTGTTCCAGTGGACGAAGTACCTGGCCGGCCGCGGCTACGCGTGGATCACCGGGTGGTTCTACATCTTCGCCGGCATCCTCACGGTCGCGTCGGTCTGTGCGACGCTCCCGATCGCCCTGATCCCCGCGCTGAACAACATGTTCGGGTGGTCGCTGAACGACACGCTCGGGAGCGCCGACCAGAAGGTGATCGCGCTCATCACGCTGGCGCTCATCACGATCCTCAACATCTACGGCGTCCGGCTCGTGGCGATCGTCAACAACACGGGCGTCGTCTTCGAGATCCTCGGGATGGTCGTGTTCGCGGTCTTCCTCGCCATCGTCCACAACCACAACGGCGTGGGGGTGATCTTCCAGTCCTCGCAGGCGGGGAACTACTTGCAATTCCCGGCGGCGACGACCGTGCCGTTCTTCCTGGTCGGGATGTTCATGTCGTTGTACGTGATCTACGGGTTCGACACCGCGTCGACCCTCGCCGAGGAGACGCGGAACCCGCGCGCCGAGGCGCCGAAGGCCGTGCTCGCGTCGGTGATCGGGGCGTTCGTGATCGGGGCGATCTTCCTGTGGGGCGTGTTGATCGCGGCTCCCGAACATCGCGGACGAGGCGGCCGGGCTCGCGACGTCGCCGGGAACGATCATCGCCGACGTCATGACCCAGGCGGGAACCACGCTGTATCTGCTCGTCGTGTCGGCGGCGATCTTCGTCTGCTGCATGGCGATCCTCACGTCGACGATCCGGCTCGCGTTCGGGATGGCGCGCGACGACCAGCTGCCGTTCTCGAGAGACGATGGCGAAGGTCAGCCCCCGGCTGCACACGCCGATCGCCACCTGCATCATCGTCGGCGCGCTCGCGGCGGTGCCGTTCATCCAGTTCGCGGGGGCGGCGGTGATCGCGGTCGGAGCGACGGCGTCGATCTATCTGAGCTACCTGCTCGGGAACCTGGCCTTCCTCCGCGCGCGGTCGAAGGGCTGGCCGAGGACGGAGGCGCCGTTCAAGCTCGGAGGCTGGGGGATGGTCGTGAACGTCGTCGCGGTCCTCTGGGGGCTCGCGATGATGCTGAACTTCCTCTGGCCGTCCGGTGCCGTGAACGCGTGGGATCCGGGCTCGGCGTCGGCATCCAACTACCTCCGGATCTTCTCGAACCCGAAGCCCGTGCAGTCCGACTACTACACCCAGGGCCAGCAGCTGCTGAACTTCCACATCGACTTCCTGAACAAGATCCCCGTGATCTGGACCGTGTTCATCGTGATCTTCGTCGTGGGAGCGCTCTACTACTGGTTCGCACAGAAGAAGAAGCCGTGGGTGCCGGTCGTGCCTCCCGGCGAAGACGTGTCGATGGTGACCACCTGAGACGCCTCGGCGGTCGGTGGGGCGCGGTAGCGCCCCACCGCACCGTTCGTGGTTCCATGACGGACATGAAGGTCGTGACGTCGGAGAAGGCCTCCGCGTTCATCGGTGAACGCGGAGGCGAGGTCTGGGTCTGGCTCGACCCCCGCCGGGGCCTGGTCGGCTCGTACGTGTGGCTCGAGGCGCATTGCGAGCCGCCTCGCTCGAGTCGCCGGTCCGGCTTCACGCGCAGCTCTCGACGAACGCATCGCTTCAAGACGCTCGGCTCCGACGGTCTCACCGTGCACTACGACTGGGGCAGGCTCGACCCTCCCGAGGAGCTGCACTTCGACGTGAAGGGCTGGCGGAAGGCCACCCGGCGGCTGGAGGCCTACTGGAACGGGTGCGTGTTCGTGGGCGACGACATCCCGGCGCCCGCTCCTAGGTCGTAGCCGGCAGCGGCTCCCTCGCCGCCTCGAGCCACCCGTCGACCCGCGCGTCGTCCGCGCTGGCGAGCAGCCGGCGGAAGTGGCGTGTCGCATAGTCGACGTAGTCGAAGTCGAGCGTCGAGATCGCCTGTTGCACGACCCCCCACATCGCCTCGCGCAGGTCGGAGACGATCCGCATCAGCGCCAGCCTCGCTCGGTGAACGTCGCGGACCTCACCGAAGTACGTCCGCAGGAGGAGGGCTTGTGCGTCGTCGTCCAGCCCGTTGTTGATCGACAGGTTGCCCAGGTCGAAGAACGGGTCGCCCATCCCGGCGTACTCGTAGTCGACGATCCACGTGTGGTCTCCTTCCAGGAGGAAGTTCGCGTTCAACAGATCGTTGTGACAGGTGGTGAGCGGCGCCGGCGCCGCGGCGAAGGCCTCCTCGATCCGCCCGGCGACCGCGTGGGCCGCCTCGTAGTCGTCTGGCACCCGCACACCGCGCGCGGCCGCGATGTCCCGGAACCCCTCGACGATCCGGAACACGGGGAAGGTCGCTCGGATCGGCCGGCTGCCGTGGATCGCGCGTATCGACGACACCACGGATCGCATCACCCCTTCGTTCCCGAGCTCTTCCTCCGGGATCGGGCTGCCGCCCACGAACCGGGTGACGATGCAGCCCAGGTCGGGCTCGAAGGCGACCACCTCGGGACCCACCCCGGCTTCGGCGGCGACCCGGCCGGCCTCGACCTCGGCCGCCCGATCGATCCCGAGCAGCTCGGTGTCGGTCCCGGCGAGCCGAAGGACGAAGGTCTCGCCGTCGACCTCGACCCGGTAGTTCCGGTTCGTGATCCCCGCCTCGATCGGCACGACGGCCGTTGCGCGGCCGGGCCACACCGTCGCGAGCGCGGGCTCGAGCCTCGGGTCGTCCGACATCGCGGCGAACCGTAGCACCCGCCTCGTCGAGCAGCCGGACCGACCGGTCGTGCTCCTTCGGAGCTCTGACGTCGCGAGGACCGGACGGAGCATGAGCGCCGTCCGGTCCTCACGACGGCTTCAGGGAACGAGGTTGAAGATGAAGTCGTACTCGGCCCCGCCGTTACGCGCTTGCAAGTCCATCGTTCCCCGGGCGTTGCGATAGATGCCGGTCCCGCCGGTGACGGCGAGGATGCTGTTCCGGCTGTCGAAGAATGCACCCTCCACCGTGATGGACCCGCCGGAAACCCGTGTTACCCACCGGCACTCCCACGATCCACGGCTCGGAGCGATCCGGATGCAGTCGCCCTGATCCCGTCCCACCCGCTTCGCGTTCGTCGCGTTGAAGACGGCGTTGTGGAAGGTGAGCAGGTCTCCCGTGGTGTCCCCCGGCGAACCGGTGTCGATCACCGTGTCGCTCGTCGCATGCTCGATCACGTGGAGCGTCGTCGGCGATGCGATCTGCGGCGCTGCCGTCACGGAAACCGTCACGAACCCCAGCACGATGGCCGCGAGGACGCCCAGCGCGATCGCCACCTTGGTGCGCATAACTCCCTCCCTCCTGGTGGGCACGACAGCCCACCAAAGGTCGGAGCGTACCCGCGAGAGCGCCGGGCCGGCGACTTCGGTGACCGACGGCTCGGGACGGGCCGCGCTCCACCCGCTAGCGTTGCACCCGTGGCGCTTCCGCTCGAGGACTACGCGTTGATCGGCGACACGCACACCGCGGCGTTGGTGGGCAGGAACGGGTCGATCGATTGGCTGTGCCTCCCGCGGTTCGACTCCGGCGCCTGCTTCGCGGCGCTCCTCGGCGACGAGACGCGAGGGCGCTGGCTCCTGTCTCCGACCGGCACCTTCCGGACGCGGCGCCGCTACCGCGCGGACACCCTCGTGCTCGAGACCGAGCACGAGACGGATACCGGGTCCGTCCACGTCACGGACTTCATGACGCCGCGCCGGGCGCAGGCCCGGGTCGTGCGACTCGTCCGCGGCACGCGCGGCGTCGTCTCGATGCGCTCGGAGCTGCTCCTGCGCTTCGATTACGGGCTGGCCGTTCCGTGGCTCCGTCAGGGACGGCGGAGCGTCACGGCCGTCGCCGGGCCGGACGCGGTCGAACTGCGGACCGACGCGCCGCTCGACGTCGTGACCGGCAACGTCACCTCGGACTTCCGGATCGCCGCGGGAGATCGCGTCGCGTTCACGATGACCTGGCACCGCTCGTTCGAGCCGCCGCCACCGCGGATCGATCCGTGGGACGCGCTCAAGAGCACGATCCGCTACTGGAACGACTGGACGGCGCGCTGCACGTACCAGGGGGAGTGGCGGGAGGCGGTCAACCGATCGCTGCTCACCCTGAAAGCGCTCTCCTACCGGCCGACGGGCGGCATCGTCGCCGCGCCGACGACGTCGCTGCCGGAGGAGCTCGGCGGCGCGCGCAACTGGGACTACCGGTTCTGCTGGCTCCGCGACGCGACGTTCACCCTCTACGCCATGCTGATGGCCGGCTACGAGGACGAAGCCGAGGCGTGGCGCGAATGGCTGCTCCGCGCCGTCGCCGGCGACCCGCGCGACCTTCGCATCATGTACGGCCTCGCCGGCGAGCGGCGGATGCCGGAGCTCGAGATCGAGTGGTTGCCGGGCTACGAGGATTCGCTCCCGGTTCGGGTCGGGAACGACGCCTCGCGGCAGTTCCAGCTCGACGTCTACGGCGAGGTCCTCGACCTGCTGCACCAGGCCTCGCGCGAGGGACTGCCGCACGAGGCGGCCGCGTGGGAGATGGAGCTCCGCATCCTCGACGTGCTGGAGTCGGCGTGGCGGGAGCCCGACGAGGGGATCTGGGAGGTGCGCGGGGGCCGGCAGCACTTCACGCATTCGAAGGTGATGGCGTGGGTCGGCGTCGACCGGGCGATCCGCGACGTCGAGCTGTTCGGGTTCCCGGGGCCGGTCGATCGCTGGCGGGCCCTCCGGGACGAGATCCACCACGAGATCATGTCCGAGGCGTTCGACGACGAGATCGGCTCCTTCGTCCAGTCCTACGGATCGAAGGAGATGGACGCCGCGCTCCTCATGTTGCCGTTCGTCGGGTTCATCTCCGCCGATGACCCGAAGATGGTCGGCACCGTCGCGGCGATCCAGGATCGGCTGATGGTCGACGGGTTCGTCCGGCGGTACGACACCGCGTCGCGCGTCGACGGTCAGCCGGGCGGCGAGGGAGCGTTCATCCCGTGCACCTGCTGGCTCGCGGACTGTCTGTCGCTGCAGGGACACGACGAACAGGCGCGTGAGCTCTTCGAGCGCGTCCTCGCTGTCCGCAACGACGTCGGCCTCCTCTCGGAGGAATACGACGTCGCGAACGGGCGACTCATCGGCAACTTCCCGCAGGCGTTCTCGCACGTGTCGGTGATCGGGACGGCGCGCAACCTCTCCCGCGGCATGGTCGGACCGGCCGAGCGGAGGCTGCGGCGGCCCCGGCGGGTCCCTCGGGTGGCGCTGCGAGGCGTCCGGCGGTGAGCCTCGAGGAGGTGAAGGCGCGGCTCGCGCGCGCTGCCCTCCTGCTGGACTTCGACGGGACGCTGTCGCCCATCGTCGTCCGGTCCGAGGACGCGATGCCGGTCGCCGGCGCGGAGGAGGTCCTCGCCGGGCTGGTCGAGCGGGCCGGGAACGTCACGATCGTGACCGGACGACGGTCCGGATTCATCCGAAGCGTGTTGCGGGTCGAGGGCCTCGACGTGATCGGGCAGTTCGGGATGGAGGATTCCCCGGCCCTGCCGGAGGAGGTCCTTGCCGAGGTCAACGCCGCGGTCGCGGGGGAGCTCGGCGTGCGCGTGGTGGACAAGAGCGCGAGCATCGCCGTCCACGTTCGGACGACGCCCGACCCCGATGCGGCGACCGTCAGGATCGCGGGGCCGCTCACCGCGATCGCCGAGCGGCACGGGCTGGAGGTCTCGCCCGGGAAGCGCGTGCTGGAGCTCGTCCGGAAGGGGAGCAGCAAGGGGATCGTCGTCGAAGAGGTCGTCGCTCGAACGGGAGCCGAGGCTGCGCTCTACGCCGGCGACGACCTCAACGACGTGCCCGCGTTCGATGCGCTGGAGGTCCTCGCGAAGGACGGCATGCCGATCTGTCGGATCGCGGTGGTCGGAGAGGAGACGCCGGAGGAGCTCGTCGCGAAGGCGGATCTCACGGTGGCCGGTCCCGAGGAGCTGGTGGCGCTCCTACGGGAGCTCTGACGGCAGCAGCTCGTAGCCGTCGCCGGTGCGCGCCACCGTCCCGCTGATCGGCATGTGGGATGCCGCGAGCAGGAGGTCGGCGGCGGCTGCTCGTTCGAGCAGCCGCCGCCTCGTCGCTTCGTTCGTCCGGCCGTCCATGTCGGAGAGCGACACCCACTCGGGATGCGGGACGTTGAGCTGCGAGACGAAGGTGTCGCCGGCCCACAGGACCGCCTCGTTCACGACGACCGCGAGGTGCCCCGGTGTATGGCCGGGCGCCTCGATCGCTTCGACCCCGGTGGCGACGTGTGCACCGCCTTCGACGGTGTCGAGCAGCTCGGCGTCCAGCAGCGCCGAGAGCGCCGTCTGCGCAGGGAGCCCGGCGCCGTTCGGCAGGGCCTCGGCTTCGGCCGAGGACCAGAACTCGGCCTCGACCCGATGGATCACGTGACGCGCATCGGGGAAGGCGGGCTCGCCGCGAGGCCCGACGAGCCCGCCGACGTGGTCGGCGTGTCCGTGCGTGATGATCACGCACCGGACGTCCCACGGATGGACGCCGAGGGCCTCGAGCTCCTCGTGCACGTGACCGACATCCAGCTCGGGCGCGAACCGGCCGTTGCCGGCGTCGACCAGGACGAGCCCGTCGGGGGACTCGACGAGGAGCGCCGCGACGCGGCCCGGCAGCTTCCCCTCCGCGTCGAGGTACGGGCGCACGAACTCGCCCTGGACGGCGTCGTCGTACCCCTGGAAGACGAATCGCGGCGAGACCGTTCGCCATCCGTCGATCAGCACGTGGCAGGCGACGCCGTTCGCATCCAACCGGTGGCCGGGCTCACGCACCGACGGATGCTACGAGACTCGCCTCACGTCGACTACGCAGCCGGCGGCGATGAACCTCTTGGCAGTGAGGGGGGCGGAGTGGCCCTGGCCCGGTTCAGGGGAGGCATCGGGCTGGTTCCGTTTGACCCACGATCCCGCATGCCCACGAACATGACGGCCAACCACACCACGATCTTGAGCAGGGGCTGCTGGATGGCAACGACCACGATGAAAGCGAAGAGAGAGGATCCCATCGTCATCCCAACCTGGTTCATCAGGTCTCGGAAGCGGGATCCCGTCGAAGAAGGAGGCAGCGTTCGAACGCCTGAGGGCATGTCGACCGGCTCGCTGATCGGGAGACCCAAGCGCGCGGCCAGGATCATCACGGACTGCTCTGTTCCGCGGAACGGGATGAGCTCTGCGATGCGAGCTCGCTCCGCTCGATAGCCCCACTCGTGCTCGATGACCTTTCCTGCGAGCTCTACCCGTCCCATGACCACGCCGGAGGTGCTACCGGGGCCGATCTCCGCCGTTCTGAATCCGCAGCCGGAAACGACGGGGGGCAGTGTGCTCATCGCGTAGAAGCCGCAGGTGCAGTCTTCCTCGGGCGCGACGTGCCACGACGCCGCAGGATGCGAGCACGTCGCCCTCACCCACGACCACGAGGCCCCGTCCCAATCGCTGATCCCCGTAGGTCCTCCGCTCCGACGTTGGACGAGCGGATGCAGTCGCGCTCCTCGCTGGCCGATCGTGTAGTACCAAGCTCGATAGCCAACGATCGGGTCGATCCCGTCCGGGATCCGGTTCCACCGATCATCCATGGGGTCAGCGACTTGGCTTGGGTTGCTTCTCCGGACGTGGGTCGACAGGTTGGGGGGCGATCGCCGGCGAAGGCTCTTTCACGGGGGAAGACTCGGGCTCCTCGACCGGCTCGATGAAGACGGTCCGACGCTGCGTGCCGATGTTCATGGCTTCGCCTCCTCATGCATCGGGTGCTGTCCCCCATCGTACCGATGAACGAGGGGGCGCTGACAAGCCGTTCTCCATCGCTCACGCTCGTCTCCATCCCGCTCGGCACGGGCTCCTACTGGCCCGCGGTCGGCGATCGAGGGCGGTGGCTGCCGCGGACGATCGCCGAACGGCTCGCGTCCCGGAAGATCGTCCTGACCGAGGGGGAAAGCCGAACGATCGACAGGCCGTTCGCTGACCCGATGCCGCCCGGCAGCACGACGTTCTGGAGGTTCCTCGGCGGGATCCGGGCGCAGAGGAACGCGAGCCGCAGGACGTTCGTGAGCGGCAGGTCCGTCGAGAGGCTGCGCATCCCCGCCGAGACCCACCGGAGCAGCGCGGTCGGGTCCTTCTCGAACTCCGTCCGGAACTGGGTGAGCGCGGCGATGAGCACGCGGCCGCCGTCCTCGCTCCTGCCGAAGTCGCCCGACCGCAAGCTGTGACGGTCGCGGCTGAACGCGAGGACCTCCGCGCCGCGCAACCGTTGCACGCCGGGGTGGAAGTCCGCTCGGGAGTAGCTGTCGTGCATCGGGAACGGCACCCGGATCGTCAGTCCGCCGATCTGGTCGATCATCGACGTGAGCCCCCAGAACGACGTCAGGGCGAAGTACTGGATGTGGATCCCGCTCATCTGCTCGACGGTCTTGACCAGCAGCGGTGGACCCCCGATGGCCATCGACGCGTTGATCTTGTTCATCCCGTAGCCGGGGATCGATACCCATGAGTCCCGAGGGATGCCGATGATCACCGCGTGTCGGTTCTTCGGGTCGATCTCGATCAGGTGGATCGAGTCGGCGAGCCCGCGCTCGGGAGCCTGGTATGGGCGCGCGCCGGAGCCGATCGCGAGGATCGAGATCGGCCGGTTCCCGGTGAGGTCCGGTGTGTATCCGGCGTGCGCGGCCGAAAGCATGATCGGTGGATCCCCCGATGCTTCGCTCGAGCCGGGCGCGATCGCTCCAAGGGCGGAGCCGAGGGTCCAAGCCGCGAGCGCCAGGATCACGAACGCTGCCCGCCGCCTCACGGGGCCCCCGTCGCCGAGGCATCCGGTGCATCCGGCGAGCTCGGCAGGCTCTTCTCGACCCTGTCATCGCTCCGTCGCACGTCGTAGGAAACGATCTTCCAGCTGCCTCCGACACGCTGGAAGAAGAACCGCCCCGTGCTGTCGAACCTCGTGTTCGACGATCCGGCGATCCTCCGGCCGAGCGCCCGGAATCGCGCGTTCACGAGGACCATGACCGGCTTGCCCTTCCGTTCGAGCAGGACCGTCGTGCTGATCAGGGATCGACGCGGCACGATCGCGTCGTACGCCTCGCCGGCCGTCGCACCCGCCGTAAGGACCCGGACGTCCTTCCGGGCCCGGGCCCTCGCCGCCCTCGCGAAGTCCCGCCAGAGGCTCTCGTAGGTTCCGTCATGCCAGTGGACGGGATCCAAGAAGGCACTTCGGTAGAGCCGTGTGATCGACGCGATCGCCCTCTTCGACGCGAGCTTGGATGCCCCGTGGAGACGGAGAAGGGGATCGGTCCGGACGGGCTTCCTCGATCTGATCGCGGCCGTGGGAAGAGCGCCGGACCGGGCGACCGCGAACGCGAACGCCGGTGTTCGTTCCGGACCGGTCTGGATGATCGAGGGGGCGGCGATCCGGTCGTCCCGGGATCCGAACACGAACACCGTCACGGCGATCGCTGCGACCAGCACCACGCCGGCCGCGATCATCCGCCAAGAACGCACGAGGCTCGATCCCTGATCATTTCTCTTCCATCGCATACGTCGCGAGGAATGCGCCGGTCGTCGTCACCTGTCCCTGGACGAGCCGGAACGACCTGAGCACGCCGTCATCGCGGAAGACGCGCTTCCCACCGCCGACGACGACCGGGTCGATCATCAAGCGGAACTCGTCGACGAGGTCGTGTTCGACCAACGTGTGCGCCAACTCGCTGCTGCCAAGCAGATCGCCGGTTGTCGCTCGAGGCGGCTGTGGATCCCGGCCTTCGCCATCATCACCTCGAACCCTTCGATGATGTTGGCGGTCCACGCGCGCGCCTGCTGTGCGTGATACATGGCCAGGACGGCTTGCTCCGACAGCGGGGCGATCCGGTCGGCGAGCTCGGCGTTCGCGATCTCCTCCGGGCCCTTGCCCGCCGCCATGGCTGGCTCGATCACCTCGGAGTTCCACCAGGCCCCTTCCTGTTCGGTGATCCGCCGGGTGCTGTCGCCCTGCACTCGGAGCAGACGCTCGATCGCGGGCGTCCGGAATCCCTCCGCCAGCTGGAGTTCGATGAACGGCACGATCGCCATCTCATCGTCGCGAAGTCGGTCATCGGGCGATGGTTGCGCCATGCCGATCGCTTCGCGGACGACCATCAGCAACTCGAGCGGGATCCCGGTCCGGTCGCTGACCTGGCGGAACGTCTCGGAGCCGAGCGCGGCGAATCGCTCGTAGCTGGCCGCGTCGAAGAAGGAGAGCGACAGGGCACCGCTCTTCATGCCGGCGGCCACACCTTCGAGCGGGATCCCGGCATCCTCCAGCGACTTCGCCATCAGCACGCGGCGCACGTCCCCCGGCGAGAAGCGATCCGGATCCTCGGGGGCGAGGATGCCGAGATCCACGAGTCGAAGGAGATACGAAGGCTCGACGCCGACCCGCTCGGCAGCGTCCTCGCGTGTGTACCAGGTCACGTGGCCAGCCTACCGGCGGCACCGACACTCGTCGGATGTGGGCGCGCGCCCGACGTCAGAACGCACGCAGGTGACGATGTCCTCGTCACGGCAGGATCTCGGAGAGGTCCCATACCTGGGCCGCGGACGTGGGAAGGCGAACGACGACACCGTCACCTCGCTCTGCGACGAAGGCGTCGGCCCCCTCGTGCCCGAGGTAGCGCGAGGAGATGGATCGCCGGACGTCTTCCACGCGCGATTCGTCCCATCCGACCTCGGCTCGGACCTTCACACCCCGGAAGGGAGCCACGGTCTCGAAGATCATCAGCACGGCGCGTGGGTCACGCGCCAGGTTGCGCAGCTTGCTGTCGCTCTTCGCCACCACGACCTCGAACGTCTCGCCCGTGTAGCGGAACCACACGGGAGACACGTCGGCGGAGCCATCGGGTCGGTAGGTGATCAGCACAGCGGGCGAGGGCGCTTCCAGCAACGATCGAGATGCTCGAGTCCCCGCGCAGGATCCATCTGCAGAGGGTAGGGCCGTGGAAGGTGAGAAATCACTTCCTCAGGTCTGGCCTGCACGGACGGGGTTGACACGACGTTCGATGTCCCTACACTGACTAGACCATGTCGACCAGGGCTGTGACCGGACGCAGCAGCCTCGTACTTATCGCATAGGCGCGGGCGGGCGATAGCCCGACAGACCCCCGCGCCAGACGCCCCTCGCCACGCGAGGGGTTTTTTCTACCCCGGGTTCGGATGACCGCCCAGCGACGGATCGGGGACGAGTCCAGCGGAAGGGCCAGCGGAAGGGAAGGAGTCACGATGAGGTACGAATTCGATCGGAACGGCACCGTCGTCGCGAGCGTGCTGTGGGAAGGCCCGGGACAGGTGACCGTCGAGACCGCGGACAGCAGCACCCGCGCGGTGGTCGACCGATACCTGTCCTCCGAGGTCGTGTACATGGGCGGGTGGGTTCGGCCTCGACGAGGACCAGAGCGGCGACGTCCTGCAGCTGCGCCGGCGCGATTGGACGCCGTGGGAGTTCGAGCGCGCGTGCAGGAACCTGGCGCACCGGCTGCAGGCGACCGTCCGCCGGGTGGAGACCGGACCCGTCGAGGATCGGGAGGCGGCCGCGCGATGAAGGTCACCGGGGCCCTGGCCCTCTTGCGAGCCCTCGAGCACGAAGGGGTCGAGGTGATCTTCGGTATCCCGGGCGGGGCGAGCATGCCCATCTACGACCCGCTCGTCGACGGCTCGTCGATCCGGCACATCCTCTGCCGCCACGAACAGGGCGCGGGCCACGCGGCGGAGGGCTACGCGTGGGCCACCGGACGGGTCGGCGTCTGCATGGCGACCTCGGGTCCCGGCGGGACCAACCTCGTCACGCCGATCGCCGACGCGAAGATGGACTCGGTCCCGATCGTCGCGATCACGGGGCAGGTGCCGACGCCCGTGGTCGGCAACGACGCGTTCCAGGAGGCCGACATCACGGGCATCACGATGCCCATCACGAAGCACAACTTCCTGGTGAAGGATCCCGCGCTGATCGCCGAGACCGTGCGTGAGGCGTTCCACATCGCCTCGACCGGTCGCCCGGGCCCCGTCCTGATCGACCTCCCGAAGGACGTGCTCCTTTCGGAGACGACCTGGAGCTGGCCCGAGCGCATCAACCTGCCCGGCTACAAGCCCACGACGAAGGGCAACCAACGCCAGGTCGGGGAAGCCGTGAAGCTGATCATGGCGGCCGAACGTCCCGTGCTCTACGTCGGCGGTGGCGTGATCAAGGCCGACGCGCACGCCGAGCTCGCGAAGCTCGCGACCCTCGGCCGCCTGCCGGTCGTCACCACCTTGATGGCGCGCGGAGCGTTCCCCGACTCGAACGAGCTGTGCTTGGGGATGCCGGGGATGCACGGCAACTACACGGCCGTCACCTCGATCCAGAAGGCGGACGTCCTCGTCGCTCTCGGGGCCCGCTTCGACGACCGGGTGACGGGCAAGCTTGCGGCCTTCGCTCCACACGCGAAGGTGATCCACGTCGACATCGATCCGGCGGAGATCGGGAAGAACCGCGTGGCCGACGTGCCGATCGTCGGCGATTGCAAGGACGTGATCGCGAAGCTCGCCGCCGAGTTGGACGCACGGCAGCACGAGGCCGGCGGCGTGCCGGATCGCTCCGCGTGGCTCGGTCAGCTCGCCGACTGGCAACGACGGTTCCCCTACCGCTACGACCAGCAACCGGACGGGCCGCTCAAGCCGCAGTACTGCGTCGAGCGCCTCCGCGAACACTCCGACGCGGACACGATCGTCGTGGCGGGCGTCGGGCAACACCAGATGTACGCGTCGCAGTACTGGCATTTCGAGCATCCGCGGCACTGGATCAATTCGGGTGGTCTCGGCACGATGGGCTTCGCGGTTCCGGCAGCGCTCGGCGCCAAGGTCGGGCAACCCGATAAGCGGGTCCTGGCGATCGACGGCGACGGCTGCTTCCAGATGACCGCGCAGGAGCTTGCGACCAGCACCACGGAGAAGATCCCCTTCATCACGGCGATCTTGAACAACGGGTACCTGGGGATGGTCCGCCAATGGCAGGAGCTGTTCTTCGCGGAACGGTACTCGGGCGTCTACCTCGATCCCGATGTGCCGGACTACGTGAAGCTCGCCGAGGCGTACGGAGCGGTCGGGCTCCGGGCGGACGATCCCGGCGAGGTCGACGCGGTGATCGAGAAGGCCTTCTCGGTGGAGGACCGGAGCGTCGTGATCGACTTCCGGGTGGATCCGCGCGAGATGGTCTTCCCGATGGTCCCGGCGGGCGCGTCGAACGACGACATCATCCTCGACCCCGAGGGCGCGACACCCACGAGCGATCCCGCGGAGGCTCCGATCGTATGAGCAACGGCTCGAGCGGCGGCGGAACGCTCCACACGATCTCGGTCCTCGTCGAGGACAAGCCCGGCGTGCTCACCCGCGTGGCCGGGCTCTTCTCGGCGCGCGGTTTCAACATCGACTCGCTCGCGGTGGGACCCACCGAGTCCTCGGGCCTGTCGCGGATGACGATCGTGATCAACGTGGACACGAAGCCCCTCGAGCAGATCACGAAACAGCTCAACAAGCTGATCAACGTGATCAAGATCCTCGAGCACGAGCCCGGTTCCGCGGTGGAGCGTGAGCTGATGCTCGTCAAGGTCCGCGCCTCGGGCGACGATCGAGCGCGGGTGATGGAGATCGCCGAGGTGTTCCGGGTGAACATCGTCGACGTCACCGCGTCCACGCTCACGCTCGAAGCGACCGGCAAACCCGACAAGCTGGAGGCGCTGCTGTCGCTGCTGGACGACTTCGGGATCGTGGAGCTGTCACGCACCGGGCGGATCGCGCTCGGGCGCGGCGACCGAGGGATCAAGGAGCGTGTGCTCCGGGCGGCGAACGACTGAGCGAAAGGCGAGCCAGATGGCCACGATCTTCTATGAGAAGGACACCGACCCCGGCGTATTGGCGGATCAGAAGATCGCGGTGCTCGGGTACGGCTCGCAGGGCCACGCGCACGCGCAGAACCTGAAGGACAGCGGGCTCGACGTGCGGGTCGGGCTGCGGACCGGCTCGTCGAGCCGCCCGATGGCCGAGGAGGCCGGGCTCCGCGTCCTGGAGATCGGCGACGCGGTCCGCGAGGCCGACGTCGTGATGGTCGTGCTGCCCGACACCTCGCACGGCGCCGTGTACGCGAAGGAGATCGCCCCGAACCTCAAAGACGGCGACATGCTGATGTTCGCGCACGGGTTCTCGGTGCACTTCGGCACCGTGGCCCCACCCGCCGGGGTCGACGTCACGATGATCGCGCCGAAGGGGCCGGGGCACCTCGTCCGCAGGACCTACGAGCAGGGGATCGGGACGCCGGCGCTGGTCGCGGTGCAGCAGGACGCGACCGGCAAGGCGCGGGCGCGCGCGCTCGCCTACGGCTCCGCCATCGGCGCCGCGCGCGCCGGCATCATCGAGACCACCTTCAAGGAGGAGACCGAGACCGACCTGTTCGGCGAGCAGACGGTGCTGTGCGGCGGGATCTCCGAGCTGGTCCGCAACGGCTTCGACACGCTCGTCGCGGCCGGCTACCAGCCCGAGATCGCCTACTTCGAGTGCCTCCACGAGCTGAAGCTGATCATCGACCTGATCTACGAGGGCGGGCTGTCCTGGATGCGCTACTCGGTGTCGGACACCGCGGAGTGGGGCGACTACCAGAGCGGCCCGAAGGTGGTCGACGGCCCCTCGCGTGCGGCGATGGAACAGGTCCTCGCCGCGATCCAGGACGGTTCGTTCGCCAAGCGATGGATCGCGGAAGCCGACGCCGGCTTCCCGGAGTTCCTCCGACTTCGGCAGCAGGCGCAGACGTCCCAGCTGGAGCAGGTGGGGCGGCAGCTGCGTCAGATGATGCCGTGGTTGGAGTCCGAGAAGAAGGTGCCGAGCTGATGAGCGAGAACGCAGACCCCGATGTAACCGCGGGCTCAAGCAGCG
The DNA here is from genome assembly GCA_963765865.1 of uncultured Actinomycetes bacterium. GTDB lineage: Bacteria > Actinomycetota > UBA4738 > UBA4738 > HRBIN12 > AC-51. The sequence goes on from CAVXYE010000005.1 coordinate 70,047, forward strand.
AAGCGGTAGCCCGCTTCGATCAAGTCAGGATCTTCGACACGACCCTGCGCGATGGCGAGCAGGCGCCGGGCATCGCGCTCACCCAACCCGAGAAGCTCGAGATCGCCGAGCAGCTCGCTCGACTCAACGTCGACATCATCGAGGCGGGGTTCCCGATCTCGTCGCCCGGCGAGTTCGATGCCGTTCGCCAGATCGCGAGCTCCGTGCGGGGGCCGGTGATCGCCGCGCTCGCGAGGACCGCGACCGGCGACGTCGAGCGGGCGGCCGAGGCGCTGAAGGGTGCCGAGCGGTGGCGGATCCACACGTTCATCTCGACCTCCGACGTCCAGCGGGAGTCGATGCTGCGGATGAGCCCGCAGCAGGTCCTGCAGGCGATCGAGGACAACGTCCGGCTGGCGAAGAGCTACACGGAGGATGTCGAGTTCTCGGCGCAGGACGCGACCCGGACCGAGCTGACCTTCCTGCTTGAGTGCTTCCGCGTCGCGGTCGCGTGCGGGGCTACCACGATCAACGTGCCCGACACGGTCGGCTACGCCACCCCCACCGAGTTCGGCGAGCTGGTGCGGACGGTGCGCGAGGCCGTTCCCGACCAGGTCGTGATCTCGACCCACTGTCACAACGACCTCGGCCTGGCGGTCGCCAACGCGCTGGCCGGGATCGAGAACGGCGCACGGCAGATCGAGGTCGCGGTGAACGGGATCGGTGAGCGTGCCGGGAACTGCTCGCTCGAGGAGGTCGCGATGATCGTCCGCACGCGCGGCGAGCACCTCGGCGTCCGACACGGGCTCAACCTGAAGGAGATCGTGCGAACGTCGCGACTGGTCTCCATGACGACGGGCTACGGCGTCCAGCCGAACAAGGCCGTCGTGGGCTCGAGCGCCTTCGCGCACGAGAGCGGGATCCATCAGCACGGCGTCCTCGCGAACCGGGCGACCTACGAGATCATGGATCCGCAGGAGATCGGCCTCGAGGGGAACCGACTCGTCCTCGGCAAGCACAGCGGACGGCACGCGTTCGTCGACGCCCTCCAGAAGCTCGGGATCACGCTGGAGGAGGTTCAGCTCAACCGCGCGTTCGCCCGGTTCAAGGATCTGGCGGACCGCAAGATCACCCTCACGGACCACGACCTCGAAGCGATCGTGACGGAGGAGATCGGCAGCGGGAAGGAGGATCTTCTCGTCCTCGAGGCGGTCCAGGTCGGCGGGGGGACGCACCTGGCCCCGACGGCGACGGTCCGGCTCCGACGCGGCGACGACCTGATCGAGGAGTCGGCCATGGGCGACGGGATGATCGACGCGGTCATGGGCGCGATCGGTCGCGCGGCCGGCATCGAGCCTCGGCTCGTCGCGTTCAACGTCTCCAGCGTGACCGGGGGTTCCGATGCGTTAGGCGACGTCGTCGTCCAGCTGGACGTCGACGGACGGCGGGTGACCGGCCGCGGGGTCGCGACCGACGTGGTGGAGGCGAGCGCCCGGGCGTACCTGGCGGCGATCAACCGCGCTCTGCAGATGCAGGCGGGCGGCGACGGACCGCGCGACGAGGTCACGTCTTGACCTACCGGATCGGCGTGATCCGCGGCGATGGGACGGGGCCCGAGGTGGTCGCCGAGGCGCTCAAGGTCTTGGAGGCCGTCCGCGACGGCTTCGACGTCGATGCGGTGGAGTTCGACCTGGGCGCCGACCGGTACCTCCGGACCGGCGAGGTCCTTCCGGCCGACGAGCTCGAGGGGCTCCGAGGGTGCTCCGCGATCCTGCTCGGCGCGGTGGGCGACCCGCGTGTGCGGCCGGGGATCCTGGAGCGCGATCTGCTCCTTCGCATCCGCTTCGAGCTGGACCAATACGTCAACCTCCGTCCGGTGATCCGCTACCCGGGCGTGCAGACGCTCGTGCCGTCGCACACGGAAGAGGATGTGAACTTCGTCGTCGTGCGTGAGAACTCCGAGGGGCTGTACAGCGGGGCCGGCGGCTTCCACCGGAAGGGCACGCCGTACGAGGTCGCCGTCCAGGAGTCGATCAACACCCGCCACGGGGTCGAGCGGATCGTGCGCTACGCGTTCGACGTGGCGTCCAACCGGCGCAGGCACCTGACGCTCGTGCACAAGACGAACGTGCTGACGTTCGCCGGCGATCTCTACCAGCGGGTCGTCGACGACGTGGCCGCGGAGTTCCCCGATGTCCAGACCGATTACGTCCACGTGGACGCCGCGTGCATCTACTTCCTGGACCAGCCGAGCCGGTTCGACGTCATCGTCACCGACAACATGTTCGGCGACATCATCACGGACCTCGGGGCCATGATCCAGGGCGGGATGGGCGTGGCGGCCGGCGCGAACATCGCCCCGGACGGCGTGTCGATGTTCGAGCCGATCGGAGGCACGGCGCCGGATCATGCCGGCAGGGGAACGATCAACCCGTTGGCGGCGATCGCGGCGATGCAGATGCTGCTGGTGTCCCTGGGTGAGGTGAAGGCGGCCGACCGGGTGCACGCGGGGATCGGCCACGCGACCCAGCGCATGAAGAGCATGCGCGCGGGAGAGATGGGCTACGCGACCTCGGAGGTCGGGGACCTCGTCGTGGAGGGCGCGACGTCATGAGCGACGCGACGCGTGCGGTCGAGCTCTACGACACGACGCTGCGCGATGGTGCCCAGCGCGCCGACCTCAGCTACTCGATCGACGATCGCCTGCGCATCCTGCACAAGCTCGACCAGGTGGGCTTCCCCTTCGTGGAGGGAGGGTGGCCGGGCGCGAACCCGCGCGACACCGAGTTCTTCTCGCTGGCATCGAAGGAGACCCTCAAGCACGCCCAGCTCACGGCGTTCGGGATGACGCGCAAGGCGGGAGAGGACGCGACGACGTCGCGGGCGTTGCGGGACCTGCTCGACGCCGGGACCGAGGTCGTATGCCTGGTGGGGAAGGCGTGGGATCTCCATGTCACCCAAGCGCTCCGGACGGATCTGGACGAAGGCGTCGCCATGGTCCGCGACTCCGTCGGGTTCCTGCGGGCGCAGGGCCGGCGCGTGTTCTTCGACGCGGAGCACTTCTTCGACGGATACCTGACCGACCCGGTGTTCGCGATGCGGGTGCTGGCCGCCGCCGAGGAGGCCGGAGCCGAGCGCCTGGTCCTGTGCGACACGAACGGCGGGATGCTCCCGTTCGACGTCGCCCGGATCGTCACCGAGGTCGGCGAGAAGACGAACGTGCCTCTCGGGATCCACGTCCACAACGACGCGGGATGCGCGGTCGCGAACTCGCTGATCGCCGTCGATGCGGGCGTCTTCCAGGTGCAGGGAACGATCAACGGGTACGGCGAGCGGACCGGGAACGCCGATCTCATCCCGATCACCGCCGACCTCGTGCTGAAGATGGGCATCGCGGACGCTCTGCCGGCGGGTGCGGTGGAGCATCTCACGGAGCTCGCGCACTACGTCGCCGAGGTCGCCAACGTCGCGCCCGACTCGCACCAACCGTACGCCGGACGGCACGCCTTCACGCACAAGGCCGGCTTGCACACCAGCGGGGTCGCCCGCCTGTCCCGCGCCTACGAACACATCGACCCCGAGGTGGTGGGGAACCGTCGAGGTGTGGTCGCGTCGGACTACGGCGGCGGGTCCACGATCCGCATGAAGGCCGACGAGCTCGGCGTCGCGATCGATGACGCCGCGATCCCGACGGCCGTCGAGGAGATCAAGCGGCGGGAGGCGGCCGGCTACGCGTTCGATGTCGCGGAAGCCTCGCTCGACCTCCTGATGCGTCGGGCCGCCGGCTGGTCCCAGCCGTTCTTCGACATCGAGAGCTACCGCGTCCACGTGGAGGAGCGGGTCGCCGACGACGAGCCGCCGCTCGCCGAGGCCACCGTCAAGGTCCGAACGAAGGGCACCCGGCACATCGAGTCCGCCGAAGGGCAGGGCCCGGTGGGCGCGCTCGACAACGCGCTCCGGAAGGCCCTGACGAACGACTACCCGGAGCTCGACTCGATGGAGCTCGAAGATTTCCGGGTTCGCGTGCTGGACGAGAGCGTCGGGACCGGGGCCGTCGTCCGCGTCCTGATCGACATGTCCGACGGTGAGCAGGCGTGGACCACGGTCGGCGTCTCGGAGAACATCATCGAAGCGTCCTGGGAGGCGCTGACGGACGGATACCTCTTCGGTCTGCTTCATCCCCGGTCGGCGGAGGGGTGAACACGGTGCCGTTCGACGCGCGACCGGCCGGTCCTGCGCTACGCTCGCGACCTCTGATCGGCGCGGCCGGCGCTGACCTGGTTCCCTCGTTTGGAGGATCGTGATGGGAGTCACAGCGCTCTGGTTCTTCGGCCTGCTGGTCGTCATCGTCGACATCGCCGCGACGGTCGACGTGATCCGGCGTCCGGACCTGGGGGTCGGTGCCAAGGTCCTTTGGGTGCTGCTGATCTTCATCCTGCCGGTGCTCGGCGTGATCGCGTACGTGATCGCCCGGCCGTCACTGGTCGACTTCGGAGAGAACCGCGACGACGCGAAGAAGGCGGCGTCCGAGGCGGAGGCGGAGCGAGCGCGAGACCGAGCGAGGGATCTGCCCCCTTCCGAGCAGTGAGGGTCGGCCTCGGCTCCTGTCTCAGGGCGGAGGCGAGGCTCGGAAGCTGACGATCCGGACGATCCGATCCTCGATCTTCTTCGCGGTCCACTCGTTGAACCCGCTCGAAAGGATCGAGAACTCGACCCATCCCCCCGTGCGCTCCAGCCACACCCAACCCGACAGCGCCGAGGCGTCGTCGAGGGTCCCCGTCTTCGCGCGGATCCGGATGTCCTTGAGGCGATCCTTGAGCGTCCCCTGGCCGCCCGCGGGGAGCGACGCGCGCAGGATCGGGCCCCACGAGGCGCCGTCGGCGTCCCACAGCAGCTCGAGGATCCCACGGGCGGTCGCCCTGTTCGCGTAGCTGAGGCCGGAGGAGTCGTAGACCCTGAAATCTTGCCCGTGCATATCGGTGAAGCGGTCGATCGCCCTCGCGCCGTTCGCGATCGTGCCTCGGCCCCACTCGTCGGCCCCGAGGTACTTGCCCAGCACTTCCGCCCAGAAGTTCCTCGACTTGAGGTCCATCCGTCGGATCAGATCCCGGAGCGGGGGCGACGCGATCTGGGCGATCGGGCGGAGCCCCGCCGGCGGATGGCCCATCCCGGGCTTGTGACCGACCGCGATCCCGAGGAGTTCGAGGCGCGCGGTCAGCGTGGTCGCGGCGCGAAGCTCGGGATCGGTGACGTGGACCCCGCGATGATCCGTGTTCTCCCGATAGGTGAGGGCCGTCGGCAGCGGGATGTAGTCGGCGGGGAAGTAGTCCTTCCAGCCGCGCGCCCACCAATCCCTCGCGAAGGGCCCGGTGTTCCCCATCACGGACCCGCGGATCCGGTGGACGCCGGCATCCCGTATCGCCCGCGCGAGGGCGGCGATCCGGGTTCCGTCGATCCCGGGGTCTCCATGGCCGACGATCCAGAGGTTGCCGCGGATCACCCCGCGCGGCCCCGGCGGTGCGGTGGCGCTGGCGTTCGTGCGGATCGTCCGCCACGGGCGATACCGCTGCAGCAACGCCATGGAGAGCAGGAGCTTCTCGTTCGAGGCCGGCGGCCGTCCCACCCAGCCGAGGTGCCCGAACCACGAGTCTCCGTCCCTCCCGATCGCGACCGAGACGGGACGGTTCCCGATCACGGTTGTGATGTCGCGCATCCATGCCGGCTGGGTCGCGACTGGCGTTGCGTCCGGGCGCGCCCACGCTTGGTTCGCGGGCACGGCGATCGCGATGAACGCGGTCAGGAGGCAACAAGCGATCCGGCGGGCGCGGGCCATCGCGCGATGGTACCGCCGCATAGACTTCGCGCAGTCAGTTGAGGAGGACGGATGTGAGGACGATCGAACGAACACGGGTCCACGAGCTGATGGAACGCGAACGAAGCCTGTTCCGCGACCGTCACCCCCGCTCGAAGGGGCTCGCAGACGACGCTCGGGCCTCGCTGCTCTTCGGCGTCCCGATGAACTGGATGACGCGGTGGCCGGGCGACCATCCCGTGTTCGTCGATCGAGCCGAAGGCGCGCGGTTCTGGGACGTCGACGGCAACGCGTTCGTGGACTTCTGCTTGGGAGACACGGGCGGGATGGCGGGACACGCACCGAAGGTGTCCCTCGAGGCGATCGCGGACCAAGCGGCGCGAGGCATCACCCTGATGCTGCCGACCGAGGACGCGACGTGGGTGGGTCGGGAGATGGCTCGGCGCTTCGGTGTCCCGTACTGGCAATTCTGTCTGACCGCCACCGACGCCAATCGGTTCGCGATCCGATGGGCACGCCAGATCACCGGGCGCTCCAAGATCGTCGTCCACAACTGGAACTACCACGGGTCGGTCGACGAGACCTTCGCGACCCTCGACGACGACGGCAACGTCATCGAGCGAGAAGGGAACCTCGGCAAGCCCGTGCCGCTCGCCGAAACCACCCGCGTGGTGGAGATCAACGACCTCGAAGGGCTCGAGCGAGCGCTCGCCGAACGCGACGTCGCGCTGTGCCTCTTCGAGCCGGCCCTCACGAACATCGGGATCGTGTTGCCCGATCCCGGATACCACGAGGCGGTCCGCGAGCTCTGCACGCGGTACGAGACCCTGTTGCTGATCGACGAGACGCACACGATCAGCGCCGGGCCCGGAGGATGCACCAAAGCGTGGAACCTGCAGCCCGACATCGTGACGATCGGCAAGACGCTCGGTGCGGGCATCCCCAGCGCCGCCTACGGCCTCACCGATGCGGTCTCGCAGCGGATCTACGAGCACACCGACTGGAAGAACGCCGACGTCGGTGGGATCGGCGGCACCCTCGCCGGCAATGCCCTGTCGCTCGCCGCGATGCGCGCGACGTTGGGCGAGGTCCTGACGGACGAAGCCTTCGAACGCATGATCGCGTTGGGGGAGCGCTTCGAGCAGGGCGTCCAGAGCGTGATCGAGGGTCGGGAGCTTCCGTGGCATGTGGTGCGCCTCGGCTGCCGGGTGGAGTACCTGTTCCGGCCGGATCGCGCCCGGAACGGGAGCTGAAGCCGCGGCGGGGCAGGACGACGAGGTCGACCCGTTCATCCATCTGTACCTGTTGAACCGGGGTGTCCTGATGACGCCGTTCCACAACATGGCGCTGATGTCGCCGGCGACGACCGCGGAGGACGTCGATCGGCATACGGAGGTCTTCGGACAGATGGCGGAGGAGCTGGTGGGAGCCTGATGCCGGCGGTCGCGAGGTTCCTCTACATCACGATCGACGCGCAGGACGCGGAGCGGATCGCGGACTTCTGGGCCGCGGTGCTCGATACCGAACGGGAAGAGGAACTGGACGACGGCCGCTTCCTGGTCCTGAAGGGTCGCGACGACCTGCCCGCGCTCTGCGTCCAACGCGTCCCCGAACCCAAGCACGGCAAGGTTCGCATCCACCTCGACCTCGGCGCCCCGGACCTGGCAGAGGCCACCACCCGGGTCGAGGCGCTCGGGGGCTCGTGGGACGGGGAGGAGCGGATCCTCGACGGCGTCGAGTGGCGGACGTTCGCCGACCCGGAAGGTCACGAGTTCGACATCCTTCGCGTCAAGTCGTCGTAGGTCGTTCCTCGGTCCCAGCATCGCCCGCGCGTTCGTGGAACTCGCGCATGAAGGCGGCGAGCGCTTCGACCCCTTCGCGCGGCATCGCGTTGTAGATGGAGGCTCGGATCCCGCCGACGCTGCGGTGGCCCTTGAGCTCCACGAGACCCCGCTCTGCTGCCTCGGCGACGAACCTTGCCTCGAGATCCTCCGACGGCAACCGGAAGGTCACGTTCATCAACGACCGCGAGTCCGCGCGCGCGTGCCCGCGATAGAACATCGGTGCCGCGTCCAGGATGTCGTAGAGGAGGTTCGCCTTCTCGCGATCGCGGGCGTGCATCTCGTCGAGACCGCCGACCTCGTCGCGGAGCCACCGGGTGATGAGCATCACGATGTAGATCGCGAAGACCGGCGGGGTGTTGTAGCGGCTGCCGTGTTCCACGTACGTCCGGTAATCGAGGACGGAAGGGAGACCGTCCGGGATGCGATCGAGCACGGCGTCTCGGACGATCACGACGGTGACGCCCGCAGGGCCCGCGTTCTTCTGCGCGCCCGCATAGAGGAGGTCGTAGCGCCCGATCTCGATCGGCCGCGAGAGGAAGTCGGACGAGACGTCCGCGACCAGCGGAACGCCGTCGGGGACGATCGGCGTGGTGGGGAACTCGACGCCCTGGATCGTCTCGTTGCTCGTGACGTGGACGTAGGCGGGAGCGCTCTCGATCGACTCGAGGAGCTCCTCCGTTCCGGGGATCCGGGTGAATCCTTCGTCCCTCGCCGTCCACGCGACTCGCGCGGGCCCCTCCTTCGTTCGCCTCGGCGATCGCCTTCGAGCCCCAGGACCCAGTGAGCACGTAGTCGGCGGTCCTCCCGGTGCCTCGGAGCAGGTTCATCGGCACCATCGAGAACTGCAGCGAAGCGCCGCCCTGGCAGAACACCACGTGGTACCCGTCCGGGATCGCGAGCAGGTCACGGAGGTTCGCAACGGTCTCATCGATCACGGAGGTGAACCACGAGCCGCGATGGCTGACCTCCAAGGGCGACGCCCCAACCCCGGGAAGCGAGACGAGGTCTCGTTGGGCCTGCTCCAGGACCGGGAGCGGCAAGATCCCGGGACCGGCGGCGAAGTTGAAGGCGCGATCGGGCATCGGGTGACCCAGGCTACCGGAGCACACGAGCCCGCTATCCGCGCAGCAGCGGGCGAGTGAGGCAGGTCGGTCCGCCGTCGCCGTTCAGGCTCACGTCCTCACCTCGGTAGCAGCGAACCTCGACACCCTCCGCCTCCATACGGCGTCGCGTTTCGGGGTTCCCATCGATCGCCAACGCGATCCGCGGACCGAGGGCGAGCACGTTGGGACCCATCGTCGGGAATTCCTCGTCGGGGACCTCGACCGTTCGGATCCCGCGTCGCTCGAGGAGCTGCACGAGGCGGACCGGCATCATCGGGCGGTACGCGACCACCAGGTCGGCATCCAGGGGAGACAGCAGAGACATCAGGTGGAGGCAGGCGTCCGGGCCCCGATGGAACGGGAGATCGAAGCGGTGGACGGTGATGCCGCGGGGCTCGAGGATCGACGCGAGCTGCTCGACGCCCGCGCTGTTCGTCCGGTGACCCACCCCCACCAGCAGGGTGGTGTCGTCCAGGAAGACGATGTCCCCACCCTCGGCGGTTGCCGGAGCCTCCAGCGTGGCCAGCACAGGCACACCGTTCGCATGCAGATCGCGCGCCACGGCCTCCGGCTCCGCCCGTCTGCCCTCCTTGCCGGGTCGGAGCAGGATCGCCCCGTCGTCGACGACGAGCACGGGGTCGTACGCGTAGATCGCGTCGGGGTCGCCGGGGACCTGGGTAACGCCGGTGACGACCTCGGCCCCGGCTTCCGCCAGCAGGCCGCGGAACGCCTGGTGTTCCTGCTCGATCGAGCGCGGGTCGGGGGGCCGGTGCCAGCCGAAGGCGTCCCACGACCCCAGGCTCTCCTCGACGGGTGGGCGCACGTAGACGCGCCGCAGGGTGGCGTACCCGTTCATCCGATGCTCCGCACCGTGGGAGGCGGCCGCACCTCTAGTGGTTGTTCCGGTGGTCGAGCCCGTTCTGGCTCGCGTGCTGCCCGCTCTTGCCGCCATGCGACCCGTGGTCGTGGGCGGCGCCGCTCTTCCCGTGGTGGCCCTTGTGGTTCGATGCCTTCACGTGTGAACCGCTCTGACCGGGGGGCCCGCCGAACGGGTTATGCAGCGCCGAGCGTCCGGGCATGGACGACGCGCCACCAGCACCGCCGCCGCCGGTGCCACCACCGCCGCCACCACCGGTCCCGCCGCCGCCCGTGCCGGTCCCGCCACCGCCTCCACCCGTTCCGCTCCCGCCCCCGTGCGGACCGCCGTTGCCGGGTGCGACCGGACCGCTGGGCGGGATCGGGATCAGGCCGGTCGCTCCGGTGAAGAGGATCGGCCTGTCCGGTTGCCCCGGCGAGCGATGCGCCGGGCGCCGGGATGACGACGGCGGGTGACTCCTGCACGAAGCCGGCGGCCGAGAGGATCCCCTGATGGCCTCCGGCTCCGCCCAGCGTCAGCGCCATCACGACCGCGCTCGCGGCGACCGCGCCGCCCAGCGCGATCGTCCCCAACCGGCGGTTCCACTCGCCGGCTGCGATGGGCGGTTCGGCCGTTCCGGCTGCGCCGGCCGTGATCGGTACCAACGCGCTTTCGGGAAGCGTGCTGGCCCAAGCGGCGGGGGGCATGCTCAACGCCGAGAGCGGAAGGACCGGCGCGAGATCCTCATCCGCGTCGCGGACGTCGCCGACGCCGCCGACGAGGGTAGCGGCCGCGGCCGGCTCGGTGTCGCCAACCGGATGCAGATGCTGTCCGCGGCGCTGCAGATCCGTCACGCTCGGACGTTTCGTGGAGGGACCGTCGTGCTCCTCGAGCTTCTCCCTGAGGGCGGCCGGGTCATTCTTCAGTCGATCGGCCCAACCGGGTGTGATGACGTTCTCCCGTGGCACCGGCATCGTGCCGACCGCCCGCGCGACCGTCGGGCCCAGGGAGCGCAAGACGTCGCCGGGGTCGACGCGGGCGTAGCCGCCGATCGGGACCACGGCCCCCGGCCAGACCAGGATCACCTTCGCGTTCGGCGAAACCTCGTGGGTCATCTGGACGGCGGTTGCGCCGATCCCGTCGTCCAGCACGACGACGTCGGGCTGGTGGACGGCGAGGACCCGCGCGAGCTCGGAAGCGCTCGACGCCTGCGCGACCACCTCGTAGCCTTCGGACTCCAGCACGAAGCGCAAGAAACCCATGCGTGCGGACCGTCCCTCACCAACGACGATCCGGACCCGGTGTCGGCCCATCTCCCCCCCAAGGAGCATCGTCCGGCCCGAGGATCCCCCCGAACGTTCGTAGCGTACCCCGGCCCGGGGGTCCCAACCACGTCCGGATGGCTGCGAACGGCCACCCCGAATGATCGACCGTCGTAGGTCGTTAGACTCGCCACCTGGATGGCTGACGTCAGGCTCGTGTGGACCGGCGATCGCATCCAGTTCGTCGGAACGACCGGGTATGGGGAGCCGATCCTCGTTGGAGGGGACGTCGAAGGACCCGGCGCGAAGCCCTCGGACCTGCTGCCGTTGTCGCTCGCCGCGTGCACCGCGTACGACGTCGTCGAGATCCTGCGGAAGCAGCGGCAGGATCTTCTGGGTCTCGAGGTCGTGGCGACATCCGTGCAAGATCCCGACCCGCCGTGGACCTTCCGCTCGATCCATCTGCGGTTCCAGCTCACGGGAGCGGTCGACGCGTCGAAGGCCGCCAAGGCGGTCGATATCGCCGAGACCCGGTACTGCGCGGTCGCCGCGACGATCCGGTCCGTCGTCCGGCTCACGCACGAGGTGACGATCGTTCCGAACGAGTGAGCCGGGGAACCGAGGCTGGCTCGCCGGCGGTGGGAGACTGCATCCCATGGATGCCACGGCCTTCCGAGCGCTGCTGGCCGAAGGGCCGCTCCTCGCCGACGGCGGCATGGGTACGTCCCTGATCGCCCGCGGGGTCCCGGTCGACGCGTGCATGGAGGAGCTGAACGTTCGGGCGCCGGCGCGCGTGGCGGACATCCACGCGTCGTTCGTCGGCGCCGGCGCCCGCCTCGTCGTCACGAATACCTTCGGTGCGAACCGCTTCCGGCTCGAACGGCATGGGCTCGCCGACCGGTTCGCCGAGCTGTGCGTCGCCGGCGTCGCGCTCGCGCGCGACGCCGGCGCTCCGATCGTCGCGGGCTCGATGGGGCCCCTGGGCGTCCGGCTCCAACCGTACGGACGCGTGCATCCGGAGGATGCGTTCGCCGCCTACCGCGAGCAGGCCGCCGCCCTCGCCGACGCGGGCGTCGACCTGCTCGTGGTCGAGACCCAGAGCGACCTCCGCGAGCTCGAACAGGGTGTCCGCGCCGCTCGCGACGCAGCGCCGAACGTCGCGCTCGTCGCGAGCGCGACGTTCACCCGAGACGACCGGACCCTGCTCGGCTCGACGCCCGAGGAGGTGGCGCAGACCGTGACCGGGCTCGGTGTCGACGCCCTCGGAGTGAACTGCGGCGAGGGTCCAGCACAGGTGCTGCGGGTCGTGCGGGCGATGCGGCGCGCCGCGGGTGCCTCCCACGTGCCGATCGTCGCGCGGCCCAACGCCGGGGGACCGGCGGAGGTCGGCGGGCGGTTCGTGTATCCGGCCACGCCGGAGTACTTCGGCGAGATCGCGCAGGCGCTGTTGGACGAGGGCGTTGCCGTCGTCGGCGGCTGTTGCGGCACGGGACCCGCGCACACGACGGCGATCGGCGCCGCGCTCCGCGATCGAGCGCCGCACGCCAGGATCGAGTTCCCCGAGGCGGACCACGGCGAGCGGCTCCTCGACGTGGTGACGGTCGCGCCGCCGACGAAGCTGGAGGCGAAGCTCGCGACCGGTCATTTCGTCGTGACGGTCGAGATGGAGCCGCCTCGTTCGTTCAACGCCGCCCGCCTGGTCGCCGCCGCGGAAACGCTCCGCGACGCGGGTGCCGACGCGATCGACGTCGCGGACTCACCCATGGCCAAGATGCGGATGAGCGCCTGGGCGGCGTGTCGCCTGATCCACGAGCAGGCCGAGATCGAGACGGTTCTGCATTTCCCCACCCGGGGCCGGAACCTCCTGCGGCTCCAGGGCGACCTCCTCGGCGCCCACGCCCTCGGGATCCGGAACCTCTTCGTGTGCGTCGGCGACCCCGTGACGATCGGCGATTACCCGCACGGGTCGAACAACGTCGACGTCACCGCCACGGGACTCCTGTCGATGATCACGCACGCCTTCAACGCGGGCGTGGATCGATCGGGGACCTCGATCGGGGCGCCGACGTCGTTCTTCGCCGGGGCGGCGGTCGCACCGAGCGCGCCCGATCTGGAGCGGGAGGCGCGTCTGCTCGCGCGCAAGGCAGAGTCCGGCGCGCGCTTCGTCCTCACGCAGCCGTTCTACTCGATCGAGCCGTTGATCGCGATCCGGGAGACCTACGAGAAGGTCGCCGGCGGGCCACTCACCGTTCCCGTCATCGCCGGGGTGCTCCCGCTCATGACGAGCCGGCACGCCGAGTTCCTCCACAACGAGGTTCCCGGGATCGAGATCCCCGAGGTCGCCCGCGATCGGATGCGCTCGGCCGGCGACGACGACGAGCGGGCGTGGCGGGAAGGCGCGACGATGGCCGTCGAGCTGATCGCCGCGCTCCGGGAGGAAGGGGTGGCCGGCGTGTACGTGATGCCGCAGTTCGGCCGGTACGACCGGGCCGCAGAGGTGGTCGAGGCGGCTCGCGGACCGGCTACGATGTGACTTCCGACCGTTCCATGCGAGTCGATCCACCGCTTCGAGACCCCATACACGCCGTGTCCGAAACCGCCGAGCAGACGCACGCGCTGCACCCCGTCCTCGACGCGCTGTTCGCTCGCATCCGGGCCGAGGTCCCCGCCGAGCGTCGCGACGCCCTGGAGGCGTTCGCGAAGGCGTTCCTCCGCCGACTCTCCGACGAGGAGCTCGAGCATCACGGGGCAGACCTGTTGTTCTCGATGGTGTCGTCGGCGTTCGCCTTCGCCGATCAGCGCGGGAACGAGCCGTCGGCGGTCCGCGTGTTCGTCCCGACGGACGCCGATGAGGGGTACGGGTCGGTCGGGACGATCGTGGAGACGAACACGGACGACTCGCCGTTCCTGGTCGACTCGGTGAGCGAGGAGCTCGCGGCGCGCGAGCTCCGGGTCCGGCTGTTGGTCCACCCGGTGGTCGGAACGGTTCGCGACGAGCGCGGCCGGATCGAGCGGGTGCTGTCGGGCCGAGACGCGTCGCACCGCGAGTCGGTGATGCATTACGAGCTCGAACGGCGGCTCGGCGAGGCGGAGCGGACCGATCTGGAGCGGAAGATCGGCGAGATCCTGCACGACGTGCACCTCGTCGTCCGGGACTTCGAACCGATGCAGGAGCGGACGCGGCACATGATGGATCTGGCTCGGGCGGCCGCCGGCCGCTACTCGCCGGAGGAGGTGAGCGGTACGGTCGACTTCCTCGACTGGCTGCTCCAGCTCAACTTCGTCCTGCTGGGCTACCGCGAGTACGACCTGCTCGACCTCCCCGACGGCCGGGCGATCCATGCGACCGAGGGTTCCGGGCTCGGGATCCTGTCCGACGTGTCGCGGAGCACGTTCGCCGACGTCACGCCGCTCGACAGCCTTCCCTCGTACATCCGTCACCGGATCGAAGACGGCGACCTGCTCGTGATCTCGAAGACGAAGGCCTACTCGACCGTCCATCGCCGCGCGCGGATGGACTACGTCGGCGTGCGCAAGGTCTCGCCCGACGGCCGGATCACCGGCGAGGCGCGGCTGATCGGCCTGTTCACGTCGAAGGCGTACATGGAGCCCGCCACCAAGACCCCCCTGCTGCACCACAAGCTCGAGCAGATCCTGGCGGCCGAGGATCTGATCCCGGGTTCGCACGACTACAAGACGGTCGTCGAGCTGTTCGGGACCTTCCCGAAGGATGAGCTGTTCCAGGGATCGGCGGAGGAGCTCCGGACGCTCGTCGTCGGGCTGCTGCAGTTCGAGGAGCAGGCGGGGATCCGGGTCATGGTCCGCAAGGACCTGTTCGGACGGCAGGTTTCCATCGTGGTCGCGCTGCCGCGCGAGCGGTTCACCGCGACGCTCCGCAAGCGGCTGCAGGACATGTTCGTGGAGCGTTTCCACGGCGTGACGGTGGACTACCACCTCTCTCTCGGGGAGACCGAGTCCGCCAAGATCTTCTTCACGGTGCACGTCGAGGCGGGCGTGCAGATCCCCGAGATCCCGCACGAGGAGCTCGAAGCGGAGGTCGAACGGCTCGCGCGCACCTGGGACGACGACCTGGCCGACGCGCTGGCCGCGCGTCTCGGCGAACAGAGCGGCCGGGCACTCGCCGCGACGTACGCGCCTCGGTTCCCCGACTACTACAAGACGTCCGACACCGACTGGGCGCTCGCCGTCGACGACGTGTTGAACCTGGAGGAGCTGGCGTCGTCGCCGGACGGCTTCGTCGTCGGGATCGGCAACGAGTCGGCGGGCGAGCGGCTCACGCGTGTGCGTCTCTACAAGACCGGGGGCAAGGTCGACCTGTCGGCCTTCATGCCCTTGCTCGAGTCCCTCGGCCTGCGGGTCGTCGAGGAGATCCCCGTCCATCTCGAGGGCGAAGGACGGGTGTTCATCCACGACTTCGGCGTCCTCGACGCCCGCGGAGCGGTGCTCCACCTCGAAGGGGTCGCGGGGTCGGTCCGTGACGCGCTCGGCGCGATGTGGCGCGGAGAGGCGGAGGTGGATTCCCTCAACCGCCTGGTCATCGTGGGCGGGCTGACGTGGGAACAGATCCATGTCCTCCGCGCATACCGCACGTACCGGACGCGGGTCTCCGCGCGGTTCACGGACGAATACCGGAACGATTCGATGGCCGCGAACCCGCACATCGCCGCGCGGCTCGTGGACCTCTTCGAGGCGAAGTTCGACCCGGTTCGCAACGCTCCCGCGGAGGAGGCGTCGGCGATCAGGGACGAGGTCGTGGAGGATCTGCAAGGGGTCGCGTCGCTCGACCAGGACCTGATCCTTCGCTCGCTCCTCGGCACGATCGAGGCCACGGTCCGCACGAACGCCTACCGCCCGGAGCGTCTCGCCCTCGCGATCAAGCTGCGGTCGGCTGACGTCCCGGAGATGCCGAAGCCGTTCCCGCTGTGCGAGGTCTTCGTGTATTCGCCGAACATGGAGGCGATCCACCTGCGCGGCGGGATGGTCGCCCGGGGCGGCATCCGCTGGTCCGACCGGAAGGAGGACTACCGGACCGAGGTCCTCGGCCTGATGAAGGCGCAGCGGGTCAAGAACGCGATCATCGTGCCGGACGGATCGAAGGGCGGCTTCATCCTGAAACGCCGGCCGGCGGCGCCGGACGAGCTGAAGGCGGAGGTGCTCGCCCAGTACGTCACCTTCATGCACGGGCTCCTCGACATCACGGACAACTACGTCCAGGGCGCGGTCGTGCATCCCGAGGGGGTCCGCGCGCTCGACGGACCGGACACGTATCTGGTGGTCGCCGCGGACAAGGGGACGGCGACGTTCTCGGATACGGCGAACGCGGTGAGCGAGCGGTACGGGTTCTGGCTCGGGGACGCGTTCGCCAGCGGAGGCTCCGCGGGGTTCGATCACAAGGCGCTCGGCATCACCGCGCGAGGCGCGTGGGAATCGGTGAAGCGGCACTTCCGGCAGCTGGGCATCGATGTCCTCCGCGACCCATTCACCGCGGTCGGGATCGGCGACATGTCCGGCGACGTCTTCGGCAACGGGATGCTGTACACGGACACGATCAAGCTGGTGGCCGCGTTCGACCACCGGCACGTCTTCCTCGACCCGAACCCCGACCCGGCCATCTCGTTCGCCGAACGCAAACGGCTGTTCCAGCTGCCGGGCTCATCGTGGAACGACTACGACCGATCGATCCTGTCGGCCGGCGGGACCGTCGTGGACCGGGCGGCGAAGAGCGTGACGCCCGCACCCGAGGTCCGGACCGCGCTCGGGATCCCGCCCGAGGCGCCGGCCGCCATGACCCCGGCGGAGTTGATCCGGTGGGTCCTGAAGGCGCCGGTCGACCTGCTGTGGAACGGCGGGATCGGCACGTACGTGAAGTCGTCCGAAGAGACCAACGCGGATGCCGGTGACCGGACGAACGACGGTCTGCGCGTCGACGGGCGGGATCTGCGTACGAAGGTCGTCGGCGAGGGAGGGAACCTCGGGTTCACCCAGCGCGGGCGGATCGAGTACGCCCGGTCCGGAGGGCGCATCAACACGGACTTCATCGACAACTCCGCCGGGGTCGACACCTCGGACCATGAGGTCAACTGGAAGATCCTGCTGGGGCTCGCGATCGCGCGCGGTGAGCTCACGCTCGAGGACAGGAACCGCCTGCTGGAGGCGTGCGCTCCCGACGTCGTCGCGCACGTGCTCTACGACAACTACCTCCAGGCCCAGATCCTCTCGCAGGAGGAGGAGCAATCGACGCAGCGGATCGAGGCCTACGAGGACCTGATGCAACAGCTCGAGGCCGAAGGCGAGCTGGAACGCGACGTCGAGTTCCTTCCGACGACCGATGAGATGACGGAGCGCCGGGCGAACGGAGCCGGGATGACGCGCCCGGAGCTTTCCGTGCTGCTCGCGTACGCGAAGCGCTCCGTCTTCCGGGCGCTCCTGGAGACCGATCTGCCGGACAGCGAGTACCTCGTTGCCGACCTCGCCCGGTACTTCCCGCCCGCGATCGTCGACGCGTTCGGCCATCTCCTCGCCGAGCACCCGTTGAGGCGGGAGATCATCGCGACGATGGCGTCGAACGACGTCGTGAACTCCCAAGGCATCACGTTCGTCTCGCGGATGGTCGCCGAGATCGGGGCCCACCCCGGCGACGTCGTCCGCGCCTTCCGGATCGCGCGCGATGTGACCGGAGCCGTCGCCCGGTGGGACGAGATCGAGAAGCTGGACGGCGTGATCGATCCCGTCGTGCAGACCGACCTCCTGTCCGGCGTGGACTGGCTCGTGGAGACCACCTCGCGGTGGTACCTCGTCCAGGCCGCGGGGCAGCGCCTGGCCGATGCGGTCGACGCCTCGCGGGACTCCTTCGCCCAGCTCGCGTCGCAGATCGATCAGATCGGTCCGGAAGCGTGGCGTGAGGAGCATGAGCAGATCGCGGAGCGCTTGATCGCGGAGGGGGTTCCCGAGCCGCTGGCGCGACGCACCGCGTTCCAGGGCGAGTTGGTCCACGCGCCCGACATCATCGCGGTGTCCCACGCGACCGGCCGCGCCCCGCTCGAGGTGGCGCGCGGGTTCTTCCTGTTGGGGGAGCGGCTCCAGCTCGATTGGCTCGAGAACCAGCTGGAGGCACTTCCGGCCGGAACGCGGTGGCAGCGATGGGCTCGGCAGTCGATGGAGGACGACCTGTTCTCGTTGCGACGCTCGCTCTGCGAACGGGCGCTGGAGCTGGCCGGGGGAGCGCCCATCGACGAGGCGATCGACGGCTTCCTCGCGTCCCACGAGGAAGCCGTCGCCCGCCTCCAACGATTCCTTCGATCCCTCGGGATCGAAGGCGTCACCGACCTCTCACAGCTCACCGTGGCGCTCAGGCAGGTCCGCGCCCTCGTCGGCTGAGCCGGTCGGATCCCCCGCGGATCCCGGGCGTCAGGTCGTCGGGTGCCACGCCGCCGGTCCGTCCGGGTCGGGCGAGACGTGTCCGAAGGCTTCGCCGAAGTGCGTTGGCGCGACGACCGTGTCGGGTTCGGCCATGAGCTCGGCGAGCAGCGCCCGCCGCGTGGCCGTCGAGCGTTCGTGGTCGTCATCCGATCCCGCCCACCAGTCCGGGTGCGCGAGCTGCATCGGATGGTTCCACGTGTCCGCCGACAACAAGGCGCGTGCCCCGTCGCTCGCCACTCGGAGGACCTGGTGCCCGGGCGTATGACCGGGCGCGTGGCGGAGCTCGATCAGCTCGCTGATCCGATGGTCCCCATCCAGCAGCTCGAGCGCACCGGTCCCCTCGAGCGGAGCGACCAGCCGTTCGAACGAGCTCCGGTCGTCCTGATCCATCCCACGACGCCAGGCGTCGTCCGCCCGTTGGAGCAGGTAGCGCGCGCGGGGGAACGCCGGCGCTCCTTCGCCGCTGAGGATCCCGCCGATGTGGTCGTCGTGCGCATGACTGAGAGCGACGACGTCGATCATCTCCGGTGCCGCGCCGACCTCCGCGAGCGAGGCCGCAGCGACGCCCGGTTCGGGGCACCAGTCCATCGCCGGCGACGACTCCGGGCCGACCCCCGTGTCGAACAGCAGGAGGCCACCCGGATGTCGGACCAGCCACACACGAACGCGGAGCCGCCAGGCGTCGTCCTGTCCGTAGACGTTCGGGTATCGACCCTTCGCGTCGAGCATCGCTCCGGCCGGAGCGCCGGGGAAGGCGTCCGCGATCGGCTCGTCGTTCACGTCGACGTCGAGGAACGCGACGATCTCCACCTCGCCGACGGTGATCGTCTCGTGTGGCACGCTCGGGAACCTATCACCCGTGTACCCTCGGAAATGTCCGGCGTCGAAGGGGAAGCCTCGTGGGAGGAACGATGACGGCCACGCTCCGTGCCACCGCACGAACGATCGCGCTGTGCGCGCTCGCGATGCTGATGACCGGCTGCATCAAGGTCGACCTGAACATGGAGCTGCACGGCGACAACACCGTCGGTGGGACGATGGTCTTCGCGGTCAGCCGAGACCTCCTGGCGCTCACGGGCTCGTCCGCCGACGACCTCCTCGGCCAGATCACCGCGAGCGCCGGCCCGCTGCCCTCCGGGGTGCAGTTCCAGGAGTCCCCCTACGCGGACGACAAGTTCGAGGGGAAGACGTACACGTTCCACGATGTCCCCATCGATGCGTTCAGTCAGGGCACCACGGCCGGAGAGACCATCTCGATCAAGCGGGTCGGCGACACGTTCCAGGTCAACGGAGAGATCGACCTCACACAGGCCGCGACCGGCCCGCTCCAGCCGGGTGCCGCTCAGTTGGCCAAGGACATGGAGCTGCGCATCGCGATCACGTTCCCGGGTCCCGTGTCGCAACAGTCCGGCGGCACGATCACGGGGAACACCGTCACGTGGACGCCGGCGTTCGGCGAGAAGACCGAGATCCAGGCGACCGGGAGTGCGATCGGCAGCGGCGGCAACGGGCCGACGATGTGGATCCTGCTCGGGCTCGCGATCCTGCTGGTGGTGGTGGTGGCGCTGGTCCTCGTGCGGAGCCGGCGGAGCCGGGTCCCACCCGAGGCCGGAACGGAGATGGCCGCAACCCCTCCGGCGCCCGCGCCCCTCGCTGCGACGGACGACTCGCCGCAGCCACCGCCGCCCGCAGGTTGACGGGTCCTCGTCACAGGACGGCGGATTCGGCGACGAGGTCGCCCTCGACGAAGCGCGACGGCCTGAGCGGCCGGAGGTCGAACGTCTCGCCCCGCCCCCGTGTGACGAGCTCCCGGATCGCGCGCCCGGCGGCCGGCGCGTGCATCAGCCCGTGGCCCCCGAACCCGACGCAGTGGAAGAGGCCCGGTACGGTCGGGTCCTCGCCGATGATCGCGTGGTGGTCCGGCGTCTCCGGGTAGAGGCCCGCCCAACACTGTGACGGATCCATCGGCAGATCGAGGATCGACGGGAACCGGTTGGGGAGTCTGGCGGCGAGCGCCGGGAGGAAGGCGGGATCGACCGACGTGTCCCACCCGGGCGGATCGCCGGGGTCGGAGTATGCGACGACCCACCCGCCGGCGGGCTCACGTCGCACGAGGACGCCGGTGTCCACGTCCACCGTCATCGGTGTGAGCCCGCCGGCGGGTGACGGGTCCATCACGTGCGCGAGGTTGCGACGCACGGGCTCGACCGGCACATCGCTTCCCAGGAGCCGCGCGACCGCCCGAGCTCCCGTCCCGGCCGCGTTCACGATCGCGTCCGCGTGCAGATCACCGTTCGCATGCCGGACGACGAAGCCGGGTTCGATCGAGCTCACGGCGGCGCGCGAGACGATCGTGGCGCCCCTCGTGCGTGCCTCGGCGAGGAGCGCCGCGACGAGGCCCGCGGGATCGAGGAAACCGTCTCGGGCATGGAACGTGCCTCCTCGGATGCCCTCGGCCCTGACGAAGGGAACCAGGGAGGCGATCTCGGCCGGCTCGAGCCATCGGGTCTCGACGCCGAGGCGGCGCTGGAGCTCGATGGCGTCGCGCAACCTGCGTTCGCTCGCATCCGCTCCCGCCAGCAAGAGGTAACCGGTCTGATGGAAGCCGAGGCCCCCGACGGTCCGCTCGAGCGCTTCCAGCTCGCCGATCGAGAACCGCGAGAAGGCGATGTTGACCTCGGTCGTGAACTGCGCCCGGATGCCACCGTTGGCGAGTGCCGACGATCCTCGGCCGGCCGCCTCCGCCGCCTCGAGCACCGTCACGTTCACGCCCGCACCGGCGAGCTCGCGCGCGCAGGAGAGACCGATCACGCCGGCGCCGATCACCGCAACGTCGGTCCGATCCGCCATCCGCTCACGCTACCCGAGCGAGCCTCGGTCTCAGCGGCGGAAGCGGCCTCGCTTCTTCTTCTCGGCCTCGGAGCTGGCCGCGAACGCCTCGGCGATCGGCGGGGGCGGTGGGCGATCGTCCGCGACGGCTTCCGGTTCGTCCGCGACGGCTTCCGGGTCGTCCGGGGCCGCTTCGGGCTCGGGTTCCGGGGGCGAAGTTGCGGCGGACGTTGGTTCGGTCGGCGCGGCCGGCTCCGGGCCGAGCTCGTCGGCCGTCGCATCGGCCGGATCCGCGACGATCTCGGGCGCGGGTCGATCCTCGTCTTCGGGCGCGGCGCGGGGAGCGTCGTCCTCCCCGGACGGCGGGAGGTGGTCCTCGGCCGACAGGTGCCGGAAGACGGCGGCCGCCTGCGCGGACGCGCCCTTGCGATCGAGGAGCCGGAACGCGCGACGCTCGAAGGGCTGGGCTTCGTTCGGCCGGCCGGACAGGCGCAGGACCTCCGCGAGATGCAACAAGGCGTTCGCGCGGAGGTCCGTCGAGTCCGTCTGTTCCGCGAGCGATACGGCCTCGCGACCGAGCTTGTCCGCGCGGCGGACGTCGCCCAGCCGGACGAGGGCCCGGGCACGCGCGGTGCGGCACCCGACGAGCGCCGTCGGTTCGGTCGCCCACGTCTCCGCGACGTCCGCGAGGGCCATGGCCTCCTCGACCCGATCCTCGGTCGCGAGGACGAGGTTCGCCCACGATGCAGCGATGGTCGCTCGCAGCCGGTCGTCACGGGCGTGCGACGCGGCGGCGAGGGCGCGCTGGATCGGCGGCTCGGCGGCGTCGAACTCGCCGGCGAGCCAGCCGATCACGCCCGCGCGATGCAGGGCGACGGCGAGGTCGGCGTCGGCGACCAGTCTCTCGATCGTGGCGATCGCGTTCCCGA
Source organism: uncultured Actinomycetes bacterium (assembly GCA_963765865.1). GTDB lineage: Bacteria > Actinomycetota > UBA4738 > UBA4738 > HRBIN12 > AC-51. The sequence goes on from CAVXYE010000005.1 coordinate 92,101, forward strand.
TCAGTTCGCGCGCCTCGTCGAAACGCCCTCGTCGTGCGAGGAGCACGCCGAGGACGCCGGCAAGATCCTGTTCGGCGAGTGGATGTCCCGCGGCGTCGGCTCGCAGGCCTTCGCACCGGACGATCGCGTGCTCGACCGGCATCGGCCCGTCCAGCAGCGCTCGTCCGATCCCGCGGAGCGCCCGCGCGGCCTCGATCGGGTGCTGCGAGGCGCTCGCTCGCTCGGCGGCCTCGGTCAGGTCCTCCACCACCGCCGCGGCATGCCCGCGCGCGGCATGGACCTGCCCGCGGAGCGCGGCGGCGCACGCCAGCCCCCACCCGTCCTCGAGCTCGGCGAACCGCTCGTACGCCTCATCGGCGATCGCTCGTGCGCCGTCCAGCGTGGCTCGGTCGACCGACGCGCGCAGCGATGCCCGGAGGATCCGGACGTGGTGATCGATCCGATCGCCCGGGACCCCCACGGTGGCGGTCAACGCCGCGTTGATCGCGGCCTCCGCCTCCCGCACGCGCCCGGTCTCGACCTCGTGCGCGGCGGCGCGGAACAGCAGCTCGGCGCGGACGGGGTCGTCCTTCTCCAGGAGGGAGGCCATCCGTCGTTCCAGGATCGCGGCGCCCGCTGCGTCGCCGACCTCCCCGGCGTGCTCGGCGGCATCGCTCAGCAGGTCGAGCGCATCGACGCGATCCGGGTCCTCCGCCGCAACGTCCCGGCGGAGCAGGAGGGCTTCGGCCAGATGCGTGCCGGCCGAGCCGGCGAAACGACGCCGTCGCGAACCCGCGGCGTCCAGGATCGCCCGTGCGGCGCGGATGTGGGCCTCGGCGGCGCGGGCCGGCGACGCGCCGGTCGCAGCGGTCGCACGTGCCAGCGGGTGGACGAACGTGGTCGCCGTCCCGTCGGCCACGAGGATGCCCGCGGCGACCAACTCAGCGAGCTGCCGCTCGATATCCGCGCCCGAGTCCCCCTCGTCGTCGGACGCCAGCAGCGGCGACGCCGGGAGGGTCGTGCCCATGACCGCCGCGACCGCCGCCGTCGCCCGGACGTCGGCGGGCAGGGCGCGCAGGCGGGCGTCGAGGACGTCCCCGACGGAGCCGAACGGAGGGAGCGGGTCCGCCCCGAGCGCCCATCCGCCCGCTTCACGGGAAAGGGCCGGGGTCTCGACCAAGAGCGCCAGGCCGTGCTCGAGCGCGAGCGGATTGGTCCCGAGCGCTCCCACGATCGCGGCGGCGACCTCCTCGCCGGACGCACCGAGCCGAGCCGCGACCAGCCGTTCTGCCGTCGCGACATCGAATGGGGCCATCGGGAGCGTGTCCGTGATGCCGGGCGGTTCACCGGCGGCGGTGCAAACGATGAGGAGCGGCGTCGCGTCGAGCGATCGTGCGAGATCGGCGAGGAAGGACGAGAAACCGAACGAGACCCGGTCGACGTCGTCGACCACCAGGATCGCCGGTCCGTCGAAGACCGCCTCGAACAGCGTGCGCATCGCCCACGTGGTCTCGTCGGCGGCGCCGGAGGCGCCGTCGATCGAGACCACGTGGGCGAGTCGGTCAGCGATCCGGTCGCCGTCGGGCAGGTGCCCGACCAGTCGTTCGAGGGTCGCACGGACGTCTGCGGACGTCTCATCGCCGGTGAGTCCCGCGACGCGTTCGACCAGCTCCTCGATCGGCCATGCCCCGACCGCACCGACCGTGTCTGGCTCGCACGCGAGCCGGACGATCCGGACGGCCGGAGCGGAGGCGTTCGCGAACTCGGCGAGCAGCCTCGTCCTGCCGGCGCCGACCTCGCCGATCAGCGCAACACACATCGCGCGGCCCTGGTCGCGGACGGTGGCGAGCCTTCCCGTCAGCTCGGCGAGCTCACGTTCCCGACCGACGAAGGGCGTCCGGCGGGCCCCGATAGGATCTGCGAGGTCGGCATCGACGGGTCGCCTCGGAGGCTCGGCGGAAGGAGCCGCGAGGTCGCGGATCGAACGGAGCGACGGGGTGCCCTTCCCGTCCGCGAGCGGTTCGATCACGGCCGCGCCCTCGGTGAGCGGCAAGATCTCGTCGCCCGGGACGATCGTTCCCGGCTGCGCGAGCGCCTGGAGCTCGGCGGCGCGATCGATCAGGTACTGCCAGATCGCATCCTGGTCGGACCGTTCGGTCACCTCGGACGCGTCGATCCCGAGCCGGACGTCCGGACAGGCGGTCGCCGCGTCGAGGGCCGCGCGCGCCGCGGTGACCGCGGCATCCTCCTTCGGCGGGAACAACGCCACGAGCGTCGCCGGTGCTTGCGAGACGCCCTCGAAGACGGCCCCCAGCGACTCGAAGATCCCACCCACCTCGTGCAACACGTCGTACGCGCTGCGGCCCGTGATCGCGGCCGCGACCGCTGCGAACACGGGCGGTCCCGGCACCCGCTGATGGACGAGCGCCGTGCCGCAGAAGGCGCAGAACGCCGCCTCGGCTTGGGAATGCCGTCCGCACGCCGGGCACGCCGGGGACCTCGTCGCGGGCTCGTCGAGACGGTCGCCGGCGTACGGGGTCCCGAGATCGCTACTCATCCGGGACGGCTCCGTGGGCGACCAGCTCGTCGAGCGCCGGGATGGGCTCGGTCGCGGCCGCGCCGAGCGCCAGGGCGAAGTCGTGGGGGTTCGTGGCAACGACGCGCGCGTCCTGCTCGGAGACGACCCCGGTTCGGACGAGCTCGAGCAGGGACTGGTCGAACGTCTGCATGCCGTCGTAGCCGCTCTCGGCGATCACCTCGGGCAGCCCGGAGGTCTGTTCGGCGTCGAGGATCCGCTCGTAGACGCGGCCGGTATTGAGGAGCACCTCGACCGCGGGGACCCGGCCGAGGCCGTCCGCGCGCTCGAGCAGCCGCTGCGAGACGACGCCCCGCAGCGCGCCGGCGAGAGAGACGCGCGCCTGCGGCTGCTGCTGCGGTGGGAACAGCTCGACGACGCGCGAGATCGTCTCGGTCGCGTCGATCGTGTGGAGCGTCGACAAGACGAGGTGTCCCGTCTGCGCCGCCTGGATCGCGGCGAGCGCGGTCTCGTGGTCGCGGATCTCGCCGAGGAAGACCACGTCCGGATCCTGCCGGAGCGCCTGTCGGAGCGCGGATCCGTACGAGCCGGTGTCCCGCCCGACCTCCCGTTGACGGATCACCGACATGCTGTCGGTGTGCACGACCTCGATCGGGTCTTCGATCGTCACGATGTGCGCGCGGCGCGTCCGGTTGATGAACCCGATCAGCGCCGCGATCGTCGTCGTCTTGCCCGCGCCCGTCGGACCGGTGACCAGCACCAGCCCACGTTTCGTCTCGGCGAGCGAGCGGATCGTCTCGGGCAGGTGGAGCTGCTCGAACGTGAGGTCCTCGGGGCTCACCCAGCGGATCGCGAGCCCGACCGTGTCGGACTCACGGAGGACGTTGACGCGGAACCGCCCGACCCCTTCGAGGGTGTAGGCGAAGTCCGCCTCCTTCGTACGTGCGAACTCGTCCGCCTTGTGCGACGGCATCAGAGCGTCGGCCGCTGCCCGTGTCTCAGCGGCGGTGAGCGATGGGAACGGGGCCGGCAGCAACTCGCCGTCAACCCTGATGAACGGGACGTTCCCCGCCTTCAGGTGGACGTCGCTCGCCCGCCGCTCCACCGCGTAGCGAAGCAGTTCTGCTGGGTCCATGGACCAGGCCTTCCCGGGAGATCCTTCCCGAAAGGCTTCGGCCGCAGGGCGGACCGCTTGAGCGGACCCGCCGGCGGCGCCCGGGGGACAGGCACGGAGGCATTGCACGGCAAGCGGAACGCGGTCAGGCCACGGGCCGAGAGCGGTCCTCGATCTCCCACGCGTGATCGAGCACGTGCCAGGCGGCTCGCCGCATGAAGTAGCGGGGCGTCCACAGGAGGCCCGACCGCGGGGTCCGTTCGGGAGGTTCACCGCGCGCCCGGGAGGCGAACACGGCCAAGATCGTTGCCCTCGCGTCACCCGCGGACCGCCGCGCCCCGAGCTTCGACAGGTAGGCGACCTCCGCGTCGGTGACGTGCTCCACGATCGCGGCGAGCTGGCGGCCGCCGCCGCGCGGCCCCGTCCGGAGCACGAGGCCGTCGGCGGCGGCCGCCGCCCGGTCGAGCGCCGACCAGCAGGCCTTCATGATCGCGGCGAGCCGCCTCGCCTCCTCCTCGTCGACCGGCCGGTCATCCGATCTCGGCGCGACCCCGGGCGCACCGAAGTCGGTCGTCGCATCCCCCGTGAGCCGCTCGACGACGCGGAACCGACCGACGTCCGTCGGCGCGACGTAGCCCAGCCGGCGCCTTCCCACGGCCTTCGCATACCGTGGCCCGTACGCGAGGAGCGCCTCGAGTGCCCCCTCCTCCGTTCGTCCACCGCGGCACCAGCCCGGCCACGCGTTCGCGCCTGCGAAGACACGCTTCGCTCCGCGTTCGATGGTGACCTCGTACCGAGCGGGCATCCGTTCGTCCTCTCGAATCATCGCGCCGTCGCCTCACCGTTCGGCGGAACGGTGCGACCGGTCTCGCCCGAAGACCGAGCTCTCGATCACCCAGAAGAGCGCGAACACGCCGAACCCGATCGCGCCCACAACGGGATCGATCGCGGCGACCACCGTGAGAGCGAGGTAGAGCCACGGACCGAACACGAAGGTCTTCGAGATGCCGCGGACCGTTTCCGGATCCGCGTCCGAGCGCAGCAGCCGTCCGCCTCGTGCGGCGTAGAACCAGATCGCGTTGAACAGCGCCGCGGTGAGCGTGAGCGTGATGCCGTACGCGATCGTCGCCGCCCTCGCGCCGTCTCCTTGGATGTTCTCGGCGACGAGTCGTGTGGGGAACGGGATGAACGCGACGACCATCAGGAAGCCAACCGTGATCATCAGGAAGGTGCGGTCCGCGTGATCGATCTGGTCCATCACGGTGTGGTGGTTCACCCAGATGATCCCGATCGTCAGGAAGCTGACGACGTAGGCGACGTAGGACGGCCACGAGCACTCGAGCTGATGCGCGAGCGTCGCACCCGCAGGCGCGCACGATCCGAGATGGCTGTCGACGCTCAGGATCAGGAGCGTCGCCGCGATGGCGAAGACGCCGTCCGCGAAGGTCTCGAGCCGCCCCGTGTTCATCCGGGCTCGGCGTGGTCGGCCGGCTCGAGCACGATCACGGGGATGGTCCGCGAGGTCTTCTTGGGGTACTCGGCGAACGATGGCCACCGTTCTGCCTGACGTCGATAGAGCTCGGTCCGCTCGGGTTCCGCGGTCACCCGCGCCTTGGCCCGCAACCGCCGGTCGCCCACCTCGATCGTGACGTCCGGGTTGGCCGCCACGTTGTAGTACCAGTCGGGGTTGGTCGGCGCCCCGCCCTTGGTCGCGAAGATGACGAACCGCTCCCCGTCGGCGAGGTAGGCGAGCGGCGTCGTCCGCTCCGCTCCGCTCTTCGCTCCTCGCATCGTGAGGAGCAGGAGCGGACGGCCCTCGAAGTACCCGCCGACCTTCCCGTGGTTCGCTCGGAACTCCTCGATGATCCCGGTGTTCCGATCGTCTGGATCAGCCATGTTCCCTCCTCGTGCGATCGTGACGACAGCGAGCAGAACCCCGCGAACGTGGCCCGTGTTCCCACGGCCGCGAGTCTGCTGAGAAGAGCCGGACATGACAGAACTGTCACCCTGAGAGCGATCCCGAGGCCCTACCCAGGTTGGTGCGACCTGGCTACGCTGGGGCCTGAGGGAGGGCCGTGGACCCATCTGCTCGAGTAACCGAGGCCCAGCCGGCGCTGTCCGGCCGGGTGCTGCTCGTGGACGACGAGCAGCGCATCGTGAACTTCGTCCGCCGCGGTCTGGAGGCGGAGGGTCTCGAGGTCGACACCGCGGGAGGCGGGGACGAGGGTCTTCGCCTCGCGCGGTCACGGACCTACGACCTCCTCATCCTCGATCTGGTGATGCCGGACGTCGACGGGCTCTCCGTGCTGCAGCAGATCTTGGAGCGCAAGCCCGCCCAGCCCGTCCTCGTGCTCTCGGCCCTCAGCGACACGGCGTCGAAGGTGCGCTCGCTCGAGCTCGGCGCGGAGGACTACCTCTCGAAGCCGTTCTCGCTCGAGGAGCTGCTCGCCCGGGTGCGGGCGCGCCTGCGCACGGCGGCGCGAGCCGACCAGACGAAGTTGGTGGTTGGCCCGACGACGCTGGACCTGATCCGGCGCCAGGTCGATGACGGTCGGGGACCGGTCCCGCTCGCCGACCGAGAGTTCCTGCTCCTTCAGGAGCTGATGCGGCACGCGGGACGCTCGGTGTCGAAGGAGCGGCTGCTGTCGTCGGTCTGGGGTTACCACTTCGACCCGGGGTCCAACGTGGTCGACGTCTACGTTGGCCGCCTCCGCGCGAAGCTCGGTCCGGACGCGATCACCACGATCCGTGGGGTGGGATACCGGTTCGATGCGTCCTGAGGCGCTCGAATGGCCGAACCGGGAGCGATGGATCGACGTCGCCTGGGTGCTCTTCTCGCTGGCCAATCTCGCCGCGATGCTCCTCATCCCCTCGTGGGAGACGGTGCCGTTCCACTTCATCTGGGTGAGCTTGACGGTCCTGTACGGCTTCCGCGTCTGGCGGACGAGACCCACCTTGACCGTGCTCGGCGTCGTGATGGTGACGACGGGTGTGTTCATCGGGATCGACTATCGCGAAAGGGGCGCAGCCGCTCGACGAGCTCACCGAGGTCCCGCTGATGGCCGCGATGTTCCTGGCGATGGTGTGGCATGCGCGTCGCCGGCTAACCGCGATGAAGGAGACCGAGCGCGTGTCCATGGAGAACCTGCGGCTCCTCGAGCGTGAGCGGCGATTCGTGCAGGATGCGTCGCACGAGCTCCGGACGCCGATCACGGTCGCCCTCGGCCACACGGAGCTGATCCAGCGTCGTGCCACGGATCCGACGATCGTCGACGACGTGGACGTGATCGCGGACGAGCTGGCGCGCCTGCGGCGCCTCGTCGACGGTCTGCTCCTGCTCGCGGGAACCGAGGACCCTCAGCAGCTCCACCTGGTCCCCGTGGACGTGGCGGAGATCGTCGTCGACGCGTTCCGGCGTTGGGCGGCGACGCCCCGTCGGTGGGTGCTCGGTGCCGCCGAGGAGGCGATCGTCCTGGCCGACCGCGACCGGTTGGCCGTGGCGTTCGATGCGCTGATCGAGAACGCGGTGCAACACACGCGCGAGCAGGACACGATCGAGGTCGCCGTCCGTCGACGCGACGGCACGGCGGTCGTCTCGTTCCGCGACACGGGGACGGGGATCCCGGATGAAGATCTCGATCGCATCTTCGACCGTTTCGCCCGGGCGGACCCCGGCCGCAGCCGGCACACCGGCGGGTTCGGATTGGGGTTGTCCATCGTTCGAGCGATCGTCGAGGCTCACCTCGGCACGATCCACGTGATGAGCCGGGTCGACGTCGGAACGACCTTCGAGATCGATCTTCCGCTCGCGGCGAACGCCGATCGGGCTCACCCCCCGGCGAACGTGGCCGACAGGACCGCTGAGCGCGTGACCGTCGAAGGCGGGGCTCGTGGTCATCGCGGGTGATCCCGTGGCGCTCGGTGTCGTGGCCGCCGGCCTCGGGTACCTGGTCGCGGACGGACGCGTCCGGCGCGCGCGCGGTCGCGTTCCGCGACCCCGCGCCCGCCTCGCCTTCTTCGCCGGCCTCGGGGTGCTCGTCATCGCCCTCACGGGTCCCCTCGACGCCGCCGTCAGCACCTCGTTCTCGGTCCACATGGTCCAGCACCTGCTCCTCACGATGGTCGCCGCCCCCCTCCTGTTGCTCGGCGCGCCCGTCACGCTCGCGCTGCAGGCCTGGCCGGGCACGCCGCGCCGGTGGCTCCTCGCGACGCTCCGGAGCGCACCGGCGCGCCTGCTCGGCAACCCGCTCGTCGCCTGGGCGCTCTTCTTCGTGGTGCTCTGGGGCATCCATTTCACGAGCCTCTACGAGGCCGCGCTGCGGAACGACGGCGTGCACGCGCTCGAGCACATCGCGCTCCTCGGGACCGCGCTGCTGTTCTGGATGCCGATCGTCCGGGCCGATCCGGTGACGTCCGGGCTCTCGTATCCGGCGCGGATCCTCTACCTCTTCGTGGCCATGCCCGCCATGGCGTTCCTCGGTCTCACGATCGTGACGTCCCGCCACGTGCTGTACCCGGCGTATGCACAGGCCGACGGCGTCGCGCGCGCTCTGGCGGATCAGCGGGCCGCCGGGGCGATCATGTGGGCCGGCACGATGGTCTTGATCGTCCCCGCGTTGGGCCTCGTCTTGCTCGACTGGATGCGCGCGGACGAACGGGAGGCCGCGAGGGTTGACGCCCGGCTCGAGCGGGCGACGGCGAGAGGAGCATGATGGGTTCTCGTGAACGATGCCTGCGGTGCGGCGGCCCGGTGGCCGACGGCGTGGCGATCTGTCACCGCTGTAACCCGGCGAGCCTTCCGAGCCCGAGCCGCACGCAGTACCACGCCACGGTGTTCCTCGTGGTGCTCGTGACGTTGGTGCTCACGGCGGGCGTGCTGATCGCCCGGGGCTGATCCGGTTACGGCGCTTCGCCTGCGTGCGAGCGAGCGACGTCGCGGAGCCACCCCGCTGCCGAGAGCGCCGCGACGAGCCCGCCGAGGATCACGATCCACTGGCTGACGATCAGTCCCACGGCCAGGATGACCCCCGCGATCGCGAACGCGAACGGCCAGATCGTCGGAGCCACCTGGATCTCGGCCTCCTCCTCCGGCTGGCCCTCGGCCTCGCGGGCTCCAGCGAGCCGCAAGATGACCCCGAGGAAGCAGAAGGTCACGGCCGACACCAGCAGCTCCGTCGTCCCGGCGTGCTCGTGGCTCGTGAGCCCGTAGACACCGCCGGTCACCGCGAGGAAGAGCGCCAGACCGAGACAGATCCGCGACAGCGTGCTCATCGGCTCACCTCGGTGTCAGCAGGTAGAAGGTCGTGAACAGGCACAGCCAGACGACATCGACGAAATCCCAGTAGATCGCCCCCGCCGCGAGGGGATCGTGATGCGTCGGCGAGAGGCGCCCCCGCAACCCCTGCCCGAAGACGAGGGCGAGGAAGACGACGCCTCCGATCACGTGCGCCATGTGGATGCCGGTCATCACGTAGAACAGCGTGCCGAAGACGCCATCCTTCAACCCGAACCCCAGCTGCGAATAGTCGTACAGCTGCAGCCCCAGGAAGAGCACGCCGAGCCCGATCGTGGCGCCGAGCCACCACAAGGCCTGCCGCCGCCTCCCGTCACGGGTGGCCCGCAGCGAGAGCTGAACGGCGACGCTGCTCACCACCAGGACCACGGTGAGGATCGACGCGATGTCGATCTTGAGGTGGGGGACATCCGGAGGCGGCCAGACGGGAGCGTTCGCCCGGATCGTGAAGTACCCACCGAAGAAGGCAGCGAAGAACATCGCCTCCGAGGCCACGAACAGGACCATCCCGAGCACGGGCCCGCTCATCTCCGGCCGTGCGCGCTCCCTCTGCGTCGTGACGTCGCTCATGTCGTCGGCTCCTGCTCGGCCATCCGCCGGTCGTACGCCGGACGATCCGAGCGGATCGTCGGGAGCACATCGAAGTTGTGGGCCGGCGGCGGCGAGGACGTCATCCATTCGAGCGTGTTGGCGCCCCACGGGTCGTCGGGAGCCGTTCGCGGCTTCCGCAGGGTCAGGAAGATGTTGAGGAAGAACAGGATCATCGCCGTCGCGATCACGAACGCACCGATCGATGCCAGGAGGTTCAGGAAGCTCCACCCGAGGTCGGGCGGGTAGTCGGCGATCCGCCGAGGCATCCCGCGCAGGCCGAGGATGTGCATGGGGAAGAACGTCAGGTTGAACCCGATCAGCTGCAGCCAGAACTGCCAGATCCCCAGCGGCCGGGACAGCATCCGCCCCGTCATCTTCGGGAACCAATAGAACATCGCCGCCATCACGCCGAAGAGCGTGCCGCCGAACAGCACGTAGTGCAGGTGGGCGACGACCCAATAGGTGTCGTGGATCGCGAAGTCCATGGCCGGAGAGGCAGCCCAGACGCCGTCGATCCCTCCGATCAGGAACATCGCGATGAAGCCGAGCGCGAACAGCATCGGGGGTTCGAACCGGAGCTTCCCGCGCCAGAGCGTCGCCAGCCAGATGAAGAACAGCACTCCCGTCGGGATCGAGATCAGCTCGGTGGTCACGCTGAAGAACGGCAGCTCGACGGCTCCGGTCGCGAACATGTGATGCGCCCACACGCTGAAGGACAGCGCCGTGATCAACAGGAACGCGAGGATCACGCCCCGGTAGCTGAAGATCGGCTTGCCCGAGAACACCGCGATGATCTCGGTGACGACGCCCCACGCTCCGAGGATCAGCATGTAGACCTCGGGATGGCCGAAGAACCAGAAGACGTTCTGCCACAGGATGACGACGCCTCCTCGGTTCGGGTCGAAGAAGCTCGTACCGAGCTGACGGTCCGAGAACACCATGATCAGGCCGGCCGTGAGGACGGGCGCGGCGAGGATCACGAGGAGCGAGGTCGCGAGGATGCTCCACGTGAACACGGGCATCCGCATCATCGTCATACCGGGCGCCCGCATGCGAAGGATCGTCACGACGAAGTTGATGCCCCCCAGGATCGATGCGGTGCCGACGAGGATCAGGCCCACGATCCACAGGTCCTGCCCCGTGCCGAGCTGTTCCGCGAGCGGTGGGTAGCCGGTCCATCCAGCCGCCGCGGCCCCGCCGTGGGTGAGGAACCCCGCAAGGATCGTGAGCCCGCCGGCGGGGAGCAGCCAGAAGGACAGGGCGTTGATCCTGGGGAAGGCCATGTCGAGCGCGCCGATCTGCAGGGGCACGAAGTAGTTCCCGAACCCCGCGAGCAGGGGGAAGATGACCAGGAAGATCATCAGCGTCCCGTGGAGCGTGAACAGCTGGTTGTAGGCATGCGGGGCGAAGATCTGCGTCCCGGGCCGGGCGAGCTCGGTCCGCATCAACAGCGCGAAGAGGCCCGCCACGGCGAAGAACGCGAAGCTGTTGATCAGGTAGAGGAGCCCGATCTTCTTGTGGTCGGTCGTCGTGAGCCAGTCGAGGAACCGGCCCCGTTCGGGTTCCGGCGCGAGCGCCGCGGTCGGTGCCTCTTTCACCGCCATACCGTGACCTCCGTCGTCATCCTGGGCTCGATCCTGGGGCCGCGACGACGAACGATCCCGACATCGCGGGCCCATGGACATCGCATTGGAAGTAGTAGTGCCCGGCCGGCAACCCCCCGACGTTCAACGTCTCGCTGGCCGGCCCGGTCAGTTTCGGCGAGGTGAAATAGGTCTTCTTCTCGAAGAAGCTGTCGTAGATCGAGAAGTTGTGCTGGATCCCGTCATCCTCGTTCGTGACGCTCACGGTGAACGGCTGTTTGGCGGGAACCGCGAGACAGTTCGTGTTCCACGAGATGTTGTGCGCGATCAGCGTCAGGGGAGTCCCGGTGGGCGCACAGGTGACGCTGGCGGCGGCCTTCCGCTCCTGCAAGATCCAAGCCGAGTAGTCGGGCGGGGAAACGACGTGCACGTCGAACGTCATCTTCGAGTGGAACAGGCCGCAGAACTCCGCGCATTGGGCATGGAACGTCCCGAGCACGGTCGGGGTGAACGTGAACGAGGTCATGCGCCCGGGGATCGCGTCGCGCTTGAACAACAGATCCGGCACGAAGAAGGAATGGATCACGTCGCGGGACGTCAGGTCGATCTCGACCGGCTCGTCGACGGGCAGGTACATCTGCGCCGGTTGTTGCGGAGCCTCCTCCGAGGCCGTCTTGCCGGAGACGAAGATGCCCTCGTTGACGTAGAGGAAGGTCCATTCCCACTGGAACCCCTCGACGTGGATCTTCACCTGCGGGACGTCTGCCTTCTCGATCTTCATCAGCGTCGCTTCCCCGAAGGGGAAGAGCGTGGCGACGATGATGGCCGGGATCGCGAAGAAGACCCCGAGCGACCGGTTCCCACCGATCGTCTGCGGCGCCGGCGCGGTATCGCGCTTGCGGTAGCGCAGGACGCACCAGACGAGCAGCCCCTCGACGGCGAGGAACACCGGCGCCGCGAGGATCATGATGACCGTGTAGAGCTGGTGGACGTCCTGTCCCTGCGGGGAGATGCCCTCCTTGGCGCATCCGCCCAGGAACAGGAGCGATGCTCCCGCGAGGTACCTGGCTCCTCGAGGCCGGGCGACCGGCTCGGATCGGATCGCACCCCGGTCAGGTCACGGTGAACTGGGCGACCATCCCCTTCGCGGCGTGCGGTGGTCCGTTCTCGCCGCCGCTCTGGGTGCCGGTCTGCCAACACGCGAACGCGTAGTTCCCCGGCGGGAGGTAGAGGGTTTCGACGACGCTCGCGCCGGTGTCCGCGGGCCCGAAGTCGCCGCCGATGTGCAGCCACAGGTCCTCCGAGTTGGTGCCCCCGGTCGGCCCGCTCGCCTGCGCCGCGGAGATGACGTCCTGCGCGCTCTTCCCGGTGGGCAGCGCGATCGGGATCATCTCGTGCGTGATCGGGAACGACTCCTTGTTCTCGAATAGGAAGGTCACGATGCCCGAAGACAACGTCGTCGGGACACCGTTGTATCGGAAGTTCTGAACGAAGATCGTGGCGGCTGGCGTGACCCCGCCGCCCCCCGAGCTGGATGACGACGAGCACGACGACGCCACGATCATCCCGACCGCGACGAGTACCGGGAACCTCCACGCACCACGGACCGACCGGAACGACCGCAACGAGCGCACCATCCAACCCCCTCGTCGAGACGCGCAAACGTTCTGACGCCCAACGATGGTCCGCGGATCCCGCTCGCTGCAAGCGTCATGACAGGACTGTCACCTTCGTGCGGAGGCGCCTGCCTGCTCTGCCGCTACCGTGATGTCACGACTGTCATCTGGCCGAAGCCGGCGTTCGGGCTCCGATCCGATGGTGGGGCTGCGCGAGGGAACAACGCGATCCGATCAGGCGGTGCGGCGGGCCCCCATGGGCCGTCGCCGTCTCGGACGCACGTCCGGGAGGGATCGCACCGGACGCCGGGGACCTAACCTCGCGGCTCCGGCCCGCGCCAGCTGCTCGTACAGACGTTCGTACTCCCGATCGAGCTTCGCGTTCCAGTCCCGGCGTGGCATGACTCGTGACCTCCTCGCGATCCGACGAGTCCCCCATACCCCGAGCGAACACTCGATATGCGCGCGGATCGACGTTTCATACGGGTCGGTTCGGGGAAAATGACGACAGCGGTTCGTACCCAAAGCTCCCGTGCTGAAGGAGGGCGAGCGGATGCTCCTGGTCCGGAACGTGATGACGGAGGACGTCAAGACGGTCTCTCCGGAGATGGATGCCTTCGATGTGGCGGGGGTGATGCGTTCGCACGACGTGGGATCGGCTCCGGTGGTTGACGGCGATGGCCACCTCGTTGGCATCGTGACGGACCGGGACCTGGTGATCCGGGTCCTCGGAGACCGTGCGGATCCCAAGGGGATCCGCGTCGGCGACGTCGCCACTCGCCGGTCGATCTTCACCATCAGCCCGGACGCCCAGGTCTCGGAGGCGCGCGCGCTCATGGCGGCGGAACGGATCCGGCGCTTGCCCGTCGTGAAAGGCGAGCGGCTCGTTGGCATCGTGTCGCTCGGCGACGTCGCCGAAGCAGACAGCTCCGCGCGCGCCGTCGGGGAAGCGCTGAAGGAGATCTCGGCATCTCCCGCAACGCTCGAGCGAGCCTTGCGGCCGGATCCGGGAACGCCGGACCGAGTGATGAAGCATCGGAGCTAGCGGCGGTCCCCTTCCGGTTCGCTCGCGTCGTGGCCCCGAGCCTCGGTTCCTCGGATCTCGCTCCGGACGCGCTCGAGGCTCTGAGCGATCAACCGCGAGATGTGCATCTGCGAGATCCCGATCTCCTGCGCGATCTCGGTCTGGGTCATCCCTTTGAAGAAGCGGAGGTACAGGATGCGGCGCTCTCGGACGGGCAGCTTCTCCAGCGCCGGGGCGACCGACGCCCACCCTTCGGCGATCTCGAACGACGGGTCGGCGTGACCCACGGTTTCGCTCATCGCCGTCCCGTCCTCGGAGACGGCGGCGTCCAACGAAGCGGGCGAGTAGGCCTGGATGGCATCCATCGCCTCGATCACCGCTTCCTCCGTCAGGTCAGCCTGTCGGGCGATCTCGGTGATGGTCGGCGACCGACCGAGGTCCTGCCACAGCGTCTCCAACGTCCGATGAACGAGCAGCGCCGACTCTTGCAACGACCGAGGAACGCGTATCGACCAGCCACGGTCGCGGAAATGGCGCTTCAGCTCGCCGGTGATCGTCACCGCCGCGAAGGTCGTGAACTGGACCCCACGGTCCGGATCGAATCGATCGACCGCATTCAGCAGGCCGAGGTCGGCGACCTGGATGAGATCGTCGAGGGATTCCCCACGTCCCGCGAACCGTCGGGCGAGGTGACGGGCGAGCGGCAGGAAGCGCTCGACGAGCTCCTCTCGAGCAGCAGGATCCGGGAGCCGGCGGAAGAGTTCGACGGCTCCATCCGCATCGCTGGCCGGCCGGTCTTCCTCGCTCACGGCGTCTTCATGGGAGATCGTGTCCGGAACCGGATCGCCGGTCTTCCGTCGTCACCGGAGACGAAGCGCGGGTTCACGGTGAGTCCCTGGATCACGGTCCAGGACCAGCTCTCGCGGTCGCTCGGTCGCGGCCACTCGGTCGCGGGGACATCCGTTCCCAACGTGATCAGCAAGGACCCGTCGCTCGTCGTGATCTCGAGCTGCAGAGCATCGGCATCCGGCGAGGAATCGAGCAAGAGGATCCCCGCCTCATCGACGGCGATCCGCACCTCGTCAACGGCGTCGAAGGGCAACTGGAGCAGCGCGGCCGCACTTGCAGCCACGACGCGCAAGATATGGAGCGCATCCGGCCGCGCCGCCACGTTCACGGTGATGGGTGTCGAGAGGTCGTCCACAGGGTCCACCTATACTAGGCCGGCGTTCGGCGAGGACCTCTGTTGCCGGTCGACCAAGGGGAGGTTCGTATCGAACTCGTGATCGAGGGTCGCACGATGGGGACGTGGACGGTCCTCGCGGTTGCCGGCGAGCTCGACCTTGCCACTGCGCCCGGACTCCGCGAGCGCGTTCGGGAGATGGCTCCGGACGGACCGTTGAAGGTCGCCCTGGACCTCACCGGGGTCGGCTTCGTGGACTCGAGCGGACTCGGTGCGATCGTCGCCTGCCTCAAGCATGTTCGAGAGCTGGGAGGCGAGCTGGTGCTCATCGCGCCCGACGCGTCCCCGGTGGCGAAGCTCCTCAGCCTGACCGGGCTCGAGCCCTCGATCGCCCGCGTGCTGACCGTCGACGACCTCCGCTGAGGGTCGCGGGATGAGCGGCGCCGCCGTGGACGTTCCGACGGACCCACGGATGGGAGTCACCCTGCGCGCGTTCGTGACGGCCGTGGCCAACGATCTTGGCGTGCCGGCCGAGCAGGTGGAGGACCTCGCCCTCGCGGTGTCGGAGCTCCTCGCGAGCGCGGTTGAGGGGGGCTCGCAGCGGCTCCGGATCGAGCTGGTCGGCGACGACGAAGGCTGGACGCTGCGCGCCGACGGGATCGGCGATGTCGGAGCCGAACCAGCCGATCTTCCGTACCGCCGGGTGGACCTGCTCATGGGGCTGTTCCCCTCCGTCAGCGTCGACGGATCGAACGCGACGATCAGATCCACCACGACCGTCTGAGCGAAGCACGCGCATACGCGCGTGCTTCGCATCTCCGCGCCGTCTCCGTCGTTCTCACTACGTCTCGTACACGACCGGCTCCGGCGTCGAGAGGAACCCCGCGATCAGCACGATCACGGATCCCGCCAGCGCGAGCCACGCGCCGATCTCGATCCTGGTGTCGAGCCCTTCGATGTTCTGGCCGCTCGCGCGGAACACCTGGATCGCGAACAGACACGAAGCCCGCGATCCCGAGGGCGCCCGCGAGTCGTCCGAGCCCGCCGGTCCGTGCCGCGAGTCCGACGATGCCGAGGAGCGCAAGCACGATGAACACGAACCCCACGCTCTCGACGAAGCTGTGGGCGTGCCCGAGCTCCGTGGAGTAGAAGGCCTTCCAGCTCAGGTTCGTCCCGAGCACGCTTCGGACCCAGGGCATGAAGGCACCGATCACCATCATGCCCGCTCCAACGAGCGTGAGCACGATACGCATCACGGTCCCGGTGGCGTTCCGTGTGGGAGTGGTCGTCCCGATGGTCATGATCGCTCACCTCCATGCCGCGACATACCCGATCCGGTGGCGCGCGAACCCTCGTGCGGATCCCGGGCTGGCCACGACGGACGCGTTTGCGACGCCGTCCGGCGGGAAACGGACGCCGCGTACGGACGAGGAGGTGATGGTAGATGGCGACGCGGAAGCAGACGGCCGCGGCCAAGCGGAACATCAAGAAGGCACGGACAGCAGCGAAGCGGCAACGGACGATCGCGCATCTTCCCGCCGCGGTTCGGAAGGATATGGGCCGGCAGGCCGCTCGTGCTCGGGCACGAGGCGGCAAACCCGGTCGTGGGCTGGAAGACCGCACGCGGCAGCAGCTCTACGACGAGGCCAAGAGGCGGAACATCCCTGGTCGTTCGAAGATGGGGAAGTGGGATCTCGTCGAGGCATTGCGGAAGAGCAGGTGAGGCATCCTGAGCGCCGAAAGCCTCGCTGCAAGGATCCTCGTTTGCCCTCCGTCCGACCGGGGTAGCAACCAGCTGACGCCAGCACAACGGAGGATCAGGCGATGAACGCGATGCAGGGCAGAGGCCTGGGCGACGTCAAGACCTCCCCGAGGTACGCGACCGGCCGCGTGTGTCGGGCCGATGGTTGCGAGACGCGGCTCTCCGTCTACAACGGGACGAATACCTGCGGGATCCACGAGGAGCGCCGGCCCTTCTACCAGCGCTCCCGATCCGGGCGGGTCGTCCAGGACGCTCCCAAGCGCCCGATGGAGGAGCGAGACGTCCTGCGTGACTGGATCCGCGGGCTCGCAGGCGCCGTCGACGCGCCGTAGACCCCGCGAGGCGGTGCTCGAGCGCGCCTATCCGACTGCCGGACTCAGTCGCCGAGGTGTGCGATCGCGACCCGTTTCGGCACGACCATCCGCCAGGCGTCGATGACGATCTCCTCCATCTCGTTGTCGTCGATCGCATCGAGCCGAACGTCCACCCAGTTGTAGCGCAGGTCTGACGGCGACGGCATCTGGAACGCGGAGGGTCTGGACGAGACGAGCGCGTCGCGCTCTTCCTTCGGGAAGGCGAACCCCATCACGGACTCATCGCGCGAGAAGGCGAGATAGACGATCCGCCCGACCCGGAACTTCACGCGATCGCGGACGAGCGCTTCCTCGGTCCGGGGGAGGCTCAGGGCCAGACGCCGAACACCGTCGATCGTCGCCATGACCGCGGTCCCGCTCGCGTCAGACCTTCTTGAACGTCAGCGTGTACCGTCCACCCGAGTACCACCCGTTCACGTGGATGTAGAAGACGCCTGTCTTCGGTGCCTTGAAGGTGACCTTCTCGTCGGCCGTCCTTCCGCCTGAGACCGCCTGTAACGCCGGGCACCGTCCTCCCTTGACGAAGCATCCTGGCGTGAACTGGAAGATCTCGGTCGTCCCCGGTCGCCAGACCCACAGGTCCATGTCCGACCCCGACGGCCCGTTCAAGACGACCTGGTAACGGGTGCCCTTGCGGAGCCTTCGCTTGTACACGTCGTTCGCGTCCGCCGGCCAGGACACGTGGCCAACCGTCGGTGATGTGAAGGCCTTGGCGCCGTCGATGTTCCCGTCGGTGAGCGGGGTCGCGTTCGCGTTCGAGCTCGTGAGCGCACGGCGGGCATTCACCCGACCTTGCGTCCGCGTGAAGTGACCGGTGAGCAACGCCTTCCCGACGCCTGCCTCCGGTCCCCACGCGTCGTAGAGCTTGAGCGAAGCGGGGTGGATGACGGAATGCATGATCGCGTTCTTGATCTGCAAGGCCGAATACGCCGGATGGTCTGATCGGACGAGTCCGGCGATCCCGGCGACCATCGGCGCGGCCATCGACGTGCCATCGAAGAATTCGTAGTTGGGGAAGGTATGACCCAATGACAGACCTGCTTTCACGGTGCTCAGGATGTCGACGCCCGGCGCCGCGACGTCGACCGAGTCATGCCCCCAGCTCGTGAACCCGCACTGCCACAGCGGGATGTGTTGGCTTTGGCACTGCGACACGTAGCCGTACTGGTCGCGGTCGTTGCTGGCCGCCACGGCGAGGATGTTCTTGAGCGTGTAGCTGGCCGGATACGACGGAGCCCAGCTCGGCGGCTGCCCTTGCGGCTGTTCGTAGAACTGGATGTCGTTGTCCATGCTCGAGTTCCCGGCGGCCACCACGACCAGGATGCCGGCTTTGCCAGCCCGCGCGATCGCGGCACGCTCCGCCTTCGACCACACCGGGTCGCCGAGGCTCAGGTTGATCACGTCGGCGTGGTTGTTGATCGCGTAGTTGATCGCCTTCAGCTCGTTCCCGAGCGTGAGGGAGGCGGCCGTGCCGATCCGTAGTGCCATGATCGTGCAGTCCGGACAGACGCCGCTGATCCCCTCGTTGTTGTCGCTCTCCGCCGCGACGATCCCCGCAACGTGGGTACCGTGCGAGTCGTCGAGCGTGTTGGCCGGCGTCGGGTTCTTGTCGTTCCCCTGGAAGTCCCAGCCGTTCACGTCGTCCTTGAATCCATTCAGGTCGTCATCGATACCATTACCCGGGATCTCTCCCGGGTTCACCCACAACCGGTTCGTGAGGTCCGGCTGGTTGATGTCGACGCCGGTGTCGATCACGGCGACGACCGCGGGCCCATGCACGGCTTGCGCGTCCCACGCCTCGGGCGCCTGGACATCGGCTCCGGCGGTGCCGTGCCGGGATTGGCCGAAACCGAAGCCTTGGTTGGTCATCTCGTGGGACTGACCCGTGTTGTTGAGTGCCCATTGCTGCTCGAAGAGCGGGTCGTTCGGGATGGCCGCGACGCTGGCGATCCGGTCCGGCTCGGCGAAACGGACCAGCGGGGATCGCTGGTAGCGCCGGATCGTCGCTGGGACGGACGTTCCACCGCTGACCTGCACGACGTCGACGTTCAACCCCGACGTCGGGGCGACCGTCCACGTGCCGAGGCGCGCGTTCAGCGCCCGCGTCGCCGGACGGGGCGCGTTCTCCTTCCACACCACGACGACATGACCGGGAACGAAGCGGGCGATGCCCGACCCCCACGGGTACTTGGCGTTGCCGGGGGCACGTGCATGCTCCGCGGACGATCGGCCGATGATGGGCGCGGGGGCGGATGCGGCCGAACCGACGAGGGACGCAGCAACCAAGGTGGCGAGCGAAACCGTGAGTCCGAACCGGGCGAGCACAGCGACTCCTTCCGTTCCTGAGGCCGTCCCTGCGGGGCCCAGGTCATGTGGTCGACGGTGCCGCGGTCGAGCGAGGTCGCGGGCAGCGATCCGATCGGGCACGGCTCAGGCGGGCGACACAACCTAGCATGCCGACAAGCGCAACGGACCGCGCATCCGGACACTTCCGAACATCTCGTCGGGTAGGGCTGTCCGAGGGCCGGGACGCCGTAGACCTCGCGGTCAGACGCCGGGCATCGTGATCACGAGCTTGCCCACCGTGTGCAGGTCCGCGAAGTCGGTCAGCGCTTGGGCTGCGTCCGACAGTGCGTACGTTCGCTTGATCGCGGCCGTGAGTTTCCCCTCTTCGATCATGGAGGCGAGCACGCCGAGGTGCGAGGGATCGCTGCCGATGTTGCGCACGTCGATCCCATCGACCTGGC
Organism: uncultured Actinomycetes bacterium; assembly: GCA_963765865.1. Taxonomy (GTDB): domain Bacteria; phylum Actinomycetota; class UBA4738; order UBA4738; family HRBIN12; genus AC-51. Next base: position 111,903 of record CAVXYE010000005.1, read on the forward strand.
TCACCTCACCGGCCCCGCCCAGCGCCGACACGGCTCGGCCGCCAGCGCGAACGAGACCCGCGAGCGCGCCGAACTCCCCTGGATCGCGGTTGACCAGGTCGATGACCGAGTCGATCCCATCGGGATGGCGCTCGCGGACCGCTTCGATCACGTCGTTCGAATAGTCGACGGTCTCTGCGGCCCCCAGCCCCGTCACGACGTCCTCGTCGCCGGGCTTGATCGTGGCGATCACGCTGGCGCCGCGAGCCGCCGCGAGCTGGATCGCGAAGGTTCCGACGCCGCCCGTCGCCCCGACGATGAGCACCGTCGCACCACGCGACGGGTCGATCGCGTCCACCGCGCTCATCGCCGTCGTGCCGGCGACGCCGAGCGATCCAGCCTGCCGGTCGTCGACCGCCGCCGGGGTCAGCGCCAAGGCCGCCGCGAGCGGCGTGGCGAGCTCGGCGAACGTCCCGTCGTGCACGACGCCCTTGGACCCGATGGTGCCGAAGACGCGGTCGCCGTTCCGGAACCCCTCGACACCGTCGCCGACGGCCTCAACGACGCCCGCGACGTCCTGTCCGATCACCGCGGGGAACTCGTACGGCATGAAGGCCTTCGCCATCCCCATCGCAACGAAGCTGTCGAAGGCGTTCACGGAGGCCGCGTGGACGCGGACGAGCACCTCTCCGGCCGCCGGTTGGGGGGCGGGGACGTGGATCACCTCGGGCGCTCGGTCGAAACCTTCGAGCGCCAACGCTTCGATCGTCGTGTCGCTTCCCATGGCTGGGGCTCCCTCCTCCGCGCTCGGGATCGCGCGGTTCGCCCCGTTCTTACCTCGTTGAGGTCGATGCTATTCCGGAGCTCGGACGCGGTTCTCTCTCAGTCGGAGCGGTCCGCGAGCGCGTCGGCTTCGAGCCGCATCGCGATGTGCTCCGTGAGCAGATCCTCGAGCTCGTCGGTGGGGAGCGGCTTCGCGAAGAGGAAACCCTGGCCCAGATCGCATTTCATGGCGATGAGCTGTTCCAGCTGGTCGGCGCGCTCGATCCCCTCGGCAACCGGCTTGAGGTTCAGGATCGATGCGAGCTCGATCACGGCCGCGGTCAGCGCGGAGGACTCGCCGCCTTCGGTCACGCCGTCGATGAAGGACTTGTCCACCTTCAAGATGTCGACGGGGAAGCGTCGGACGTAGTTGAGCGATGAATACCCGGTGCCGAAGTCGTCGATCGCGAGCTGGACGCCCAGCGTCTTGAGCTCCTTGAGGCGTCCGATCGCAAGGTCCATGTCGTGGATCATCACCGACTCCGTGATCTCGAGCACCAGCTTGGAGGGATCCAGACCGCTCGCGGCGAGGGCCTCGCGTACCTCCTCGACGATCTCCGGGCGAGCGATCTGCCGCGCGGAGAGGTTCACCGCCATGTGGAGATCGAGGGCAGCGAAGGTCTCCGCCAAACGGGCGGCGTGGTTGCACGCCTCCATCAGCACCCAGCGGCCGATCGGGACGATCAGCCCCGTCTCCTCGGCGAGCGGGATGAAATCGAGCGGCGGGACGATCCCCTTCTCCGGGTCGAACCAGCGGATCAGCGCCTCGACACCCGTGATCTTGCCCGTCGGGAGCTCGATGACGGGCTGATAGAAGAGACGGAACTCGTCGTGATCGATCGCGCGCTGCATCGCGGCACGCAGCTCCAGCCGTCGTAGCGCGGTGTCGTGCATCGCCGGCTCGAAGAGCTGATACCGAGCCTTGCCACTTTCCTTGGCCATGTACATCGCCACGTCGGCGTTCCGCAGGAGCTCATCGGCGCTCCCCACAGGTTCGTCGGGTTCGGCGACGGAGATCCCGATGCTCGCGCGGGCGTAGACCTCCGTCCCGTCGAGGTCGAACGGTTCCTCCAAGGTCTCGAGGATCCGGCCCGCGACGTCGGCGGCCGTCAGGCCGTCGTCACCGCCATCCTCCAAGAGCACCCCGAACTCGTCCCCGCCGAGGCGCGCGGCCGTGTCGGCCGTCCGGAGGCGACTGACCAAGCGTTCGGCGAGCGCGACCAGGAGCTGATCGCCGGCCGCGTGGCCGAGCGAGTCGTTGATCGTCTTGAAGTCGTCGAGGTCCATGAACAGGACCGCGACCGGGCTTCCGTCGCGCGTTTGGCGTTCCAGCGCGTGGCTCACGCGATCCTGGAACAGCGCGCGATTGGCGAGACCGGTGATCTGATCGTGGAACGCCTGGTGCGACAATTGCTCCTCGAACTGCTTCCGCTCGGAGATGTCGCGCGTGTTCAGCACGATGCCCTTCACGTTCGGGTCCTTCAAGAGGTTCGTGCGGAGCGTCTCCACGTAGAGATCGCTCCCGTCCCGGTGACGCACCCGGAACTCGGTCAATCCGACGTGGGCCTCCCCGTCCGCCATCGCCGTCAGGAAGGACAACGCGCGCGTGCGATCGTCGGGCGCGATCAGCTCGGCGAAACGGCGGCCCTCCAGCTCGTCCGGTTCGAACCCCAGCACACGGTGCGCCGACGGGCTCGCGTAGCGGATCGTCGTGTCGGGCTCCGTCACCATGACGACGTCCGACGAGTTCTTCACGAGGGAGGCGAAGCGCCGCTGGCTCTGCTCGATCAGCAGGTCCTCGGTCAGGGCGGCGCTCTCGAGCGCGAGGGCGACCTGTGCCGAGAGCGCCTGGAGCGAGTCGGAGTCCTGGCGCGACAGTTCCTCGACGGCCGAGACCACCAACAGCCCACGGAGCTCGTCGCGCATGAAGAGCGGCGCCACGAAGAGCGACCGGTGAGCCTCGGGAAGTTGGAGCATGTCAGCGATATCGTCTCGGAGCGTGACCTGGTACGCGTGGCGTCCCTCGAGACGCTCCCGCTTCCACGCCTCGAACTCGGACAGACGGACGGACGTTCCGATCGCGCCGCCGTCTTCGCCCGGCGCCGCGATGACCACCAGCTCGCCGGGGACGTCCTGCTGTTCGAAGATCCTCACGGAGACGTCGTCACCGGCAAGCGCAAGGACCGCGCGGCCCGCCGCCACGTGGATGCTGTCTCGGTTCGTGGCCGTGACCAGGTCCATCCCGGCTTCGCGGAGCGCCTGCTCATGTCGGACGTACTGTTGCTGCCGCTGCATCAGCCCCCACATGCGGATCACGACGAGGATGAACAGCAGCACCGTGGCGGCGATCAAGATCGGGAGGTCCGTGTTCTCTCCCTTCGCGCCCTCGTACGCGATGAGGACCGGAGCCATGAGGGAGGCACCGGCCAGCACCAGCAGGCGGCCGCGGGTGAGCTTCGTCTCGATGTCGGCGACGGGTTCGGACAGCTCGCGCATCGACGGGTGGAGCGCCGCCGCGCCGAACAGCACGTAGAAGGCGATCCAGCCGGCCTCCAGATAACCGCTCCCGGGCTGATACCCCGCGTCCGTGTAGAGGTTCATCCACGCGTAGAAGGCATCGGTGATGAACAGCGTGACGATCGCCGCGACGATCAGGCGGAACGCCATGGGTTTGCGGCCCGCGCCGACCGCCAATCGGAGAGCGGCGCCCAGGAGCAGCAGGTCCGCGAGCGGGTACGCCATCGAGGTGAGCTTCACGGAGAGCGGCACGTCTTGTTGGTACGCCTGCGGCGAGATCAGGATCACCCACGAGACCACGCCGATCCCGATCGACAACATCAACGCATCCACGAAGCTCGAGCGGTCGCGGCTCGGATCGCGGGCGTGGATCAGCAGCAAGATCCCGGCGACCAGGAACACGTACACCGCGAGATAGAACGCGTCGGCCCAGCCGGGGAACGGCGTCAGGCCATCGGCATCGAACGGGAAGAGCGCCGGCGCGATCGAATGGAACTTGTCGTAGTTGTAGGAGACGACGTCGCCCAGGATGAACGTGAACATCCCGAGCGAGAACATGATCCACGGCAGCCGCTTCTCCGGCTTCCAGATACGGAGCGCCACCACGATCATCACGGGCGAGGAGAGCCCGATGATGTTGATCACGTAGCTGACGTGCCCGGTGACGAAGTACGCCAGCGTCGCAACGGAAGCGATCGCTCCGTAGATGAGCCACAGCCGGTTCCTCATGACCCTTATCTATCGGCGGATGCCGCCCCGGGATGAGCGCTTTTTGGGGAACCGCCCTGAGCTAGTCCCTTTCGGGTAGTTCGAGGTCGGCTGGCCCCGCGATCAGGCGGTGGCCGGGTGGAGCTGTTCCAGCTGGAACCGCTCCTTCAACGAGGTCAAGACCGCGATGAGCTCTTCGATCTCGTCATCCCCGTTGGCCGCCGTGACCTGGATACGGAACCCCACCTCGCTCTTGGGCGCCAGCGGGTACGCGGCCATCGTGACGTAGATCCCGTGCTCGAACAGGTACCGGCCGACGTCGTCGATCTCCTCGTGGTTGGCGAGCGGGATCTCGATGATGGGATGCCCCGACGTGTTCGGCGTATGGATCCCGAGGGTGCGCATCGCGTCGAGCACGCGCGCGGTCTTCCGCCACACATCCAGGCGCACCAGGTCCCCTCGTCTCCGGTTCACCTCGAGTCCGGTGAGCACGGTCGCGAGCGATGCGACCGGCGACGGCCCGGAGTAGAGGTAGGGAGGGGCGAGCACCTTCAGCGCGTCCTTCAAGGGCGTGGTGAGCGACATGAACGCGAGCAGAGAGGAGTAGGACTTCGAGAAGCCGGCAACCAGCACGGCATCGTCGTAGGACACGTCGAGGTGCCGGAACACGCTGTTGCCCGAGGTGCCGTAGTCACAGAGCTCATCGGGCGAGCGCTCACCGATCAGGCCGAAGCCGTGCGCGTCATCCACGTACAGCAGGCAGTGGTGCTCCGTCGCCAGGCGGGAGAAGGCGGCCAGGTCGGGTGCGTTCCCCGTCATCGAGTTGACACCGTCCATGGCGATCACCCGCGGCGATGGATACATCGCGTCGTCGAGCAGCTCGGCCAGGTGCTCGGGGTCGTTGTGCCGGAACCGGACGATCGAGGCCCCGTGTCCGGCCGCGTACATCGCCCCGTCGTACATCGTCTTGTGGGCGCGGCCGTCGAGGAAGATCGTCCCATCGCCGACCAGCACCGGGATCACCGACGTGTGGATGTGGGTGATCGTCGGCAGCACGAGCACATCGGGAGCGTTCAGGAGCTCCGTCATCTGCTCTTCGATCTCCGGGTACATCCTGGGATTGCCCAGGAGGCGCGACCACGAAGGGTGCGTTCCCCACTTCGCGAGGTACTCGGGCACCGACGCGATGATCTCCTCGTCGAGGTCGAAGCCGAGGTAGTTGCAGCTGGCGAAGTCCGCCAGCCACCGATCGCCGATCCGGATCCTGCGACCCCGTTGCTCCTCGATGATCGCGTCCATCATCGGGTGGGTGTTCGTGAGCCGCGTGAGGTCCGAGACCGTCAGCGCCCATCGATCGAGCCAGCCGTCGTCCTGTCGACGACGCGGTTTGCCGTTCGGCGACGGGAGGGCGGCCTCGACCGTCGCGCTCTGCCCAGGTGCTTCCGGGGCGCGCGGCGGCCGTGCAGGAACGGTTCGTCCCATGGTGCTAGTCCATCGGCGCCGAACCGGCCGCCTTGAGGTACCGGCCGTATGCTCCGGCGGATGCCTGGAGGGCCACGGATAGGGATCCAGCTTCCGGAAGCCGAGCGGAAGGTCTCGATCGGGGAGTACCTCGCCATGGCCCGAGCGGCGGAGGAGGCCGGGTTCGACTCGATCTGGGTGGGAGATCACCTGCTCTACCGCGACGAGGGCCCGGAACGAGGACCCCTGGAAGCGTTCACGCTCCTCGCCGCGATCGCGACCGCGACCACCGGGATCAGACTCGGACCGCTCGTTGCCTGCACCGCGTTCCGCCACCCGCCGGTCCTCGCGAAGATGGCCGCCACCCTGGACGAGATCAGCCGCGGCCGGCTGACCCTCGGTCTGGGCGCGGGGTGGAACCGAGCCGAGTTCGAGGCGTTCGGTCTGCCCTTCGACGGGAGAGCGGCTCGATCCATCGAGGCGTTCCAGATCGTCCGTGGGTTGCTCGCGGGGGAGCGGGTGACGTTCGAAGGGGATGGGTACGGCACGGACGACGCGGTCCTGCTGCCCCCGATGGCTCATCGTATCCCCCTCATGATCGGCAGCATGGGAGAACGGGTCCTGGAGGCGACCTTGCCGTCGGTCGATACGTGGAACGTCTGGGGGCCGTGGTGCGGGAACGATCCGGCTGGGTTCGAGGAGCAGAACGAACGCGTGACGCGGATCGCGCGCCGTCTCGGGAGGGATCCGGAGACCGTCGCCCGAAGCGTCTGCGTCTTCACCGCGATCGACCTCGTGCCCGGTGAGGAGCCGGTGGACGAAGATGCTCCTCCCCTCACCGGTTCCATGGTGGACATCGCGGCCGGCCTCCGCGCGTTCGCGGAGGCCGGCGCCGACGAGGTGATCGTGATCCCGAGCCCGAACACCGAACGCGCGATCCGCGCGTTCGGTGAGGCCCTCGCGCTGCTGTCCCAGTGAACCGAGCCGGACCCGTAACCGCAACCACTCGTGGGTGGTATGCGTCTACCAGGTATGAGCCGACTCGCAACGCGGGAGGATGCGTACGTGACCGATGGGCCGGGCGGCCGTCTCGGCGAGCTCTTCGTCCGCCATGCGGCTGAGGCGACCCGCCTCGCCTACCTGTTGACGGGGGATCGCCAGCTCGCCGAGGACCTCGTCCAGGATGCCTTCGTCAAGCTCGCCGGGCGGCTGGTGCACCTCAGGGATCCGGGTGCCTTCGACGCCTACCTGCGAAGGACGGTCGTCAACCTGGCGAATTCACATTTCCGGAGGAAGCGGGTCGAGCGCACCTATCTCAGCCGCACGGCGGCGGAGCCGCCGGTCTTCGGCGAGGCGCCGGACACCGGCCGCCGTGACGAGCTGTGGAAGGGCCTCCAGCGGCTGCCGATCCGTCAGCGGACGGCCATCGTGCTTCGCGTCTACGAGGACCTTCCGGAGGATCGAGTGGCCGACATCCTCGGTTGCCGGCCGGGAACGGTGCGATCCCTCGTGTCCCGAGGCCTCGCGGAGTTACGTGTCCATGTGAGGAGCGATGATGATGGATGACGATCTGAGGCAGCTGGATGGGGTGCTCCGGGATCGGGCAGCGGAGGTTCCGCAGGTCCAGGATGTCCCCCCGACGATGGTCGCGCGAGCGCGGCGGAGGGTTGCGCGGAACGCCGTGGTGTTCGTGCTCGGAGCCGCGGCGATCGTGGTCGGTGCCTCCGCGGGTCTCGCCACCCTCGGGGCGCAACACGGCCCCGGCGTCGCGATCCCAGGAGACTCGGGGAGCTCGGCTCCTTCGACCGCGTGTGCGGCCCCGGACCTGCGAGCCGAGGTCTCGCTCGGAGGGGCGATGGGATCGGTGGAGGGCTCGATCCGGCTGACGAACGTCGGCGGAGCGACCTGCACCCTCTCGGGCCGGCCGACCGTGTCGATCTTCAGCTCGCAGGGAGACGAGGTGGCCCTTCAGGTCACTGCGAGCGAGCCTCAGTGGCAGGCGGACGGCGCGCCGGAACCAGCAGGGTGGCCGGTGGTCAGTCTGCAGCCCGGATCGGCGGCTTCCGTACGCGTCCGCTGGTCGAACGCCTGTCCGCAACTCTCGGGTCCGGCGTCTTGGAAGCTCGACATCGGGAACGGCGGCGGAACCTTGGACGTGTCCGGCGCGGACGCCAGCCTCGTGCCTCCCTGCAACGGGCCTTCCGAGCCGTCTACGCTCGAGGTCGGACCGTTCGAACCCCGCGCCGGCGCTTGAGCCGACGCCTGGAAGAAGGAGGAACCATCTGATGCGACGGATACGTGCTTCGTTGGTCGGTGCCACGTTGGCCGCGATCGTCGTTCTGGCGGCCCTGCCCGCTGTCTCGACCGCGCTCCAGGCTGCGCCGCCCGCGAGCTGTGTGCGGAACCAACTCGGTGTCCGAGCGAACGGCATCAACGGCGCCGCCGGCACGATCCACGGGGCCTGGGTGTTCACGAACCTCTCCACGAGAGCCTGCGATCTGGATGGGTACCCGGACCTGCAGCTCTACGGTCGCGCCGGACGTCCGATGCCCACGACCGTGAAGCGCAACCTGCCGCCGGCGCCCAGCCACGTGAAGCTATCGCCGGGCGGATCCGCCACGTTCTACACCAGCTACAACGACGTGCCCTCCGGTTCGCACGCGTGCCAGACGTCGGCGGTGATCCAGATCACGCCCCCGAACGCGGCCGCGTCGTTGTTCATCCCGGCGCGCCTCGAAGCGTGTCGCGGCATCGTGCACGTCTCAGCGGTGCGCGGCGGCATCCACCACGCGTAGCCGTCTGATCCGCATCGGCCGCGGGGGTCACGCGTATCGATTGCGTGGCCCCGCGGCCGAGGAGCCCTGAAGGGCTCACGTGGCGTCTACGCGTCCGAGCGCGGCCTCCTCGTCTTGTTTCACTTCGACCCTGGCAGCCTGCCACGCGGACCAGTGGCCGGATACCAGCGCCCACAGCGAGAGTGATGCCACATACGCCACGCTGTTGATCCACCCGGTGGCGATCGAGATGGGGATCATCACGATCCAGACGAGCGTGAGCCATCCGTTCACACGGCGCATGAACACCGGGTCGCCTTGGACCGATGCCCAGAGCGTCTTCATCATCTCGGTCATCGCTCGCCTGCTCCTTCTCTCGATCCTCGGCTCTCGATCCCGTGCGAAACACGGGGGTGCCCCGTCAGGCCGCGATGACGAGTGCCACGCCGAGCGTCACGACGCCGAGCGCCACCAGGTGCAGGGCGCTAACGCCGAACGCGTGGCTCGTGAAGATCGCGAGGACGCCGAGAACGATGGCGACCACCGCGAGGATCCGTCGGATCATGGCGTTCCGCTCCTTCTTGGACCCTTCCGGGACTCGTCCGTCTCATTCCCCGGAAGGAGCCGGTCGAACCATCCCGGGGCCTGAACGCGGTTCGGTTCCGAGCAGATGGGTACAGGAAGGGCAGCGACGGGTGGTGATCGGAGATGGGCCAACATGGTGCCGCCTCGGCGGCGGGGACGACCTGGCGGCTGGAGCTGAGCGTCCCCCCGGATCTGAGCGCGCTCGCAGAGGTGCGTCGATCCTTCGATGCCTTCGGATTGCCTCCCGGCGTACGGAAGGATGCGCAGCTCCTCGTGACGGAACTGGTGTCGAACAGCATCCGGCACGCGGAGCTGCGCGTGGGTGAACGCATCCGGATCTGGGCCGGGTGGTCGGGCCGCCGTCTGAAGGTGATCGTCCGTGATCGCGACGACGGCCAACCGAGCCAACCCGTAGGGATCGCCGGAAGCATCAGGCCCGCTCCGGGGGCGGAATCGGGCTGGGGTCTGTTCATCGTCAACCAGCTGGCCACCCGCTGGGGAGCGATCCACGATGGGGGCTCCGGCTACTGGTTCGAACTCGACGCGTCGCGGCCCGAGGTTCGCGACCAGAACGACCAGAACTAAGAGCGCGGATCCTCTTCCTCGGCGATCGCGGCGGGTGTCCCTTCCCGCTTCCGGACGACCACGAACCGCTCATCCGTCCGAACGGGCTCCTCCACATCGGGCGAGACGTGCGAGTGATGGACCACGAACGTACGAGGGTCCGCTCGCACAGCTTCGTACTCCTGGATCGTGATGGCGATCAAGCTCGAGCAGTCCGGACGACCGCACTCGCAGACCATCCGAACGTACTCCCCCGGGGTTGCCGGACGGGCGTCCTCGATCCCTTCATTGATCTCACGTGAGGATGCCTCGTTCCGCGCGATCCGAGCTTCACGCTCGCTCATCGTCGTCGCCAAGACGCTCCCTTACTTCTTCTTCGTCGTCACCTTGCGGGTCGTCTTCCCCGCGGCGTCTTGCACGGAGCCTTTCGCCTTCTGCATCGAGCCCTTCGCCTGCAGGCTCCGGTTCTTCGTCACGCGGCCGACCTCTTTCTTCACGCTGCCGACCGCCTTGTTCTTCTTGCCCTTCGCTTGCGTCTTGCTCCCAGCCATCGTGCCACCTCCATCGTGTCGTTGTATCGAACGTTCCCCGCTCGTCGCGAGGCTCAAACACGCGAGGGGACTGCCGGCTAGACGGCAGCGGTCGCGGCGCCGACGGGACGGCGGCTGACCTCGCCGTCACGAGGCGCGGGCGTGCCGGCGCGTACCGCCTCCAGCTGCGCTGCGACCGCACCGCCGTAGAGGACTCCCACGGACGCCAGGAACGCCCAGAGCCCGAGCGCGATGATCCCTGCCAGCGGTCCGTACGTCTGACCGAACGACGAGCTGAGACGGAAGAACAGGCTCAGCCCGATCGTCGAGAGCGTCCAGATGCCGACCGCCACGAACGATCCGAAGCCGAGCCACGACCAGGCAGGCTGGCGGCGACGCGGGGCCCACCGGTACAGCAGGGCGATCGCCACCATCGCGAGGGCGAGTCCGACCGGCCACCGGATCACGTTCCAGATCTGCACCGACGTATGCGACCCGAGCGATGCAGCGACCGAACGACCCACGCCGAGCGTGACGAAGGCGGCCGTGATCAACAGCCCCGCGGTGATCGCGAGCACGAACGCGTGCAGGTACTTGCTGGCGGTGGGGCGATCCTGTTCGATGCCGTAGATCCTGTTCAGTCCGCGCTCCAGCTGGCCCATCAGGATCGTGCCGGAGATCAGGACGGCCACGAGACCGAGGATCAGGGCCGTCGAGCGGTTCGACGCGCCGGCCTGATGCGCCTGGTCCACCGCCTGCGTCATCAGCTTGCCCGCAGGACCCGGCGCGGCGCTCTGAAGCGTCTTCACGATCAGGTCGGTGAGGTTGCCTTGGCCGATCGCGCTGGCGAGACCGAGCACGATGATGACCCCTTGGATCACGATCAGCATCGAGACGAACGCCATGCTGCGAGCGTGACTCGTCCCGTCGGCGGCTCGGAACCGGCGGAAAGCGTCGCCCGCCAACCGAGCGCGGCCGGTGGTCCTGAGCGTCTCCCATGCGTCGTCCCCCGAGAGCTCCCATGTCTCCGGGACCGCGGCGGCCGTACTCAACTCGCATCCCCCCCTACGCAGATAGCGACAGCTGCTGGCTCGATCGAAACCCGGAAGCGCTTCTTGGACGTCCGATCGCCCCCATCGAGCTCGTACGGACGCTTGCGGTCGAGGCGGATGTCGAACGTTCGACCCGAGGACACGTGAACGAACGGTGACCGCTCGGGACGGCTCATCACCGATCGTCCGAGCGTGCGAGCCCAATCCAGCAGGCCCCTCGCGGTCACGACGCCGATCTCGAGCTTCCCGTCATCGGGAAGCGCCTGGGGGAACAACGAGAGGCCCCCGAGGACGGTCCCGACGTTCCCGACGAGGACGCAGCTCGCCTTGCCCGAGAACCACCGCCGCCCGTCGACCCGGACCTTCATCGCGAAGCGCTGCTCACCGAGGTTCTTCGCCCCCGCCCAGACGTAGCCCAACTTGCCGGCGCGTCCCTTGAGGCCGTCTCCCATGTCGCGGATCATCAGCGCGTCGAGCCCCGCTCCCGCCATCACCGCGAAGCGCTCACCGTTCATCACGCCGACGTCGAGCATCCGCCGCGAGCCGTGCAAGCCGATGTGGACGGCACGTTCGATGTCCTCCGGGATGCCGAGGTTCTTCGCCAGGAGGTTCGCCGTGCCGGCCGGAACGATGGCGATCGTGGTCGACGTCGTTGCGACGGCGTCGATGCAGCGCTGGACCATCCCGTCCCCACCCCAGACGAAGAGGAGATCCGCGCCGTCGGCGACCGCCTCCTTCACCTTCTTCGGGGCCTTCTTGCTCTTCGGGACCTCGTACCAAAGGGGTGCGTCGACGCCCTCCCGCGCGAGAACGTCGCGCAACTCGGCGAGGCCTCCTCCGAGGGACTTGCCCGTATGCGCGAGCACCGCAACGGAGGTCACGTGCGAACCTCGGAACGCTCGCGAGGTTTCGGCGCTTCCAGCCGACGGGAGCGGCGGCGTTCCGCCACCACGGCCGCCGCGTGGACGGCCAGGAGCGCGAAGCAGAGAGCTCCCGTGCCGAGGACGACGCTGGCCATGACGTCGGTCGGGTGGTGCATCCCGCGGTACACGCGGGAAAGACCGACGTAGATCGGAAGCAGGGCGGCGAGGATCCAGACGGCGACCCGAACGGCGGTGTTCCGAAGATGAGAGGAGATCACGATCGCCAGCGCGACGTACGTGACGATGGCGGCGCCGGTGTGCCCCGAAGGGAAGCTCGAGGTCACCGGGATCGGATCGAGCGGGGTGATCGAAGGACGTGGCCGATCGACGATGGTCGTCGCCGAGAGGAAGGCCGAGAACTCGATGAAGAGGGCCAGCCCGACGAAGGCGGCGTCATACCAGAGCCGGCGGATCAGGAGGACGATGATCGCGAGCCCCGCCACCGCCAGGATCGTGCCGGTGCCGCCCATGATCGAGCCGAGATCGGTCCAGGTATCGAGTGTCGACGTCCGATGGAGCTCGATCCATCGCTCCACGCTCGAGTCCCAGCCGACGATCCGCGGCGAAAGGGACGACTTGGTGATGACGAAGCCGATCGCGACCAGGACGGTCGCGAGGATCAGGGAGCCCGCGACCGACAGCGTCGCGGCAACGGCCGGAGGCCGCCAGGAGCGAAGTCGCTCGCCGATCGCACGACTGGGTCCGCCCGCGCCGTCCACCGCCAGGTATCCCATGCTGCGGTCTTTCACCGGAAGAGCCGTTCTCAAACATCTGAGGACGGCAAGGCGTCTCGCGCGCTCAGAACCGGTGCTTGCGGCGGAGAGACCACGGACGGCCATCCGGGTCGACCACCGAGCGGTAGAGCGGCCACGCCCATAGCCGTTGCCATGATGCGACCGGCCGAGGCGTATGGAAGCGGACGCGGCCCGGTGGCCTCGGTCCCTGGCCGCCGGTCTCGTGCCACGCATCGAGGGCCGCAGCCGTCCTCCGCCACCGCTCGAGGCCACGGATCGGGTCGATCAGGTCATCGTCATCGTCCGTGCCCAGGTGTTCCCGCCACAAGCGCAACCGCAGGTCCCGCGCGAACCGTCGCGCTCGATCGCCGGTGCCGGCGGGGTCGCGGGGCTCCCGGAGATCTTCCTCTTCGTCCAGGATCGCGATGGAGAGCTCCGAATCGTGGGTCCAGGACCGGCGGTTCATGTTGTCCGAGCCGATCAAGGCAACGACGTCATCGACGATCACGCCTTTGGCGTGGACGTAGATGGCGTCCCCTTGCTCGTTCTCCAGGTCGAAGACCGCGACCCGATCCGGGGCCACCTCCATGAGGTGCTCCATCATCGTCAGCTGCCCGAGCCGGCTCGTCGGACCCGAGACCATGCCGTTGCGGTCGGGGTGACGGGGGACGACGACGATCACGCGGAGGTCGGGGGCGCGCCGGAGCGCCTGCTCGTACAGATGCGCGATCTCGTCCGACCAGAAGTACTGGTCCTCGACGTAGATCAGGGAGCGCGCGCGGCCGAGCAGCTTCGCATAGATGCGAGCGATGCTTCGCTCGCCTTCGCGCGCGAAGGGGTACGGAGGTCGTTTCGCGGGATAGGTGCGAAGGACCTGGACGGCGTGGCGGCCCACCGGGGCCGGAGGTGTTCCGTCGACAGCGATGGGATCGGGGACCGGCGGCTCCTCCGTTGCCCGCGCGATGATCCGAGGGAGCCGGAACCCGCGCCGCTCGAGCGGCGTCGGGTCGTTCCACCGCTCCCGGAAGGACTCGGCGAGATCGGCGACGGCCGGTCCTCGCACCTCCGCCTGGACATCGTGCCAGGGCGGGTGCGGCCCGTACGCAGGATCCAAGGGCTCCGCTTGCGGATCGCCCAGGTGCTTGGCGTCGTCCCTGCGGCCGTGACAGAGATCGATCCCGCCGACGAACGCGACCTGCTCGTCGTGCCGGCCCGAGCGAAGGAGGACGAGCTTCTGGTGGTGGGATCCCGTGCGACGGACGCGCGCGTCCAGGAGGATCTCGCCTCCTGCCTGGTTGACCGTGCGTGCCAGGTCGCCCTGTTCCGCCTGGTTGAACCCCAGCGCCTGGGGGTGCGATCTCCACAGGAGACCTCGGACCTTCACGCCTCGCCGAGCTGCGGCGGAGAGCAGGTCTCCGAGCCGCGGACCCTCCGGGCACAAGAGCTCGTCTTCATCGCCACGCCAGTCCGATAGGAAGAGCTGGTCGCCCTCACCCGCCTCCGCGATGCAGCCCGCGAGACGTGCGAAGTAGTTCCCGCCGTGGATCAGCGGTTCGACGCGGTTGCCGACGGTCCAGCCGGCCGGCTCGCGTCCGGCATCGATCGCCGTGGAGGGGTTGCCCCGCTCGGCCGCCGTCAAGAACCAGTCGCTCGGCCCGTGAACCGCCCCCGGCCCCGTGGTGGCGCTCACCTCGTGGATCCCACCGAATCGCGCGACGGGGCAGGCGTCGACGCAACGACCGCCGGAGCCCCGAACCAGAGCACCCGTCCCCCGAAGGCGACCGCGCACACGGCGAACCAGGTCCAGCCCAGCGCCAGTCCCGCGACGACGTCCGAGAACCAGTGCACGCCGAGGAGCACGCGGGAGCCGGCGACGGCCACCGCGATGCCGACCGCGATCCCCGCGAGCACCGAGCGTGCTCGCGGTGAGCGATCGCGCCCGAGCACGAGGGCGAGAGCGGCGTAGGTCGCTGCCGCGGCGGTCGAATGCCCGCTCGGGAACGAGGGCGTCCCGAGCGGGCCCAGCGGCCCGAGGTCGGGGCGGACCCGTTCGACGGCGAACTTGATGAGGTTCGACGCCGCGAGCTGGCCGACGACGACGAGGGTGAAGAAGAAGGGGATCGAGATGTCCCGGCGTCTCCACCATCCGAAGGAGGCGCCCGCGAGCGCGACGACGATGATGACCGGTGTCGAGCCGAGCGCCGTCAAGAACTCCAACATCCGGAACGCCGCGGTGCCCGTATGCGCCGCGGCCCATCGGGCGATGGTCTGGTCGATCCGCACGACCCCCGAGTTCGTTCGGATCATGTACGCGACGACGCCGATGCCGACACCGACGACCACGACGGCGAGCAACGCCACGGTGAGTGCCAGTCCGGTCGCCGTCGCCGGGTCCATCCGCGAACGGATGAACCGCCGGAGCCGACGCCAACGGACCAGCTGGTCCTCGACGGCGGCCGTCGCCGAGCGGGCGGGGTCCGCTTGCGGCCAGGCGCGGATCGCGATCCCGGCGCCGACCCCGGCGGCAGCGCTGATGATCAGCAGGAGCAGGATGACCAACACGGCGTCCGGCTCAGCGGTCCGGGGCGGCGGAGCTGATCTCGGCGAGCGCCGATCCGACGTTCGTCTCGACCGCCAGGTCGCCGAGCGACACGATCCCGACCGCCCGGTCGGCTTCGACGACGGGCAGCCGCCGGACCTTCAGGTCCTCCATGAGCTCGAGGACCCGTCCGACGGGGTCGGCGGGGGACACGGCGGCGAGGTCCCGGCTGAAGATCTCTTCGACGGTCGTGGAGTCAGGGTTCCTGCCCTCCGCGACGGCGCGGATCGCGATATCCCGATCGGTGATGATGCCCGCGACGCGTTCGGTCTCGGGCTCGATCACGATCACGTCCCCGATGTCCTGATCGGCCATCAGGCGTGCGGCCGCCGTCAGCGGGGTGCCGAGGGAGACCGTCTCCGGTGCGGGCGTCATCACGTCGCGGACCTGGGCATCGCGGGGAAGGACCCGGGAGGTCCGTGACGGATCGGTGCCGCGCGCGATCGTGTTCTGCAGTCGCCGGATCGGCGCCCCACCCGTCTTCGCTCCCAGGGTGTACCCGGCGCCGAAACTCACGATGTTGCCGAAGATGCCCATGACCGTCCTCCTTCGCCGTTCTTCGATCGGATGCTTCCTCCTACCCTGCGAGGCAGCCAGCCATGCGGCACGTGGGGGCTGGAGCCGACAGCGACGACGTTCCGCGTATGCCAGGCTTGGTCACATGCCCCATCGTCCCCGGGAGCGGGAGGCGAAGTTCGAGGTCGCGGACGACTTCGACCTGCCCTTCCTCGGTGAGGCGGCCGGGCGGTCGTCCGTCAAACTGAGCGCCCACTACTGGGACACCGCCGACCATCGCCTGCTCCGCTGGGGCCAGACGCTCCGCCACCGGCACGCCTCCGACGGGTCGGAGGACGGTTGGACCCTCAAGATCGGCACGCCTCCCGGCGTCCCTGCGGCCGGGGTGGTCCTCGATCGTCAGGAGCTGGACGAGCCGGGGCCGCCCGGACGAACCGCCAGCCCGACTGGCCGGGCTCGTCCTCGGGATCGTTCGGGGCGCACCGTTGGAACCGGTCGCGGCGATCGAAACCGAGCGGGAGAAGCTGTCTGATCGGCGCGGTGGAGGTGAGCGACGACCGCGTCTCCTCATCGATCGACGGGACCCCCGGTCCTTCCTTCCGCCAGATCGAGCTCGAGGTGAAGGGCTCGGGGGCCGGGCGGCTCCTCAGGGACCTTTCCGATCGGTTGATCCGGGCGGGAGCGAAGCCAACCTCCGCCTCGAAGCTGGAGACGGCGCTCGGCGGCCAACCGGAGCCCGAGGTCGAGGTCCCTCGGCTCCGTCCCCGGTCGCGTCTGGACACACTCGTCGGATACGCACTTGCGAGGAGCGTGATCCGGCTGATCGACGAGGATCCGAAGATCCGAGCGAGCTCCGACGCCGACCCCGTCCATGACGCCCGCGTCGCGACCCGTCGACTCCGTTCGGACCTCAAGACCCTCGAACCGTACCTCTCTCCGGTCGAAGGGCTCCGCACGGAGCTCGGCTGGTTGGGTGGACTGCTCGGCGAGGTGCGCGATCTGGACGTCTTGATCGAGCGCATGCGCGCGCGGATCGCAGGACTGCCCGAGCCGGACCAGGCCGCCGGCGGCCGCGATCCTCGCGAGGCTCGACGACGATCGTCATCGGCGGCGCGGCGAGCTCCTCGATGGGCTCGGCTCCGGCAGGTACCTCGCGCTCGTGGACGAACTGATCGGGGCCAGCTCGCCGACCCCCCGTGGCTGATCATGCCGACGATCGCCGTGCCCGGCCGGTGCTTCGTCGGGTGACGCGGAAGGCTTGGCGCCGGACCGCGCGTGCGGCCGATCGGTTGGGCCGATCCTCGCCGGATGCGGCGCTGCACGAGGTCCGCAAGCGAGCGAAACGGGCGCGCTACGCAGCCGAGCTGGGCCGCGATGTGTTCGGGAAGCGCGCGACGCGACTCGCCGAGCGGCTGACCGACGTGCAGGACGGGCTGGGCGAGGTCCAAGACACCGTCGTGGCCGAAGAGCGGCTCCGGGCGCTCCGACTGCCGAGCGATTCGGCGTTCGTCGCCGGCATGCTCGTGTGTGGCGAACGGAGCGCGCGCGAGCGGATGCGCGTGATCGCTGGCCCAGCCTCTGGAAGGCTGCTCGCGCGAAGCGTTTACGACGCTGGTTCTCGTGATGCGTTGCGTGTCTTTCGTCCCTCGCCTGCGCGGGACCTCATCGGCTGATCTGATCGGGGCGGGCCGTCTCGATCCATCGCAGGAATCGCTCCCATCCCGACCCGGGGAGCTCACGGACGTACGCCTCGGCCAACCGTTCCGCCTGCGAACGCTGGATCCCAAGGACCTGCGAGGCGAGGCTCGCCAGGTATCGCGCGTCGTCATCGTCCTCGACCGCGTGCATCTACGACCTTGATCCGCGATATCGCTGCGACGCCGTCGGCGGTTCAGGGGCCGGCGTCGGATCCGGCGTCGGTGTCGGGGGGATCGGGCTGGGTTGCGGCTCGGGGTTGGGATCGGGCACTCGGTCGTACATCGGTCGTCCACCTCCCGCTCGGTCGCGTTCAACCTCATGTACCCGGCGCACCGATGCGAGAAACGGAGGGCCGCGACGGCCGGCAGTGGCTACGCAGCGGCAGACAAGCGGCTGTCCCCGTGCGAGCGAAGCAGGTCGAGCACCGCTGCTTCGATCGTAGCCCCCGGCTCCGCGGCAGGCACGGCGCGCACGTCGATCACCTCACCCTCCACGTAGCGATCGATCACGCGGGGATCGATGTACGAGCTCCGCGCGACCGCTGCCGTGTTCCCCAGGTGCTCAGCGACCGCGTCCGCCGCCGCTCGGATCGTTCGCGCGGTCGCTCGGCCGCTCGTCGCAACGCCGCGTTCGGCGAGGAACGTCGCTGCGAGCACGGTCGCGTGCCACGTGCGGAAGTCCTTCGCGGAGAAATCGCCCCCGGCCGTCTCCTTGATGTACGCGTTGATGTCGGCGGCACGCACGTCATGCCATCCGTCCGCGTCCTTCCAGGCGAGCAACTCGTCGGCTCCGTGCCGTCGCCGGAGCGTCCTCAGGACCCGCACCGCGTCCGGATCTCGGATCTCTCGGACATGGCGTTTCCCGCCCTTCCCGACGAAGTCGAACTCCGCCGCGCCGTCCCGCCGCACGACGACGTGCTCCCGCCGGAGGGTGGCCAAACCGTAGGAGCCATTGTCCGCATAGTCCTCTCCGCCGACCCGGAAGAGCCCTCGGTCCAAGAGCCGAACCGCGCACGCGAGCACGCGTTCGCGGGGGTAACCGCGCCGGCGAAGATCGGCGTCGATCCGAGCGCGCAAGGGCCCTAACGCCTCGGCGAAACTCTCGATGCGTTCGAACTTCTCGCGGTCGCGCTGGCGGCGCCACTCCGGGTGGTAGAGGTACTGGCGGCGCCCGGCGTCGTCCGTTCCCGTCGCCTGCAGGTGTCCCCGCTCGTGCGAGCAGATCCACACGTCGGTCCAGGCCGGAGGGATCGCGAGGGCGCGCAATCGCTCGAGACGCTCGTCGCGGATCGGTTCGCCCCGTTCGTCGAAGTAGACGAACCCGCGTCCGTGCCGGCGGCGTGAGAAGCCGGGTGAGCTCTGCCGGACGCGACGCAACCGGGTCATGGACGCTGCGATGCCCATCCCCAGGGCCGGACAAACGCGGTTCGTGTGTTCGACCGCAGGGTATGGGTTCGCCGTGAAGGGATATCGCTGCTCGCGCTCGGACGTCGCACCGGAAGGACGATGAGGTGGAACGGCTCCTCGGCACGCCGGGCGGCTCCGATCCGATCGAGAAGGATCGCCTCCTCCACGCGCTCGACGAAGCGGTTTCCGCCCTGACGGAGAGCGGGATCACGTTCCTGGTGATGGGTGGGATCGCATCGGCGTACTTCGGCCGCGCGCGGGGGACGTCCGACGTCGATCTGTTCGTCCGGCAGAGCGAAAGCGATCGCGTGCTCGAGGTCCTGGCGCAGCGGGGGTTCCGAACGGAGGTCATCTACGAACACTGGCTCTCGAAGGCGGCGCTCGATGGGGTGACGGTGGACGTCATCAGCCGGTCGACGCCCGACATCCTGCTCGACGACGAGATGGTGCGACGAGCCGTGACCGGCAGCTACGAGGGGCGACGCCTCTCCCTGGTCCCACCGGAAGACCTCGTCGTGATGAAGGCGCTGGCGGCGTCCGAGGACACCCCCCGGTACTGGTACGACGCCCTCGGCATCATCGGGCACACCGACCTGGACTGGGACTACCTGATCCGCCGCGCGCGCGCCAACGGTCCCCGGCGCATCCTCGCTCTGTTGCTATACGCATGGTCCAACGATCTGGTGGTCCCGGGAGATCCGGTTCGAACGCTCTTCGACCTGGTCACCTTGGACGCCCCGAGCCCGGAACGGGTGGTACGACCCGACGGAAGTGTCGTCATGACCGATGCGCCCGGGCCCTACCGCGAAGAGTCGCTGCGACAGGCCCTCGCGACCGATCCGCGCGTGATGGAGTCGGAGCTCGAGGTCAGCATCGCCGGGTCACGGGTGGTGATCTCGGGAACGGTTCCGACGGAGGGCCGACGCGAGGCCGTCACGGACGTTGCCCGTGAGCGGTTCCCCGATCTGGAGATCGACAACCGGACCGTCGTGCCGACGTTGCCCGCCGCCGCCGGAGAGGAGCGGGTGACGTGATCAGGATCGCCGCGGCCGGCGACCTCCATGTCGGCGCCGACTCCGAAGGGACGCTCCGTCCCGCCGTCACGGAGATCGCGCCGGACGTCGACGCGCTCCTGTTGGCGGGCGATCTGACCAAGGCGGGGCTCGAGGAGGAAGCGGAGGTCCTCGCCCACGAGCTGGAGGGGGCCGGTGTTCCCGTGATCGCGGTGCTCGGCAACCACGACCTGCACTCCGATCAAGCCGATCGGGTCCGAGGATGTCTGGAGGATGCCGGTGTCGTGATCCTGGAGGGCGAGACACACGTCGTCCGTGTTCGTGGCGCCAGCCTCGGGATCGCCGGCATCCGGGGGTTCGGGGGAGGGTTCGCCGGGGCATCGGCGACCGAGTTCGGGGAGCCGGAGATGAAACGGTTCGTCCGGGTCACCGTCGATGCGGCGTCGGCGTTGCGTTCATGCCTCGAAGGGCTCGCGACCGATGTTCGCGTCGCGCTCCTCCATTACTCGCCGGTGCGGGACACGTTGCACGGCGAGCCGCCGGAGATCTATCCGTTCCTCGGCAGCTACCTCTTGGCGGAGGCTGTCGACACGGCCGGCTGCGATCTGGTGTTGCACGGGCATGCCCACCGCGGGACCGAGTGGGGGATCACGCCGGGGGGCGTTCCCGTGCGGAACGTCGCCCAGCCGGTGATCCGCCGCGCTTTCGCTGTGTACTCGCTCGAGGCCCACACCCGCCTCGCGCGGTCCGGATCGCACCTCTGAGCCGAGGACGCGTGCGTGAGTTGAGGCATGGACCTCCGTATCCGGGGTAACCACAGGAGTGACGAAGGGAAGGAGGGTGTGATGAACCGGATACTCGGTGACCGAACGGGCCTCATGCGTGAACGCTTCTTGAGCGCGAGGCTCGGCAACCTTGATCGCCAGAACGACAAGCTCCGCAACGAGGTGTCGGTGTTGCATTCGCAGCTCGACCACGAGCGCGAGGAGCACGAGGAGCTGCGTGACGCCCTGCGGTCCAAGCCCAAGGAGGTGAAGGTCCGCAAGACCGGCTTCGTCCGTGTCCTGCTGATCGGCGGAGGGGCCTATCTCCTCGGAGCGCACGCGGGACGCGAGCGCTACGACGAGGTCCTCCGATGGGCGCGTTCGCTGCCCGACCGCATGCGGGGGACCGCGGACGACGTGACGACCCAGGTCGACGTCGGAGCGTCGAAGCTGGAGGACCGGGCGGAGCAGAAGATGGCCGACGCCGACATGGCCTCGCGCCGAACGGCGAAGGTGCCGAACACGGTCCGGTCGTAACGGGTCGTCTCAGCAGAGCCTGAGCTGTTCTTCGGACCGCTCTTCGGCGGTCTTCCTCACCGGACGGAAACCGCTGGCCGGGATCGGGTGACCGATCCCGGCCAGCGCTCTGTCCACCCGCCGCGACAGGCGGCCGCGCTCCGCCGCGGGCGCATACGCGCCTCGATAGAGCGACCGGTAGCGCGCGACGAGGTCCGGCCGGTTGGCTTCGAGCCAGGGCATGAACTCTTCGCGCACACCCGGCCGGAGGTGCAGGAGGATCGGGGATGCATGCGTCGCCCCGGCCTCGGCCGCGGCTTCGACCACCCGCTCCACCTGACCAGGACCATCGGAGATCCCGGGAAGGATCGGTGCGATCAGCACGCCCGTGGGGATCCCGGCCTCGTTCAGGGTCCTCACGGCATCCATCCGCGCTCGCGGGCTTGGCGTCCCCGGCTCGGTCGTCCGCCAGACGTCCTCGTCCATCGTTCCGATCGAGAACGCGGCCGAGAGGGGAGCGACCGACGCCGCCTCCGTCAGCAGGTCGACGTCTCGAAGGATGAGGGTTCCCTTCGTGAGGATGGAGAACGGATTCCGTCGAGTGATCAACGCGCTCAGGATGCCGCGCATCAGGCGGTAGCGGCCCTCGACCCGTTGGTACGGGTCCGTCCCGGTGCCCATCGCGATGTGTTCGCCCTTCCACCGGCGCGACGCGAGCTCGCGCCCGAGCACCTCCGGAGCGTTGACCTTCACCACGATCTTCGTCTCGAAGTCGCGACCGGCGTCCATATCGAGGTACGTGTGGGTCGGGCGCGCGAAGCAGTAGACGCAGGCGTGCATGCAGCCGCGGTAGGGGTTGATCGTCCAGTCGAACGGCATCCCGCCACCGGGCACCTTGTTGATCACCGAGCGGGCCTCGACCTCGATGCACGTGATGCCGCGGAACTCGGGCGCATCGAAGGTGCGACGGGCCAGCTCGAACATCTGTTCGGTCATCCCCCGAACCCTAGAACAGGCGTTCGGAAGGGACAAGTCGGCCGTTCACGTGTAGCCGCGAGGGCACCCGGGAACGATCAGAGAGCAGGTCGTTGGAAGGAGGATGCGATATGGCACGCGATATCTCGATGGGACCGGCCCGGGCGACCGTCAGGGGCTCGAGCCGGCCGGTGATCAGTTGGGGTGCCGTCTTCGGTGGCGCCGTGGTTGGGCTCGCGTTGTTCACACTGCTGTCATCGCTGTGGCTCGCACTCGCGTTCGAGTCCGGCGTTGCTGTCGTCCGGACGAACCTCGCGTGGTTCCTGGGGGGCTCGGCCCTGGGATGCCTGTTCCTCGGTGGGATCATCACCGGCTACCTCACGGGTATCCGGAGCGCCGGGAGCGGCATCCTGCACGGATGGTCGCTCTGGGGGTTGCTGATGATCGCGACGATCGCGATCGGCATCCCCAGCGTGCTCAACATCTTCGGGCTCGACCGGGTGACCACGGGGCTCGACACGGGGAACGTCGGGAACGCGAACGCCCTGTGGGCGACGTTCTGGACGATCCTCGGTGGCTTCGTCGCGGCCGGTCTGGGCGGAGCCATCGGAGGAGCAATGGCCCGGGAGCCGGGTGTCGTCGCGACCTCCGAGACGGAGCCGACGGTCGTCGACGTGAACGACCACGATGACGCCCACGATCACGACGTCCAGCACGCCCGAGTGAGCTGACGGCTCAACCGGACGAGGGCAGCGAAGGTGCATCGCCGGCCGCGGAGCGGCCGGCGATGCACCTTGTTGTTGGCGTGAGGCCTTTCGCAGCATCATGGGTTCCAGCCGACCCGTTGCGGAGGCCATGAGCGCTTCGACCGATCCGGACAAGCCCGCCGACGAGGCAGACCTCGGCGCGCTGAAGCGCGCCGAGGACCCGACCCGTACCCGACGGATCGCGCCCCCGATGCGCTCGTGGTGCTCGATCCGGGTGAGGGCCGTCTTCGTCACGGTCGACGCGCAGGCGGAGCTGCTGTTCGGCATGGACCGTCAGCGGCTCACGG
Source organism: uncultured Actinomycetes bacterium (assembly GCA_963765865.1). Lineage (GTDB taxonomy): Bacteria > Actinomycetota > UBA4738 > UBA4738 > HRBIN12 > AC-51. Next base: position 135,093 of record CAVXYE010000005.1, read on the forward strand.
GCGTCGGGCCCGTCGACGTCAGCCCGCCGGAGCAGCCGGACGGCCGCCCGTCCGACGCGGCCATGGCGGGATACATCGACCGAGCGATCCGGGGTGAGACGCCATCCTTCGCATGGCTCTTCCGGCGTGCCGACGGGGACGACGTGAGACGCGAGGTCCGCTTGCGGGCGCTCCCCGGCCCGGACGGCGGCACGCTCGTGATCGGCAGCCTCATCGACGTCACGCCGCACGGCCCGTTGGAGCGGTTCGAGTCGTGGGATGCGCGCGAGGGGAAGGACCGGTACGCCGCGTTCATCGCGTCGCTGCAGGACGGATTCGAGATGATGGATCGCACCGGCACGATCCTCGAGGTGAACGAACGGTTCGCGGAGATCGTGGGCATGCCACGCGACGAGATCATCGGGCTGCGCCCGCCGTTCCCATGGTGGTTCCCGGACGGCCCCGAGCGGACCCGCGTCGAGGAAGCCCTCACATCGGTGATCGCTGGAGGCTCAGGGGAGTTCGACTTCACCTTCCGACGACCCAACGGCGAGACGGTCGACGTGATCCTCAACGCGAACGAGGTCGTCGGTTCCGACGGCGAACGGCTGGGGCTGGTCGCGATCGTCAAGGACGTCAGCGATCGGGTGGCCGCACAGGCCGAGCGCGATGAGCTGATGGCGAGCTTGGCGGAGGAGCGTTCGCAGCTCGGGATGGTGCTGCAGCGCCTGTCGCGTCTCCAGGGGTTCACCGCGGCCATCGCCGAACGGATGACGCAGACCGAGGTGATCGAGTCCCTTCTGTCGGCTGCGCGAGAGGCGGTCCGTGCATCCGGCGCCGCCGTCATCTTGCTCACGGACGAGGACGAGCTGGTCGTCGTGGCGATCGACGGCGAACTGGATCCCGACATGATCCCCGCCACGTCGTCCCCCGCGCTCGCCGGGGACATCCAGGAAGCCTTCCGTACCGGAAGGGCTCGATGGTTGGACCCACGCCCGCGGCGCGAGGGTGGACCGGATGACCGCTGGGGCTTCATCCCGCTCGTGCGGCGCGGCGGCTCCATGGGCGTGCTCGCGATCTGCTGCCCGGAAACGACCTTCACGCCCGAAGATCGGGCCACGCTCGAGACGATGGTGTGGCAGGCGTCCCAAGCGCTCGAGCGAGCTCGTCTCCTGGAGAGCGAGGCGCGCACTCGGCAAACGCTGGCTCGCGTCCTCACCGTGAGTGACGCCGCGTTGGAGTGGCTCGACTCCGAGGACGCGCTCCATTCGCTCTTGCAGCGGATCCGGGAGGCCGTCGACGCGGACAGCGCGTCGCTCTTGGTGCTCGAAGGGGACGTGCTGCACGTTCGCGCGACCGACGGGTTGGAGCGGATCCCCGAGGAACAGGTGCCGATCCCCCTCGGGAAGGGCTTCTCGGGGCGCATCGCGGCGGAGCGAACCCCGGTGGTGGTCGATGACGTTTCCCGGGTCGAGATCGTGAGCCCGTGGCTCCGCGAACGCCTCCGCTCCGTCGTCGGCGTGCCGATCTTCCGCGCCGACGGCGTGGTCGGCGTGCTGCACGTGGGATCGACGTCCCAACGTCGGTTCGGCCGCGACGAGATCGAGCTCCTGGAGCTGGTGGCGGCTCGCGTTGGTGGCGCGCTCGAGCGCGCCCGACTCTTCGACTCCGCGCGCGCAGCGCGGGCCGATGCGGCGCGAGCCGCCGATCGGCTCCGCCGCCTCCAGACGGCCACGGCCGCGCTCACCGGGGCGATGACGGTCCAGGAGGTTTCCGGCGTGATCCTGGAACAGGCGATCGGCGTCGTCCGTGCCGACGCCGGCCTGCTCGTGTTCCCCTCGGAAGACGGTCACTTCCTGAACATCGTGGCCATGCGGGGAGAGCCCGAGACGCTCGACGGCGTCGGCCGACAGCTCCATCGCTTGGCGGTCGACGACGACGCCGCGATCGGTGAGGCGTACCGATCGGGAGCCCCGGTCTGGGTTCCCAGCCGGCGTGAATGGGAGCGCCGGTTCTCTCAGGGGATCGTGACGACGGATTCCACCGCGCGATCGATCCTCGCGGTACCCATGCGCGTCGATGATCAGCGACTCGGCGTCGTTGGCCTGCTCTTCGAGGCCGAGGGCCGTCTGAGCAAGGGCGAACGCCGTCTGGCGACGACCTTCGCCGAACAAGCGGCCTTGGCGCTCGAGCGGGCGAGACTGTTCGAGGCCGAGCGGCAAGCACGGGATACCACCGAGCGCCTGCAGGCTCTCGCAGCCTCGCTGGCCGTCGTCGCGACCGCGAACGAGGTCCTGACGATCCTGGTCGAGGACGGCAGCGCGGTCGTAGGTGCGGCCTCGGCGTGGGCGGCGGTGCTGGACCGGGGGGCCCAGGAGTTGCACGCCGTGGCCTGGCGCGGGTACGACCCGGAGCTGATCGGTCCCTTCCAGTCGCTGTCCCTCGATCTTCGCCTCCCCGCGACGGACGCGGTCCGGGAGCGACGCGAGATCTGGTTCGACTCGCTGGAGGGCTTCGACGCCGCGTATCCGGGGTTCGAGCGGCCGAGCGAAGAGCATGGTGGCGGGTTCGGGTGCCTGCCGATGTTCGATACGGCTCGACGCCCGATCGGTGTCGTGTCGTTGCAACTGCCTCCGCGCCGGGCGATCGCCGGGCGCGAGCGGTCCGCGCTCCGAGCGATCGTCGCGCTCGGCGCCCAGGCGCTCGAGCGCGCGCAGCTCTATGAGCTGGAGCACGCGGTCGCGGCCACCCTCCAGAAGAGCTTGCTCCCGGGTTCGCTCCCAGCTGACCCACGGGTCTCCGTCGCGACCCGCTACCGCCCGGGCACCGAGGAACTCGACGTGGGCGGCGATTGGTACGACGTGATCCAGATCGGTGCCGATCGGATCGGCGTCGCGATCGGCGACGTCGTCGGGCACGGGCTCGAGGCCGCGAGCGCGATGGGCCAGCTCCGGAGCGCGCTGCGGGGCCTTGCGCTGACCGGCCACGGGCCGGGCATGGTCATCGAGGGACTCGACCGGTTCGCGCGGACGTCGGCGCCGGCCACGATGGCGACCGTCGCGTACGCCGAGCTCGACCTGGCGACGAACGCGTTGCGGTATGCGTGCGCCGGCCACCCGCCGCCCGTCATCCAGACCGCCGGCCAGGTCCGCTTCCTGGAACGAGGCCGAACCACGCCGCTCGCCGCACTTCCGGACCCGATCCGATGCGAGGAGGGGACGGAGGCTTTCCCGCCCGGTTCCGTGCTGGTCCTCTATTCGGACGGACTGATCGAGCGCCGAGGCGAACAGCTGGATCTGGGGATGGAGCGGCTCCGAGGCGTCCTCCAGGACGCTCCTCCAGGGCACCCCGAGTCCCTCGCCGACCTCCTCCTCGCGGAGTTGATCGATGAGATCCCCCAGGATGACGACGTGGCCGTCCTCTGCCTGCGGGCCGCGCCGGACGCTCAGCCCCTGATCATCTCCGTTCCCCCCGAGGCTGCCGCCCTGGCCGGGGTCCGTTCCTCCGTCCGTCGTTGGCTGGCCGAGGTTCCGCTGTCTGAAGAGGCTCGTGAGGACGTGGTGCTCGCGTGCAACGAGGCGTGCGCGAACGCGGTCGAGCACGCCTACCGCAGAGGACCGGCGGCTCCCATCCGGGTGAGCCTCGTTCGCGACGCCACGGACATCACGGTCGAGGTCGTCGATGAGGGGGTCTGGCGCACCGATGGGGAGGAGGCCGAGCGCGGCCGCGGGATGCCCCTCATGCACATGCTGATGGACGAGATCGATGTGCGCCCGTCCGATGAAGGCACCGTGGTCACGATGCGGCGGCACCTCTCGGAGCCGTGACGGCGCCGTAACCGATCGACGAACCGCCCCCGCGGCCCCCGGATATACTCCTGGCGCACGCCGACGACCGGCCACGAAGGGATGTCTGACATCGACCTCACCGTGCGTTCCAGCGTCGTCGGTGGCTGGACCGTCCTATCCGTCGAAGGGGAGGTTGATCTCTACACCGCACCCGCGGTGCGGGAGGCAGCCATCGGAGCGATGGAGGCCGGCGCCGACCATCTCCTGCTCGACCTGACCGAGGTTCCGTTCATGGACTCCAGCGGGCTGGGTGTGATCGTGGCGTGCCTGAAACGGCTCCGCGAGTTGGGAGGCGATCTCGCCGTCGTGAGTCCACCGAGCTCGCCGCCGACGAAGCTCCTTTCGCTGACCGGCCTGGATCACGCCATCCCGACGCACGCAACGGTTGACGAGGCGGTCGCCGGCTCGCGGTGAGTTACCGATCCAAGGCGCGTTCGAGCTGCGCCTTCGACATCTTCGAACGCCCTTCCAGTCCTCGTTCCTTGGCCTCGTTGTAGAGCTGGTCGTACGTGCGGCCTTTCGGTCCCGTGTGCGAGCGAAGGCCGCCGCGCCGACCGGACGAGATGTCCTGCGTCGACGAACGGCTCTTCGTCTTCGCCTCTCCCGATCGGGCTCGTTCCTTGTTCACCGTCCGCGCCGCGATCTCCTCCGCGAGGTCTTCGGATCGACCGTGCTCCTTCAGGCCCTCCTTGATGTGCTCGTACTGACGCTCGCGCTTCGCACTCCACGCCTTCTGCGGCATGTCGCTCCTCCTTCGTCCGGCCGTGTGCTCTCTCGCGCCTATACCCACCCGGGCTCGGCGATGAACGCGTGCAGGCAGACGAACGGACGGCTCGGGGGAAACGGGGAGCTGCAGGTTCAGGCTGACGAGCGGGCCGCGGAGGCGGAGCATCCCTCGTACGCGATGCCCCAGGTGAGCTTCCACGAACCCCGCTCGCGATGGTATCGGAGCTGGCCCCCACCCACGCACCCCACGGGGCCCGGGTCATCCCAGGCGTAGCGGAGACCCGCCGTCTTCGGCGTCCACCGGATCGGCGCCAGGACCCAGAAGGTTCCCTGGTGAGGACGACGGTGATGGACCCAAACGATCCGACGATCCACGGCGTTCGATACCGCCCGGCGAAGCGCTGCGCGTGCGGGCGAGCACTGCTGGCGGGTTTCAGGGGTCCGGCAGAGCCGGTCCAGGATCTGGATCGGACGACCGCCGGTATCCAGGACACCGGCGTAGAGCTCGGCCTCGGCCCGAAGCCCGTGTCCGTGGATCGCTCGATCGGTGACGGCAGACGCCGCGGCGGAGCCGACCAGGACGACGCAAACGGCAAGGGCGAGGGTTCGCACGAGCGAACCATTTCAGGCTCCGACGTTCGGCGCAACCGTCGAACGGGGTCAGGATCCGCGTCCGTGCCGTCGCATCCAGAGCGAGCCGAGGGCCGGCACGATGAAGCTCAGCAACCAGAGCTTCTGCGCAGCGGTCGGATGCTGAGCGAGGGCCACGGGGATCGAGAGGAGGAAGACGGCCGGAACGATCAGGACCCGGAGGACGTAGAGGCGGGCCGTCGGACGCGGAAGGGGGACCGTGAAATCCCGATGCATGACGACGTACCAGCTGAGCGCGGTGAAGGCGGCGCCGGTCGCGGCAACACAGAGAGCGTAGAAGACGGTCGCGGCCGCATCGGTTCCGTGATCGCCCAGGATCGCGCTGGGATACGGGAGGAAGGCGATGCAGAAGAGCACGAGCAGATTGAGCAGGAGGACGCCGTAGTCGTAGCGGCGCACGACCCGGAACAAGCGATGGTGTGCCAACCAGAAGAGGGCGATCACCCAGAAGCTGATGAGATAAGCGATGAACTTCCCGGTGTCTTGATGCTCCAGGAAGGAGCGGACGTCCGTGCCGCCCTCGGGCCTCGGGATGGCGAGCACGAGGAGCGTCATCGCGATCGCGAAGACCGCATCGGCGAAGAAGATCAGCCGGTCGAGTGCATCCGTGCTCTCGACACCTGACCCGACCTCCGAACCCTGGAGGTCCGTCTCGCCCGCGGCACCATGGCCAGCGTCCACCGTGTCGGAAGCCTACCCCGCCCCTGTTCGGCGCGATCGTCACGCTGCGCCTGACGCCGATCACCGGATCATGGCTCAGGGATCGATGTCGAGCTTGCTGATAAGTCCCTCTCGCAGGGTGAAGTGGTAGGGGACCTCGACGGGGCTGCCGGGGAAGTCTCCGGAGAGCCGGGTGGTGATCACGTGCCGATCGCCGTCTCTCTCGGCGCGGAGGACGTCTGCGGTGTACCGATAGGCCGACCGCGTTTGGTCGCGCCAGGCCCGGATCTCCTCTTGGCCGCGATGGACGCTTCCTTCATCGATCACCTCAGCATCGTCGGTGAAGCACGCGATCAGAGCGTCGCTGTCGTCGTCCGCGATGGCACGGAAGTAGGCATCGATCACGCGGGGAGCGAAGTCGGTCATCGCTATCCCTCCTTCCTCCGCGGCGCCGCAGCCTCCGTCGTGGTCGTTGCTGGGGCTACGTCCCTGACGATCTCCTTGGTCCGCTCCGGAATCCGATCTTGCGGTGGGTCCCGTCGCAGAACGGCTTGTTCTCCGATCCTCCGCATCTGCACAGGGCGAGCCGGGTGTCCTCCCGGATCAGGTGGCCGCTCGCGTCCTCGATCCGGATCTTCCCGCGAACGAACAGCGGGCCGTTGGGGCGGAGCTGGATCGTCGGGTCAGGAGGGTCCGGCTCCTGATCACCGCCGTCCACACGCCGGAAGTGGAGGGCGCCGGTCGGACAACGCATCACGACATCGGCGATCTCGTCGGCCGATGCCGCGTCCACCTCGATCCACGGGTGGCGCCAAGGGTCGAAGACCGCCGGCAGGCCATTCAGGCAGTCCGCCGCATGGATGCAGTACGCGGGCTCCCAGGTGACGACGATCTGGTCGTTGGCGTATTCCTTCTTGATCCCGGTCCCATACCGAGGTTCGTCGCGAGACGCGAGAGGCTCGTCCGAGGAGCTCACGCTCGTCCCTCGGCTCGGTGGGCGAGCGCGTCACCCAGAGCCTCCGGCGCGTCCTCGTGCTCCGGTCCCTTCCCTGCCGCAGCCATCACGTCGCTGCCATCGATCGTCTCCCGCTCGAGCAGCAAGGTCATGACGCGGTCCAGCGCCTCCCGGTGACCCGAGAGCAACGCGGTCGCCCGGTCATCGGCTTCCTTGAGGAGACGCTCGACCTCCTGGTCGATCACCCGCTGCGTGGCCTCCGCGTACTGGCGGCTGCGGATCTCCTGTTGGCCGAGGTAGGCGGGACCGTCGCCCGCGAAACCGACCGGTCCGAGCTTGGGGCTCATCCCGAACTCCATGACCATCCTCGTGGCGAGCTGGGTGGCTCCGGCCAGATCGTTGGAGGCTCCGGTCGAGACCTCCCCGATCACGAGGTTCTCGGCCGCGCGCCCACCCATCCGGATGGCGAGGGAATCCTGCAGGTAGCTCTCTGGATAGAGGTGCCGCTCGTCCACGGGAAGCTGCTGCGTCACACCGAGAGCCTGTCCGGCGGGGAGGATCGTGACCTTCGACACCGGATCCGCGTGCTCGGAGAGGACCGCCACGAGGGCGTGGCCGGCCTCGTGCACCGCCACGGCCCGTTTCTCCTCAGGGAGCAGGGCGTTCGAGGCATCCCGGCGCCCGAGGAGGATCCGGTCCCTGGCCTCGTCGAAGTCGGCCGCCGTGACCGTGTCCCGATGCGCGCGGACCGCAACGATCGCGGCTTCGTTCAGTAGGTTCGCCAGGTCCGCACCGGAGAACCCCGGCGTGCCACGGGCGACCACGAGCAGATCCACGTCGGGGCCGAGCTTCTTCCCCTTGGCGTGGACGGCCAGGATCGCCGCTCGCTCCTTCAGGTTGGGGAGCGGGATCTCAACCTGCCGGTCGAACCGGCCGGGACGAAGCAGCGCCGGGTCCAGGGTCTCGGGCCGGTTCGTCGCGGCGATCACCACCACGCCGACCGAGGCGTCGAACCCGTCCATCTCCGCGAGCAGCTGATTGAGCGTCTGTTCCCGTTCGTCGTTGGACACGAGCGCGCCGCCCCTGCGCGCGCCGATCGCGTCGATCTCATCGATGAACACGATGGCGGGCGCCCGCTTCCGTGCTTCCGCGAAGAGGTCGCGCACGCGCGAGGCCCCCACCCCGACGAAGATCTCGATGAAGGAGGAGCCGGTGACGGAGAAGAAAGGAACACCCGCCTCGCCGGCGACGGCCCTTGCCATCAGGGTCTTTCCTGTCCCCGGCGGGCCGACCATCAGCACGCCCTTCGGTCCGATCGCGCCCACCTTCGCGTAACGGTTCGGGTGCTTGAGGAAGTCCACGACCTCGGCGACCTCCTGCTTCGCGCCCTCGTAGCCGGCCACGTCGGAGAACCGTGTCGTGGGCTTCTCCGCGTCGTAGAGCTTGGCTCGCGAGCCGGTCAACGAGCCGAGCCCGCCGGCCAGCTGCCGCCCGGCGCGCCTGCCGAGGAAGATGAAGAGCCCGACGAACAACAGGAGTGGTAACAGGCTCAGGATCACCGACAGGACCGTGGCGGAGGCGGGTCCCTGCCCCGTCACCTGGACATCATGCTGTTCGAGGAGCGGGGCGACCGTGCTGTCCTGCAATGCGATCGGGATCTGGGAGCGGTACTCCGTTCCGTCCTTCAGCTGGCCAGAGACCCCACCGTTGGCATCGATCGTCGCCGTCTGGACCGTGTCCGCTCGAACGTCGTCGAGGAATTGCGAGTAGGTGAGGGCGGTCGGCTCGGTCCCCCTCATGGAGGGACGCAGCAGCAGCACGACGGTGAGGGCGATCCCCAGGAAGATCAGCCAGTTCCGCCAGGATGGCGGCGGCGGTGGCGCAGGACCGGTGGTTCGACGTTCGTGTCCGGGGTCCGGTCGCCGGGCCGGACTCGTTCGGTGCTGCACGCGCCCTCACCCCCGTCCACGCGCTGAACCGGTCTCGAGATGGCCACTCGAACCGATGCCCCAGGCTATCAGTCGTCCGCTCGTGTCCTCACGGACGATGTGCGACCCGAGCACCGAGCGGTGGGATGGCAAGATGCACCGCGTGGGGACCGATCTGTGGGGAGCGGCCGACCGGTACGAACCGTACGTGGGACGGTGGAGCCGGTTGATCGCGCAGGACTTCGTCGGATGGCTCGGGATCGTTCCGGGTGCCAGATGGCTCGACGTCGGGTGCGGGACCGGCGCGCTCTCGTCGGCGATCATCCGCACCGCGGCCCCCGCGGAGGTGCGCGGGGTCGATCCGGCTGAGGGGTTCGTCGCAACGGCCGATTCGCTGCTCGGGGGGACCCACTTCGCCGCCTCCGTCGGGGACGCAGCCGAGCTGCCGTTCCCCGACGACAGCTTCGACGTGGTCGTCTCGGGCCTCGTTCTCACCTTCGTTCCGGACCTCGGGCGCGCCCTCGCGGAAGCGGGCCGCGTCACGCGGCCGGGCGGCACCGTGGGCGCGTACGTCTGGGATTACGCCGGCCGGATGCAGATGATCCGGCTGTTCTGGGACGCGGCTGCCGAACTCGACCCGGCCGCGCGGGAACTTGATGAGGCCGTGCGCTTCGCGGACCTGGCGAACCCCGAGGGGCTTCGTCGTTCGTTCGAGGACGCGGGCCTCAGGAGCGTGGAGACGCGCGCGATCGATATCGCGACGGTCTTCGTCGACTTCGACGACTACTGGCTGCCGTTCCTCGGTGGCCAGGGACCGGCACCCGCGTACTGCGTCGCGCTCGACGACGACCGACGGAGGGCTCTTCGGGAGGCGCTCCGGGAGCTGCTGCCCACGGAACCCGACGGGAGCATCCACTTGCTCGCGCGGGCATGGGCCGTCCGGGGCTCGGTCATCCCGCGGTAGCCGCGCGGGAGGAGCCGTCAGGCAGCGGGCGGGGGTACGGTTGGCGCGTGATCGATGCTGCGCACGGCCTTCGTGCGTCCGAGGTCGCGGAACGCGTCGCACGGGGCGAGGTCAACCGGTTGCCACCCCCGAATACCCGGACGTACGGGCAGATCGTTCGCGCGAACGTCCTCACGCGATTCAACGCGCTCCTGGGCGGCATGCTCGTGCTCATCCTGATCGTCGGGCCGCTGCAGGACGCCCTGTTCGGGTTCGTCCTCGTCGCGAACGCCGCGATCGGGATCGTGCAAGAGGTGCGGGCGAAGCGAACGCTGGAGCGCCTCACCGTGCTCACGGCCCCGAAGGCGCATGTGATCCGCGACGGCGAGGTGCGCGTGATCCCGGTCGAGCAGGTCGTCGCCGACGAGGTGCTCGAGATCTCGCTCGGTGGACAGGTCGTGGTCGACGGAGAGGTCCTCGCGGCTGAAGGCCTCGAGATCGACGAGTCACTGCTCACGGGGGAGTCGGAGCCGGTGCAGAAGGCACCCGGTGATCCCGTGCGGTCCGGCTCGTTCGCGGTCGCCGGGTCGGGACGGTATCGAGCTACCGCGATCGGATCGGATGCGTATGCGGTGAAGCTCGCCGAGGAGGCGAGACGCTTCACGCTCACCCGGTCCGAGCTCCGCGCCGGGATCGACCGCATCCTCGTGTGGGTGACCTGGGCGATCGTGCCCACGGGCGCCCTCCTGTTCATCAGCCAGCTCCGGAGCTCCCACGGGTGGCGCCAGGCGATCTCCGGCGCGGTTGCGGGAACGGTCGCGATGGTGCCCGAGGGACTCATCCTCCTCATGACCATCGCGTTCGCGGCGGCGGTCGTTCGGCTCGCGCAGCGGCGGGTCCTGGTCCAGGAGCTGCCGGCGGTGGAGGGCCTCGCGCGCGTCGACGTCCTCTGCATCGACAAGACGGGGACGCTCACCGAGGGGAAGCTCGTGGTGACGTCGGTCTCACCGGTCGACGGTCTCGGCCCGGTCGAGGACGCGCTCGCCGCGATCGCGGCGGTCGACGAGCATCCGAACGCGACGCTGCGCGCGATCGCCGAACGGTTCCCGACGGCTCCCGAGGACTGGGCCCTCACGGGATCGGTCCCGTTCTCGTCGGCGAGGAAGTGGAGCGCCGCGGCGTTCGGTGGCCGGGGGTCGTGGGTCCTCGGTGGGGCCGACGTCCTGCTGGGTTCCGCGTCGCCATCGGATGGGCTCCGAGCCCAGGTGGCGAGGGAGGCGGAGGGGGGGAACCGCGTCGTGATGCTCGCTCGGGCCACGGATGGGCTCGACGGAGAGCGACTCCCGTCGGGACTCCAGCCCGCGGCGATCCTCGTGCTGGGCGACGTGCTCCGTCCCGACGTCGCCGAGACCCTGAGGTACTTCGAGGAGCAAGGCGTCGCCGTGAAGGTGATCTCCGGCGACGATCCGAGAACCGTGGGCGCGATCGCGGGCCGGCTCGGCCTTCGGGGCGCCGACCGCCCGGTCGATGCGCGGAACCTGTCCGACGATGTCGCCGCGCTGGGCGCGGCGGTGGAGGACTCGTCGGTGATCGGCCGTGTGTCGCCGAACCAGAAGCGGGCGATGGTCCTCGCGCTCGAGGACCGTGGGCATACCGTCGCGATGATCGGCGACGGGGTGAACGATGCTCTCGCGCTGAAGGAAGCGGACATCGGCGTGGCGATGGGCTCCGGGAGTGACGCGTCCCGCGCCGTCGCGCAGGTCGTCCTGCTCGATTCGGACTTCGGCGCCATGCCGCAGGTGGTCGCCGAGGGGCGGCGCGTCCTCGGCAACATCGAACGCACCTCGGGCTTGTACCTCACGAAGACCGTCTACGCGATGCTGCTGTCGCTCGCGGTCGGCGTGGCGGGGTTCACGTTCCCGTTCCTGCCACGGCACCTGACGCTGGTCGGCGCGGTGACGATCGGGATCCCGTCGTTCTTCCTCGCACTGGCTCCGAACACGGATCGGTTCCGCCCCGGGTTCGTTGCGCGGGTGGCACGGTTCGCGATCCCGGCGGGCTCGCTCGCGGCGATCGCGACGCTCCTCGCCTACACGCTCGCGCTCCGTGCGCCCGGCGTGACGCTCGGCGAGGCCCGTACGACCGCCGTCATGGTGCTCACCTGGATCGGCTTGCTCGTCCTGTCGATCGTCGCGGCGCCGCTCACCCCCCGGCGTCTCGCGTTGATCTGGTCGATGGCGGGGCTCTTCCTGATCGTGCTCTTGCTCCCCGCGACGCAACGGTTCTTCGCGCTCGATCCACCGGACGATCTGGTGTGGCTGGCCGCGCTCGGGATCGCCGCGATCGTGTGGTCGTTCGCACGGCTCTTCGTTCCGGGCGACCGACCGATCGGACAGCGCGACCGTTAACCGGCCGCCACGATCGCCAGGATCTCGTCCGCGTACCGCTCGAGCTTGGCGGGTCCGACGCCCGAGACCGCAGCGAGGTCGGCCCAGTCCCTGCATCTGCGCTCGGCGATCTCGGCCAGCGTCCGGTCGTGGAACACGACGTACGCCGGTACCCCGTCCGCCTGCGCGCGCTTGCGGCGCCATTCCTTCAGACGATCGAACAGCGCGCCCCCACGTCGCACGGCGACGGGCGTCCCCGGAGCGGATGACCGCAGCGGCGGCCCCGAGGGCGACAGCTCCAGCTCGTCGAGGAATGGGCTCGGCCGCGAACGACCGTCCACCGGCCACGTCAGGAAGAGATATCGGCGCGCCCGCGTGATCCCGACGTAGAGGAGCCGCCGTTCCTCGTGAGGGTCGGCCTTCGTTCGTCCCGACCGGAACGGGAGCTCGCCGTCGATCAACCGTGGAAGGAACACGGCCTCGAACTCCAACCCCTTGGCGCGATGGTACGTGAGCAGGTTCACGCCACGGCCGCTGTGCTCGGTGGAGAAGCGGCGGGCGAGTTCGGCGAGGAACGCCGGGTTGTTCGCGCCGGCGTGCGCGCGCTCGAACTCCGATGCCAGGGACCGCATCCGGGCGAGGTCGGCCTGGCGGGTGACCTCTTCGGCGGCGTCGGGCGACGCCTCGGGGTCGTAGCCGAGCTGGTCGGTGATGACCGCGACGATCTCGGCCACCGAGCCGTCCGTTCCCGACCGTTTCAGCCGCTGCAGGACCCCGCGGGGGCCCGGCCGCCGCAGGAACGATCCGTCACGCACCTGATACGGGATGCCGGCGGCGGCGAAGGCCTCCTCGAACGGCTCGGACCGCGCGTTGATCCGGTAGAGCACCGCGATCTCCTCGAGCGGGACGGCCTCCTCGTTCCCGAGACGACGCACCGCCTCGACGACCGCAGCGACCTCGGCGTTCTCGTTCGGCTCGGCACGCGCGACCGGTGGTGGTCCGGAGGACATGTTCGATCGAAGCGTCTTCCGCATCCCTCCGAGCTGCGTCGAGAGTCGGTTCGCGAGGTCGAGGACCTCCGGTGTGGAGCGATAGTTCTCCTCGAGCCGGATGACGGTCGCGTGCGGGAACCGCCGCGTGAAGCTCAGCAAGTGTTCGGGAGATGCGCCGGTGAATCCGTAGATCGTCTGGTAGTCGTCGCCCACCACGCAGAGATCGTCCCGCGGACCGAGCCATCGTTCGAGCAGGCCTGCCTGCAGCGGGTTCACGTCCTGGAACTCGTCGACGGTGAACGCGGAGAACCGTGACCGGACGGTTTCGGCAGCATCCGGGTACTCGTCGAGGAGTTGCAGCGCGAGACCGAGCATGTCCTCGAAGTCGAGTCTGCCCGTCGCGCGTTTGCGCCGCTCGTACCCCTCGTAGACGCGAGCCATCAGTTCCGCCGGGATCGGCGGGTCGTGGTCGCCGAGCTCGGCGAGGTACCGAGCCGGCGTGATCATCCGATTCTTGGCCCATTCGATCTCGTTCGCGAGCTCGCGTCGGGGAAGGAACTTGTGGGGCGGCGGCAAGGCGTTCGCGAGCGAGGCGATCAAGGGGGCCTTGTGGTCCAGCACCTCGGGGAGCGGCTCACCGGTATGCGAGGACCAGAGACGCGAGAGCTGCGAGAGCGCCGCCGAGTGGAACGTACGAGCCTCGACCCCCGCGACGTCGAGGGTCTGCAGACGTCGCCGCAGCTCACCCGCGGCCTTGTCGGTGAACGTGACCGCGAGGATCTGCGACGCGTCGAACGCACCGCTGCGCACCTGGCACGCGATGCGGTGCGTGATGGTGGTGGTCTTCCCCGTCCCGGCGCCGGCCACGATGGCGACGGGCCCACGGAGCGCCAGGGCGGCTTCCCGCTGGGAATCGTTCAGACCGGCGAGAACGGCCTCGAGGTTGCGCACCTCGCGGACCCTAGCACCGGATCGTCAGGGGGCCGGCGGGATGTTCTGGTTCAGCCGGAACAGGTTCTCCGGGTCGAACCGCCGCTTCAACCGTGCGAGGCGTTCATACTTCGCGTCGCCGTAGGCGGCCCGGATGCGCGCGTCGCCCTCCTCACCGAGGAAGTTGACGTAGACGCCTCCGGTCGAGAAGGGAGCGAGCGCCGCGGCGAACTCCCGGTTCATCGTCTCGTGCAGGTCGTCAGCGGTCGGGTCGGTCCACATCGAGTTGACGTTGTACGCGTAGGCAGCGCGCCGGTTGCCGAATGCCGTGTCGTCCTCGCCGACGCGAGCGACCGCTCCGCCCATGTGGTGAAGATGGAGCTGCGAGAACGGTGACGGCATCGAGGCGCCATGCTCCAGCACGGCTTCGATCAGCCCGTCGGTCAGGTCGGGTACGTATCCGGACCGGGTGTAGCTGCGGATGCCCGGCGGCGCGCCCTCGTCGAGCATGCCCTGCAAGGCCACGTACGGCATCGGACCGAATACGTCGAAGGCCGGTCGCAGATCACGCAACGGTCCCAGCGCAGCCTCCCCTGCCTCCGGGGTGCCGCACCAACATCCGGCGAGGCCGACGATCTTCCGTCCGACGAGATCCGATGGAACGAACGGCGCCGGGGGTGCGGTGATCACGGCCGCGATCGTCGTGGATTCGTCGCTCACGTCAGCGGCCCACGTCCGGTATCGCTGGAGCACCTCGCGGCCGCGCTCGATCGGGAATCCCATCAGCCCGCCGACGACCGGACCGAGTGGGTGCAAGCGGAACTCGAAACTCGTCACGACGCCGAAGTTCCCGCCGCCGCCGCGCAGTCCCCAGATGAGCTCCGGTTCTTCGGAGCTGCTGGTTCGAACGATATCCCCCGACGCGGTCACCACTTCGGCTCCGGTGAGGTTGTCGGCCGCCAGCCCATACCTCCGCATCAGCCAGCCGATCCCACCGCCCAGCGTGAGGCCTGCGACCCCGGTATGCGAGATCAGGCCCCCCGTGCTCGCCAGCCCGTGCGCCTGGGTCGCCGCGTCGAAGTCGGCCCACGTCGCACCCGATCGCACGTGTGCCGTCCGCCCCGGAGCGTCCACCACGACATCGCGCATCGGCGAGAGATCGAGCATGATCCCTCGATCGCACGAACTCAGGCCTGCCAGGCTGTGACCCCCGCTTCGCACCGCCAAAGGAAGGCCACTCTCGCGAGCGAACCGGACACCCGAGACGACATCTTGGGTCGTGCGACAACGCGCGACGACGGCGGGTCGCTTGTCGAACCACCCGTTCCAGAGGGCGCGCGCCTCGTCGTACCCTTCGTCGCCGGGTGTCAGGGCGATACCCGCGAACCCCGCCTTGAATGACTCCACGGCTTCGTCTTCGACCGCGACCATCGGTACCTCCTCCGAAGGTGGACGCACGCATCATCGGGCGGCATCCAAGGCCACGCTATGTCGCTGCGTCACACCTCGAAGTCGATCCGCCGATTCCTGCGGATCAGCATCGGCGACCCGTTCGAGATCTCGGCGCGGAGCCGCTCGAGGTCAGGGAGCACGTACGCTCCGGCCTCGATCCGGATCACTCCGTCACCCGCCAGCGAGCTGAGTGCACGATTCACGTTCTCGCGCGTGACCCCGACCATCGCTGCCAGGGTGGACTGAGAGATCTTCGGGGTCACGCCCGCACCGTCGTCGCGGGGCGAGTTGCTATCGGCCAGTTCAACCAGCCGGAAGAGCAGGCGTTCCTGCAGCGTCCGACGGGACAACGTCGCGATCAGCAGGGTCTGGTTGCGAGCGACGGACGCGAGCCCTTCCAGTGCCCGGGTGACCACCCGCGGATGCCGTTGGAGGAACGGCTCGAGCGAGTCGCGTCCCAAGACGAGGAGCGTGGTCGGCTCGACGGCGACGACCGCCATCACGCGGTTCCTCTCCGTCGCGAAGAAGCCCGGCTCGCCGATCAACATCCCCGGGCCGTAGAACGTGTGAACGAGCTCGTCACCCTCCTCCGTGACGATGGAGTCCTTCAGCTGGCCGGCGGCAACGAGGTAGATCTCGTCGGCCGGATCGCCCACGTGATGGACGTACTCGCCTCGCGCTGCGTGACGGGTCATCGCGGAACGGGCGAGCGGTTCCAGCTCGGCGGGCGAGAGGCCCTGGAAGAGGTAGGTACTGAGGAGCAACGAGATGCGGTCCACGTCCGAAGAACCCACCCGAACAGTATGGGGACGACACGACGTACGGGTCGGGGCCTTCCGGAGCGGCTCGGGGCGGCCTCTCGTTGAACCCGGGCCGGACCTGCCTAGCTGAGCGCAGGCGCCGGCTGGTACGTCTCCGGAAGCGGTTGTCCCGTTGCCGGTGATTCGATCTCCACGATCTCGCCTCGCATCGGCGCGAGGAGCCCAAGCAACTCCCCTTGGTCTTCCTTCGGGACGGCGAGATGGTCGAGCGACGCGACCAGATCCTCGACGAGCGCGTCGAACTCTCCGGCCGTGACACCCATCCCCGTGTGGGTCTCCTTCATGTCGCGGCCCGAATACATCGCGGGTCCGCCGGTCGCCTGCGTTATCTTGATCGACGAGCATCTTCTTCAGACGAGGGATATCCGTCCGGGCGAACTTCGCATCGATCCGATCGTCCGCAGCGCATCGGGCGACGAAGTCCTCCACGACCGCCGAGATGGCCCCGCCTTCACCGAGGCGTTCGTACAACGAAGATCCCACGAGCCCCACCCCCTCCTCAACAACCCCGACTCCCGTACCCGCCGGCGGATCGGGAGTGGTCCGTGCTTACAGCTCGATGGCGTGACCTCCGTGCAGCAGGGGTCGTCCGGCGTGGTCCGCCCAGACGGTCTCGAGCCGCACCAGGGGATGACCCGGAGCGCACGTCTCGACACGGAACTGGACGATCGCTTCGGGCCCGTTGATCGAGACATCCTCGACCTCGGCCCTGGTCACGACCTGGGCAACCCGGGCCAGGTTGGCGCGGGCTGTGCCGACGTCCTCGCCGAAGATGTATCCCACAGCTTCATCGACGTCGCCGGACGCCACTGCCTGGATGTGCGCATCTGCCGCGCGCCGGACCGCCCGCTCATCCATCGACCGCAGACGTTCGCACAGACCCGTGGTCCGGCTTCAACCCCTCGTTCGCGGTCACCTCCGGAACGATGCCCATCCCGGCAACCCGCGGGCGGAAGAGCGTTCCCGCTGTCTCAGGGGACGATCTTGAGCTCGAACAGGCGGCCGTCGTTCTCCCCAGGGTTGACGTTGTTGTCGACGCCACTGTCCGTGAGGTACAGCCGGCTCTTCGATCCGTCGGTGCCGGGCGCGAACGTGATCCCCGATGCCGCCTTGACCCCGACACTCGTCAGATCGATCTTGCGAACGAGCGCGCCCTTCATCGTGGTCTCGAGGATGAAGCGCTGCCTGCTGCTCACGATCAAGAGGTGATGGGTGAATCTGGTCGCAACGACGTCTTCCGCGGTCGTGAACCCGTAGCGATGGACCCCGAAGCTACGGATGACATCATCGCGCGTGCCGAACCTCCGGTCCTTCCCCTGTCGGATCTTGTAGATCCGCCGAGTGGTGGAGTCGGACACGATCAGCATCTTCTTCTGGGGCAGCCACGTCAGCCCCTCGGGGTCGAAGGACCCGAACCGGCGCGTGTGAAGGACGCGTCACGGCGACATCGTCGCGGGTGCCGAAGAGACCGTCCTTGCCCGCCTTGTCCTTGAACACGCGATCGAGGTCGTCGTCGGTGACGAACAGCGACCGATGCCGGTTGTCCATCGCGAGGTCCTCAGGTTCCACCGTGAACTTCTTGAGCGTCCGGGAAGAGGCGAGATTGCCCTTGCGCTTCACGACGAACAGGTTCCGGCCCTTCCAGAGGCCCGGCATCTCGTCCACTTCGGAATCAGAGATGAGGAGCCGCTGGGTCCGGGGATCGTAGGTGATGCCCATCGGATCGGGACTGGGGGTGGCCCACACCGACGTGAGGGTGACTCGGACGATCGCCCCGTGAGCGGCGTGCGCAGGGGGCGCGCTGAGCATCGCGGCGGCGACGGGAAGACATAGGACGAGGGGAACGAGGCGCTTCGTGATGGGCTTCATCTGCTCTTCCTCCGGGGGGAAACAGGTTGGAGGAGGGATTCCCCCTCCCCGAACGTCCCAAACGAGACCCCCGAGGATAGAGCAGCGATGGCGACATGGCACGAAGAGCGATCAGGCGAACGAGTGGAGGCCGCGTCACCGTCGAAACGCCGAAACTCCGGGATCCGCTGTGTCGGGGGACGTCCCGGAGGTCATGCGATCCGGTCCGCCCTCATCGAGGAGATCGCGACAACTTCATCATCATCCATGGTGGCCTGCGGTCGGTTGTCTGCGTCCTCGTGAGGGAGCCAGACCTCCAACGTGGTCCCGGCACCGGGGAGGCTCCGCAAGGTGCACCACCCTGCGGCCATCTCGGCCCGCTCCCGCATCGCGGCCACGCCGAGGTGACCCGGGGCGCCGACCAGCGCCCCCTCAGGTGCGTAACCGACGCCGTCATCCGAGATCTCCATCCACACCCCACCGTCTCGCTCCTGCAGCTTCACCCGGATCTCGTCGGCCTGTGCGTGCTTGCGCGCGTTGGTGAGCGCCTCCTGAGCGATCCGGTACAAGATGACGCGAGTCTGGGTCGAGGGCTCGGCGACGAGATCGTCCTCGACCGACCAGTCGGACTCGATCTCGGCGTTGTCCAAGAAGTAGCGGATCGCCGGGCCCAGTCCCTCCTCGTCGAGGATGGGCGGGCGGAGATCGAAGAGTATGTGGCGCATGCTCCGGATCGTGCCGAGGACCGCGTCTCGCGCGTCGTCCAGATCCGGCAGATCGGGATTCGCCTTCGCGAGCAGTTCGAGACGCATCTTGAGAACCACCATCTTCTGCACGGGATCGTCGTGGATGTCGTTCGCGATCCGGCGGCGCTCGTCCTCGGCGGCTTGGACCACGTGCGCGAGGAGCCGACGCCGCTGTTCGTCGATCTCTTCCAGACTCTGGATCGTCTCGCGAAGCTCCTCGGTGCGTTCGGCGACCTTCACCTCGAGCTCCAGGTTGTGCGCGCGCAGCTTCCGCTCGAGGCCCCGGATCGTCTCGAGCTGGGCTTCTCGATCCTCCGTCAGCCACGCGTTGTGCAGCGCGAGGGCTGCATGAGCGACGAACTGCTCGACCATCGAGACCACCCACCGACGCATCCCCGGGACGTCCCTCCACGCTCCAGGGCCACGGCGCCCAGCGCATGACCGCCTTCACGGAACAGCGGCACCACCAGGAGGTTCCGAGCTCCCGGAAGGAGGGCGGCCAGTCGCGGATCCGTCGCGGGGTCGATCTGGCGCACCAAGCGAGCGGCCCGATCGGTCCAGACGCCTTCGATGAGAGGGTCGAGGCCCGCAGGGAGGTCGTCGCGCGGCCCTTGGTCGGTCGCGGCCAGCACACGAAGGTCGCCCTCCGGCGAGGCGAGCACGACTCCTCGTTCGAATCCGAACGTGTCGCGAAGTTCTTCCAGCAGGATGCCGGGGATCTCTTCGGCCCCTCGGCCGGCATCGATCCGAGCCACCATCGTCGAGAGGGATGCCAGATCGACCTTCTGGCGTCTGAGCTGCCGCTCGCTCGCGGCGGCGGCGGTGGCGGTGCCGAGTGTGAGGAGCCACAACCCGGTTACCGCGAGCGCCACCGCGACACCACTGCCCGCACCTTCGGGGAGCGTCGCTGATCCCTCGATGATCCCGGCGTCGATCGACCTCACCACCAGAAGGAAGAGCGTCGTATGCCACAGTGCGATCTTGAGCCCGGTCCGGTACGAGCAGAGCAACGTGACCGCGACCACGTGGACGTATACGAGGAACAGGAGGGGGCTCACGGCCCCGCCGGTGAACGCGACCACCGCGGCCAGGTAGATCCCATCGAGCAGCAACGCGGCTTGCATCGAGGGAAGAGCGAGCCGGCGGCTTCGACGCAACGCGAAGGGCCCGACCGACACCGCGAGATAGGCGATGGTCGCCGCGACGATGCGGCCGACCGGGACGACGGCCACCCCCGGTGCGAGCGCCATCAGACCGAGGACGATCGAACCGAGGCTCCAACGGAGCACCGAGAGGTACACATGGCGCTCCTCGAGGGAGAGCAGCTCCGAGGGTTCGGGCCTCGCCCGCCCAGACGACGAGCGAGACGCGATCACGAGAACCCCATCATCTCGGTCTGCACGGGCGCGAGCGTGAGCTTGGGGTCCCGCCGGTCGAGGCGGTCCTGGACCATCACGAACCCGACCGCGACCGCGAGCAAGGCGAGGACGACGCCGAGGCTGCGTGCGACCACGTGCGCCGCCGCGCCAGCGAACCCGTCGGCGAAGACGGGGTCCTTCGCCACGGTGACCGGGATCGACGAGGTGTCGGGCGTCGAGCCCGCGGGGTGCGGGCCGGCCGACCGTCCGCCGACCGATCGAGGCTGCTGCGGTCCGCGAACGACGTGCGGCCCCGTCCCGCCCGGCCGACCGGCCGTGCCGTGGCCGCCGGGCTGATCGCCGCCGGTGCCGCCACTGCCGCCGCCGCCGGTGCCGCCACCGCCACCGCCACCGGGCGGGTTCACGGTTCCGTGCAGGATGTGATCGACCGTCCCCTGGGGGTCGTCGACCACGGGTTTGGCGGTGCCGGTGACGGTGTCGACCGTGTCCGTGACCGTCTCCTGTCCGGATCCAGCCGTACCCGTCACGCCGCACGTCACGTCGAGCGGGTCACATACGTCTTCGGCGAAGGCCGGGGCCGCAAGAGCCAGCGAGAGGACCACCAGCGGGAGTGCCGCGAGAAGCTGCATCGGGCGGGCCATGTTGCTCCCTCCTCCAGAGAGGTGCGCCATGGTGAAACCTCATCCTCTCTTGGTTTCGGTATGCGGATCGCGGGGCTTGACCTCTCGGCGACCAGGTTTGCGGCTTTCCACCCAGGTCAGCGACGGTGAGCGGCGCGCTCACGATGGGCCCCTGGATCATCTCGACGCCGAGCGCGCGGAGCTCCTCGAGCTGATCCTCCGACGCGACGTCGGCGGCGATCACCCGCGCCCCAACGCCGGCGGCGCACGCCGTCGCGGAGGCGACGATCGCATGGGTCGAGAAGTGGTCGTGGACCGACCGAGTGAGCGTGTGGTCGAGCCGAGCGAACTCCGGAGAGAGGGTCAGGAGCTGGCGAAGGCTCTGGAGCCCGGGTCCGATGTCGCGTGCCGAGACCCGGACGCCTCGTTCGCGGAGCGTCACCAGCGCCTCGCCGAGGCTCGCTTCGGCCGGGGTCAGGTCGTCCGCGAGGACGAGTGGGCTGAACCCGAGCACGATGCGGTCGGCGATCGAACGGCTGATCGCCCGGCGGAACCTCGCCGTGCGGACGGTCGCGGGGCTCACCTCGAACTCGATGAACAGCTCGGGCGGGATCTCCTTCAGCGCGCGGGTCGCCACTCGGAAGGCCGCGAGCTCGAAGTCGAGGAGCAGGTCGAGCGCCTCGGCGTCCGCGAGCCAGGAGTCGTAGGAGCGATCGGGGAGCGTGGCGACCCGCGGTCGGAGATCGAATCCGATCGTGCGACCGGTTGCCAGGTCGACGATGGGATCGAACTCGGCGGTGATCTCGCCATCCAGGATCGCGCGCGCCAGCCGTGGCGCTCGCTCCTCGCTCGCCGAGAGTGGCGGTGTGATGAGGGTGAGATGCGGCGCCGCGGGCGGCGACCACGGTTCATCGACCGCTCGATGGATCGTGCGGAGGATCTTCTCGGTGGATTCGGCCTTGCGGACGTAGGCGCGCGCGCCCGCGCTGATCATCCTGATCACCGTGTTGGAGTCTTCATGGGCGGAGAGGGCGACGACCCTGGTGGGCGGACACCGCTTCGTGATCTCCCGGACGGCGCGCACGCCGCCCCCGCCGGGCATGCGGACGTCGACCAACATCACGTCGGGGTGTTCACGGACGGCCACGTCGATCGCGCCCTCGGCGTCGCCGGCGGCGCCGACGAACCGAAGGGTCGGATCCGAGCCGATCAACGAGCGGAGGACGTCGACGACGGTCTCCTCGTCGTCGGCGACCGCCACGCGGATCGCGCCGGACCCTTCGGTGCGCTCGGTCGGTCGCATGGTGCTCACGTGTTGCCCCCTTCATCGGTTCGGAGGATCCAGGTCGTCTCCCATACGTTCGGACACGAGCGGATCGGTCTGGATGGGCGCAGGGCCCGACGACCCGGGACATCTGTCCCGGGCATTCCTGATCCTCGGGCCTAGTCCTCGGGGAGGAGCTCCGCCTTGAGGGGCGCCGCGAAGAGGGCCGCTTCCGTCCGATGGCGAAGGTTGAGCTTCCGGAGGAGGCCGGAGACGTGGTTCCGGACCGTCTTCTCCGAGATGAAGAGGCGGGTTCCGATCTCACGGTTCGTCAGGCCCTCGGACAGCAATCCCAATACCTGGCGTTCCCGGTCGGACAGCTGCGCGAGCCGCGGCGTGTCTGCACGTCGCGACCGGAGGTACCGGAACATCGCTTGGGCGGATCCTTCGCCGACCACCGAAGCGCCCCCGGCGACCCGCCGGACCGCGTCGACGATCTCGGCGTTGGTCGCCTCTTTGGACACGAAGCCTTCCGCACCGGCTTTGGCCGCTTCGACGAGCGCGGACCCGTCGGCGAGGCCGGAACAGACGAGGACCCTGGTGGTGGGTGAGAGGTCGTGGATCTCGGCGCACACCTCGATGCCGTTGCGATCGGGCAGCCGGACGTCGAGCACCACCACGTCCGGACCAAGGTGTCTCGTGAGCGCGAGGGCTTCGCTCCCTGTTCGCGCCTCACCGACGACGTGGAAGTCGTCCTCAGCTTCGAGGAGCGTCCGGAGACCTTCTCGAACGAGCCCGTGATCGTCCGCGATCAAGATCTCGATCCCCATAGGCCCCGCTCGCGAGTGTAGCCGCCTCGCGAGACGAGGGAGGCGTGCGCGGTCGGTTCAATCGTTCACTGCGATCGCGTCCGGTTCCATGAGCGTGCTCGCGTCACCCCAGGTGGGCCAGGTTCCCGAGCTCGGAAGTGGGCCGGGATACCCGAGGAGGTAGCCCTGTCCCAGCTGGACGCCCGCATCGATCAAGGTGCGAAGCTGATCCGCGCTCTCGATGCCCTCGGCGAGCACTTCGGCTCCGACGCTCGGCGCGAATCCTACGAGCGCTTCGACCAACAGACGGCGTGCGGTATCCGTCTCGACGCCACGCGTGAGGGTGATATCGAGCTTGATCGTGTCCGGCCGGAGGTGGAGGACGTGGCGAAGGCTCGCGTATCCCGAGCACGTGTCGTCGATCGCGAGTCGTACGCCTCGTGCACGCAAGGGACCGAGCGCGTTCGCGAGGCGCTCGTAGTCGAGCACCGGCGCGTTCTCCGTGATCTCCAGAACGAGCCGGTGAGCCGGAACGATCTCGAGCAGCTCCGAAAGCTCGGGCGAACAGCACGTCTCCGGGGAGACGTTGACACCGAGCGTGATCGACGGGTTCAGCCATTCCAGGCTCTGGACGGCTCGACGAACGGCCGTGATCTCGAGTTCGATGCCGAGCCCAACATCGGCGGCCTCGGCGAACCACACGTCCGGCGTGCGGGCTGGCTCAGCGCTGAACCGACAGAGCGCCTCGGCGCCGACCGGCCTGCCGTCCCTGAGGTCGAAGATCGGCTGATAGACCATCTCGACCCCTTGACCGCGGACGACGGCTTCGATCCGTCGCAGCCGTTCTCGGCTGCCGAACGGACGCGTGCCGAACGACCGAGGCAGGAGGGCCGCCCAATGGGTGCGCCCGTCCGATCCCTCGACGCATCGATGGATCGCGTCAACGATCTCGGCCGACCCCTCCCCCTTCACGAGGTAGGCCCCGGCGCCCGCTCGGATCATCGCCCGGATGTCGTCCAGGTCGTCGTTGGCCGAGAGGGCGATGAGCTCCGTGCCCGGGCTCACCTGGGCGATCTCGCGAGCGGCCCGCGGCCCCCCGCCTCGGGGCATGCGGACATCCAGCAGCGCCACGTCCGGCTGTTCCCGTGCGGCGATCGCGATGGCCTGGTCGGCGTCGCGTCCGGTCCCGACGACCGAGATCTGCTCGTCGTCATCGAGCAGCGAGGACAGTGCGTCACGGATGCCCTCCTCGTCGTCCGCGATCATCACGCGGATCATCGGCTCAACCTCCACCTCCGGATGCACGCCTTCGGCACCCACGAACGTTCTCGGGCCGGTGCGCTGCTCGAGGTGATGGGTCGGAAGCATCAAGCGGTCGGGACATCCGTCCCGTGCCAAGGCCCTTGAAGATCGATCGGGACATCCGTCCCTCGAACCGATGACCAACGTCATCTCGGCGCGAGCAACCGGGCGGCCGAAGCTTGTGGTGTTGCAACCGCCCACGCACGTCTCGAGGAAGGAGACCGAGATGAAGAGGATCCTGCTCATCGTCGGACTGGTGGCGGCGCTCGCGATCCCCACCGCGGCCGTCGCAGCCGGCCACCGGTCGACCCACAAGGCGCAAGTCCGGGTCGGTCGCGACCGCGCCCAAGACCAAGGCGAAGGGTTCGGCGCCGCGATCCGGCCTCGCCGTCGCCGTCCGGCCGTCGAAGAACGTTCCCGCGGGAACGAAGACGAAGGCGCACGCGAAGCCCAAGGCGGGGACGCGCTCGGGCCGCAAGCCGAAGAGCCGCCGCATCGGCAGGGACCGCGAGCACGTCGGTGAAGGCTCGGCGGAACAAGACGGCGGGCACTCCCGCGGTGGGCGTGACCTTGAACCAGCGCGGCGGTTCGTCGGCGTCGGGGAAGCAGGGGATCGGCGGCATCGCCCTACCGATCTCGATCAGCGGGGCGGGCGTCTGACGGATCAGCGCCAGGGGATCACGCATGACCGCCCTGCTCGGAAGCTAGAACGTGAACGAGCAGTTCTCGCAGCGGAACGCTCCGGTGGGACCGGGCGCGCTGTGTCCGCCGCAACGTGAACATCGGCGGCACGGCGCCCCGGTCTTCCCGCACGGGACGGGATCCGTGGTCGTTCCCGGCTCGTCCCAGGAGGTCGCGCCTTCGGCGGGGCGCGGGAGCTGCATCGAAAGCAGGTACATCGGTTCGGGCCCGGACACGAACCCGTGCGGGTGACGCTCTGCCCGCCCGATCACCATCCCGGGACTCAGCGACAGCGGCACCTCGGTGCCGAAGCGCGCTTCGCCGTTGCCGCCCAAGACGGTGATCCACTCCTCCGAGTCCGGGTGGGTGTGCGCGTACGCGATCTGATGCGGCGCGAAACCCTGGAGGGAGAGGTAGTAGTCCGAACCGGTCGAGATGGGAACGCGCCGGAATCCAGAGGGGCACAGCTCGACCAGATCCTGCGGGGCCGTGCGGAAGACCCCGAGGTTGTCCAGGACCTCTGCCAGATCCCCGACCGAGTGGTGCATGCCCTCAACATAGATGACGGAAGCTTCGGCGCCCGGCCTCATGGCTCGTCGTGATCCGTCGAGAGTGGGAACGGCTCCTCGAGTGACGCGAGTACGAAGTCGGCACCCGATCGCCGGAGCTCGTCCACGGAGTAGCTGCCACTGGCGACCGCGAGCGAGATCGCGCCCACCGCTTCCGCGGCGTCGACGTCGAGCGGGGTGTCGCCGACGACGATCACGTCGCTCGGCTCGATGTCCCGGCCGTGCATCATGGAGACGCGAGCGATCGCAACGCGCGTGATCTCGTGTCGATCGCGTGAGTCGGTGCCGAAGGCACCAACCGGGAAGTACCGGTTCAGGTGGCCCCGCTCGAGCTTGATGCGGGCGCTCCCTTCCAGCCCGCCGCTCACGATGCCGAGCACGACACCGCGATCCATCAGCCGGCTGAGGGTTTCAACAACGCCACCGAGGACGCGATAGCCCTCCGATATCTCGACCTCGTGCTGGAGCCGGTAGACGTACCAGGCGAACAACCGCGCGAGCTCGTGATCCGACGGAGCTCGCCCGAGCACGGCCTCGAACGTGCGCCTCGCCACGTCCGGGTCGGTCATGCCGGCCGACGAGGATGTCGCGATGTCGGCCGGCACGCCGTGGAGGCGTTCGAACGCCCAGCTCCAGCTGCGAGCGCCCGCCCCGCCGGTGTCGATCAGGGTCCCGTCGATGTCGAACAGGACCGCCTTCGTCCTCAGCGTATCCCTGCATCGTCCTTCGCCGATCGTAGCCCCGGCTGATCAGCTGTGGCAGGCGTGTCGGCCCTTGTCCAGCACGCCTCCGCGCGGGGCCACGAACTGCCACTGGTAGCTTCGCGGATGAAGGACCATCCGAAGTACCCCGAACCGGTTGTCGATCCGCCTTTGCGATCCGCCGATCGGGATCCCCAGGTCATAGAGGCCGCGTCCACCCGTCCCGACAACGAACTGCCGGATCCCTGCATGCGGCGCCCACCTGCCGGCTGGGTTCATCAACGCGAAGCGCTCATAGTTGTGCTCGTGACCATTCAGTACGACGTCCACGCCATACCGATACAGCACCTTCCAGAGGGGCCCCATCGATCCGTTCGATCCGTGTTGGGTTCCCGAGGACCAGCGCGGGTGATGCCAGTACGCAAGCTCGCATCGGTGGCGGTCCGTCCGGAGGTTGCGCCGGACCCGCCGGAGCTGCTGGTCCGAGATGGTGCCGCGGCCTGAGTCGATCGAGACGAGATGCCAACGCCCGATAGTGAAGCTGTACATGCCGCCGGACCCGCGATGCGCTCGCGCGCCGAAGTAGTCGAAGTATCCGTCTGCGCCCGGCGTGTGGTACTCGTGGTTGCCCGGAGTCGGATGCGTGCGACCCTTGAACCTTCCCCACGTCGGATCGTAGGACGCTTTGTAGTCGACGAGGGCGCCGTCATCGTATTGGTTGTCGCCGAGCGTGAGCACGGCACGTGGACCGATCCGCCCGATCAGCCGGGCGGTCTGCCGATGACCGTCACACGGCCGGTTGGGACATGCGATATCACCGGCCGCCACGATCACGGGGTCAGCTATCGCCGATGAAGGACCCGTCATCGTGAGGACGGCGACGGCTGAAGACACCATGCACACACCTCGACCGATGCGTGAGGCTCGGACGCTCGACATCGATCAACGAACCTACCCACCCATGAGAGGAAAGCCAACCCGTTCAAGCGCCCATCTCGGGCCGATCCGCTTGCTGGCAGGGCATCCGCTGGTCCTGGATCGCCAGGGTTCGGGTCGTCGAACCGAGGGTCGAAGGATCGACCGGTTTGCTCTTCTTGGGTCGCGACCATACCGTCGGCCCATGGCGGAAGCCCACGCGCAGCGGAACCTCATCCTGATCCTGGCTCGCGACCTGGCGTCCCGGCTCGCGACGCCGGTGTTCGTGGTGGATCACGAAGGAACGCTCGTGTACTTCAACGAGGCTGCCGAGCCGGTCTTGGGCCGGACGTACGCCGAGACGGGCGAACTGCGGGCCGGCGAATGGGCGACGGAATGGACGCCCACCGACGACGAGGGGCGCCTCGATCCCGCTCGAGGATCTCCCGCTCGGCGTGGCGTTCCGTGAGGGCCGGGCTTCGCACCTCCCGTTCCGGATCGTCGGTGGCGATGGCGTGGCTCGCGCGATCGAAGCCACCGCCTTCCCCTTGCTCATCCGTGAGGGCGAGATCGTCGGAGCGATCGCGGTGTTCTGGGAACGTCCGGCGGAGGAGACGGCGGAAGCGGTGAAGGTGACCATCTGGGGATGTCGCGGCTCGCTCGCGTCGCCCGGGCCTGAGACCGTTCGGTTCGGCGGGCAGACCTCGTGCGTGACGGTTCACCTGTCGGACGGGTCATTGTTGATCCTGGACGCGGGCACCGGTATCCGCCCGCTCGGCATGGCGCTGGGACACGACCATCCGAAACGGATCGACATCTTCATCACGCACCTGCACACCGACCACATCGAGGGACTCCGCTTCTTCGATCCGATCTGGGATCCGTCCGTCGAGCTCAACGTGTGGGGACCACCGTCACCCGATCCGCGAACTGCGGAGCCGGATCGCACCGTACTTCGCTCCGCCGTTCTTCCCCGTCCATCTTCGGAACATCCCGTCCCACCCCGAGTTCCGGGATACGCCGACCACGACATGGCGGATCGGCTCCGCCGCCGTCACCGCGCAGCTCATCAAGCATCCGGGACCGACCGTCGGCTATCGCGTCGAGGAGAACGGCGCTGCGCTCGCCTATCTCCCCGATCACGAGCCCGCGCTCGGATCGGACCTCTCCACGGTGGAGGCGGAGTGGATCTCAGGCTTCGCGCTGGCTGAGGGAGCGGCGGTGCTCCTGCATGACGCCCAGTACACGCAGGAGGAGTACGACGAGCGGGTCGGCTGGGGACACTCGAGCACCGAGGACGTCGTGACGTTCGCGCGAAGGGCCGGCTCTCGGCGGCTCGTGCTCTTCCACCACGACCCGCTCCACTCGGACGAGCAGTTGGAACGGATCCTCGCCCGAGCGAACGAGCTCAGGCCCTCCGGAGATGCCGAGGTCGAGCTGGCTCGCGAAGGGATGACGTTCGAGCTGTGAGCTACATGCCGGTCGTGACCGGAGCGGGCGGCGGGGGCGGGATCAGCTCCTCCGCACGCGCCCTCCTCGAGGCGACCCATAGGACGCCGAGCCCGACGATCGAGACCAGGGTCCACACGAGCCCGCCCAGGAACGGGACCAGCCCGAGCACACGCACGATGCCCACCCGAGGAGGAACGCGAGGAAGCGAGACGTCGGTGGCTTCACCAGCCTCCGTCCGATCGCATGCGCGCCCGCGACGTAGCCGACCGTGTAGAGGAGCGCCAGCGCGAGCAACAGGAACAGCCGAGCGGGATCGCGACCACGACCACGAGGAACAGGACCGCGACGAGTGGCAGCAGGAAGAACACCGCGAGCCCGAGGCCGATCGACGCGCCGGTCCGTCCCGGGAGGCCCGGTCGATCGCGCCATCCAGGGCCGGAGCGATGAGCAGGAGGAGGAGTCCGAGGACGAGCGTGGAGATCGAGTAGCCGACCCACCAGACGAAGCGACTCGCGAACCCGATGTCCCCTGCGTCGAACCGCGTGGCGACGCGCTGCCGCTGTCCGGTGATCGTGGCGCCGGGCTCGACGGTCGGGGTGTCGGTCGTGACGAGGTCGCCCCCGATCTGCGCCCCCGAACGAACCGTCACCGCCCCGTTGAAGACGACGACATCACCCTCGACGCGCCCGGAGACATCCGTTCTGCCGTCGAACACGATGACGGAACCCGTGACCGTTCCCTCGATCGATGCAGGTCCGTGGAAGATCAGCGCGGTATCGACCGTTTCGTTCTGCGGCACGATGAGTTGACCACTGAGCACGATCTGGTCCCGAGACGTTCGGTCGGTCGCGGACCCCTGTGCGGAAGCCGGTAGAGCAAGGACCAGCATGATCACGAACGTCACCAGCAACGCCCGTATGAGCTGACGGATCCGGATGCGCATCGATCGCCTCCCCGGGGATGCCGTCACACCAACCTATGACGGCCCGGAGCGCGTGCGCAAAAGCCCTGGTGGCCGAAGCTGTCCGCCTCCACCGCTGACTCCGACGCACGGCGTATCCTTGGCGATGAGCCGGATCGGAGCCCGCGTCTTGTCCCAGATCGACACCACCGTCACGCCCGCAGCGAACTATCGCCACGAAGCGTTGTTCTACTCCGGCGAAGCCGACTTCCTCGACCGCACCGCGCCGTTCATCCGCGAAGCGGTCGAGAACGACGAACCGGTGTTGGTGGCGATCAGCCGAACGAAGATCGAGCGGTTGCGAGCGCTGATCGGACGGACGGAGGACAAGGTCCGGTTCGTCGACATGGCCGAGGTGGGCTCGAATCCGGTTCGCATCATCCCCGTGTGGCGGGAGTTCGTGGACGAGCACGCCGAGTCCGGCGTCCGGTTGCGGGGGATCGGCGAGCCGATCTGGGCGGAACGCAGCCCGGAGGAATTGGTCGAGTGCGAGCGACACGAGGCCCTGCTCAACCTCGCGTTCGCGGACGCCTCTCCCTTATGGCTCCTCTGTCCGTACGACGTCGACTCGCTGAACCAGAGCGTGGTCCGCGAAGCCGAACGCAACCACCCGTACGTCGAACGGCGCGGCGAGCATCAGGTGAGCGCTGCGTTCCGAGGTCTCGAGGACATCGCCGCGCCGTTCGACGAGCCGCTGCCGCCTGCTCCAGCGTCGGCGGAACACCGGTCCTTCCGCTCGGCGCGCGATCTGGCCGATCTCAGGAGGTTCGTCGCAGCCAGCGCGTCTCGCTTCGGCCTCGGCGAGAAGCGGGTCAACGAGTTGGTGCTGTCGGCGGACGAGATCGCCACCAACAGCTTGAAACACGGCGGTGGGTCCGGCACGCTCAAGATCTGGAAGGACCATCTCGCGATCATCTGCGAGGTGCGGGACGCCGGCCGCCTCGACGCACCGCTCGCGGGCAGGGTCAAACCCAAGGGGGAAACGGGCTCGGGTTTCGGTCTCTGGCTGGCCGGTCAGCTCTGCGACCTGGTCCAGGTGCGGGCGTTCCGCGATCACTCCGTGGTTCGACTCCATCGGTTGCTGCAGATGGAGAACGCGTCCGCGGTGGGCGCCGCGGTTCAGTAGGTCTCCGACTCGCGTTCCGGGTTGCGCGGCTCCGCCGTCCGGGCGGAGGATGCGCGGAACCGCTCGAGGGAGGGAACCGCATGCGCCGGAGCAGCATCCTCATCGTCGTCCTCGCCCTGGTGTTCACCGCGTCCGTGGGGTATCTGGCGGGGGCCGCCGGATCCGGCGCGGGCGCCGGATCCGGCGGCCACCAGATCTCCACGCCTGCGTTCTCACGGGTCGTGTTCCTGAGCCATCCGAACAACCCCGCGATCATCCCCGTGTTCCCGGGTGATCCCGCGTTCCGGCTGTCGACCGCCTTCACCGTCAAGAACGACGGCTTCTACCTCCAGTACGTGCAGGAGGGCGAGCACACCGGCACGCACTACAGCGCGCCGTGCCACTTCCACGTGCACGGGCTCTGTGCGGGGCAGCTCGACCCCGGAGACTTCATCTTGCCGGCGGTCGTCGTGGACGTTCGGAACAAGGTCGCGCACAACGTCGACTACCACGTCACGGTGGCTGACCTGAAGGCGTGGCAGAACGCTCACGGTCCGTTGCCGAAGGACTCCGCGGTTCTGCTCTGGACGGGGTGCGATCGATTCTGGGGACCCGAGATCGGTCGCACGATCCCGACCTACTACAACTGCGGCAGCGCCGACGGACGGTTCCGCCAGCCGGGCTTCTCGTTGCGCGCGGTGAAGTGGCTGATCGAGCAGGGTGTCCTGGGCGCGCGCGGTGCGCTGGGCACCGACACGTTCGGGCCCGATCCCGGCGACGATCCGAACTTCCTCGAGACGTCGCTCACGCTTCACCGTCATCGCTTCACGCTCGAGAACCTCACGAACCTCGATGCGATGCCGACGAGCGGCGCGTGGATCGTGATCGGCGGTCCGCGGAACCGACGCGGCTCGGGAGCGCCGAGCACGATCTTCGGTCTGATGTCGTAGTCGGCCGATGACCTAGGGTCGCGGCGCAGCACTCGGAAAGAAGGAATGGGATGCAGGCCTTCGTATTCGATCTCGACGGGACGCTCGTGGACAGCGTCTATCAGCACGTGCTGGCGTGGCAGGACGCTCTGGATGAAGTGGGGATGGAGCTCTCCGTATGGCGGATCCATCGCAAGATCGGGATGAGCGGCGGGTTGTTCTCGAACGCTCTCCTTCGCGAAACCGGCCGCGAGGTCACGACGCAAGAAGCCGAGCGGCTGTCACGTCTGCACACGGAGGCATACGCGCGTCGGATCGATGAGGTCCGGCCCCTGCCGGGTGCCGTGGACCTTCTGTCGCTGCTGACGGAGCTGCAGGTTCCGTGGGCCATCGCGACGAGCGGGGGACGTGCGATGGCGAGCCGGACGATGGCCCTCCTCGACGTTCCCGAACGGGTCCCGACGATCACGCGAGACGAGGTGTCGCGGGCAAAGCCCGACCCGGACCTGTTCCTCGCAGCGGCCGCGCGACTGGACGACGAGCCCAGAGGACGTCGTGGTGGTAGGCGACAGCGTTTGGGACCTCCTTGCCGCTCGCCGGGCCCGGAGCCTGGGAGTGGGCCTCCTCTCGGGGGGTTATGGCCTCGAGGAGCTCGAGCGTGCGGGCGCCTACCGCGTGTATGACGACCCGGCGGACCTACTCCGACACCTGGACGAGGTTGGGGTCAGGGTCCACAACGCATAGCGCTTGATCACGGATCCTAGACCGAGGAATCACCAGAGCCATCGTCAGAGCGAGGCGTAGCGGGCGGCGACCGCATCGGTGAACGCCGCGAAGCGCTCGGCGATGGGCTCGGCCGTGATGTGCAGGACGTTCTCGGCGTTGCTCTCGCCGTTGCGCGAGCAGTTGAAGCTGCCGGTGAGGACCTCGTCGTCGGCGACGATCGACTTCGCGTGCATGTAGTCGTGGACGGCTCCCTCGGCGTACGGCGTCGAGCGCTTGCCGGAGAGGCGCGGCGCGATCGCCTCCCACACCCCGATCTTCCAGTGGTTCGCGGGAACCGAGCGCCACGCGGACATGACCTCGTCCATCTGCGTCGCGTCGTACGCGCCGGCCACATCGAACGAAGCCCGGCCGGTGAACTCCGCGAGCGTCCCGAGGATGGCCCCCGAGGTGATGACCGGCGACAGGATCCGGATCCGTCGTCGCGCGGCGCCGAGTCGCTCTGCGACGAGGTGCGCCAGCGACGGACCCTTGGGCGAGAAGTAGGGGCGGACCGTGACCCCTCCATCCAACGTCGTGACCGTCCCGGCGCCGCCGCTGGGGTCGACCCGGCGATGGGTCCACAGCTTCTCGAAGTCGCGCGTGTAGTCGTCCGCGATCGAAGGGGACTCCACGCGGATCACCGCGTTCTCCTCGCGGGAGAAGGCGTCGTCGGTCCAGTTCGTGGAGCCGGTCCACACGGTGGCACCGTCGCGCACCACGAACTTGTGATGCATCAGCGCGTTCTCGTCGCGGACGCCGCGCGTCGGGACCTCGAGGCCGTCGATCTCATCGGGGTTCGCCTCCATCGGCCGGGGCGCCGACGGGCGACGCGGGCGATCGACGTTGAACGCCACGCGGACCGCGACGCCTCGCGCCGCGGCCGCCTCCAGCGCGTCGGCGATCCGCGCGCTCGCGCCTTCCCGCGCGTGGAAGTCGTAGATCGCGACGTCGAGCGTTCGCGTGGCCGCGGCGATGAACGCCACCAGGGCCGCCGACACCGTCTCGGCCGTCTGACCGCCGTCGGTCAGGAAGTCGACCTCGAGCGCACTCACGACTCGTGCGCACTCTCGCGTCGGAAGCGATCGACGACGCCATGCACGGCCTCGGCGGGATCGTCGGTCACGGTGAGGAGGCGCAGATCCTCCGGGGAGATCATCCCTTCGGCCAGCAGCGTCCCGTCGATCCAGCGGAGCATCGGATCCCAGTACGCGCGGCCGAACAGGACCACCGGGAAGTGTCGGATCTTCCCGGTCTGGATCAGCGTGAGCGACTCGAAGAGCTCATCGAGCGTGCCGAACCCGCCCGGGAAGACGACGAACCCCTCGGTCGCCTTCACGAACATCGTCTTGCGCGCGTAGAAGTGGTGGAACGTGTGCGAGATGTCCAGGTACGGGTTCGACGCCTGTTCGTTCGGGAGCTCGATGTTGAAGCCGACCGAGAGACCGCCGGCCTGCTGTGCCCCGCGATTCGCCGCCTCCATCAGCCCCGGTCCGCCGCCGGTCACGACCGCGAATCCTTCCCGGGCGAAACCCGCCGCCACCTCGGCGGCGAGCGTGCACCAGCGATCGGTCTGGGGGAGCCGGGCGGAGCCGAAGAGCGCGACGGCCGGTCGATCGATGCGAGCCACGGCGTCGAACCCGGCGCGGAACTCCTCGGCGATCTGGGCGACGTGGCGGTCGACGTCGGTCGGTTTCCCGCTGCAACATCGTCCGGTCGTCCACGCCGTGACAGTGTCCGGCCCTCGCTCGGGACTGACAACGGGAGGGTGCGACCCACGTCGTATCTCGACTTGCTGCCGTTCCGAAGGCCGGAGTACCGTCCGATATCGAATGACCAGCTGACCATCCGTCTGCCGACAGCGGCGCCTGAGGCATACGTCGCGTGGGTGACCTGGTGGCGCGACGTCGAGCAATTGCTCGGCTCGGACGCGGCGACGGCGATAGCGGCTGGGGATGACGACGGTCAAGCGCCCGGCCGGGAGGCTCGGTCGATCGTGTTGCAGCATGTCCGATCGCTCGAGGAGCAGGCGAAGCGAGCCTCGGAAGAGGGCAAGGAGACGATCTCTCCTGAGCTGAGCGCCGAACCGGAAGAGTGGGACCAGTGGCTGGACTACTGGGGAACGCGAAGGGAATGGCTCGAGGCCCTGGCCCTGCGGGAGATCCCGGAACCGAAGGTCCCGGAGGACCTGGTCACCCTGTGGGAACGGACCCTCCAGATGATCGGTGTCGAACTGGCGACCGACATGGCCGATCTGCACAACCTGAAGGTCGTGGGAACAGGAGCGTCCGGGTCGATCCGCCTCGTCGGCGAGCTCGACGTCATGAACGTGGACGCCGTCGGCCGTCACCTCGAGGAAGAGCTCCGGACCGGCAATCGACTCACGCTCGACCTCTCGGGGCTCACCTTCATCGATAGCAGGGGGCTGGCCATGCTGCTTCAGCTCTCCGAGCTCGCCAACGAGCTCGACCTCATCCCGATCGTGTTGAAGACCTCAGAGGTCGTCCGGCGCGTGATGGAGGTCGGACTCCCCGCACCGATCCCCGGTGTCGAGATCGATCCGTAACACCTTCCTCACGCGTGGTCGTTCGAGCTTCCAGGCCTGGTCTCGCTCAGGGCGTCCTCCGATCGAGACACCACGTCGATCACACTCAAGAGCCCCGTCAGTTCGAAGGCCCTCCGGACGCGAGAATCGACAGGGACCACGACGCTCAACAGCTGCTGTCGGGCTTGCATCCGCTCGGCCAGGCGAAGGAGGAGCGCCAAGCCGGCACTATCCAGGTACGTCGTGTTCGTGAGGTCCACGACCAATCGGTCCGTCTCTCGTGCCACGGCCACCTCGATCGCCGTCAAGACGTCTCGGTCGTTGGACATGTCGATCTCTCCGTAGACGCGAACGAGACAGAGGGAGCCGCGCTGCTCCGACTCAACGCGCGCGAGTTCGTTCACGATCGGCTCCCACCTGAAGGCTGCGGCGCATCCGGACGACCGTCCCCTCCGGCCCGGTCTCCACGTCCACGGAATCCATGAGCTCTCGCATCAAACGCTGGCCGAGCCCGCCGCGTCGCGCGGCCCTTCCCGAACCGGACGAAGGCCTCCAGCTCCCAAGGTCTCGGATGGTGACTTCGACCGCTCCATCGGACACGACGAGGCTCACTTCGAAAAGGCCATCCTTCGCACCGTATGCGTGCTGGATCGCGTTCGCGAACGCTTCCCCACAAGCGACGAGGACATCGTCCACGATCCGGGGATCGGCATCGATCTCTCGAAGCCACCGGCGAACCGTCTGGCGCAGCGGGGCGAGAACCTGCGGTTCCGCGGGGAGGCGAAGGAACAATGGTCCGGCTGCGAGCGGAACCTGCCGGAGTGCCAGCAGAGCGATGTCGTCCGAGACCTCATCCGTCACCATCGAGTCCAGGAGATGGTCACACAGCACTTCGAGATCCTCGCCCGGATCCGCCGCCAGCGTCTTCAATCGGGTCAACCCGTCGAGGATCGAGCTTCCGCGCCGCTCCACGAGTCCATCGGTGAACAGGAGCAAGGTCGAACCCGCGTCCAGGTGAGCCGTGGCGTCGATGTCTGGGCGGGGATGAGCCGTCGCTCCCAGAGGGGGACCTAACCCGCCTTCCAGATACGAGGTCTGCCCGTTCCCTTCCACGAGCAGAGGGGGAGGATGGCCTGCGTTCGCGAACCGTAGGGTTCCGGACTCGGGGTCGAAGACGAGGTAGATCAGGGTCACGATGTCCGGAACGAGCACGCGCACGAGACGACGGACCCGACCGAGGACCTGGGACGGCGATCCCTCTTCGAGCGCGTAGGCGCGCAACGCCATCCGCAACTGACCCATCGTGGAGGCGGCCCGTAGTCCGTGGCCGGCGACATCGCCGATCGCCAGTCCCATGCTCCCGTTCGGAAGCTGCACCACGTCGTACCAGTCGCCTCCGACCTCGAGATCGGAGGTCGCGGGGAGGTAACGAGCCGCCAGCAAGACCCCGGGGATCTCCGGGAGACGCTCAGGAAGAAGGCTCCGCTGCAGCGTCTCGGCGATCCGATGTTCGCGCTCGGCCTTCTTGCCTTCCGTGACGTCCTGGACCGTCCCGATCATCCGGAGCGGTTGTCCATCCGGGCCGACGCTCAGTCGGGCCTTCCCGAGCAGCACGCGCTCGGTCCCATCGGCTCGGACGATGCGGTACTCGCTCGGAGGCAGATCGTGGTCGCGGCCTCGCCCGAGGGCGGCCTTCAGGTTGGCGCGGATACGGGTGGCGTCCTCTTCTTCGACCTGCGCCACCGCCTTCTCGAACGTGATGGGGAACGCCTTCGGGGGGTACCCATGGATGCGGTACATCTCGTCCGACCAGGTCACTCGATCCTCCGGGATCGACCCACTCCCAGTTGCCGACCTTCGCCGCCTGTTGGACCTCCGCGAGCTGCCCTTCTCGTTGTCGAAGCCTTCGGTCGGTGTCGCGGCGCTCGGCGATCTCCTGTTCCAACCGTTCGTTCGCGGCGGAAAGTTCGGCCGTTCGCTGAGCAACCCTGTCTTCCAGCTCGGCGGCAGCGCGCTCCAGGTCTTCACGAGCGCGCGTTCGTTCGGTCACCAGAGCGGCGAAGAACAATGATGAGAACGCGACGGTCGCGTTGAACGATTGGAGGGTGATCATCTTCTCGAACAGCGTGCCCTGTTGGAAGGGGCCCATGCCGTGGGCCGCGGCCCACGAAGCGATCACGGCAGCGAGCAATGCCGCCGGGGCCGCCCCACGCTGCTGGAAGCGCCATGCCGTCCATCCGAGGAATGGGATCACCAGGAACATCAGCTGAAGATCGGTGTTCATCACGAGGACGGACACGGTCGCGACGAGGAGGAGGAGCGCCCCGAGCTCGGTGCGTTCTCGGAGCGATCCGCTCCAAGGCCTCTGGAACAAGACGAGGAGGAAGGGGGCAACGACCAGAACTCCCATGGCGTCGCCGGTCCACCACACCGCCCATGCGGCCGGGAACTTGCTTGCCGGTATGGCTCCGGAAAGCACCAACGTGCCCGTCCCGATCGAAGCGCTGATCAGCATGCTCAGGAGCGCTGCCAGGAAGACGATGGCCAAGGCGTCCTGCAGTCGGTCGATCTCTTTTCGGAAGCCCACCCTGACGAGCAGGAGCGCCGCAACGACCGGAGCCAGCGTATTGCCCGCTGCCGTCGCGGCGGCGGCCAGCCCGTTCGTGCTGATGGGCAGGTTGACCGCGAGAGCCGCCAGCGCAACGCCCGGCCACACGCGCCACCCGAAGATGAGGAGCGCCACGACCGCGATGCCCGTCGGTGGCCACAGCGGCGTTACGTTCCGCTCGATCAACGCGAGCCGCAATCCGAGGACAGCAGCCACGTAATAGGCACCACCTACCAGGACGACCTTGCCCGCATATCGAAGAAGCGTCGACCTATCTATGTGCCTCGGTTGACCTCCGAAAGCCTTCAACAGCGGCCCTTCACGAAGGCTCATCGAGCCGTCTCCTCCGCTCCGGATCGTCGCATCGAAACAGCGTAGCCCCGGTCGCTCTCCATGCGCCACGTGAGGCGCCGGGGGCGCTCCCCGGCCGAGTGATCCGCCGCGCCATCGGCGACGAAAGGCGATCATCGGGCGGTGAGCCCGACCCCCGTCCCGGGTCAGAACCTGGTATCGGGGGAAACCGCCGCGGGAGGGCGGCGGGCCCGACCCGCCACGCGGGTGCGGCGGCCCAACCCGATGCGGCCGATCGAGGGGAGCGGTGAGGGATGGCAGACCTCTCGCGTCGTCAGTTCATCGGGAAGGGATCGATCGGTGTCGCGGCCGGCGTGGCCGCGCTCACCCTCGGCCCACAAGGAGCGATCGCCGAGGCGGCGACGGGGGCTGAGCGGAACGCGCCGGTCGATCGCTCGGAGGCCACGGCCGACGAGCCGATCATCGCCTACGTGAAGCAGGGCGCGCGCGGCGAGGTCCGGCTGATGGTCGGCTCCCGGGAGATCGTCCATCGGGACGCCGACCTCGCTCGTCGCATCATCCGCGCATCGAAGACGTCCTGACGCCCGCATCTCGGAAGGAGCCACCATGTCGTCGCACCGAGAGGCGCCGGGCATCTCGAAGGACCCCGTCGCCGACAACACCGACCTTTACGCGTTCGTGAGCCCGGACAAGCCAGGGTGGGTCACGATCTTGGCGAACTTCATCCCGCTCGAGTTCCCCGCGGGCGGCCCCAACTTCTTCGAGTTCGGGGACGACGTCACCTATGACATCAACATCTCGAACGACCGGAGCCGGGACACCGACATCACGTATCGGTTCCGGTTCGAGACGGTCCTCCGTAACGACGACACGTTCCTGTACAACACGGGCCCGATCTCATCCCTCAACGACCCCAACTGGAACCGCCGGCAGTTCTACTCGGTCTCCCGGGTCGAGGGCGGCACCGAGACCGTACTGGCGAAGGACCTGGCGTGCCCCCCGGTCAACATCGGTCCGCGGTCGACCCCCAACTACGACGTCCTCGCCTCGGCCGCGATCCACACGTTGAAGTCCGGTGAGGTCGTGTTCGCTGGACAGCGGAACGAAGGGTTCTTCGTGGACCTCGGTTCGATCTTCGACCTCGGGACTTTGCGTCCGTTCGAGAACCTCCACCTGATCCCTTCGGCCGCTGCCGCAGGGTCGACGGGACGCGCGGTTTCAACGTCCACACGATCGCGCTCCAGGTCCGGAAGCGGCTCCTCACGAAGGATGGGACGATGCCGACCGACCCTGCGAGCCGGAAGGCCGTGATCGGCGTGTGGGCATCGGCGAGCCGCCGCTCCGCAACGATGCTCGAGGAAGGCGGCGACGTCGTCGAAACCGGGCCGTGGCGCCAGGTATCGCGCCTGGGGAACCCGTTGTTCAACGAGGTGATCGTTCCGATGGCGGACAAGGACACGTGGAACCACGTTCCACCGTCACGCGACACGGCGTTCGCGAAGTACGTCGCCCACCCGGAGCTCGCCGGGCTGCTACCCGTCCTGTACCCGGGAGTGTTCCCCAACCTCGCCGCGTACACGAAGGAACGAGCCGACCTCGAAGCGATCCTGCTGACAGGGATCCCGAGTGGCGTGATCGCGGGCTTCCAGAATTTCACCGGTACCGCGCCCGCCGACATGCTCCGTCTCAACATGGCCATCCCACCCGTCAACTCGCCGAACCCCTTCGGGATCCTCGGTGGTGATCTGGCCGGGTTCCCCAACGGGCGACGTCCACAGGACGACGTGGTCGCGATCGAGCTGCGGGCGATCGCCGGGGCGACGATCCCCCTCGTGGATCCCAGCTTCACACCCGACGCGGCGGCCTCGCTCCTCACGGATGGGACCTCGGAGAGCGACAATTCCTCTCCGTTCACGAGCTCGTTCCCCTACCTCGGCTCGCCCGTGGACGGGTACGACAGCATCCCTCCCGACGTCGCGTGAGTCGGGCGGTGGTGACCGTGGCGCGAGCGGGCCCAAGCCCGAAGGGCTTGGGCCCGCTCGACGGCCCGGGAGCCCTCGACGGGCTGATGCTCGACATCGGAGGTGACACCGGCGCGTTGGTGGTTCTCGTCGATGAGCCCCTCGATGGATCGGAGATCGAGGTGGTCGGCGTGTGCGGGCATGCTCACGCCCAGGTACATCCACGGCGGTCGGGCGCCGGAGGCGACGTCTACGCGGCCGTGTTCGTGGCCGTCGAAGAAGGGTCGTACGTGGTCGAGCTCCCTGGCGCCCTGCGAAGCGGGACGATCCAGGTTGTGGGCGGGCGTGTCACGACCTCGGACCGACGGAAAGCCACCGGATCGGGCCGTCCGATCCAAGGAGGGTGAAGCGATGCTGGCGGAGATCTTCGGACTCGACGGCGCGGTGGTCGCGGTGATCGCGGTCGCGGTGCTGTTCGGCGCCAAACGACTGCCCGAGCTCGCGCGCTCGGTGGGACGAGC
Source organism: uncultured Actinomycetes bacterium (assembly GCA_963765865.1). GTDB lineage: Bacteria > Actinomycetota > UBA4738 > UBA4738 > HRBIN12 > AC-51. The sequence continues at coordinate 175,355 of CAVXYE010000005.1, forward strand.
CCAGGGTGAGTTCAAGAAGGGCATCCACGACGGGAACGCCGAGGATGCCGAGCCGAACGCTGGACCAGAACGCTCCGGTTAAGCGATCCACGACTGTGTCGCGGATCAGGCGGAGCCAGCGTCACCCATGAGGCGAAGCCGTGTCACCCGTCAGGCGAAGCCGAAACGTCACGCGTCAGGCGGAGCCAAACACCCCGATCGTGCCCCCGGGAGGAATCGAACCTCCGACACACGGTTTAGGAAACCGATGCTCTTCTCCACTGAGCTACGGGGGCGAGGCTGCAGCAAACATCAGGCAACCCACACCGACTAGGAGCATCCAACACCCAGGGTCCAGCCAGCAACGTCTTCCGATGCCATCTGGGCGCCGGGCGGCGAGCACGAGGGGCGATCGGAACCGGCCTTACGACCAGACGTCCCCCGTGATCGGATCGGCGGTCGCTGCGTTGTTCGCGTTCGTCCCGATTCCGATCCCGAACCCGTCTACAGCGTTCGAAGAGCCGTAGTGATTCCGGAGCTCCTGAAGCTCTGACGGAACCTAGCACCGTCGCCGGCGTGCGGGGTTGCGCCTTCGGGGACCCGGACTGGCCTCGGCCGGGCCGTTGTGCTTGTGTCGAGTTCTTCCGAGCCCATGATGCCCGCCATGGAGCGGACTCACCCTTCAAGACCTCCGTGAACCTGGCGCCACGCTCGGCGCGGGCGTGAGCGCCGGCTTCCTCGCCGGGGTCCTGATCGGCGGGGTGGGCGGACGGCTCGCGATGCTGGCGCTGCGACTTACGTCGGACCCGTCCTTGAACGGCGTCTCGACGGACGACGGCTTCACGATCGGACGCGTGAGCCTCCAGACGCTGTTCTTGCTGGGGGTCACCGCCGGCTTGGGCATGGCGGGCGGTCTCTTCTACTTGGTGGTTCGCCGCTGGATCCCGTCGCCGCTGGCGGATCCCACTGATGACGCTGTTCTTCGCGTTGGTCGGGGGCGCCGGGCTCATCGGTCCGAGCGCTGTCGACTTCACGCTGCTCTCGCCGCTGCCGCTCGCGGTGGCGTTGTTCGTCGCGATCCCCGCGGCCTACGGCGCGACGATGCCGTGGATCGCCGAACGCCTGCTGCGCGAGGACTCGATCCTGCGAACGGGACGCTGGGCCTGGATCGTGGGCTTGGTGCCGCTCCTGTTCGCGAACATCGTGGGCGCGCTGGTCCTGTTGGTTGCGCTCGGCGTCTGGGCCATCGGTCGCTCGACACCCGAGCTCGTGGATGCCTGGCGATCCAAGGTCGTCACGTGGCTCGGCCGCGCCGCGCTGGTGGCCGTCGCGTTCGCGTCCGGCCTCGGGCCTCGTCCGCGATGGCGTCGACATCCTCGGCTGATCAGGCGGCTCGAAAGTCGACCTCGTCACGGCATCAGCGCCGGCGCTCTTACCATCAGCACATGGATCGCAGGGGGTTCCTCCGACGAGCCGGCGCCTTGGTGCTGGCGAGTCCACCGCTGACCGCGCTGGTCGCGGCGTGCACGCGAGCCACGAGCGCCTCGACCACGACCACTTCGCTCCGCCGACCACACCGCCGCCGACCTCGACGGTCAGCGTCTCCGCGAAGCTGCCCTGGGATGAGCTCGCCGCGAGTCTCGACGGCCGGCTGATCCGGCCGGGGACGCCCGGCTACCCGATCGCACGCCTGGGCTACGACCCTCGGTTCGACGACGTGCGTCCGCGCGCCGTCGTGATGGCGACCACGTCGCGCGACGTCGCGCGGACGATCCTGTTCGCGCGCGATCATGACCTCGCCTTCGCCGCGCGATGCGGCGGGCACAGCTACGGCGGGTACTCGCTCTCGGACGGGATCGTGATCGACGTCTCGGAGATGGCGACGCTACGAACCGGAGCGGGAACCGCGACGATCGGCGCCGGCGCGAAGGTGATCGACGTCGCGGCGGGCGTCGCGGCCACGGGCGCGGTGATCCCGGTCGGCACGTGCGCGACCGTCGGCATCAGCGGGCTGACGCTCGGCGGCGGCCAGGGGGTCGTGGGCCGGCGGTTCGGTCTGACGTGCGACTCGCTCCGGTCGGCGACCGTGGTGCTCGCCGACGGTCGCATCGTGACGTGCGACGCGGCGAACGAGCCGGACCTCTTCTGGTCGCTCCGGGGCGCGGGCGGCGGCAACTTCGGCGTCGTCACGTCGTTCACGTTCTCCTCTCACGCCCTCGCGGGGATCACGGCGTTCTCCCTGTCGTGGCCGTGGTCGGATGCCGAGGACGTGGTCGCCGCATGGCAGACCTGGGGCCCGGGCGCTCCGGCCGCGCTCTGGTCCAGCTGCCGCATCCGATGGATCCCCGGCACGGGTCCGACGGTGTCGGTGAGCGGTGCCTGGTCGGGTCCGCCGTCGGGGTTGGCCTCGCATCTGGACGAGTTGGCGGCCGCGTCGCGCCACGCGCCGTCACGGTCGACCGTGACGATGTCGCCGCTCGATGCCGCGAGGTACTTCGCCGGGTGCAGCAGCTACTCGATCGACGAGTGCCGCCTGACGGAACAGGGTGGTCGGCTGGCGCGCGAAGGATCGCTCGCGAAGTCCGACTTCTTCGATCGGGCGATCGGCGCCACGGTCGTGCGGGCGGCATTGGACCTGATCGACAGCCGAGGATCGGCGGCTGCGCTCGCGCCGCAGACGGCCGGGGTGCTCTTCGACGCGTGGGGCGGGAGGATCGCGGCCGTCGCCCCGGATGCGACGGCGTTCCCGCATCGGGAGCGCCGCCTTCCTGGCGCAGGAGTTCGTGACGTTCCACGGTCCGATCACCGACGCGACGCTGGCCGCGAACGACCGGTGGCTCACGACCCTCTGGCGCGCCCTCCGGCCGGCCGCCAGCGGCTTCGCGTACGTGAACTACATCGACCCCGAGCTCCGCGGATGGCTCCACGCCTACTACGGCGACAACCTCACCCGGCTCGTCGACGCGAAGCGTCGCTACGACCCGGACGACGTCTTCCGGTTCGCGCAGAGCATCCCCACGACGATGCCTGCCTGAGCCAGAGCGCAGGCAACACTGTGCCTGTCTTCCGTGCCCGTTGCTACGTTGTCAAACCACGAGGCGAGGGGGTACGCATGCTGCAGATCCGTCGGGACGCCGAGATCCATGCGGAAGAGGGCGGGTGGTTCGCTGCACGCTGGCATTTCTCGTTCGACCGCTACCGCGACCCCGAACAGATGGGCATCGGGCCGTTGCGGGTCTTCAACGACGACCGGCTGGTCGCCGGCGCCGACTGGCCGATGCATCCGCACGCCGACGTCGAGGGACTCACCTACGTGGTCGAGGGGACCTTCGAGCACGCGGATTCGCTCGGACAGGACGGCACGTTGCAGCCCGGCGGCGTGCAACGGATGACGCTCGGCTCCGGCGCCCTGCACTCGGAACGCAACGGGTCGAAGACCGAACCGATGCGCTTCCTGCAGTTCTGGATCCTCCCCGACACGCCCTCGCTGCCGCCGAGCGTCGAGCAACGGCAGTTCTCCCGCGAGGATCGGTCCGGCCGGCTGCTCAAGGTGATCGGGCCGGAGGGCGGCGACGTCGTCGCGGTCCACCAGGACGCGTCGACCTACGTCGCCGCCCTCGAGCCGGCCGCCGAGGTCGAGCACACGTTCGCCGAGGATCGCGCCGGCTACCTCTACCTGATCGCAGGAGCCGCACGGGTGAACGAGGCTCGTCTCGGTATCGGCGACGCGGCCAAGATCTTCGGTCCGGAGGAGGTCACGATCACGGCGGACGAAGAGACGGAGCTGATCCTGATCGATGTGCCGGTGCGATACACGCCCGTCGGCGTGTGGGCGAGGTGAGCCGTCGAGGGGCAGAGTCCGCCGAGATCCGACGGAATGCGGGCCTCGCAGCGGGGTGATTCGGTCTTGACTTGACAGATGCCCTGCGCCGGTGTGACTGTTGGCGAAGATCCAAGGGGGGGAACACTGCTCCGCGACAGCAACCGCCGGCGTCTGCTCACCTTGCTGCAAGACCACGGTGCCCTGACCCGGGCGGAGCTCGTTCGGCGGTCGGGCATCTCCCGCGCGACGGTGTCCGGCGTGGTCGCCGCACTCCTGGAAGAGGGGTTCATCCACGAGGTTCCCCCGCCGAGCGGGGGCCGCGACGGGCGGGTCGGACGCCCGAGCGCACTCCTGACCCTCGATCCTTCCAGCGGCGCAGCCGTCGGCATCGACGTCGACCACGACTGCCTGCGGGTCGTCGTCGCCGACCTGTCCCACACGGTGCTCGCCGAGGCCGAGCGGCCGCTCGACATCGATCACGACGCCGACACCGCGATGGCGCTCGCTGCCGACCTGATGCACCTGGTGGTCGCCGAGGCGGCGTTGGAGCCCTCGCAGATCCTCGGCGTCGGGATGGCGTTGGCCGGTCCGCTGGATCGCGCGACGGGCCGTCCGAACCCGTCGAGCATCTCGCCGAGCTGGGTCGGCGTGGACGCGGCGCAAGAGATGCGGCGCCACGTCGGGCACATCGTCCACATCGACAACGACGCGAACCTCGGCGCGCTCGCCGAGTCGATGTGGGGCGCTGGGCGCGGCGCCAGCGACGCCGCGTACGTGAAGGTCGACACGGGTGTGGGAGCGGCCCTGATCCTCGGGGGCCAGATCTACCGCGGCGCCGTCGGGACGGCCGGTGAGATCGGGCACTCGACGATCGCGGAGGATGGTCCCGTCTGCCGGTGCGGCAACCGCGGCTGCCTCGAACGGTTCGTCGGGACGCCTGCGCTCTTGGAGAGCCTGCGCGGGAGCCACGGGGACCTGTCGGTGCATGATCTGCTCCGGCTGGCGTCGGCCGGCGACTCGGGTTGCCGCCGTGTGATCGGCGACGCGGGGCGGTTGATCGGCGTGCAGATCGCCAACCTCTGCAACCTCTTGAACCCACGCCGGGTCATCATCGGAGGCTCGCTGAGCGCGGCCGGAGACATCCTGCTGGATCCGATCCGCGCCTCGCTCGACCGCTGCGCGCTCCCGATGGCGGCGGCGACGGCCGAGGTGGTCGTGGGCGAGCTCGGCGATCGCGCCACCGTCCTGGGTGCGCTGAGCCTCGTGTTCCGCCAGGTCGATCCGTTCGAGCTCAAGCCCAGGCGGGGGCCGGTTCCGGTCGCACGGATCCGGCCCGCGATCACGCAGACGGTCGGCGCGGGAACGTCCGGTCGGTCGAGTTCCGTATGAATCAGTGGCCGTCCTGGATCGGCGGCCGAGGATGAGGCCCCGGCCTCGGGGGGAGATGGTCGACATGAGAACGATCCGACGAGCGGACGCTCGGCGCGGAGATCCAGATCGAAAGGAGTCATCGATGAGAACACCGACCAAGATGGTGACGACGGCCGCGGCCGTCCTGGTGCTGGGGGCCGTGCTCGCGGCGTGCAGCTCGAGCTCCAGCTCGAGCACGCCGGCCGGGTCGGCGTCGGCGACGGTGCCGCAGATCGCGCCGGGTGACTTCACCGCCGACTTCGCGGTGATGCCGCAGCTGAAGGACCTCGCGGCGTCAGGGGACCGGGATGATCGGCGTGCTGTTGCCGGACACGACGACCTCGACGCGGTACGTCCAGTACGACCTGCCGTTCCTGACGAAGGCGTTCGAGACCGCCGGCCTGACCTCCGATCAGTTCAAGATCGACAACGCGCAGGGCAGCGCGCTCGACGATGCAGACGCAGGCCGATGCCGACATCAACGCCGGCGCGACCGTGCTGCTGATCGATCCGCTCGACCCGGGCAGCGGCGCGGCGATCGAGTCGAAGGCCGAGTCGCAGGGCGTCAAGGTGATCGACTACGACCGCCTCGTGTCCGGTGGTCCCGCCGATCGGTACTACGTCAGCTTCAACAACGTCCAGGTCGGCAAGCTGATCGGGCAGGGCGAGGTCGACTGCATCTCTGCGTGGAAGGTGTCGAACCCGAACATCCTGATCATGAACGGCGACCCCGACCGACAACAACGCGAAGCTGTTCGCGCAGGGGTACAACGAGGTGTTGGACCCGCACTTCAGCGACAAGTTCCTACACGAAGGTCGGCGAGCCGGCCGGCACGTGGACGCCGTCGGTGACCCAGACGAACTTCGAGCAGCAGTTCACGGCGCACCCGGACATCAACGCCGTCGATGACGCCGAACGACGACAACGCGAACGCCGTGATCTCGGTCCTGCAGAAGGACAAGGTCCCGGCGAACACGTTCCCGACCACCGGGCCAGGACGCGTCGGCGCCGTGGTCTGCAGAACATCCTGAAGGGGTACCAGTGCGGGACGGTCTACAAGCCGTTCTACGCCGAGGCGCAGGCCGCCGCCGCACTCGCGATCTATCCTGCGGGCGGGACAGACCCCGCCGTCGTCGCTGGTCAACTCCACGACGAAGGATGACGTGATCGGCAAGGACATCCCGTCCGTCTACACGGTGCCGATGTGGGTGACCACGGACGAACATGGCCGACAGTGGTGGCGGACGACGACACGATCGGTGTCGGGCCGACCGCGAAGGACGTCTGCACCGGCGCGCGTGCAGAGCGCCTGCACGGCCGCAGGCATAAGCTAGCGCGATAGGGACGGGATCGGGCCGCATCCGCGGACGTGGTGCGGCCCGATCGCCGCGTGCCTCACGCGTCAGGAGGGAGAAGCCACGGGAACCGTGACCACCGACGTCGAGTCGGGACCGCCGCCGGCCCCGCCGACCGGAAGCGCGGAGCCGCTCCTGCGGCTCCGCGGGATCAACAAGAACTTCGGGCCGGTGCAGGCGCTCGTCGGCGTCGACCTCGACGTTCCGTCCGGGCAGGTCACCGCGCTCGCCGGCGACAACGGCGCCGGGAAGTCGGTGCTGATCAAGTGCATCGCCGGGATCCACGCCCCGGAGAGCGGTCAGATCTCGTGGGAGGGGAAGCCCGTTCACATCAGGACGCCCCGCGAAGCCGCCGCGCTCGGGATCGAGACCGTGTATCAAGACCTGGCGCTCTGCGACAACCTCGACATCGTCCAGAACATGTTCCTCGGGCGCGAACGTGTCACGGCGGTTCACGCTGGACGAGGAGGACATGGAGACCTCCGCGCGCGACACCCTCGCGCAGCTGAGGGTCACAACCGTCCGTTCGATCCGCCAACCGGTCGCCTCGCTGTCGGGCGGCCAGCGGCAGTCGGTCGCGATCGCGAAGGCCGTCCTCTGGGAAGCGAAGCTCGTGATCATGGACGAGCCGACGGCCGCCCTCGGCGTGACCCAGACGGCGAACGTGCTCGAGCTCGTCCGCCGGCTGGCCGACCAGGGTCACGCGGTGATGATGGTGTCCCACAACATGACCGACGTCTTCCAGGTGGCCGACCAGGTCGCGGTCCTGTATCTCGGGCAAGATGGTCGCGGTCCGCCCGACGGCCGAGCTCGATCGTCAGATCGTCGTCGACCTGATGACGAGCGGCGTGTCGACCCGCGTCGCGGACCCTCGACATCCCAAGGAGTCCTGACGTGGCCAAGGTCGACGAACCGGCGTCCTCCGCTGGGCCGGTCCAGCAAGCCGAGGAGCTGACGCAGGCGGCCGAGGCACGGGCGCAGCTCGCCGTCTCACCGGAGCTGGTCGCCGGTTCGGTGTCGCGAGTACCTCCGCGCGTCGCTCTCGCGGATCCGCGCCGGTCAGGTCGGCATCCTGCCGGTCGTCGGCGGCCTGTTGCTCGTTTCCGTGCTCTTCCAGTCGCTGAACAGCCAATTCCTCACGGCGGGGAACCTGGTCAACCTGCTCGTCCAGGCCGCGGTCTTCAGCGTCCTCGCGATGGGCGAGATCTACGCGCTGCTGCTCGGGGAGATCGATCTGTCGATCGGGTTCGTGGCCGGCCTCGGTGGCGTCGTGCTGGCCGAGCTGCTCAAGCCAACCGGGCTCGACTGGCCGTGGTGGGCCGCGATCCTCGTCGCCCTGCTGGTCTGCGCCGCGATCGGGGTCCTGCAGGGCTCGATCATCACGCGCGTGGGCCTGCCGTCGTTCGTGGTGACGCTCGCTGGGTTGCTCTTCTGGCAAGGCGTGATGCTGAAGATCCTGGGGAACGGCGGGTCGGTGCTGATCAGCGACACCATCGTGAACGACATCGCCAGCGGCAACCTGAGTCCGATCGCCGGCTGGGTGGTGATGCTCGTGATCGTCGGGTTCTTCGGCGTGCTCACGTGGCGGCGCGACGCGCGCCGCCGCGCCGCCGGCCTGGTGGCGCCCCCGCCGGGGCTGACGGCGCTGAAGATCGGCGGGGGCCTGTTGGGCGGCGTCGTGATCGTGCTCATCTGCAACACGGACCGCGGCCGGATCCGGCCGATCCAAGGGGTCCCGTGGGTCGTCCTGTTGGTGTTCGGCATCCTGGCGGCATGGACGTTCGTCCTCGGGCGCACCCGGTTCGGCCGGTACGTGTACGCGATCGGAGGCAACGCCGAAGCCGCACGCCGCGCCGGGGTGAACCTGCGGATGATCCGGACGGTCGCGTTCACGCTCTGCTCGTTCACCGCCGGGATGGCCGGGGTCATCTACGCGTCTCGGCTCCGCTCGATCTCCACCGCGTTCGATCAGACGCTCGTGTTGTACGCCGTGGCCGCCGCGGTGATCGGCGGGACGAGCCTGTTCGGCGGCCGCGGCAAGGCGCTGCACGGGGTCCTCGGCGGGGTCGTCATCGCGGCGATCGCCAACGGGATGGGACTCCTGGGGTTCAGCGCCGCCACGCAGTACATGGTCACCGCGCTGGTGTTGCTCGTCGCGGTGACGATCGATGCGCTCACGCGTCGCGGCCGGGTCGCGGGGACGTGATGGTCGAGCTCGGACCGGGAGACCCCGCGCCGGGCTTCGCGCTCCGGAACCAGAGCGGCCAGGTCGTCCGACTGGAGGACTACCGGGGGAAGAAGCTGCTCGTCTACTTCTATCCGGAGGCGGACACGCCCGGGTGCACGACGCAATCCTGCGATCTCCGGGATCACCGTCAGGACCTGGGAGCGATCGGCGTGGACGTGGTGGGGATCTCACCCGACGACCCCGACAAGCAGCTCGCGTTCGACCGGAAGTACGGGTTGGGCTTCCCGCTGCTGGCCGACGAGGACCACGCCGTCGCCGACGCGTGGGGGACCTGGGGACCGAAGACGCGCGGAGGCGTGACCGTCGAGGGCATCATCCGGTCATCCTTCCTGGTGGACGAGCAGGGGAACATCGAGCGAGCGTGGTACGGGGTCACTCCGAAGGACACCGTGCCGAACGCCCTCGCGGCGCTCTCGTCCTAGCTAGCGATCGCGGCCCGCGATGCGGTCCGCGATCGCCCGCGCCTCCTCGAGTTTGGCGCGGTCCACGAACACGTGGACCCCGCCGAACTCCCAGATCCGGCTGAAGAATCCGGGGACCTTCGCCCACCACACGATCCCCTCCTTCTCGAGCGCCTCCGCGATCGCATCGGCGTGTTCGGGCGTGAACTGCCCCAGGTGGACCGTGCGGACATCGGGCGGAACCCGTTCGAGTCCCGGCATCTCAGCCCTCATCCTCATGGAACGCGCGGTTCCGCTCACGCTGCGAGAGGGTGCGCTCGGCCACGCGGCGGAGTCTAGGGGCGCCGGCGGCGGAGCCCCCGAAGAGCAACCCCGATACACTGCCCCCATGGCGGATCCGTACCTCCCGCCAGCGATCGAATCGCCCCTCGTGGTGGTCTCCAACCGGGGGCCCGTCACGTTCGAGCGGAACGAGGCTGGCGGCTTCGAGGCGCAACGAGGCGCCGGAGGCCTCGTGACGACGCTGGCGGGCGTGTTCTACCGGGACGAGGCGACCTGGGTCGCCGCCGCCATGACGGAGGCGGATCGGGAGGTTCCGCGGAGACAGGCGCTGGATCACGCGACCGACCTGCGGCTGCGGTTCGTCTCGATCGATCCCAAGATCTACGACGGTTACTACAACGGGATCTCGAACGGGATCCTGTGGTTCACCCATCACTTCTTGTGGGACATCGCGCGGAGCCCCACGTTCGACGAGTCCACCGACGACGCCTGGCACGCGTACGAGGAGGCGAACCGCGCGTTCGCTGAGGTGCTCGACCGGTCCCCCCAGGACGCGGTGTTCCTGGTCCAGGACTATCAGCTCTCGCTCGTGCCGATGTATCTGCGGGAGTTGCGTCCGGACGCCCGCATCATCCACTTCTCCCACACGCCGTTCGCGGGGCAGACGTACCTTCGGATGCTGCCGATCGGGATGCGTGAGTCACTGCTCCGCGGGTTGGCGGGCGCCGATGTGCTCGGGTTCCAGTCGCGGACCTGGGCAGAGAACTTCCTCCTGTCCGCGAGGTCCCTCCCGGGGGCGAAGGCCGACCTCCGCCGCTGGCGGCTGTCGCTCGACGGCCGCACGTCACTGATCCGCACGTTCCCGGTGTCCGTGGGGGCGGAGGGTCTCCGGTCGATCGCCGCGCAGCCCGAGACGAAGGCGATCCGCCGAGAGATCCGCTCCTCCCTCGGCGAGCAGCGGCTGCTCCTGCGCGTCGACCGGCTGGAGCCGTCGAAGAACATCCTGCGCGGGTTCCTCGCGTACGAGCTGTTCCTCCGGCGGAACCCGGGCTGGCAGGGCCGGGTGCGCTTCCTCGCCCTCCTCACGCCTTCACGCGAGGAGTTGACCGCGTATCGCGAGTACGGCGACGCCTGCTTGGCGGAGGCGCACCGGATCAACACCGAGCTCGGGCGCGACGGATGGGTACCCGTCGTGGTCCGGCTCCAACACGACATGGACTACGCGGTGGCTGCGTACGGCATGTACGACGCGATGCTCGTCAACCCGGTGTACGACGGGATGAACCTGGTGGCGATGGAGGGCCCGGTCGTGAACCGCAACGGCGGTGTCCTGATCCTGTCTCGGAACGCGGGCGCGTACGGGCGCCTCGGCCGCCAGGCGGTGGGGATCAACCCCTTCGACGTTCGGGAGACCGCGGACGCGATCCAGCAGGCGCTGGAGATGGATGAGGACGAGCGAACGCGGCGGGCCCGTGGACTCTCGCGAACCGTCCTCGCGCACACGCCGGCGACCTGGCTCGCCGATCAGCTCGACATGCTCGACCGGGCCGTCCGCCTCCGCGGATCCGACGAGTGACCCGAGGCAGCAACCGTTCCTCAGCTCCTCCACAGCGAGCGCCCAGACTTCCGTAACGTCGACCTGCTCGGATGGGCGCTGCCGGATCATCGGCTGCCGGCGGAGAGGGTCACGACATGAAGCGCAGAACCAAGGTGGCGGTCGGCGCGGCGGTCGTGCTCGTCGTCGTCCTCGCGGCCGGAGGCTTCGCCTTCTGGCAGCTGTTCGGGGGAAGCGATCCATCGCCGGTCGCGCTCAACCCCGTCACCTCGTCGGCGGCCCCGACCACAACGGCGAGCTCTGGCGGGAGCCTCGACGGGACCTGGACGATCGACGACACGTCGGGGTCGCTCGCGGAGGGGACCTCGTCGTTCGCGGGCTACCGCGTCAAGGAGGAGCTCGCGGGGACCGGCGCCAACACGGCGGTCGGGCGGACCCAGAACGTGTCGGGCTCCCTGACGATCGACGGCACCACGATCACGGCGATGCAGGTGTCGGTGGACATGACCACGCTCCAGAGCGATGACAGCCGCCGGGACGAACGGCTCCGTACCGATGGGCTGCAGACGGACCAGTTCCCGACGGCCACCTTCACCCTGACGAAGCCCATCGAGGTCGGCTCGGTGCCGAAGGACGGCCAGACGATCCAAGCCGTCGCCGCAGGCGACCTCACGCTGCACGGCGTCACCCGGAGCGTCGAGGTATCGATCCAAGCGCAGCGGAACGGTGACGAGATCGAGGCGATCGGCAGCGTCGACGTCGCGCTGACGGACTACGCCATCGAGGCGCCGACCGGGTTCCTGGTCCTTTCGATCGCGAACACCGGGACGATCGAGCTCCACCTGCTCTTCCAGCCGGCCTGAGCCGGGCCTCGCTGGTCGAACGCTCGGTCCGTTCTCAGCCACTTCCCAGGTTCGACTGTTGCACTTGCACGGAGATACGGGATGAGGAGGTAGGTCGATGGGTCAGCCGTACGGACCATGGCAGGGACCGGGCGTCGAGCACCACGGTGCCTGGTGGGGGATCCTCCACCTCCTGCCGTTCGTGATGGTGCTCGTCTTGATCGGCGTCGGGATCTGGGCGGTCGTGCGCATCACCTCTCGGCCGGTGGCGCTCAGCGCGGGCGTCGGTCCGGTCCCGCTCCCGCCCCGTGACACCGCCGTGGAGGAACTGCGCATCCGGTACGCTCGCGGCGAGCTCGAGCGCGAAGACTTCGCGCAGCGGATGCGCGACCTGGGAGGCGCGGACATCGGCGGCCGGGCGTCGCCCGTCGATCCGCCGGTGCCTCCCGACGACTCCACACCCGCGAGCGGATGAGGAGATGGGTCTGATGGAGCGGACGGCGCCGGATGGACCGACGGAGTCGGTCGCCGACGCCGTCCGCGTCCTGGTCGTCGACGATGAACCGGCGATCGCCGATCTGGTCGGCACCGCGCTCCGGTACGAAGGCTTCGACGTCGCGACCGCCGGGAACGGTCGTGACGTCCTCACGATGGTGGAGTCGTTCCGGCCCGAGCTGATCGTGCTCGACATCATGCTGCCGGACCTCGACGGCTTCGAGGTGCAGCGGCGTCTCGCCGACCGCGGCCGGCGGATCCCGGTGCTCTTCCTCACGGCGCGCGACGCGACCGAGGACAAGGTCCGCGGTCTCACGATCGGCGGGGATGACTACGTCACCAAGCCGTTCAGCCTCGAGGAGCTGATCGCCCGGATCCGGGCCGTGCTCCGGCGTGCCGGCCACGGCGAGGGGTCGGCGGGGCGGCTCCGGTTCGAGGACCTGGAGATGGACGAGGACACGCACGAGGTCTGGCGCGCGGGAGGGCCGGTCGAGCTCACCCCGACGGAGTTCAACCTGCTCCGGTTCATGCTCGTCAATCCGCGGCGCGTCCTGTCGAAGGAGCAGATCCTCGACCACGTCTGGCACTACGACTTCGGCGGCGACGCATCGATCGTCGAGACGTACATCAGCTACCTGCGCAAGAAGGTGGATGTGACCGATCCGCACCTGATCCACACGGTGCGCGGCGTCGGCTACGCGCTCCGGTTGCCCAAGGAGTGAGGATGTCCCTCCGGGCGCGGTTGACGCTCGTTGCGGTTGCGCTCGTCGCGTTCGGACTGGTGGCCACCGAGCTCGCGACGTATCACTACCTGTCTCGGTCGCTGATCCAGCGCGTGGACGAGCAGTTGGCGGCTGCTCAGGTGCCCGCGGTCGGCATGTTCGAGCATGGCGGCGACTTCGGAGGCGGACCGCCCGGTCTCTCGATCCCGGGCGGTTCCTACGCGCAGCTCGTTGATCCCGCCGGGAAGGTCGTTCGATCCGCGCCGATCGGCCCGTCGCCGGAGGGAGTGGCTCCCGCCACGATCCCGCCCGCGCTCCCCGGATCTCCGGGGGGACCGCCGGGGGGATCCATCACCTACACGGCGCCCGCTCCGCACGGCGAGCATGGCGACTATCGGATCCGCGCGACCGCCGTCACGGGCGGCGGCACGCTGATCGTCGCGATCCCCCTGACCGAGGTTCACGCGACGCTGCGGCGCTTGCTCGGCCTCGAAACCTTGATCGGGATCGCCGTGCTGATCGCGGTGGCGCTCCTCGCCGGGTGGCTCGTCCGCGTCGGCCTGCGTCCCCTCACGGGGATCGGCGACACCGCTGGAGCGATCGCGGCCGGCGATCTCACCCGCCGGGTCGAACCTGCCGACGAGCGGACCGAGGTCGGCCGGCTCGGGATCGCCCTCAACACGATGCTCGCGCACATCGAAGCGGCGTTCGAGCAGCGGCGCCGCTCCGAGGAACGTCTCCGCCGTTTCGTCGCCGACGCCTCGCACGAGCTGCGAACGCCGCTCACCTCGATCCGCGGCTACGCGGAGCTGTTCCGCCGGGGGGCCGAGAGCCGGCCCGAGGATCTGGCGAAGTCGATGTCCAACATCGAGTCCGAGGCGTCCCGGATGGGCGTGCTCGTCGACGACCTGCTCCTGCTGGCTCGGCTCGACCAGGGCCGCCCGCTCGACCGGGAACCGCTCGACCTCGTCGCCGTCGCGTCGGAGGCCGTCGAGAGCGCGCGCGCGATCGATCCGGATCGAACGATCGAGCTCGTCGCCGACGATCCGGTCCGGATCGTCGGCGACGCCTCGCGCCTGCGTCAGGTGATCGACAACCTGCTCGACAACGCGCGGGTGCACGCGCCGGGGTCGCCGGTGCGCATCGAGGTCTCGCTCCAGGGCGAAGAGGCGCTGCTGCGGATCGCCGACCGGGGGCCGGGCCTCGACCCAGAGGTGGAAGGGCGGATCTTCGAGCGGTTCATGCGCGGCGACCCGTCGCGCTCGCGGGGGACCGGGGGTGTGGGGCTCGGGCTATCGATCGTTCAGGCGATCGTGGCGGCACACGGGGGAGAGGTGACGGCGTCCGCCGGTGCGGAGGGCGGTACGGTCTTCGACGTTCGCCTTCCGGTCGCCGGTCCTCCCGACGCTCCGACCCGCCCCGACGCATCCCCGCCTAGCCGGTCCCCGTCAGCATCGCCTTCCGCAGGTTGAGGGAACGCACCGGCTCTGGCATCTGGCTCTGTTCGCCACGCATCGACTTCCACAGGATCTCGTTCATCAACCGCATCGGGATCCTGTCCGGCGCCGAGAAGTCGATCGACATCGATGCCGTCGCCATCGGGCTGTCGAGCGTGTTCTTCGCGTTCAGGTTCACGTTCGCCGGGAGCGCGGTGAACGGCCGCATGTTCGGGGTGGACGTGAACGCGGCCGTCATCGGGTTGGCCACCGCGTCGAACTGGCTCATCGGCGGCAGGCCCAGGATCAGCTCGATCGTGCGCAGCACCGAGACCGACGAATAGAACGTCGAGTCGACCGACCCGGTCTGCGTGTACGGGCTGATCACGTACGCCGTGGAACGGTGGCCGTCGACGTGGTCGGGACCGTCCTGCGCGTCGTCCTCGACGGCGAAGATCGCGGTCGAGCCCCAGAACCGCGAATGCGAGACGGCCTCGACGAGCCGCCCGAAGGCGAGGTCGTTGTCCGCCACCATCGCGCCGGGGCGTCCCGCCCGGGGCGTCGTGCCGGCGGTGTGGTCGCGCGGCAGATACACGAACTGCACCGTCGGCATCGACCCGCTGCTGCTGGTAGCCCTGGAAAACGTCGAGCCACCGGTCGATCCGGACCTGGTCCGGGACCGACATGTCCCATCCCGGGTACTGCGGATCGGTGTGACCGAGGAGTCCCGGGATCGAGGCCTGCAGGTCCACCGGGTTGTCCATGAAGAACCCGAAGTTGCGGTACGAGATCCCGGCGCGAGCGACCTCGTCCCACAGGAACCCGCGTCCCGGATGCTCACCCGGAAGGCCGGCCGTCGTCCCCTCCCCGAACCCGCCGAAGTCGTACGGACGTCCGTAGCCGTTGTAGTCGACCGGCCAGTTCCGCTGGATGTATCCGTTCGCGTAGCCGCCCGTCGTCCAGCTCCAGCCGTCGGCGGAGACCTCGGCGTCGGCGTAGAAGTTGTCGAACGTGACGAACCGGCGCGCGAGCTCGTGCTGGTTCGGGGTGATGTCCTCGCCGAAGATCGAGAGCGACGGGTCGCCGTTGCCGCGGCCGAGGTCGCCGAGGATCTGATCGTAGGTGCGGTTCTCCTTCATCACGTAGATCACGTGGGTGATCGGGGTCGGGTCGCCCGGGTGGGCCGGGATCACGCTTCCCGCGGGGATCGTCGGCGTCACACCGAAGCGGTCGTTCGCGGCCACCTGGGCCGTGTACGCGGCGAGCTGTGTCGCGTTCGGCACCGGGATCCGCGAGAGCGTTCCGCCCATGAACGCGGGCCAGTAGGTGGTCGGATCCAGGTGTGGGCCGGCCCCGAGCCCCTTCATGTTGATCGCGAACAGCGTCGTGCCCGTGGGGTCGACGGCGACGCCGCTCGGGTACCAGGCCGTCGGGATCAACCCCGCGACGTGATCCGGCGACGTCCCGGTCGCGAGGCGAACCACGGCCACGTCGTCGTCGCCGGCGTTCGTCACGTAGAGCGTCGATCCATCGGGGCTCACGGCGAGACCGTCCGGGGTGCCCCCGACCGGCGCGTTCGCGTACGGGCGGAGGTCGATCGTCCGCAGAACCGCCCCCGACGTCGCGTCGAGCACGCTCACGCTGTCGGAATCGCCGTTCGCGACGTAGATCTCGTTCCGCGTGGGGCTGGTGACGATCGCGCACGGATGCGTACCCACCGTCACGGTGCGCACGACCCGGCGGGTCGCCAGGCTGATCACGCTCACCGTCCGCCCACCCCAGTTGGACACGAAGGCGCGGGTGCCGGCCGCATCGAGCGCCACGCCGTACGGCAGGTGGCCGACCGCGACGGTGTCCAGGACCGTGCGCGAGGTCGGGTCGACGATGCGGAGCGTGTCGTCCAGGTTCCCCGCGACGTACAGCCTGTTCCCATCGCCGCTCACCGCGATCCCCGCCGGCCACGGGTGCTGGTTGCCTCGGTTGCCGGCGAGCTTGATGTGTTGCGTCTCGGTCAGGCTGCGGCCGGTGATCCGGAACACGTGGATCGCCCCACCGGGACCGTCCGAGGCCCACGCGTGGCGTCCGTCGGGCGAGAACGCGAGTCCGACGTAATAACCGGTCGGATGCCCGTTCGCGAAATCCCACCAGCCGTGGGACTTGGCTCCCGCAGCCGAGATCGTTTGGAGGACGTCGCCCGATGCCGGGTCGATCGCCATCAGCGAGTGGTGCGCGTAGCCGGCGTTCGCGACGAGCAGCAGGTTCCCGGTGGGACTCATCGCGACGTCCATGGGCCAGAGCCCGAGATCCGTCTGGGAGCCGGCCGGCGTCACGCGCCATCCCTGCGGCGTGATCGCGGTTCCATCGGGCTGCGGCCCGGCGCCTCGGATGACGGCCGCGGCCGCCATCCCGACCACCACGACGGAGAGCACGGCCGCCGCTGCGGCAGCCTTGAACGCGTGCCGGTGCATCTCTCGCCCCTCCCGTCGCCGGACGTCTTTCCCGGACGTCCGCTTATAGCACGGAGGTGTCAGGTGGCGGTACCGGCGATGGTCGGTACCGGATCGGATCTCTCCACCCGGCGGTAGAGGGCGGTGGAAGGGTGGGACGCTCGGATGCCACCGGATGGGAGACGGCCGTGCAGGCCAGGAGCACGACGGCCGCGCTGCTTCGCCACCGACGGATACGACGCATCGCAAGGGTCGACGCTACGCTCCCGCCATGATCGCTGCCGAGTGGTTCTTCATCGTCTTCCGGATCGTGCACATCGGCGCGGGGATCGCGTGGGTGGGTTCGGTCTTCTTCCTGGTCGTGTTCGTGCAACCGAGCGCGGCCGCGATCGCCCCGGCGGGCGCGCCCTTCATGTCCGAGCTGCTCGGCGCGCGGCGGCTGGTGGACCGGATCCTCGTCATCGCGAGCGTCACGATCGCGGCGGGACTGATCCTGTACCTGCGGGACATGAACGATGCGGGCGGGTTCGGCGACCTGCTCGGAACGAGCTACGGCGTCGCGCTGACGGTCGGCGGCGTGGCCGCGATCGCCGCCTACCTGGTCGGGTTGTTCGGCACACGTCCCAACGTGCAACGGTTGCTGGCGCTCGGACGGGAGATCGCGTCCTCGGAGGGGCCGCCCGCGCCCGATCTGACCGCCAAGGTCCCACCCCTCCAGGACCTGATCAAGATGCTCGCGAGGACGAGTCTGGGACTGCTCGGCGTCACGGTCGTCGCCATGGCGACGGCGCGCTACTGGTAGCGGTTCGCTCGGCTCAGAGCTTGAACGAGAGCGTGCGCTTGCTCGGCGCGTAGGTCGTGTTGCCTGCGTACCGAGTGACGAACCGATACGCCCCGTGGGCCGGCCGCTTGAACGATGCCACGTACGCCGCCTCGAGGATGCCGTCGCTGTTCCGATCCAGGAGGCCCTTGGCGCCGACGGTCTTGGTGGACAGAACCACGTACTTCCGTCCGACCTTGCGCAGGAGGCTGACCTTGACCAGCATCCCACCGATGGCGGGCTGGATCAGACCCTTGGCCTTGATGGCGGTCCTTCCCTTCGCCAGCTTCGTCGAGAGCGTGGTCACGATCCGGTCATCGTTGAGGATCGTGCCGGTGGCGGCGCCCACCACGATGGTTGCTCCGACCGGGTTCGACAGCGTCAGCGTGAGGGTCTCGTTCGGCTCGTACGTCTTGTCACCGCTCACGCTCACGGCGATCGTTCCGGAGGCCTGACCCGCCGGGATCGTGAGGGTGCCGGACGCCCCGGTGTAATCGGAGCCTGCGGTCGCCGTTCCGTCGGACGTCGCGTAGTCGACCGTCACGTCCGAGACCGAGACGGGGACCATCGCGACGGTGAACGTGAGCGGCGTCGTGCCCGAGCTGCCTTCGAGCTTGGCGGCGTCGCTCGACCACCAGCTTCGGGTTGGCGTCGTCGTTCGTGATCGTGCCGGTCGCGACGCTCGTTCCGAGGTCGGCGTTGAACGGCGACGAGAGCGTCACGGTGAAGGTTTCGTTGCCTTCGACCAAGAGGTCGCCGGTCACGGAGACGTCGATCTGCTTCGAGGTCTCGCCGGCCGCGAAGACGAGCGTGCCGGACGTGGCCGTGTAGTCACTGCCGGCGGTCGCGGTGCCGTCGGACGTCGCGTAATCGACATCCACCTCACGCCCGCTCGGACCGGAGAGGGTAACCGGGAGGGAGAGGGTGGTCGTGCCGATGTCACCCTCGACCACGGAGGCGTTGCCCACCGACACGGTCGGGTCCAGGTCATCGTTCACGATCGTTCCGACGCCCTGCGGGTCGGCGATCGCGATCCCGCCGGTCGCGTTCGAAAGGTTCAAGCGTGAAGCGTCTCGTCGTCCTCGGCCAGCGCATCGTTCGACGATCGTCACGGGGACCGTCTTCGAGGTCTGTCCGGGGGTGAACGTGAGGGTGCCCGAGGTCGCGGTGTAGTCGGAGCCTGCGATCGCGCTCCCGTCGGCCGTGGCGTAGTCGACGCTCACGCGTCGAGCCGCTCGCGTTCGTGAGCAGTACGGAGAACGAGATGGTTCCACTCGCCTCCGCCCCCGAAACGTCGGTGACGACGAGCGAGGGAGGTCCCTCGTTGTCGTAGATCGTCCCGATGCCCTGGGCGTCCGCGATCTTCGCGTTGACGGGGCTCGAGAGGTTGACGGCGAAGGTCTCCGTGCCTTCGGTCGTCGTGTCACCGAGGATCGGGACGTTCACGGTTGCGCACCGGCATCCATTGTTCGCGAGGGAAGCGGTGCCCGACGTCGCGGTGTAGTCCGCACCGGACGTCGCCGTCACGTTCGCCGTCGCGTAGTGCACCGACGGCGCAGCGCCGCCCTTCGCGCCGGTCCACGAGATCGTGAACGTCATGTTCTTCTGGCCGGCGTCGCCCTCGATGACCGACGCGTCGTTGATCCGGATGGTCTTCTGCCGGGCCGCGAGGGCCGGCGCCGCGGTCACCAGCGGGATCAGGCCGACCACGACCAGGATCGCTGCTCCGCGTGCGATGTGCCTCCCGATGTTCTTCATACCGTTGGTGTCGGCAGGTTGGGGGATATCTCTCCATACCCGGGGGGGATGGAACCCCCCTACCCGAACGCCGGTAGGCACCGTCGGATACCGTTAGCGCCCCCATGCAGATCCTGATCACGGTCGCCGTGCTCGCCCTTGTCGTCGGCGTGCTCTTCCTGCTCGGCTCACGCCAACGAGGGGACAGCAGGAACACCGGCGGCGTGCGCCCGCGGCCTTCGGCCGCGGGCGCACGCCGCAAGCCCGTGAAGAAGAAGTCCTCGTCGTTCCAGCAGGCCCCGGCCTGGCTCCGGCGTCTGCCGATCCTGTTGCTGATCGGCGCGGTCGTCGCCCTCGGCGTCGCGCTCGCGCAGTTCCGCGTCTCGAGGACCGCGAAGCCGCCCACCGTGGCGCTCGTCCTCGATGTCTCGCAGTCGATGAACGCCACCGATGTGGCCCCGAACCGGCTGGCGGCAGCCCAGCAAGCGGCCGAGACGCTGGTGGCGCAGCTCCCCGAATCGTTCCTGGTCGGCCTGGTGACCTTCGCCGACAAGGCGACGGTCCTCGTCCCCCCGACGGTGGATCACGCCAAGGTCGGGGCCGCGCTCGACCATCCGCAGCAAGGCCGCGGCACCGTGATCGGGGACGGCCTGTCGGCCACGCTCGACATGATCCAGAAGCATTGGACCGACGAGGGCACGAGCCCGGCGGTGGCGGTGCTGCTGTCGGACGGAAAGGACACGGGGAGCGAGGTTTCGCCGATCGATGCGGCCGCCAACGCTGCCTCCATCGGCGTCCCCGTGTACACGGTGGTGCTGGGGAAGACCTCGGGGCCGGGCGCCGCCGACGCCGGCCTGCTGTCCCAGATCGCGAGCGCCACCGGCGCCACGACCTCGACGGCAGGGTCCGCCGAGGCCTTGACGACGATCTATCAGGACCTGGGGTCGGAGCTGTCCACGCAGCTGCAGATCAGCAGCTCCGCGCAACTCTTCGTGATCATCGCGGTGTTGCTGGCGATGGCCGCCGCGGTGGTCGTGATCATCCTGTCGCAGCGGCGGCCGTACTGAGGGTCACGCCGTCGTCGGGCTTCGTGACGTCGACCACGCTCGCTCCGAGCGTCCGGATCAGATCTTCGGCGGCCACATGGAGGTTGGCCCCGTGGGCTCCGGCCCCGATCGCGACCCGGTCGACGGAGCGGATCCCCGCGTCCGCGACCACCGGCCAGGCCGTGCGCGAACCGAACGGCGTGATCGTGCCCCGCTCGTAGCCCGTGGCCTCGCGGGCCTCGTCCCGATCCGGCAGCGAGATGCGTCGCGTTGCGAGGTGCGCTCGGAGCTTGGGCCAGTCGATCTGGCGGCCGCCGGGCACCAGCACGAACACGTAGTCGCCCTCGCCGCGACGCACGACGATCGTTCGGAGGAGCTGCTCGAGGCGGATGCCCTGCAGCCGCGCGCTCTCCTCGGCGCTCGACGGTCGCTCGGTCCGAACCAGGTCGAAGTCGAGGCCCGCGGCGGTCGCCGCGCGGGCACCGGAGGGAAGATCCGCTTCCATGCACGCGAACCGTACCGGGTAGGCTGCCGGTCGATACCCGTCGCCAGGAAGGTGACCATGACATCCGCACCGACCGGCCCATCGACCCGCCCACGAGAGGTTCGCGCCCCGCGCGGGTCGACGATCACGTGCAAGGGCTGGCAGCAAGAAGCCGCGATGCGGATGCTGATGAACAACCTCGATCCCGAGGTCGCGGAGCGTCCCGAAGACCTGGTCGTCTATGGCGGCACGGGAAAGGCCGCTCGCTCGTGGCCCGCGTTCGACGCGATCGTCCGCGAACTGCAGCGCCTCGAGGGCGACGAGACCCTCCTGGTCCAGTCCGGCAAGCCCGTCGGGGTCGTCACGACGCACGAGTGGGCTCCCCGCGTGCTGATCGCGAACGCGAACCTCGTCCCCGAATGGGCGACCTGGGAGGAGTTCCGCCGGCTGGAGGCGCTGGGACTCACGATGTACGGCCAGATGACGGCGGGCTCGTGGATCTACATCGGGACGCAGGGGATCCTCCAGGGCACGTTCGAGACGTTCGCGGCGATCGCCGAGAAGCGGTTCGGCGGCTCGCTCGCCGGGACGATCACGCTGACGGCCGGCCTGGGGGGCATGGGCGGCGCCCAGCCGCTCGCGGTGACGATGAACGACGGGGTCGTGTTGTGCGTCGAGGTCGACCCCGCCCGGATCGAGCGGCGGATCAAGACCCGCTACCTCGACGTCATGGTCGACGACGTCGAGGAGGCCCTGCGCCTCGCCACCGATGCCCGCGACCGCCGGGAGGCGCTGTCGATCGGCCTCCTCGGCAACGCGGCCGACGTCGTGCCCGCGCTCGCCGCGATGGACGCTCCCATCGACATCGTGACCGACCAGACGAGCGCCCACGACCCCCTGGCGTACGTCCCGCAGGACCTCTCCCTGGCCGATGCGGATCTCCTGCGCGAGCGCGATCCCGCGGGATACACGCGCCGAGCGCGCGCATCGATGGCCGCACATGTGGCCGGGATGATCGCCTTCCTCGACGGCGGGGCGGAGGTCTTCGATTACGGCAACAACCTCCGGGCCGAGGCCAAGCTCGGTGGAACCGAGCGGGCGTTCGACTATCCGGGGTTCATCCCCGCCTACATCCGGCCGCTGTTCTGCGAGGGCAAGGGTCCGTTCCGCTGGGCGGCGTTGTCCGGCGACCCGGCCGACATCGCCGCGACCGACCGAGCCGTGTTGGAGGAGTTCCCCGGGAACGAGCCGCTCGCCCGGTGGATCCGGATGGCCGGCGAGCGCGTCGCCTACCAGGGGCTGCCTGCGCGGATCTGCTGGCTCGGGTACGGCGAGCGGCATCGGCTGGGGATGCGGTTCAACGACATGGTCGCTCGCGGCGAGCTGTCGGCGCCCATCGTGATCGGCCGCGATCATCTGGACTGCGGCTCCGTCGCCTCGCCGTATCGCGAGACCGAGGCGATGCTCGACGGCTCGGACGCGATCGCCGATTGGCCGCTGCTGAACGCGCTCGTCAACACCGCGAGCGGCGCCTCGTGGGTCAGCATCCATCACGGTGGGGGCGTCGGCATCGGACGCTCGATCCATGCCGGCCAGGTCGTCGTGGTCGACGGGACCGAGCTCGCGGGGCGGAAGGCCGAGCGCGTGCTCACGAACGATCCCGTGATGGGCATCTTCCGTCACGTCGATGCGGGCTACGAGGCGGCCGAGCAGGTCGCGGCCGAGCGCGACGTCCGGATCCCGATGACCGAGGCGTGACCCGTGCTCGTCGAGGGGATCGGCGAGCTCGTCACGAACGACCCGTCGCACGGTCCGGCGCTCGGGATCGTCCACGATGCGGCGGTCGCGATCGACGGCGACCGGGTCGTCTGGGCCGGACCGCGAGCCGCGGCGCCCGAAGGCATCCCGGGCCCGTCGCTCGATCTCGGCGGACGAGCGGCACTGCCCGGCTTCGTCGATGCCCATACGCACCTGGTCTTCGCGGGCGATCGAACCGAGGAGTTCGATGCCCGGATGCGGGGCCGGCCGTACGACGCCGGTGGCATCCGTTCGACCGTCCAGGCGACCCGGGCCGCCACCGATGGAGCGTTGGCGGACGGGGCACGCCGGCTCGCCGACGAGGCGCTCCGGTCGGGAACCACGACGCTCGAGGTGAAATCGGGGTACGGCCTCACCGTCGAGGACGAGGCCCGGCTGCTCACGATCGCCGGGACGGTAGCCGACGAGGTGACGTTCCTCGGCGCCCACGTCGTCCCGCCCGAGTGCGCCGACGACCCCGACGGGTACGTCGACCTCGTGTGCGGCGCGATGCTGGATGCGTGCGCGCCGCTCGCGGGATGGTGCGACGTCTTCTGCGATCGCGGCGCGTTCGACGGCTCGCAAGCTCGCCGCGTGCTGCAGGCCGGGCGTGACCGGGGGATGGGGCTCCGTGTCCATGCGAACCAGCTGGAGCACGGCCCCGGCGCACAGCTCGCGGCCGAGCTCGGCGCGGCGAGCGCCGACCATCTCAACCACCTCCGATCCGAGGACCGGGAGGCGCTCGCCGCGGCGGACGTCGTCGCGACCCTGCTTCCGGTGGCCGATCTCTCGACCCGCTCGCCGTGGCCGGATGCGCGCGCGCTGCTCGACGCGAGCGTGACCGTGGCGCTCGCGACCGACTGCAACCCCGGGACGTCGTTCACGACGAGCATGCCCATCGTCGTGGCGCTCGCCGTCACGGCGATGGGGATGACGCCGCACGAGGCCGTGTGGTCGGCGACCGCCGGCGGCGCGACGGCTCTGCGTCGCACCGACGTGGGGAACCTCGCCGTGGGCGCGCGGGCCGACCTGGTCGCGATCGACGGTCCGTCCTGTGTGCACCTGGCGTACCGGCCGGGCGTCCCGCTGGTCAGCACCGTGATCCGCGCGGGTGAGGTCGTGGTGGGGTGAGCCGGCCGCCCGGCCGGGACGTCGGCTTGTTCGTCGCCGGCGCGGGACTCTTCGTGGCGAGCCTGGTGCTCGTGCGGCGTCCGGGCATCGACCCCGTCGAGGAGGAGATCTTCCGAGCCGCCAACGACGCGCCCGACGCGCTCACCGATCCCCGTGCGCTCGGTGATGCAGATGGGGACGTTCGGGACGGTCCCGGTCGTCTCGGCCGTCGCCCTCCTCGCCCGGAAGCCGCGCTTGGCCGCGGCGCTCGGGGTCGGTGGCACCGCGGCGTGGGTGCTCGCGAAGCAGGCGAAGCGGCTCGGGGCCCGTCCCCGGCCCGAAGGCGTGCTCACGGACGTCCGCACCCGCGAGAAGATCGAGGGCGACCTGGGCTGGGTCTCGGGTCACACCGCCGTCGCGACGTCGATCGCGGCCACGGCGTGGATCGCCACCCCGCGATGGTCGCGTCCGTTCCTCGCGGCCGGAACGTTGACCACCGCGTTCGGCCGGATGTTCGTGGGCGCGCACCTCCCGCTGGATCTGGTCGGCGGCGCCGGCCTCGGCATGATGGTCTCGGCCGTCGCGCGCCGGTTCCTGCCCGACTGACGCGGTCTCTCCGCCTCTCCTCGGCTCAACGAAAGGCCGCGGTCAGCCCTCGGGAGTCCGGTCGCACCACGCGAGCGATCATGCTTACTCTTGCTCCTTGCTCACGTTGCGAGGGGGTCGACGATGGAGCTGAAAGGGACGCGCAAGGCGATCGCACTTGCCAGTGTCGCGGCGATGCTGCTGGCTTGGCTGGCGGTGGAGGTCGCGACAACCGGAGCCGGCCAGGCAGGAGCGGCGGGCACGTCTGGTTCCGAGTTTCGGCGTGCGACGCGCTATTACGGCGTTGGACCGTCGGCTGTGTACGACTTCGATTCAGGGTCGATAGGAGTCGTCCGGCCGCTCCGTCTCTCCTTCGCCTCCGGAACAACCTTCGATGTTGTGATCACGATCGCGATGAACTACCGGACATCCGCGGACGATCGATTCGTTGTATCGCCATCGGTGCGGCGTGATGGACGCTACGGACCGATCGTTGACGTGCGTCCCCAGGCGCGTGCGGTCGCCGCGTCCACGAAGCCGACGGGCGGCACCACAGTTTTCTTGATCAACGGTTTACGGGGGGGTCACGCGTACTGGTTCTTCCCGACCGTCAACGTCTCGCGTCGAGTCGGAGACCACTCATCGATCACGAGCCGCCACGTTGTGTTCGTCGTGGATGCGACACGCGTGTGAGGTAGGACCCGAGGCGCGTCGGCGGCACGCTCGGCCCTCTGACCGAGACGTCAGTCGGTCACGGCGGCGCCGAGCGCGCGGATCGACCCCTCGGTGATCGGATCACAGACGAGGATCACCTCGTCGGCGCCGGCTTCGGCGAACGACGTCGAGCGCGCCCCTGAGGTCCGAGGGATCGACGGGCTCGACGCCCGGCTCGTCCGGCCGTTCGCCCGCACCGCCGGGGAACCGAACGAGCACGCACGCGCTCCGCTCGAGGGTCGCCGGGTCGCGACCCGCGCGCTCGCAGGCGTCGTCGATCGTTCGGCGCTCCCGCGCGAACCCCTCCGGTGTGTTCGCGAACAGGTCGTACCACGTGTTCCACACGTCGACGTGGGGGAGCGTCGCGGCGAGCACGCGCGGACCCGTGGAGCCCACCATCAGCGTTGGTCGCCCGACGGGCTTCGGCAGCAGGATCGCGTCGCTCGTCGAATGCCACCGACCCGCGAACGTGACGCGTTCGCCGTCCAGCAGCCGTCGGACGATCTCGAAGGATTCCTCGAACCGCGACGCTCGATGGTCGTACGGGATGCCGAAGGCATCGAACTCGGTTCGGTTCCATCCCGCCCCCATCCCCAGGATCAACCGGCCGCCGCTCACCTCGTCGACCGTCGCCGCGATCTTCGCCAGCACCGCCGGGGGATGGAAGTTGAGACAGGCGACGAGGGGGCCCAACCGCACGCGTTGGGTGACGGTGGCGAGCGCCGCGAGCATCGTCCACGCTTCCCACGGCCCCCGCTCCGGACGGCCGTCGCCTCGGTAGAGGTAGTGATCGCCGACCCAGATCGAGTCGAACCCCGCGTCCTCGGCCGCGAGCGCCATGGCGGCGTACTCCGGCCAGCGGACCTCGCGTTCCACCTCGGGGAGCTGGACGCCGAGTCGAGGTCGCGCTGGCACCGCCGCAGTCTAGGACCCGCCGCCGGTCGCCCGACGCCCGTTCAACCACCCGACGGTGGGCGTCGATAGCACCTGCATGACCGGGGATGGGTCTCGCGTGCGCGCGTGCGCGCTGCTCGTGGTGATGACGCTGCTCGTCGGCGTGGTGCCGGCGAGCGGCGCCTCCACCGACGCGAAGCTGCATCGCGCTCAGGGGGAGCTCGGCGATCTGGTGTCCCAGATCGCCGAGCAGGCGGCGGCCATCGACGACCTCCGCGGCCGCGTCGCGGCCGCGGACCACCGGATCGACGTCGCGGAGCGTGCCCTGGGTCTCGTCCTCGCCTCGCGGGTCGCGGTCCGTGACGAGCTCGAGACGGCACAGGCCGCGTACGCCGATGCCGAATCGCGGTTGCACGACACCGTCGTGGACGCCTTCATGAACTCGCCCGGGGGGCTGGCCCAGGCCGACGTGCTCGGGGCCTTCCTGGAGGCGAGCTCGATGGGGGACCTCCAGGACCGGCTCGCGCTCGGCGACGCGATCGTCGCCGATCGCGAGCGAGCCGTTTCGGGACTCGCCGCGGCGAAGGCCAGGCTCGATGTGCGCGCGAGGGAGCTCGACGGCGCCCTCGCCGCGCAGCAGGCGACCGTCCAGGAGTTGCGAGCCGCCCAGGAGGAACAGGCGAACGCGCTCGCGAGCGAGCAGGCGGCGCTCGCACAGCTGAGCGAGACCCGCGATCGCATCGTGTCGCTGATCGCCCGGCTCAAGCAGCGTCTGCACGCGGAAGACGTGGCCGCCGTCGCCCGCGCGTTCCAGGGGGCCGACCACGTTTCCTACGGGCAATGGGCCGACATGCTGTTGCGTATCTTCGACGCGCCGACGTGTCGTGAGAACCGTGTCGTCGTGGTCGCGTGGCAGGTCCAGGAGTTCACGCAAGCCGCCTGGAACCCGCTCGCGACGACGCACCGGATGCCGGGCTCGACGGACTTCAACGGGGTCGGGGTGCAGAACTTCGTCTCCCTCGAACAGGGCCTCGAGGCCACCAAGGAGACGATCCAGAACGGGTGGGACATCTACGGGTACGGCGCGATCGTCGGGTCGCTCCGTCGATGCGACGACGCGTTGACCACGGCGTCGAGGATCGCGGCATCCAGCTGGTGCCCCGGGTGCCTGGACGGGAACTACGTCGTGGGGGTCGTGCCGAAGGTCGAAGCCGACCTCGAGACCTACGCCTCGCTGTGAGCCGCGTGGTGGCCCGGCGGGACGAAACCACGATCTTCGATCTCGAGGCTGAGGGCGCGAAGCAGGACGTTCAATCGACGCTGGTCGGTCGCGCTCAGGACCGCCAGCAGCGATGACTCCTCCTTCGCCTGGCGCTCCACGGCCTGACCGACGATCTCCTCGCCGCGCGGCGTGATGGACACCAGCACGCTGCGCCGGTCCTCGGTGTCCCGCGCGCGGCTCACCAGACCGTCTTCCTCCAGGCGGTCGAGCCGGTTGGTCATGGCGCTGGGGGAGAGGTCGAGCATGTCGGCGAGCGCGCCGGCGGTCAGCGTCTCGTCGTTCGCCTCCCGCAGCCTCAGGAGGACCTTGAACTCTCCGACGTTCAGCCCGAAGACCTTCACGTTCCCCTCCGTGGCCCGGTCGATGTACTTCATGATCTTGCTCATCCGATCGACGGCCGCCTCGACCTCTGGGTCGAGGGTCGGGAAGATCGCCACGACCCCCGCGACGAACCGGTCGATCCCGTCCTGCCGCTCGCTGCCCATCGCGCCGCTTCCTTTCGACATAGAAATCCTTGACATCAAAGTTCTAGGTGAAGTATCTTCACGTCGAAGGATACGACATCGAAAGGGAGGTGAGCAAGGGTGCATCTCAACCCCTTGATCGTGAGCGATCTGCGGCAAGAGCGGAGCTCGAAGGAGCACGATCTGCGGCGCGCCGCCGAGCACGCCCGGCTCGTGGGTCACCTCCGTCGCCCGCTCCGGCGTCGGCGCCGCACGGACTGAGCGGCCGGCTCAGCGCCGCAGGGCGAGGACCGACCGGTACAGGGGATCCTTGGTGAGCGTCGCGGTCGGCTGGTATCGCGGGTTGGCCGGGACGCTCACCTCGTCGAGGAACGGCGTCAGCGCGACGGCCGCGTCCAGCTCGTGCAGCAGCTCCTTCGCCTCCGGATCCTGTCGCGACGCCGAGCGCAGCCGCGTCCGAACGTCTTCGACCACGGCGCGCACCATCCGGTTCTCGTAGATGTCGGCCGTGAGCAGCCGGCGCTCGTCCAACGTGTAGACCGGGCGGCCCTCCGTGTCGAGGTTGCCCGGCTTGCGCATCGACCGGATCAGCTCGCGCGGTTCGGGGTGCCGGACGAGCTCCTCCTTGGACCAGTGCGGCTCCCTGCGGAGCTCGCGACGGTGTCCCTCCTGGAGCTTCGGCAGGATCGCGGCGAGTCCAGGTCTCTTGCCGTCGCCACGGACCGCCACGCGGAGCGGAAGCGAGCGCGTCCGGTGACGGAGCCTCAGAAGTAGGCGACGAAGCCATGCTCGTCGAGGTCCCGGCGCATCGCGCGCATCTTCGCTGCCGAGAGCGGGTAGTTGCCCGAAGCGAGGTTGAGGAAGGCGTCGATCGCCTCGCGGGCGGATTCGTCGCCCCGCACACGCGGCAGGACCTTCTGCATCAGCTGTTCGTCCAGCGCCGTACGCCAATCGGTGCCGACCTCCTCGGCGGCCGTGACGTAGGCGTCGATCTCGTCCAGGACGCGGAACCCGAACGGCGAGACGTCGTGGAAGATGTCCCACACCCGAGGACGACGTCGGCGTACGGGCGCCCATGCATGTGGTCGATGACGTGCTCGCGCGACAATGGAAGCTCGATCACCTGCGCGCGGTCGTAGACCTTGTCCGCGAACCCGTGCGTCGTCTCGTCGACGTTGACCGTGCCGGAGAACTTGAGGTTGGGCGTGAGCTCGACCGTGTGCCCGGGCGCCAGGTCGAGCCGCGCGACGCCCTCGCGGGTGCGGATCTCCATGGCCGACAGGAAGCGGCTGAAGTAGTGCTCGACGCGTGCGAGGTTCATCTCGTCCAAGATCACGTGGAACTCGCGCGCCGTTCTTCCCGCGCCGTTCGCGGAGTTCCATTCCCGCGCTGCGTCCGCCACGAACTCGCTGAACGGCGTGTGGTGGTAGAAGCCGTCGAGCGGCGAGAGGTAGCCCAGGAGGTCCTCGTTCGAGGACCAGCTCGGGTCGACGGCGACCAGCTTGATCCGGGCGCCGACGATCTCGGCGTAGGCCTGTGCCAGCCACGTCTTGCCGGTTCCGCTCGGCCCGCAGAGGATCACGAACCCGCGGGTGGACGAGGCCAGGTGGTAGCGGCGGATCAGGTCGTCGCCGATCCGGAACGTGGGGTAGTTCGCATGGAAGCGTCTGACGAGTTCCACGAACGCACTGTCGATCGTGGACACGTTCGACGCGCGGACATCGTCGCTCACGGTAGCCACCTTCGATCCTCCGATCGGAACGGGCGGGGGTTCCGCTCCGGTATCGGCCCAGGGTACAAGGCCGTCCGGGGTGATGCTATCGGGCCTTCGGTCGGGGGCGTTCGGCCGTGGGTCGTTCAGCCGGTACCGGTGGTGGCCTGGGCCGCAAGGAGCCGTTGGACGGGGCCTTTGAGGCCGAGCTCGGTCGCGACCTCCTTCAGCGCCGCCTCGTCGCGGTCGCCCGCCCAGAGCGACAGGGGTGCCTCGGCGTTGACCGGGACGAGGCGGCGCATCGCGTCGAGGTACGGGCCCGCCTCCAGGAGGCGCGACCGGACCCCGGGCTTGATCCGGAGATCGCCGGCCGCCGCGGCCTCGAGCAGCGCGTCGATCGACGGGAAGCCGAGCACCAGGTCGCGTGCGGTCTTCGCGCCGACCCCTCGGACGCCCGGGAGGCCGTCCGAGGGATCCCCGCGGAGGATCGCGAACTCCCCGTAGCGGCTCGCCGGAACCTCGTACTTCGCCAGGACCCCCGCTTCGTCCAGCTCCAAGAGGTCCGAGACCCCGCGCACGGTGAAGAGGAGCTTCACGACCGGGTCGCGAACGAGCTGGATCAGGTCGCGATCCCCGGAGACGATCTCGATCCGGTCGTCCTCGCGAGCATCGACGCAGAACGCGCCGATCGCGTCTTCCGCTTCCCACCCCTCGGTCTGCGCCTGGAGCATCCCGGTAGGGTCGAGCACCTGGCGGAGAAGGACGAACTGCTCCGGGAGACCCTCGGGATCGGGCAGCCGGTTGCCCTTGTACGCCGGGTAGATATCCGTGCGCGCCACCGGGCGCCAGTCATGGTCGTAGACGTGGACGATCTCGTCCGGCTTCCGGTCGACCATCAGCTTCGTGACCATGTCGAGGTAGCCGTGGACGGCGGCGATCGGGCGGCCGTCGGGCGTGAAGACTCCGGGGTCGCGGAGCGCGAAGAACGCGCGGTACATCATGCTCGAGACGTCCAGGAGCAGACGATGAGACACCGAAGGAGCGTAGTCGTTCGTCCTGGGCTGCATCGCTGCGAGGTCACGGTTGACGATCCCACGGCGCAGGACGCACGATCGGCTCGTCGGCTCGCGAGGCGCACGTCCTCATCGCATCTTGGACTCCAGCGTCGGTGGGTCATGGGAGTCGTCGCGCGAGCATCAGGCCGGGTCGGCGGAGGGTGCCTCGCCGCCTGCCTCGATCGAGCCGTCCGATCCCGACGGGCGCCGTAGCCGGTCGTTCTCTGCGATACGACGAACCTCTTCCAGGGTGAAGTCTCCGCGCCGGCTCCGGATCCACGTCCTCGATGCACGATGGCGGAGCGCCTCGTACACGATGAGGCATACGCAGGTCGCCGTGACGAGGCCGAGCGCGACGACAGCCGGCACCGCCGTCGCGACGGGGATCAGCCCCAGCAACAGCACCGCGGCGATCGGTCGCCCGCGTCCCAGGCCGCCACGCATCCGCAACCGCACCACGACGTGCGCCAGCAGGTACAACGCGACACCCCCGCAGAGGCCGACCGCGGGCACGAGCGCGAGCCGGTCGCCATCGCCCGCGAGCGTCGTCGCCAGTCCGAAGGCGAACAGGACGATCCCCGTCACCATCGGCATGTGGAGGTACGAATACACATCCCTCGCGAACGCGGCGCGCTCGGCCCCCGTCACGTCCTCCAGCAGTGCCTGCCCGACGAAGATGACCCAGTCGAAGTACGACCACCACAGGCACGCGGCGACCGTGACCCCCAACAGAGCGGCCGTGATCTCACCCGCGTCGAGCGGATGCCCGGCCGCGCCGACGCCGATCGCCACGATCGATTCCCCGAGCGCGATGATGATGATCAGGCCGAAGCGCTCGACGAAGTGTTCCGGCGAGATGCGCCATCCCCGCGTGCGCGCGAAAAGCACCCCCAGGTAGTCGATCGCGAGCGCCGCGGCCCAGATCGAAAGTTGCGTCGGCCCGTGGAAGAACCCGGCGACGAGCAGCAGGACGGGGGCCAGGATCGCGACCGGCGCGATCCTCATGACCGCACGGAACAGGTCGCGATCGCCGCGACCGGCGATCGCGTAGAGCACCAGGTGGAGCAGACGGACGACCAGGTAGGCGACGCCGAAGATCACGCCGTTCGGGCCGAACGCACCGGGGACCGCGAGGGAGACGATGAGCATCGCCGCGATCGCCGCGAACATCGCGATCCGCACGGCGTCTCTCTCGGGGTCCAGGGTGTTCGTCAGCCAGGCGTACCCCGACCAGGCCCACCAGAGCGCGCCGAGGAGGAACAGCCCTCGGAGGAGACCTCCCCAGGTCGGGTCGTGCGAGAGGAAGCTCGTGACCTGCGTGAAGGCGGAGACGAGGACGAGATCGAAGAACAGCTCGAGGGTCGTGACCCGCTGACCGTGCTCCGCCGTCCGGTCGGCCATGTCCGCGTTCACCCGACGACGTGCTCGACCGGGCATCCCGACGAGAGCGTCCGTGACACGGTGCACAGGTCGGTGGCCGTCTTCACGCGGGCCCGTTCGACCTTGCGCGTGTCCGCGTCCGCCTCGAGGTGATACGTCACCCGCATCCAATGCATGCGCAAGTCTTCTTTCAGGCCGTCGACGTCGAGCGTGAACGGCGTCACGGGATCTCGTTGCTTCTCCATGAGCAACGCGAAGTCGATCGCGCCGCAGCTACCGAGCGCAGCCATGAGGAGCTCGAGCGGGGTGAAGCCGTGCTCCCCCTTGCCATCGATCGTGAGCTCCACGCCATTTCGGTTGACCGCCGTCATCGTCCATGCATCGTGCGCCGTAACGCTGAGGTGCCGGTTGCCGTCCATCGGTCGAGGGTACCGACCTCCT
This sequence comes from uncultured Actinomycetes bacterium, assembly GCA_963765865.1. Lineage (GTDB taxonomy): Bacteria > Actinomycetota > UBA4738 > UBA4738 > HRBIN12 > AC-51. The sequence goes on from CAVXYE010000005.1 coordinate 207,871, forward strand.
GGCATCGTGGCCTCTATCCTGCGGGCATGCAGCGGTTCCGGCGGCGCGAGTTCGAGAAGCGCGAAGGGCTCCGACCTGCAGAATTCGGCAAGGCGCTGCTCCTGATCGTTGGGTCGATCTTCGCGATCGCCTTCTCCGAGAACTCCGGCTGGTTGCGCGTCCTCGCGCTCGTGCTGGAGGGAGGGGCCTTGCTGTTCATCTTGCAGACCTCGGACGCTCATCGGCGGTTCCTGCAGGCGGCACAGATCGCGGTGGTCCTCTCGGTGGCGGTCGCGAGCGCCGTCGTCATCGTGGGGAGCGGGGATAGCCGAGAGATCGCCGCCGGGCTGGTGGGAGCTCTCCTGGCGGTCGGGGCGCCGATCGCGATCGTGCGCCGGCTGGCTCGCGAGAGGGTGATCGATCTGCAGGTCCTTGCCGGCGCCCTCTGTCTCTATCTGCTGCTCGGGCTGTTCTTCACGTTCATCTATTCCCTGATCCAGGCCATCGATACGTCCGGGGCGTTGTTCGTGCAGATCGCGCTGCCGAACAAGGCGTCGACTGCCAACATCACCTATTTCAGCTACGTGACGATGACGACCGTGGGGTACGGCGATCTCACCCTCCGGGCGAACGTCCCGCGGATGTTCGCGGTCACCGAAGCGCTCATGGGACAGCTCTACCTGGTGAGCGCCGTCGCGCTCGTCGTCAGCCGTCTCGGTCAGGAGCGGCGTACGTTGCGAGGCGCCGATCCGGACGAGGCGGGCGGGGCGTGACGCGGGAGCAGATCTCGACGGCGGCGGAGCTCGGGTTGATGACGGGGCCGCCGCCGTTCCCGGCCGAGCGTCTGGTGACCCTCGCGAACTGGCAGGATCCGCCGTTCAACCGCTGGGGGTTCCAGCACATCGCGGAGCTGATCCCGACGGCCCGGATCGCGCGGGGTGGTCCGGTGTGGCGGCTGCCGGAGGAGCCTCGGGACCTCTCGGGGACGCGGATCGACGCGGACGGCCAATCGATGCCGCTCCCGAGCTTCCTCGAGCGGACGTACACGGACGGGATCATCGTCCTGCACGGCGGGCGCGTCGTGATGGAGTCGTACTTCAACGGCATGGACAAGCGCTCGCGCCATCTCTTGATGTCGGTCTCGAAGTCGGTCACGTCGGCCGTGTGCGGCCGGCTCGTCGACCGGGGGCTGCTCAGGCCCGACGAGCCGGTGACGGTCTATCTGCCCGAGCTCGCCGGCACGTCGTGGGACGGGTGCACGGTCCGGCACCTCTTGGACATGCGAGCCGGGACGCGGTTCAACGAGGACTACACGAACCTCGATGCCGACGTCCGCGTGTACGAGCAGATCTACCTATGGCGGCCGCGGACGAGCCTCGACCTTCCGACGGACATCACCACCTACTACGCGACGCTCGCGAACGAGCGTCCGCACGGAGGCCGCTTCGACTACCGATCGATCCTCACGGACGTGCTCGCGTGGGTGATGGAGCGCGCCGCCGGCGCTCGGTTCGCCGACCTGGTCGCGAGCGAGCTCTGGGCGCCGATGGGCGCGGAAGACGACGCCGAGGTGACCGTCGACGGGCACGGCAACGCGATGGCGGACGGCGGCATCTCCTGCACGCTCCGAGATCTCGCCAGGTTCGGGCTCCTCCTCCTGCGAGGCGGTCGGCGGGGGAGCGAGCAGGTGATCCCACGCGCGTGGATCCAGGACACCCTGACCGCCGACCCCGACGTCCTGACCGCCTTCGCGGCCGCTCCCGACGCCGCGGAGTTCCCGGTCGGGGCGTACTACCGGAACCAGTTCTGGGTGATCGATCCGCGTGGACCGATCGTCATGGCATCCGGCATCAACGGTCAGACCGTGCTGGTGCACGGTCCGGCCGACGTGGTCGTCGCCAAGGTCTCCACGTGGCCGGTCGCGTGGACGCCGGCGTACGGCGTCACGACCCGGACCGGCCTGATCGATCTCGCCGAGCGCGTCGCGGGCTGACGCGATCGGTTGCCCCGGACGGGAGGTGGGTTTCGCACGGGAAGGCCGCGGGTATCAGAGGGACTCCGGCGGCGCCGCAGCGGCGCCACGGGAGGAGGTCGAACGAGATGAGCGACCGCTATCCGCAGACGCACGAGCACATGCCGGTCGAGCCGGTCCCGGTCGAGCCCGACCGAGGCAGCCTCACCGGGTACGCCGCCATCAAGTACTCGGCGATCGTGATCATCGTGCTGGCGATCCTCGCGTTCCTCGCCTGGTACGTGATCCCGAAGCTCGGCTCGTAGTTCCTCACCGAGCCGTGGAGAGCTGAACGGGGCGGGGCCGCGCGAGCGGTCCCGCCCCGTTCTTCGTTTACGGCGTGAGGGCGCCGACGATCGCCAACGCCCCCGAGAGCCCGAGCAGGGCGAGCACGGCCACGCGGAACGCGTGGCCGTGCACCCGGGTCGAGAGCCGCTCGCCGAGCAGCGTGCCCGCGATGATCGCGGGCACGCCCACCAGGAACGCGGCCCCGACGTCGTGCGTGAGCAGACCGCCGGCCCAGAAGAGGGCGAGCGCGACCACTCCCTGCGCGAGGAAGCAGCACGCGAGCGTCGCCCGGAACGCGTCGCGCTCCATCCCCGTGGCCTGGAACGCGATCACGAGCGGCGGTCCGTTCGTCCCGGTGCTGGTGGCGAGCGCGCCCGATGCGATGCCCGCCGTGATCTCGGTGCGCGGTCCCGGCGGCAGCCGGAGCCCGCGCCAGAGCCACGCCGTGAGGACGAGGACCACGACGCCGATCGCGAACGTGAGGGCGCGGTCGGGCGCGCGTGCCAGGATCAGCGCGCCGACCGGCATCCCGACCAACGACGCGCCGACGACCATCGCCATCGGTCGCACCTGGAGATCGGCACGCCACCGGATCGTGTTCCACAAGGTCATCGGGACGCCGATCGCCGTCACCGCGACCACGGCGACCTTCGGATCCTCCGCCACCGCGATGATCGGGACCGCGACCAACGCGAACCCGAACCCCATCGTCGACTGGATCGCCGCCGCGAAGGCCACCGTGGCGGCGACCACGACGAGCAGGGTCATCAGCCCCGCCGGGGCACGTCCAGGGGAGGATGGGCGAACGGATCGTCGAGCGATCGCGCGACCTCGAGCGCATCGTCGAGCAGTGCCTCCGCGGCCACGATGTTCGACTCCGCCCCCGAGTTCTTCGAGATCCGGCCCTGGTCGATCCCGTCGGCGACGCGGCCGCGATGCCGGTCGTAGACCGGCGCAGAGGCCGCGTTCCGCCCGTCGAACCATGCTCGAGCGTCGGCCGCCAGGGCCGCCCACCGCTGCTCGCCCGTCGCCTCGTGCAGTCGATCCAGCGAGTAGATGCACGACGCCACGTCGTACGGCGACGTGCTCGTCGCGGCGAACTCCGAATCCACCGCGGGAACGACGAGGGCCTCGACGCTGCGGGTGGCGACGTCCAGGAGATCGGGCTCCTCGAGCACGGACGCGGACCAGGCGAGCACGCCCTCCTGGATGTGCGCCCAGAGGTGCGGCGGCCCGACCTCCTCGTCGTTGTTCTTGAGCACGTCGCCGTCCCGGCAGGACGCGAGCTCCCGCACCCAGGCGTGCATCGCCGGCCGCAGCGACGTGACGCCCGCGTCGGCGATCAGCCGGCGCGCCGTCAGGATGTGGAGCGCCCGGACGTCGGGCGGTGCGGGCTTCGCGATCGCGTGATCCAACCCGGAGAGCACGGCGTCACGCGCGCGCTCGTCGGCGAACGTGAGCCACGCGTGGCTCACGCCGACGAGCGCGCGCGCGTGCCAGAAGCTCTCGCCGATCGCCGACGTGATGCCGTGCTCGTTGCGGTCGCCGTCCCAGTCGTAGATGAAGTTGATCCATCGTCCATCGGGCTCCTGCATCCACAACACGAACTCGAGCACGCCGCGGGCCCATCGCTCCGCCCAGGGCTGTTTCGTCCGAGCCCACACGTCGCACAAGACGTCGAGGAGCCGGGCGGCGTCATCGACGCACGCGACGCCTTCGAAGCCGGACTCCCTCGCGACGACGGTCGCGCCGTCCCCGCTTCCATAGACCGCGACGGCCAGGGCGTCGCCGGCGGCGGGGACCGGACGCGTCAGACGAGCGAGCTGTCGGAGCATGGCAGCGGAGTCTCCCAGGGCGGACGGAGGAAGACCAGGGTTCGCCTACACCGGGTCCAACGCCGACAGGACATCGTCGATCGCCATGTCAGCCGCGCAGACGGTCGAGTCGGCTGCCCCGTAGTAGACCCGGATGTCGCCGTCCCCGAGGTCGACGTGCCCGCTGGGGAACACGACGTCGTGCAGGAACCCGTCGAGCTCGTACTCGGTCTCGGGCATCAAGAGGGGCCGGTCGGTGCGGGCGAGCACCTTCGTCGGGTCTCCAGCATCCAGCAACAGCGCGCCGACCCCGTACCGATTGTCGCGGTCGGCGCCGTGATAGATCTCGAGCCACCCTCCATCGACGCGGATCGGCACCAAGGACGCGCCGATCCTCATCTCGTCCCAGGTGCCGATCCGCGGCTGCGCGATCGGCCGTGGGTTCCCCCAGTGCACGAGATCGTCGCTCTCCAAGAGCCACAGACCCAGCACGCGCCCGAAGGATCCGGGCATCGGGCGAGTCAACGCGAGGTAGCTGCCGCCGACCTGCTCGGGGAACAGCACGACGTCCTTCTGGTCGGGCTGCAGCATCGTGCCGCACCGCTCGAACGAGCGGAAGTCGGTGGTCATCAATCGGGCGGTCGTGATCCCCAACCGGCTCACCGCGACGTAGGTGATGTGGAACGCGTCGCCCAGCCGCGTGATCCGCGGGTCCTCGACCCCGTACTCCTCGAGCGGCGTCGCCGACACGATCGTCGGTTGCGGATCGATCGCGAAGTGGATCCCGTCGGAGCTGCGCGCGACGCGCAGGTGCGAGATGTGCGACAGGTAATCCGTGAACTCCGACTGTCCCTGCGTGAAGCCACCGGCCGTGTTCCGGTACCGGATCGTCCGCGGATCGGACAGATCGAGCCCCGGCAGATCCCTCGGGACGTAGCCGATCACGATCTGCGGCGGTTCCTGCTGGTGATCGAAGAACGCCATCCCGATGAGCTGCTCCGGACGGAGCCCGCTGGGGAGGGGCACCAGCCGAGGCTCGGGACCCGAGAGGTCGACCATCCGCGCATCCGGCCCGGGCTCGGGGCGCGGCCGCTCGGTCACCCGCACGAGCAGGACGGTCTCGTCACCGACGGTCGCGACACCGGGGTTGATCGTGGAGATGACCTCGAACCCCGGTTGCGGCTCGACGTCACCGGGTTTGATCAGCGGGTTGCCGCGCAGTCGGTGGGCAACCGTGAGCGGCTTCTCCCGTCGCCGTTCCTTCTGGACCGGCGCATGCTCCGCGACGAGCTCACGCATCACGTCGAGGAACCGGGCACCCGTCTTCGGCCACGTGGCTTCGTTGGCGTAGCGGTAGGCGTTCTTCTCCAATCGGGCCTTGAGCTTCGGATCGTCCAGGATCGTGTTGACCGCCTCGGCGATCTGATCGGCCGCGTGGAAATCGACGAGGATCCCTCGATCGTCCGCGAGGGCCTCCTTCGCATGCAGGTACGGCGTGGAGACGACGGCCTTGCCCGCACCGAGCGCGTACGAGAGGGTTCCGCTCGTGATCTGGTTCGGGTCGAGGTACGGCGTCACGTACACATCGGTGGCGAGGAGGTAATCGATGATGTCCTTCTGCTCGAGGTACTGGTTGACGAAGACGACGTTGTCGGTCAGGCCCAGCTCCTCGACGAGGGCGGTCAGACGGTTCCGGTACTCCTCTCCCCGTTGCTTGAGCAGCTCGGGGTGCGTCTGCCCGGCGATCAGGTAGAGCGCCTCCGGGTGCCGGGCGACGACGGCCGGCATCGCTTCGATCACGTACTCGAGGCCCTTGCCGGGCCCCACGAGACCGAAGGTCGACACGATCTGGCGGTGATCGAGGCCGAGCTTCGCCTTGAGACGGCGCCGTCCGATCGGCTCGATGTGGGGCATCCCGTGCGGGATCACGGTCGGGCGCTGCGCGATGCCGTACACGTCCCGGAGGATGTCGACGGCGGTCTCGGCCATCACGGTCAAACCGTGCGCGGAGTCGGCGATCGAGCGGACCGCCTCCCGGATCGCGGGTGATGGATCCGGCAGCACCGTGTGCAGGGTCACCAGCGCCGGCTTCTCGAGCTCGTCGAGGAACGGCGTCAGATGGTCCTCATACGTGCCCTCGATCCAGTGGTCCCCGACCCAGCCGCCGCCCTTCCACAGGCCGTAGAGCCCGAACTCGTGCTGGACGCACACGACGTCGGCGTTGGACCGGTTGATCGCCCGCGCGGCCGCCCGATAGGGCATGGGGCTTCCTTGGCGGATGCGCCAGCGAACCTCGGACCCGTAGGCGCGCACGGAGTTCCGCTCGTCGATCGCCGCGATGCGGGCGCGCGTCGAAGGATCCGCCTGGCGGATCGCCTGGATCAGGTCCGAGGTGAAGGTCGCGATCCCGCAGCGGCGGGGTGGATAGGTGGAGACGAACGCGATGCGCATGACCTTCAGGGTACCGTGGCCGTCGACCGGGCTACCTCGCGCTGCCGAGCGGCTCGAACCGCGCCGTGAAATGCCGCAGCTGCGGCGCCTGCTCGACGATCCGGTACCCCGGCAGATCCTCGGCGCGGGCGGCGACGTCCGTCACGACCTCGATCACGTAGTCGACGTGGCTCTGCGTGTAGGTGCGTCGCGGGATCGCGAGCCGGACCAGGTCCGTCGCGGCCGGCTCCTCCGTGCCGTCCGGCTTCATCCCGAACATCACCGTCCCGATCTCGCACCCCCGGATCCCTCCGGCCTCGTACAACGCCACCGCGAGTGACTGCCCCGGGTACTGCAGCGGGGGCACGTGCCGGAGCAGCGCGCGAGCGTCGAGGTAGACCGCGTGGCCGCCGGCGGGCCGGACGATCGGGACGCCGGCGGCTACCAACGCGTCGGCCAGATATTCGATGGACCGGGTCCGGTACCGGAGGTAGTGCTCGTCGACGCACTCGCGCAGCCCTTGGGCGATCGCCTCCAGATCGCGGCCGGCGAGCCCGCCGTACGTCGGGAACCCCTCGGTCAGGATCAACAGGTTGCGGCACTGTTCGGCCCACGCGTCGTCGCGCAGGGCGAGCCAGCCGCCGATGTTCGCCATCGGGTCCTTCTTCGCCGACATCGTCATGCCGTCCGCGAGCGACGCCATCTCCCGAGCGATGTCCGGCACGGTCCGTCCATCCTGTCCCGGCTCGCGTGTCTTGATGAACCACGCGTTCTCGGCGAAGCGGCAGGCGTCGAGGAACAGCGGCACCCCGAACCGATCGCAGAGGGAACGGACGCCGCGCAGGTTCTCCAGGGAGACCGGCTGGCCTCCGCCCGAGTTGTTCGTCACCGTGACGAACACGACCGGCACGTCCTCCGCCCGCTCGACGAGGAGCTTCTCGAGCCCTTCGAGATCCATGTTCCCTTTGAAGGGATGCAGCGCCGCCGGGTCGCGACCCTCGGCGATCACGAGGTCGACGGCTTCGGCACCCGTGAACTCGACGTTCGCGCGCGTCGTGTCGAAATGCGTGTTGTTCGGAACGACCTTGCCCGGCCCCGCGATCGCGGAGAACAGGATCTTCTCGGCGGCGCGCCCCTGATGCGTCGGGATCACGTGCGGGAACGGGAACAGCTCCTGCACGGCTTCGAGGAACACGAACCACGAGGGCGACCCCGCGTAGCTCTCGTCGCCGTGTTGGATCGCCGCCCACTGATCGCGGCTCATCGCGCCCGTGCCGGAGTCGGTCAGCAGGTCGATCAGGACGTCGTCGGCATGGAGGTTGAACAGGTTGTAGCCGGCATCGCGGATCCTCGTCCGGCGCTCCTCGTCGCTGAGGAACCGGAGCGGCTCGACGGAGTGGATCCGGAACGGCTCGATGATCGTGCGGTACCGGTCGGACACGTCGCGATGATAGGCCCGCCGCCTACAGGTCGATCTGCGGCGCGACCTCTTGCAGGCCTCCGATCGAGACGGCGAGGAACTCGTCGAGCGGCAGGCCGATCGTGTCCTCGACGTCGAGCACCTCGTCACGGTTGACGCCCGGGGCGAACGCCTTCTCCTTGAGCTTCTTCTTCACGCTCGAGACCTTCATGCCGGTCGCCTTCTCGGGACGCACGAGCGCCGCCGCGACGAGCAACCCGGCGACGGCGTCCGCGTGGACGACGGCCTTCGACATGAGGTCGGTCCGGTACTCCTCGTACGCATGGGCGAGGACGCCGTTGATCACGCGCTCGTCGACGCCAGCCTCGCGGAGCCATCCGGCGGCGAGGATCGCGTGCTTCGATCCGTCGTCGCCCGTATGGTCCTGGTCCAGATCGTGGAACAAGCCGGTGAGGCCCCACAGCTCTTGGTCCTCGTCGAACCGGCGAGCGAGGGCTCGCATCACGCCTTCGACCGAGACCAGGTGACGGTAGGTCGTCTCTTTCCGGCACTTCTCGCGCGCGAAGAGGTGGGCTTCTGATCGATCCATCGCCGGATGATAGGCGCGCGGGTGGCGCGCGGCCGAGGCGCGTGCCTACGATGCGGCATGCGCTGTCCCCGCTGCGGATCGGAGGTGCCGGCGGACGCGCGGTTCTGCCCCGCGTGCGGTACGCAGCTGAGCGGGCGCGGTCCTCACGATGAGCGGAAGTTCGTCTCGGTGCTGTTCATCGACATGGTCGGCTCGACGGAGCGCGCGGATGGCGCCGACCCCGAAGACGTCCGGGATCTGAACCGGAGGTACCACCAGGAGCTCCGCGACCGCATCGATCGGTTCGGCGGCGTGGTGGAGAAGTTCATCGGTGACGCGGTGATGGCGGTGTTCGGCGCGCCCCTTGCCCACGACGATGACGCCGAGCGCGCCGTTCGCGCCGCGCTCGACGCCCTCGAGGGGATCGAGGAGCTGAACCGGATCCGACCCGAGCTCGACCTCCAGGTCCGCGCGGCCGTAGCCACGGGAGAAGCCGTCGTCACGCTCGACGCGGCGCCCGGGGAGCCGCTCGCGACGGGCGACGTCGTGAACATCGCCGCCCGGCTGCAGTCGGCCGCGCCTCCCGGACGTGTCGTCGTCGACGAGGGGACCCATCGGCTCACGGAGCGCGTCTTCGCCTACGACGAGATCGACCCGGTCCGAGCGAAGGGCAAGCGCGAGCCCCTGCGCGTCTGGTTGGCGGGGGAGGCCGTGATGGAGCCGGCGTCCCGACGGTTCTCGGGGACCCCGTTCGTCGGTCGGGGACGGGAGCTTCAGGTCGTCCGCGATTCCTGGAAGCGGGTCGTTACGGGGAACGAGCCGCATCTGATCACCGTGGTCGGTCCACCCGGCATCGGAAAGACGCGCTTCGGCCGTGAAGCGACCGCCGAGCTTGAGCGCAGCGGGGCGCGGGTGCTGTGGGGTCGCAGCCTCCCGTATGCGGAACAGACGCCGTACCGCGCCATCTCCGAGATCGTCGCGCGCGCGGCGGGCATCTTCGAGGACGACCCTCCCTCCGAGGCGCGGAGCAAGCTCGCGGGTCTCGTGGCCTCCTTGTCCTTCGATGGCGAGGCATCGGACACGACGCGACACCTCTCGCTTCTGATGGGCCTCGGTCTCGATGAGCCGACCGACGACCCGGTCCACCTGCAGTTCGCGACGAGCCGACTCATCCAGGAACTGGCCGATCGCGATCCGCTCGTGATCGCGTTCGAGGACGCGTACTGGGCCGACGATCCGTTGCTCGATCTGATCGACTACCTGGTCTCTCACGTGGCCGACCGGCCGGTGCTCTTCCTCGCGCTCACGCGCCCCGAGCTCCTCCAGCGCCGGGCCACGTGGGGGGCGACCATCGAGTCTCAGACGACCCTTCCGCTGGACCCCCTGACCACGGACGAAGCCACGGATATGGTGGCCGAACTCGTTGCGCCCGAGCGGCGGACGGCCATCGCGAAGGTGGTCCAGACCGCCGAGGGCAACCCCTTGTTCCTCGAGGAGCTCGTCGCGGCGATCGACTCGGACCCGGACGAGCTCCCGCCCACGATCCGCGCGGCGACCGTCGCCCGGATCGATGCGTTGCCTCAGGCAGCCCGCGCAACGCTGTTGCATGCCTCGGTCATGGGCCAGACGTTCTGGCGCGGGGTGGTCGCCTCGTCGGCTGAGCTCGGCGACGTCGACGTCGCGCTCGAAACCCTCGTGGCGACCGGGCTCGTGCGACGGGAAGAGCAGAGCAGGGTCGCCGGAGACGTCGAATACGCCTTCAAGCACGTGCTCGTGCGCGACGCCGCGTACGAGATGCTCCCGCGGGCCACGCGTCGCGCGTTGCACGCCGCCGTCGCGGCCGAGATCGAACGGAGCGCCGCCGACCCGAACGACGTCGCATGGATCCTCGCGTACCACTGCCGTGAGGCGGGCGAGTCCGACCGCGCGGTGCGGTACTACCTCCTCGCGGCCGAGCGCGCTCGCGACGCGATGGCGGGCGAGGAGACGTGGGACCTGTACACGCAGGCGCTCGACCTCGCCGGCTCCGACGAGCAGCGGCGCTCGATCCGTCTGGAGCGCGGCGTCGCACTCGCGGATCTGTGGGAGATCGATCGGGCAGTGGCGGAGCTCACGGCTCTGCTGCCCGAACTCCGCGGTGCCCAGGAGGTCGAGGCGCTCATCGCGGGCGCGCGTGCGATGAGTCACAGGGAGGACACGGAGGAGACGTTCGTGTGGGCGAGGCGAGCCGTCGAGCTGGCGTCGGCCGAAGCACCCGAAGTCGAGGGGCGCGCGCTCGCCGTGCTGAGCGCGGCGCACTCGATGCGCGGGGATGCCGGGGATCTGGCCCGCGCAGCCGAGATCGGCGATCGGTCCCTCGCCGGGTGGCCGCCGGGCGCCCGGCCCTACGAGCTGTCGTCCCACTACCACATGCAGATCGCCGTCAACTACTGGATGGGGAGCTACGAGCGGGGACTCGAGCTCGCGCGCGAGGGATCGGAGATCCGGGGGCTCGGGCCCCAGAGCGCGGAGTACGTGATCGGAAGCTTCGGTCAGATCGGGCTCAACCTGGCGGGGCTCGGCCGATACGAGGAGGCGATCGCCCGCGGCGAGGAGGCGATCGCGACCGCCCACCAGCTGGGGGCGTGGGACATCCGTGTGACGAACGACTCCACGAGCCCGCTCCGGGATGTCTACGCGCTCGACGAGGCTCGGCGACGCAGCGAGCGGATGGTCGAGCAGCTCGGACCCAGCGACTTCAACATGCCGTGGATGAACGCGCGCGCCGACCTCATCTGCGCCCAGCTGCTGGCGGACGACGTCGGTGCGGTCGAGCGGGACTGGCCATCGGCCTGGGACGACGCGCTCGCGAGCCCCGCGTGGGAGCACTGGCTGATCACCGGACGGCTGGCGGTCGTCCGTGCGCAGCTGGAGCTCGACCTCGGACGCCTCGACGAGTCGCTGACGTGGTCGGGGCGTGCCCTCGATCTCGCCCGGCCGGTCGGTCGGAGGAAGTACGAGGTGGTGTCGCTCATCACGCGGGGTCGAGCGCTCACGGCGCAGGGCCTGTTCCCGGAGGCCGCCTCCGGACTGCATGAGGCCGTATCGCTCGCCGACGCGCTCGGATCGCCGCTCTACCGTTGGCAGGCTCGGGCGGCGCTGGCCGACGCGGCTCGGGGCGTCCCGGACGAAGCTGGATCCGCGGACCGTGATCTGGAGGAGGCCGTCCGGATCATCCACGAGGTCGCCGGCTCGCTCGCGCCGGATCGGGCGGCCGGGTACCTCGCCGCGCGCGAGGTCGCCGAGGTGCTCGAGCGCGCGAGCTGACTCCTGCGCTCAGACGAAGCTCCGCCGTTCCATCTTCGGGCCGAACGCCGGCGCGCCGATCCCCGACGCCTCGAGCAGGACCTCGACGCGACCTCGCTGACCTCGATACGGCTCGAGGAGCTCGAGCATCCGTTCGTCCGTTCCGCGTGGCTCGCCCGCGAAGGCCCACGACACGATGTGGGGCAGGTGGTAGTCGCCGACCGAGATCGCGTCCGGGTCCCCGAGCGCGATCCGGCACACCTCACCGGTCGTCCACGGGCCGACGCCGGGAAGCTTCTCCAGGAATGCTCTGGCCTCCGTCGGCGTGGCGTCGCGGAGCGCGGCGATCTTCTTCGGGTGTCGGGCGACCTCTCGGAGCGTCGCCGCGCGCCGGTGGACGACCCCCATCTTCGTCAGCAGCCATGAGGGGATCGATGCCAGCCGTTCCGGGTCGGGTGGAAGATAGAGGCCGAGCTCTCCGGGGGCCGGATCGGCGGTCGCCGTCACGACCTCTCGCCACGCCCTCCGCGCTTCGAGCCCTTGCACCTTCTGCTCGAGGATCGCGGCGACGAGCACCGGGAACGGATCCGTCCTGGTGAGCACGACCGAGCGGTGGTCCCGCCAGATGCCCGCCATCAACGCATCGTGCGGGGCGAACGCGTCGGGATCGTCGAGCGCTCCCGCGAGCCCCGGAGCCGCGATGCCGATCGCTCGCTCCGCCCCCTGACCCCAGGCATCCGCGTCGATCCGCCGCCGGTCGATCTGGGTCAGGCGGAGCGTCGCGGGGCCGTCCTCCGTTCGGATCGCTCGCCAGACGGTCGGGCCGTCGACCCTCGTCGTCGGGTCGCCCGTACCTCGGATCAGGGGGAACAGGGTGCGGCGGAGGTCCACCGGGTGGTTCAGACGTATCCGACCCGTCGCCATCGCGGGCTCAGCGTACGCTCGTTCGCGATGTCAACCGTCTACGACCTCTCGTTCGCCCAGCTCGCGGAGCGACTCGGGACCTGGGGCGAGCCCGCGTTCCGCGCCAAGCAGGTGTGGTCCCAGCTGTGGAAGCGCGCGGCGACGTACGACGCGATGTCCGACGTGGCGCCGGCGCTCCGCGAGCGGCTGGCGGCAGAGCTGCCCCTCGGCGTCGAGGTCCTCGACGAGCGGACGGCCGACCGCGGAGGGACGCGGAAGGCGTTGCTCAAACTCGGCGGGACGCACGTGATCGAAGCCGTCCTGATGGGATATCGCGATCGGGTCACGGTCTGCGTGTCGTCGCAGGCCGGGTGCGCGATGGGCTGCACGTTCTGCGCCACCGGTCAGATGGGACTGAAGAACAACCTGACCGCAGGTGAGATCGCGGCCCAGGTGGTGTGGGCTCGTCGCGAAGCGCGGAGGTTACCGGGCACGACCCCGCAGCGCCTCGGGAACGTCGTCTTCATGGGGATGGGAGAGCCCCTCGCGAACGAACGGCACGTCTTCGGGTCGCTCGCGAAGCTGACCGACCGGGACGGCTTCGCGATGGGCGCGCGTCATGTCACGGTGTCCACCGTGGGGATCGCGCCCGGGATCCACCGGCTGGCGGCCGCTCATCCGCAGGTCGGGCTCGCGGTGAGCTTCCACGCCGCGAGCGATGAGCTGCGTGACCAGCTGGTGCCGCCCAACCGGCGCTACCCCCTCGCGGCACTCGAGGAGGCGATCGCCGCGTGGCGCTCGGCGACGCGCCGGCGCCCCTCGATCGAATGGGCACTGATCGATCACGTCAACGACACGGTGGAACAAGCCGAGCTCTTGGCGCCGATCGCCAGACGCCTCCACGCACACGTGAACCTGATCCCGCTCAACCCGACGCCCGGCTACCCGGTCGTCGGGTCGCCTCCTGCTCGGATCCGAGCGTTCGTGAGCGCGCTCGACCGGGCCGGCGTCAACGTCACCGTCCGCGATACGCGCGGACGGGACATCGACGCCGCATGCGGCCAGCTAGCGCTGTCGGCCGTGGGTCGCGCGTCCGCGTCGGGGTGAGACGCGGACGCTAGGCGACGTCCGCCGGAACGGCGACCGGGAGCGGCTCGAGGTCTTCGACCGGAACGGCGTCCGGGAACAGCTCGGGGTCCTTCACCGGCGCCGGATCCTGGTCCGGCGCGGGCTCTGCGATGTCGATCACGAGCGATGGCTCGGGAACCGCCGAGCGGTCGGTGCCGGCTTCGAACGCGTCACCGAACGTCGGCTCGTCCGTCTCCTCATCGAGGGGTGTCCCCCGACGGATCCGACGGATGAAGTCCACCCCGACCCAGACACAGACCGCGATGGCGATCGGGTGACCGAACGGGAGCCTGACGGTCTGGAGGTACGTCGGCAATCGCGACGACTCCGTGACGAGCTGGGTGATCACGAAGAACGCCGAGAGGATGACCATGCCGCGTCGCGCGATCTTGGGCATCACCCACGCGAGGGGGAGCGCCCACACCAGGTACCACGTGAAGAGCACCGGCGATGGCAGGGTGATCGCGAGGAACGCCCATCCCCACGCGGCGGCCATCGCTTCGGGGGTCCGGGCTTGCACGGAGGTCCAGATCCGATGGCCGATCGCGATCACCGCCACCAGGGACACGATGAACAGACCGATGCGCGCGGCCGTTGCCGCCGGCTCCCGGAACGGGTCGCCGCCGACGAGCCCCCCCAGCCCGGAGGCAGCCCGAACGATCAGCTGCCCCGGCGCCATCCAGGAGTCATGGCCCGATACCTCCATCAACCCGAGCGTCGGGTTCGTCCATTGGAGGAAGGGGAGCGCCAGCGCGAGCCAGACGCCCGCGATGACGGCGCCGTACATCGCGAGCACGCGACGGCGGCGCTCGGGCGGAGCGTTCGCGACGATGGCGACGACGAGCAAGGCGAGCGGGACGACGGCGCTCGCCTTCACCGACATGCCGAGCGCGAGCGCGATCGCGGCGAGCAACTCGCGTCGCGCGAAGAGCAGCGATACCGCACAGGCAACGAAGAACGCGACGAGGATGTCGTTATGGCCGCCGCCGACGACGTGATACACGACGATCGGATTGCACCCGATCATCGCGATCGCGAACGCGGTCCGCTCCGGCCGGACCTTCTGAACGAGCCGGCCGACGACGGCGACCGTGCCGAGGCTCGCGAGCGCGGCGAGGAGCTGGAAGCTGGCGACGACCTCGCTCGGATCCTTGACGATCCTCGTCATCAACGCGGACATCCACGTGAACAGGGGACCGTAGACGGACGGCGTCTCTCGCCATCCGGGCCACGTCAGGTGCCACAGCCCGTTCAGCGGGAAATCGCTGGGGGTGAGCACGTACGGGTTCCCGCCGTACGTGCTCACGATCCGTCCGTAATAGGCGTAGCTGTAGACGTCACGCGAGAACAGCAACGGAAGCATCAACACGATCGCGTGGAAGCCGATGGCCAGCAGCACGACGGTGCGCACCGGGATGCGCCCCGCCCACGCTTCGCGAACCAGCAGGACGAACCCCGCGGCCGCGCTGATGACGGCGAGCAGCCCGACGATCATCAACGGGGTCGTGCCGAGGTGCCCGAGTCCGATCACTCCCGATATCCAGCGGAGGGGATCGGCAGCCTGCATCCCGATGGGCAGCAAAGGGTAGAAAGGAGAGTTCGGCGTGGCGCACACCAAGGCCACGAACAGCATGCCGCCGACGGAAGCCGCGACGGCACGCTTCGCCTTCGGCGTCAGCGGGAACGATCGATGCGTCGAGACCTGCACGCTGCGTTGGAATCTACCGGAGCGCGGGAGGTCGAGGGTCTCGATGCCGATCCCAGGGGCCCTTCGTAACCGTATCTCCACGCCCCGCCCCTCCCCCTGTAGCAAGGAAGGTACCCACCGCCGTTGATTCCCGCAACCGGCGGGCCGTTGCGCCCGTATGCTGCGGCGTTGGCATGGGCGTGATCGAGCTGACGGACGTCACGGTTGCCCTTCCGGGCGGCTGGACCCTCTTCGAAGGGGTGTCCTTCCGCGTGCCCGACGGGGAGCACGCCGGACTGATCGGCGCCAACGGGATCGGCAAGACGACGTTGCTCCGGTTGATGGCGGGCGAGGGTCGACCGGCGGCGGGAGCCGTTCGTGTCGAGGGGCGGGTCGGCCTGATGCAGCAGTTCATCGGGTCGAGCGAACGTCCGACCAGCGTGCGCGACTTCCTGCTCGCCTACAGCGAGCCGGCCGTTCGAGCGACCGCGGCCCGGGTGCGTGCGGCAGAGGAGCGGCTGGCCGTGGATCCCGATGAGAAGGCTCAGCTGGCATACGCGTCGGCGCTCGCCGCGTGGGAGCAGGCCGGCGGATACCGGGCGGAGGTGCTCTGGGACCGTTGTGCGCAGGCGGCGTTCGGCGGCGGCTTCCCCGAGAGCGCCGACCGGACGGTCGATACGCTTTCCGGCGGAGAGCGCAAGCGGCTCGCGTTGGAGATCGTCTTCGCCTCGCCGTTCGACGTCCTCCTGCTGGACGAACCGGACAACACCCTGGACATCCAGGGCAAGGGCTGGCTCGAAGCGACGATCGCGAAGGATCCAGCGCACGATCCTGTTCGTCTCGCACGACCGAACCGTCCTGGACCGCGCGGCGACCCGGATCGTGACGCTCGAGGGCCGCGCCGCGTGGACCCATGTCGGAGGGTTCTCGACCTACGCCGAGGCCCGGGACGCCCGGGTCGAGCGTCTGGACGAGCGCCATCGCCGGTACGAGGACGAACGCCGCCGGCTCGACGCGATGGTGAAGGAGATGAAACGCAAGGCGGCGTACAACGACGGTTGGGCGTCGAAGGCCCGATCGGCAGAACACCGGCTCGAGCGGTTCGAGACGCGCGAGAAGCCGCCGGAGAAGGCCGCCACCCAGGACGTGAAGATGCGCCTCGGCGGCGGCCGGACCGGGAAGGTGGTCTTCCGCGCACGAGGCCTTTCGATCCGAGGGATCGTGGAACCCTTCGACGCCGAGGTGCGGTACGGGGAGCGACTGGGCGTGATCGGGCCGAACGGGACGGGCAAGACGCACCTCATCCGCCTGCTCGCCGGTGAATCCGTCCCTCACGATGGCGAGTGGATGCTCGGCGCCCGGGTGACGCCGGGACATTTCACACAGCTGCACGATCGTGCGGACGTGGGCGACCAGCCCATCCTCGACGTGGTGCTGAAGAAGGGACTCGATCGAACAGGAGCGATGTCCGCCCTCCGTCGCTACGAGCTCGACCACGTGGCGGCGAACCCCTACGAGGTGTTGTCCGGCGGCCAGCAAGCGCGGTTCCAGATCATGTTGATGGAGATCGATTCGCCCACGCTCCTGCTCTTGGACGAGCCGACCGACAATCTGGATGTCGCGTCGGCGGATGCGCTGGAGGAGGCGATCGGCCGCTACGAGGGGACCGTCGTCGCCGTCACGCACGACCGTTGGTTCATGCGGCTGATGGACCGGTTCCTGTTCTTCGACGACGACGGCGAGGTGCGCGAGCTGCTCGGATCACCGTACGGCGTGGCCGTTCGGTGACCGGAGACGCGGTCGTCTCCTTCGACGATGCTGCGGTCCGTGTGCGCGGCGAGCTGATCCTCGGACCTGTCGACCTGACGATCCGCTCCGGTGAGCATTGGGTGGTCCTCGGACCGAACGGGAGCGGCAAGACCACGTTGCTCTCGCTCGCTGCAGGGTGGCGTCAACCGTCGGCGGGGGTTGTCCGGGTCCTCGGGGAGGAGCTCGGCCGCGTGGACGTTCGGCACCTCCGCCGGAGGATCGGCCACGTCTCGCACGCGGTCGCCGACCGGATCCGTCCGGCCCTCGCCGTCGAAGACGTCGTGCTGACCGGGAAGGCGTCGGTGCTGGAGACGTGGTGGCAAGACCTCTCTGCCTCCGACCGGCGGCGCGCCCGGGCGTCGCTCGAGGATGTGGGATGCCTCGGGCTCGCCGACCGGCCGATCGGGTCCTGCTCGTCGGGAGAGCGGCAGCGGGTGCTCATCGCGCGAGCGCTCTTCGGCAGACACCCACTGTTGCTGTTCGACGAGCCGGCCGCCGGGCTCGACCTCCCAGCGCGCGAACGGCTCCTCGCCGCGATGATGTCGGCTGCCACCGGGCCGGACTCGCCGACGACCGTGCTCGCGACGCATCACCTGGAAGAGGTCCCCTCCACCGTTACCCACGCCGCGCTGCTCACCGCGGGTCGTGTGCTCGATCGAGGACCGGTCGAGGCGGTCCTTACCGAAAGCGCGTTGTCGCGCTGCTACGGGCTGGACATCGTGGTCGAGCGGCGGGACGGGCGATGGTGGGCGCGGGCTCGCTGATCCTCACGGCCGCCGCTTGCGTCGCTTGGGCGTCATCGCTCGTCCCAGGAGCGAGACCGTCACGCTGATCGCGAGCGTGAAGAACGTCACGATCGCAACGATCGCGATGAGGAGCGCCGCGGGATCGGCCTGCTCGGGCGCCGACCCGGCGGCCTTCACGATCGCGTACACGAAGATCACGAGCCAGATGGTGCTCGGGATGGTGAACGGGAGCGTGACGAGGAACGCCAGCGACGTGACGGCGATCGCTGCAGCGAGCCCACGGTTCTCACGCATCGGCCGAGACTAGCAGCGGAGCGACTGGGAAGATGGGCCATGCTCGACCGCGCGACCAGTACCACTCGATCGTCGCGGCGACTCGGCATCGTCGCCGTCTGGGCTGCCACCTTCGCCTGGGCATGGGGCTACATCCTCGTGAAGTGGAGCAGCCTCGACGGGCTGCACTTCGCGATGTTCCGGTTGTGGACCGGCGCCCTGATCTCCTGCGTCGTCCTCGTCGGCACGGGACGGCGCTTGTCACGCGAGGCCTTCCGCGCGTGTGCGCTGGGCGGCGTGTTCTTCGCCGCGGATATCGGGCTCGGCTTCACCGCGATCAAACACACGACGATCGCCGACGTCGCCGTGATCGGCGCGCTCGCCCCGGTCGCGATCGCCATCATCTCGGCCCGTCGTCTGCACGAGCACATCGAGGGACGGGACTGGGTGTTGGTCGGGATATCGTTCGTCGGGGTCGCGCTGGTCGCGATCGCGTCGTCCGGCTTGCCGTCGTGGAGTCCCTTCGGCGATCTGCTGGCAGCGTGTGGGATCGCGACGTGGAGCGCGTACTGGTTCTTCTCGCGACACGTGCGGGAACGCGCCGACCCGATCGTCTACTTCGCCTGCGTGATGCTCGCGGCGGCCCTGGTGATGACACCGACCGCGTTCCTGCTGGCGGGTGTCCCGTCGTGGCCGAGCGCGCGGGACTGGTTCGCGATCGCCGGCGTCGCGCTCGTCCCGGGGTTCGTCGGGCACACGTTGGTGATCTGGTCGCACCGGCACGTGGAATCGTGGCTGTCGGCGCTCATCACGCAGTGCACGCCCGTGATCACGGTGACGCTCGCCTGGGTCCTCCTCGGTGAGACGCTGCCGCCCCTCGCGATCGTGGGTGGAGCGATCGTGATCGTCGCGACGGGCCTCGTGCTGGTCGCGGCGGCTCGGCGGGACGGTCGCGCGGAGCTGGACGAGGCTGCCGAGCGCGTCAGTTGAATCCCGCGACGGATCCGTCCGGCCGCGGGGGAGGAACGCTCGCGCGAGCGGACGGCATCTTCGCGCCGCTGATGGTCAGGATCACGCCGACGGCCAGGATGACGAGACCCGCGATGAGCAGGCCGATGCCGATCGGTCCGAGCGCCGGCAGCGTGATGGACCCCGATGCGAGGACCGACACCGGGGCGGTTCCGCTCGCGTTCATGATCACCAGCGTCCAATCGCCGGGGGCGACGGGCCACGTCAAGCGTCGCCGGGGACCCGTGCGCCTTGGCGACCCAGAACGATCGTGTCGTCCGGCGGTGTCGGCCGCCTCGTTCCGGGCTCGGTTTGCGTTTTCATCCCCCCCGGCCAATTCACCTGAACGATCCGGTCGACCTGGACATGATCGAGGTACCGCGCCACGTCGGCGGCCCGGCCGATCCCGACGAAGACGTCGCCGTCCGCGCCGTTCCCCGTGACCGTGACCCCCACCGTCGCGGCGAAACTGCCGCTGGAAGGGAGCGCTTCGCTCAGGTCGAGGGTCTCGAACACGAGCGCATGCCCGCTGCTGTCCCCCTGCGTTTGCGGCAACGTGAACGAGCCGTCCGTCCCGACGAGCACCACGACGGCGATGCCACCGATCGTCATGAACAGACCGAGCAGGACCAGAGGGATCCCGAACCCGAGCTTCAACCCGCGCTTCATGCGAGCCATCCTCCCATGGGGAGGATGGCTCGCATGTTGACCGCCGGCATCCCATCGGAGTAGGTGGAGCCCTGGTGGGTGAGACAGGTGGGTGAGGCGGTCCGGCTCGACGACATCGTCGCCGGCACGCCGGCGACGCGGGACCGCGTCGTCGACTTCCTCCGGGCAGCGAGCATCGTCGCCGTGGTCTTCGGCCACTGGATGATCGGGATCGTCTGGTGGCAGGACGGGGTGCTGCGAACGACGAGCGCGGTCGGCGTGACCACCGGGCTCTGGTTGGCGACGTGGTTCTTCCAGGTGATGCCGATCTTCTTCTTCGTCGGTGGGTTCTCGAACCTCGTCTCGCTCGACGCGTCGCGACGACGCGGCGATCCCGACGGGCGCTTCGTGAAGACCAGGGTGATGCGGCTGCTTCGGCCCTCGCTCGTGTTCTTCGCGGTCTGGAGCGCGGTGATCATCGGGATGCACCTGCTCGACGTCGGAGCGCCAACGGGTCCGAGGATCTGGGACGGAACGACGCTCCTTCGCTCGTTCCTCCCGCCCGGGGCCACCCTGCCGTTCGGGCCGCTCTGGTTCCTGGCCGTCTACCTCGTGGTCGTCTGCATCGCGCCGTGGATGGTCGATCTGCATCGCCGGTTCCGCTGGTGGGTGCCGGCCGTCATGGTGGTCGGCGCGTGCGTCGCCGACGTGATCGGGTTCGTGGTCGGGATCTCGCCCGTTCGGTGGGCGAACGTTGCGTTCGTCCTGCTGTTGCCGCACCAGCTGGGGTTCTTCTACGCCGACGGGACGTTCGCCCGGCTCCCGAAGCGCTTCTTCTGGGCGATGGTTGCGGTCGGGCTCGGCGGGCTCGTGGCCCTGACGAACCCGCCGTTCTGGAGGCTGTTCGGAGACGTCCGGTTCGAGTGGTTCCCCGGGATCGGCGCCTACCCGAAGAGCCTGCTCGGCACCGACGTCGAGCTGGTCTCGAACGCGTATCCGCCGACCGTCTGCTTCCTGCTCGGTGCGATCTGGTCGATCGGCGCCGTCATGCTGCTCCGACCGTGGCTCGCGCGATGGCTCCAGGGGACGGGTCCCTGGAAGGTCACGATCGTCCTCAACAGCGTGATCATGACGTTGTTCCTCTGGCACATGACCGCGTACCTCTTCGCGGTGTTGACGCTTTGGCCGCTCGGGCTCGGCCATCAGCACGACAGCACGGCGGGCTGGTGGTTGGAACGGCCCCTCTGGATCGGGCTCTCCGCCCTCTATCTCGTCGGGCTCGTCGCCGTGTTCGGCCGGTTCGAGCGACCGAAACAACGCGAACGGGTCTCCGCCGTCGCCTGATCATCGCGATCGCGTCGCAGCCGTTCTGCGACCCACGCGATGCGGGTCCGCGATGCTACCTTCGGGCATCGTGGATGTCGCCGAGGGAGAGCACGGAAGCTCAGGGATAGGCTCGCGGGCGCTCCTGCTCGCCGGCCTCGGCATCCTGTTCATGGCGGTCGTCGCCGCGACCCCAGGCTCGCCGTACCAGCCGCCGCTCCCGACGGGCGGACAGCCCCACGGGATCCTCCGCGACGTCGCCGTGGCGCTCCACCTCGATCGTCTCCAGGGCGACCCGTTGCTCGCGATCGGCGTCCTGGCCGCGCTGCTGGCAACCGCGGCGTTCCTCCTGTTGCTGCGCGAAGCCTTCCGCGGAAGGGTGTCGGTCGGGGCGGTCGCGGTCGTCGTGGTCGGCGCGCACGCGTTGTTGCTGCTCGTGCCGTTGCTCTTCTCGCGCGACGTCTACTCGTACGCGTTCTACGGTCGGATCGCCGGGGTCTATGGCGGAAATCCGTACGTTCAGACGCCGCTCGATCACTCCGGTGACATGCTGTGGAACTTCGTCGGCTCGCAGTGGGTCAACACCCCGGCGTATTACGGGCCCGCGTGGACGTCCCTCTCGGCCGTCCTGTCGAAGATCCTCCCGAGGCCGATCGACGACGTACAGGCGTACCGGTTCATCTCGATCGGGGCGAGCCTCCTGACGTGCGGCGTGATCGTCTGGGTCGTCCACCGGGTCTGGCCGCAGCGGACCGCTTTCGCGCTGGCGGCGTTCGGCGCCAACCCCGTGGTCCTGTTCCACTCGGTGGCGAGTGGGCACAACGACCTCCTCGTGGCACTCGGGATCGTGAGCGCATACGCGTTGCTCCTCTCGAAGCGAGAAGCGGCGGCGGTTGCCGTCCTCACGTTCACGGCGCTCATCAAGGTGACCGCGGTCTTGCCGCTCATCCTGCTGCTGGTCTGGTGCGTGGCGCGCCGAGCACCCGAAGAGCGGCGCGCCGCGTTCGTATCCCGGGTCGGCCTCTCCGCCGGGATCGGTCTGCTCCTCGCCTTGCCGTACTTCCAATTGCACGACCCGACCCTCGGGATGGTGGGGTTGGCGAGTCGGAGCGGCTGGTTCGCGCCCACCAGGGCGATCGCCCGCGTGGTCGACGGCGTGACCTTCCATACGTTGGGGTGGGTGGTGAGCCTCGGAGCGCTGTGCCTGTTGGCGTGGGGCGTCTGGTCGCTGGCCCGAGCCGTCTGGCGCCGCACGTCGATCGGGAGCATGTCGGGGAAGGAGCTGGGGGCGGTGTGGGGGTGGGCATTGGTGCTCCTCCTGCTCCTCGGTCCCGTCCTCCTCCCCTGGTACATCGTGTGGGGGTTGCCCTTGGTGTGGGTGCTCCCCAGGGTGCCGCGGATCACGATGCTCGCTGCGAGCGCGATGCTCGGCGTCACGCTCTGGTCGGAAGAGCCGCTCCGCTACCCGGGCGCGTTCGACCTGAACCTGCTGGTGGGATATCTCGTCGTCGTTCCCGTGCTCCTCGTGATGCTCGTGCTCGTGATCCAAGACCTCCGGTCACGGATCGAGCACGGTCGCCCGTTCGACGACGGGGTTCCGTCGACCGCGCCGACGATGCTCGCCGGCCAGACGGAGGGCAAGGAGCGCATACCCGGTCCCGCCGGCGATGGCGCAGGCCACGCTGGCGACCCATCCTCGACGGGGGTCGGCGCGTAGGAGCTCGAGCCCGAGCGCGACGAGCGTCAAGGTCGCCGATCCGAGCGCGGGCGAGACGGCGAGCGCTGCGGCAGCGTCACGCGAGGATCCGCCGAACGCCCACCACGCCCACCCCGCGCCGATCACGATCAGCAAGAGGAACGTTCGGATCGTCGAGCGCACGATCGTCGACGGGTCGGACGGGGAGAGCTCGCCGGGATCGGCAGGGAGCGATCCGGTCACGGGGACGTTCGTCGCGACCGTCCCGTCCCACGTCGTGAGACCGGGCGTCGTCATCGCGGATCGGATCGCGGTCGAGCTCGGGTGCGACGAAGATCGCGCGCGGACCCGGCGGGATCTGGGCGAGGGAGTCGGCAGACGCCCGGTCGAACACGGGATCGCCACGCACCGTCGGCCGTCCCGCCAGCAGGTCCTCCGCGCGTCCGAGGAAGATCGACACGTCTCCCGCGCGATCCGGGGGGATGGCTGCGCGGACCGTGTTGAGTCCGTGGGAGAGGTGGAACAGCGCGTAGTCGATCCCTGCGGGGTCATCGGCGACGAACACGAGCGGGGTGCCGGGTGGGGTCGTCGCCGCGATCCGACCCGCGGTCGTCAGCTCGTTGAGCTCGGCCGGTGAGACGTAGGTCGGCTGCGCGCGCCAGTCCCGCATCGCCGGGTAGACGATCAGCGTGACGAGCACGATCGCGATCGGCCACGCGAGCGCCCGGCCGGCGGAGCCGCTCGCCGATCCACACGAGCCCGAAGCCCGCGAGGATCGGGAGGCAGAACGCGAAGGTGAGGATCCGGTCGGGCGGGAAGAGGCCGGTCAGCATGCCGACCGGCAACGCGAGCGCGCTGACGACGGCCCACGCGACGAGGAACCGCCGAGCGAATCCGCGGGCACGGAAGCTCCCCGCAACGGCGAGCGAGGTGGTCATGATCGGGGCGTATCGCCGCCAGTTCCGGACGAGGCGATCAAGGTACAGGCGACGGAGCTCCGTCCATTGCCCCGTCCGTCGGAGCATCGCGTCGAGCGAGGTGTCCCCCGGGAGCCGAGCGGGGCCGACCAGACACGCGAGGATCCCCCCGAGAACGATGGCGGCGCCACCGCCGAGGGCCGCGAGGACGCGTCCCGCGTCGGCTCGGGCGGCCGATGGATGCCCGCTCGGCGCTGACGCGACCGTCCCACCACGACCACGCGGCGGTCGCGACGAGCACGGCGACCGCAACCAGGAAGAACTCCGGGTGCGCGAGGCCCCCACCGCCCAGGAGCAATCCCGCGGCGACGGTTCCGCGCCGCGTGCGGCGGGCGAGGGCCGCCGCCGCGGCGAGGAACGCCGCGACGAGCGCGAGGTTCGCGAGGTAGCCGCCGCCCAGGAAGGTGGTCCATGCGCCTGCCAGGACCGCCCCGGCGAGCCACGCGAGCCGGGGTGTCTCGCCGCGGCCGCGCGCCAGCGCGGCCGCGGCCAGCGCGCTCGCCGGCATCAACGCGTACTGCACCCCGGCGACGGCGGGCACCAACCCGATCCCGAGCGCGCTCGCGATCGGTCGGGATGAGCGCCGGCGTGCCCGGCCGCTCGCCGACCAGGGACAGCCCCTCGGCCGCGCCGACCCGAGACCACCAGAGGTACACGGGCATGTCGGGCCCGACCGCGAACGCGTACTGGTGGACGAGCGTCGGCCAGACCGCGACGCGAAGGAACACGGCTCCGAGCACGACGACGAGCAGCAGGTCGATCGTCGCGCGGGCGGACCCGGTCCGGATCTCGGTCGATCCGGTCGTCGCCGTTTCGGTCGTCGTCACGTCGCCGGGCGACCGTATCACCGCGGCTTAGTAGCATCGCCGCCATGCTCGATCGCGAGCTCGTCACCGAGGTCCTCGCCGCCGC
The DNA here is from genome assembly GCA_963765865.1 of uncultured Actinomycetes bacterium. Lineage (GTDB taxonomy): Bacteria > Actinomycetota > UBA4738 > UBA4738 > HRBIN12 > AC-51. The sequence continues at coordinate 232,776 of CAVXYE010000005.1, forward strand.
GCGCCGCAAGGGCGGCGACTTCGCGGAGGTCTTCGTCGAGGAGCGCTCGTCCACCTCGATCCGTCTGGACGACGGGCGGGTCGAGGAGCTGACGACCGGCCTCGATCGCGGAGCGGGTGTCCGGGTGGCGCAGGGAACGAGCTACGGGTACGCGTACTCGAACAAGCTGGACCGCGACGCCCTGCTGGAAGCGGCCGCGGCCGCGAGTGCGGCGCTCCGCGGCGACGCCCCGGGCACGGTCGTCGACCTGACCGACCGGTTCGGGCCGGGGACCAACCGTGCGGGCCGCGCCGCCGATACCGTGGCCGCTTCGGACAAGGTCGGTTGGCTCCGCGAGGTCGACGAGGTCGCGCGCGGGCACAGCCCCGAGGTGACCCAGGTCACCGGGATCTACTTCGATTCGCTCCAGCGACGGCTGATCGCGGCCTCGGACGGCCGGTGGATCGACGAGGAGCGGCCGCGGATCCGGCTGGTCGCCCAGGTCGTCGCGAAGCGCGGTGACGTGATCCAGACCGGGTGGGACGGGCCGGCCGCCTGCGCGGGCGTCGAGTTCCTCGACGCCCATCCGCCGCGCGTCACCGCCGAGCGGGCGGCGACGCGCGCCGTGACGATGCTGGACTCGATCCCCGCGCCGGCCGGCGAGATGGCGGTGGTCGTCGCGAACGGGTGCGGCGGGGTCCTGTTCCACGAGGCGGTCGGGCACCCGCTCGAGGCCGATGCCGTCGACAAGGAGGCGTCCGTGTACCGCGCGCTCGTCGGCGAGCGGTGCGCGAGCGAGTTGATCGACGGTGTCGACGACGCCACGATCGCGAACGGCTGGGGTTCGTACGATTTCGACGACGAAGGCGAGCCCGCCCAACGGACCGAGCTGTTCCGCGCCGGCGTCCTCCAGGGCTTCCTGCAGGACCGGCTCCGGGCCGCCAAGATGGGTGTCCAACCCACCGGGAACGGCCGGCGCGAGTCCTACGCCTCGCCGCCGATCGTGCGGATGACGAACACGAACATCCTTCCCGGCAAGGAGGACCCGGACCAGATCCTCCGTTCGACGGCGCACGGGATCTACGTCCGTGGGCTCGGCGGCGGGCAGGTCAATCCCGCGACCGGCGACTTCGTGTTCGGGGTCTCGGAGGGGTACCTGATCGAGGACGGCCACGTCACGACGCCGGTCCGCGGCGCCAACCTGATCGGCCGGGCGATCGAGGTCATGAGCTCCGTCGACGTGGTCGGGAGCGACTTCGAGACCTGGGAAGGCGTCTGCGGCAAGGACGGCCAGAGCGCACCGGTGGGGAGCGGCTCGCCGACGCTCCGCATCGCCAAGATCACGGTCGGGGGCACCGGTGCCTGAGCTCGGAGCGTTGGTGCACGCCGCCATCGAGGCGGCGGATGGAGACGAGCAGGTCGAGGCCTACGCCGAGGAGGGGCGCCAGACCGAGGTGAGCGCGCTCCGGAACGAGATCGAGGGCATGACCTTCGCGGAGTCACGCGGCCTCGGCGTCCGCGTGATCCGTGACGGGCGGCTCGGCTACGCGTGGGCGGCCGATCCCTCGGAGGACGAGGCGCGCGAGACGGTCTGGCGGGCGCGAGAGAACGCCGCGCTCTCCGAGCCGGACGAGCACAACGGCCTGCCCGCGGCGGAGTCGTTCGAGGCGATGCCCGAGATCTTCCGCGAGGCAGAGCGTGACCGTCGCTGCCGACGACAAGGTGCGGATGGCGTTGGAGCTCGAGGCGTACGCCGTCTCCCGCGATCCGCGCGTGTCGAAGGTCGACCTTGCCCAGGTCGGGGACGCGGTCTCGCGCGTAGCGATCGCCTCGACGACCGGGGTCGACGTCGAGTACGCGAGGACGGACGCCTGGGCCGTCGTGGTCACGCTCGCGGTGGACGGCGACGAGACCCAGACCGGGTTCTCCTACGCGATCACGCGCGGGCTCGACGCGCTCACGTGGGAGCCGGTCGCCGACGAGGCGGTCGAGCGCGCGGTGAAGATGCTCGGCGCCGTCAAGCCGCCGACCGCCAAGCTGCCGGTCGTGCTGGACCCGTTCGCCGCATCGAGCTTCCTCGGCGTGCTCGCCGGCGCGCTCAACGCGGAGGCCGTCTTGAAGGGCAGGTCGCTCTTCGCCGACATGGTCGGTCGAGCCGTCGGTTCCGACGCGTTCACGCTCGTCGACGACGGACGTCGGCTCGACGGCCCCGGAGCGTGTCCGTTCGACGGCGAAGGGGTTCCGAGCGGCCGGACCGAGCTGTTCACGGGCGGAACGCTGAACGGGTTCCTCCATGACACGTACACGGCGCGCCGGGCCGGCGGTGGCCAGCGATCGACGGGCAACGCCAAGCGCGGTGGCTACCGGTCGACGCCGGGTGTCGGCACGTCGAACTTCTTCGTGGATCCCGGGGAGCTCTCGTACGATCAGCTCCTGGCGAAGGCCGAGGGCGGCGTGCTGATCATGGACGTCTCGGGCGTGCACTCCGGCGCGAACCCGATCAGCGGCGAGTTCAGCGTCGGGGCGACGGGGCTGCGGGTCGAGGGCGGGGCCACGGGAGAGCCGCTCCGCGAGATGACGATCGCGTCCACCCTGCCCGAGATGCTCGCGGGCATCGCGGGGGTGGGGAGCGACCTCCGCTTCTTCTCGAGCGTCGGAACGCCGTCGATCCTGATCGGTGAGATGACGCTCGCCGGCGTCTGAGCCGGCTCGATCTCAGATCGTCGCCGAACGAACGCCGGTCGCGATCAGCAGGAAGACGAGCGCCGCCACCGCGAGCCGGTAGATCATGAAGATGAGGAAGTCGTGGCGCCGGAGGTACCGCAGCAGGAACCAGATCACCACGAAGCCGCTGATCGCGGATGCGACGAACCCCCAGAAGAACTGGGCGCCGTAGCCCTGGAACCCGTCCTGCAGCACCCCGACGCCCTTGTAGAGGCCGGCGCCCGCGATGATCGGGATCGCCAGCAGGAACGAGAAGCGGGCCGCGGCCTCCCGTTCGATGCCGATGGCGCGCGCGGCGGTGATCGTCACGCCGGAGCGAGACACCCCGGGTTGCAACGCCAGCGCCTGGGCGAGCCCCAAGAACAGGCCCGTCTGGGGCCGAACGGAGTCCAGATCGCGATCGCTCCGGCAGATGCGGTCGACGACGTAGAGGACCACCCCGAAGACCGCGAGCATCACGGCGATCAGCCACGGCTGACCGAGCGTGTCCTCGATCGCGCTCTCGAACAGCGCTCCCGCGATCGCCCCGGGGATCGTGCCGACCACGAGCGCCCATGCGAGTCGTTCGTCGGCCGAGCGGATCGAGCGAGCTCGGATCGACGCGATCCATGCCTTGAAGTAGCGCCAGAGATCGGTGCGGAAATAGATCACGGCCCCCACGCAGCGTCCCGACGTGGAGCGCGACGTCGAAGGTCTTGTTGAGCGCCGGATCCTGGACGATGGACCACCCGAACAGCCACGGGACCAGGATCAGGTGTCCGCTGCTGGAGACCGGAGCGAACTCCGTGATGCCCTGGGTGATCCCCAAGATGATCGCCTGCAGGATGGTCACGCGCGTCCTTCCGGTCGGGAGGCGCGGCGAGTCTATCCCGAGGCGGGTTCGGTTCCGGGCGAGGGTGATGGAGATGGTGTAGCGCTGGCGTCCGGGCCGCGAGCGACGAGCGCGAGCGTGCCGGTCGCGTCCGCCTGGAGCAACTGACGCGCGGCCGCAGCGTCGACGTCGAGGGTGACCATGGTCCCCGCATCGCCCAGCGGGTCCTTCGTGGGGTCGATGCGCAACACACGAAGGTCCTCGCCGACGAGCATCGTGAACGGCCGAGCGCCGCCGAACGTGGCGAAGACGTCGACCCGGTCCGCGGTCGTGAGTCCCTGGGGGACCGACGCGAACCCCGCGGTCACCACGAGGCGTCCGGGTCCGACGCTCCCCGCGAGCATGCTCCGGCCGAGCCGCGAGATGGACAGGGGCTCGCGTTCGGCGATCGAGGTCTGCGCGACCAGGCCGAGGACCGCATCCACCGCGGGAACCGACCCCGGCGGCGCGAACGCTACGGGCATCTGCATCAGCGCGAGGTCGCCGGCCGTGAGCGTGGCCCCGGCGTCGATGTCGTGGGTAGCGATCGTGACACCCACCTGTGGCCCGGTCAGCGCTCGTCCGTCCGATGCCCGCGAAGCATCCGCCCGAACCAGGAGGAACGAGGCGATCGCGCACGCAGCCGCAACGCTGAGGAAGATCTTGGAGGACAGCGGCAGCTTGCGTCGGAACGAGAACGCCGGGACGATGCGCATCCGAGGAACGTACGCGGCGCAGGCACAGCCGGCCGTGACCGAGGTCACATCAATCGACCGGTCGGAGGTGATCCTTCTTCTTGGTGTCGAGCGGAAGCGTCCGGACGCGGAACTCCTCGAGCGCCTCGCGCCCCACGATCATGGCGACGGATTCGCGGATCCGTTCGCCCACCTGCTCCTCGTCCTCCTCGCTCACGAAAGCGAGCTCGATGCGGATCAGTTGCCGAGCCATCAGTCGTGCCCCGAGCCGCCGAGGGCATGCGCGCAGTCGCAGCCGCTCCGGTCATCCGGCACGCGAGGGATCGCCGCGAACAGCAGATCGCGCAGCTTATCGATGTTCTCGCCGAAGACCTTCAACACCTCGGCGTGGGAGACGGGCGCGATCCCGTCGACGCCGACGTCGTAGTCGGTGACGAGGGCGACGTTCGCGAAGCACAGCTCGAGCTCTTTCGCGAGCGCGGCCTCCGGGAACTGCGTCATGCCGATCACGTCGCCGCCGACCGTCGCGAACATCCTGGATTCGGCGCGCGTGGAGAACCGAGGTCCCTCGATCACGACCATCGTCCCGCCGACGCGGTGCTCGATCCCGAGCTCGACCGCGGCATCGACCAAGCCCTGACGCATCACCGGGCAGTACGGATCGGCGAACGACACGTGCGTGGTGATCGGCCCGTCGAAGTAGGTGTTCTCGCGCGACTTCGTGAAGTCGATCGCTTGGTCGCACACGACGAAGGTGCGCGGAGGGATGTCGCGGCGGAGCGAGCCAGCCGCCGATGGTCCGAACAGCCGCGTGACGCCGAGCTCCTTCATCGCCCAGACGTTCGCGCGGTACGGGACCCGATGCGGTGGGAACTCGTGGTCCTTGCCGTGCCGCGGGATGAACGCCACGCGCCGTTCCGCGATCGATCCCAGCGTGACGGCGGCCGCCGGCTTCCCGTACGGCGTGTCGACGACGATCTCCTCGGGATCGTCCAGGAACGCGTAGAACCCCGAACCGCCGAAGACCCCGATCTCGGCCGTCGTCACGACCCGGACCGTTCTTTCGACGGCGCCGCCGTGCCGGAGGACGACTCCTTCTTCGTGCTCGTGTCGCCGGTCTTCTTCTCCGACGGGCCGGCGTCCTTCTTCTCCGACGAGCCGGCGTCCTTCTTCGTGTCGGCCTTGGCTCCCGCTGGTGCGTCCTTCGTGTCGTCTCTGCCCTTCGATCCCTTGCCGTGGTCCGTCGCGTAGAAGCCCGAACCCTTGAACGCGATCGCCGGCGCCGCGAAGACCTTCCGGAGCCGCCCTCCGCAGCGCGGGCAGATCGTGAGCGAGTCGTCCGCCATCTTCTGGACGATGTCGAACGTGTGGCCGCAATCGCGACACGTGTATTCGTAGGTGGGCATGACGAGGCAAGTGTACCGACGCCCTCCCTGTCGGCCGACCAACCTATGCTGATGTGACGATTGGCGCGGCGCCGGAAGGGCGCGTATCGTTCGCGGTCCGCGGAGCGAGGGGGCTCATGAAGGTTCGCAAGGCGGTGATCCCTGCTGCCGGGCTGGGCACCCGGTTCCTTCCGGCCACCAAGGCGCAGCCGAAGGTCATGCTCCCCGTGATCGACGTCCCCGCGATCCAGCTCGTCGTCGAGGAGGCGGCTCGGGCGGGCATCGACGACGTCCTGATCGTCACCGGGCGCGGTCAGCGCGCGATCGAGGACCACTTCGACCGCAACCTCGAGCTCGAGCGATTCCTCGAGGACAAGCAGAAGTTCGATGAGCTCAAGCGGATCCGGCAGATCTCGGACATGGCGGAGGTCCATTACATCCGTCAGAAGGAAGCGCTCGGTCTCGGGCACGCGGTGTCGGTCGCACAAGCGCACGTCGGCGACGAGCCCTTCGTGGTCATGCTCGGCGATGACCTGATCCACCCATCCGAACCGCTCCTGGGCGAGATGCTCCGAGCGCACGACACGTTCGGACGGAGCGTCATCGCGGCGATGGAGGTCAGCAAGCAGGAGATCTCCATGTACGGGTGTATCCAACCGGAGCCGTTCGAGGAGGATCTGGTTCGGATCCTGTCGATCATCGAGAAGCCGTCGCCGGAGGAGGCGCCGTCCAACCTCGCCGTGATCGGCCGATACGTGCTCACGCCGGAGATCTTCGACGCGCTGCGACGGACCACGCCGGGCCGCGGTGGCGAGATCCAGCTCACGGACGCGATCAACCTGCTGGCGCAGGAGCAGGCGGTCTACGCGTACCGCTTCGAGGGCCGGCGCTTCGACGTGGGGAACCCCTTCGACTACCTGAAGGCGACGGTCGAGCTCGGTGCCGAGCGCGACGACCTGGGTCCGGAGTTCCGCGCGTGGCTCGCTCAGTACGTGCAGCGCGAGAAGCTCATCTGATCCGCGATCTCGGCTTCACCGATGCCTTCCGGGTGCCTGGGTAGACTCCCGGCATGGCCGAGCGGCATGCGCACGATCACGACGCAGCGGAGGGCCTGGTCCCCCTCGACGAGGCGCGCGAGCGGGTCCTCTCGCGGATCGAAACGCTCCGGCCGCTGCAGCTGCCGCTCACCGATGCCTACGGGTGCGTCGCGGCCGAGGACATCTTCTCCGCGGTGGATCTGCCGGAGTTCGCTTCCTCGGCGATGGACGGCTTCGCGCTCCGCGCTTCGGACGTCGCCGACGCGTCGGCGACCGACCCGGCCGAGCTCAAGGTGGTCGGGCACGCGATGATCGGGCAGCGGCCGGAGGCGACGGTCGGGATGGGCGAGGCGGTCGCGATCGCGACCGGCGCGCCGATCCCGGCCGGCGCCGACGCGGTCGTCGCGATCGAGAACGCCGAGACCCGCGACGGTGACCTCGTCCGGGTGTTCGAGGCGGTCGAGGAGGGTCGCCACGTCCGGCCTCGCGGCGAGGACGTGCGCGCGGGCGAGGTCCTCGTCCCGCACGGGAAGCGGCTGAGCGCCGGCGAGCTCGGCCTCCTCGCGAACGCCGGCGTCCCGCATCCGATGGTGCATCCCCGTCCCCGCATCGTCGTCCTGTCCACCGGCGACGAGCTGATCCCGCCCACCGACAGTCCGACGTTCGGCCAGGTGCGCGACTCCAACGCGTACACCTTGTTCGCGGCGCTCCGCGAGGCGGGCGCGATCCCGGTGCTCGCGGGGATCGTTCGGGACGACCCGGAGTCGCTCAAGGAAGCGGTCTTCAACTTCGAGATCCAAGCCGACGGGTTCGTGTCGTCCGGCGGCGTGTCGGTGGGGGAGCGGGACGTGGTGAAGGCGGCCTTCTTCCGCCGCGGAGACATCGATTTCTACCGCGTCGCGATGCAGCCGGGCATGCCGCAGGGGTTCGGGTTCATCGAGGGCAAGCCGTTCTTCGGTCTGCCCGGGAACCCGGTCAGCGTCTTCGTGAGCTTCGAGATGTTCGTGCGTCCGGCGATCCTCAAGATGATGGGCCGGGCGCAGCTCGAGCGACCCGAGATCACGGCGACCCTCACCGGCGAGATCAGCGGGCCGAGGGACAAGAGCGTGCTCGCGCGGGTCGTGGTGGCGAGGGGTCCGGATGGTTGGACCGCCGATCCGACCGGGGGCCGAGGCTCCAACCTGATCGCGACGGTGGCTCGGGCGAACGGTCTCGCCCTCCTGGCGCCCGGGGTGGAGCGCGCAGGGCCCGGTGAGCGCATCCGGGTCCGGCTGTTCCGCTCGTCGGAAGACTGACGTGGACGATCGATCCCGCAGCGACGGCACCACGCGGATCGTGGAGGTCGGCGCCAAACCCGAGACCGCCCGCGAGGCGACCGCCGAGGCATGGCTCGTGACCACGTCCGAGACCGTCGGCGCCTTGGTCGCCGGGACGACGAAAGGCTCGCCGATCGAGACCGCCAAGGTCGCGGGGATGATCGGCGTCAAGAAGACCCCCGATCTCCTGCCGCATTGCCACCCGATCCGGGTCACCGGCGCCGACATCGTCGTCGAGCCGAACGTCGCCGAGGGACGGATCCACGTGGTCACGACGGTTCGAGCTTTCGATCGCACCGGGGTCGAGATGGAGGCGCTCACGGCTGCCTCTGTGGCCGCCCTCTCGTTGTACGACACGGCGAAAGCGTTCGACCGCTCCGCCCGGATCGAAGGCGTCCGGCTGCTCGCGAAGTCCGGCGGGAAGTCCGGCGACTACCGCGCGGCCGGGTAACGCCCGGCCGAACGGCGAACCAACGCGGGACGGACGAATCACACCGATGTGCTTTCCGAGCACTAGATGTGGTGCTACGGTCCCGACCCAGCCCAGATGTTGTGTCACTTCCGGGGGGCGACAGGCAGGAGGCTGGGACGTGGAGTGGATGCTCCTCGCCGCGTTAGGCATCATGTGGGGCGCCTTCTTGGTCCCTCGAGGCCGGAAACGGTCCGAGGCCCGGTCGGTGATCGATTTCGAACAGAGGATGGAGCTGTTGGCGAACGCTGAGGTACACGGGACGACCGGACGGTGGATCGTGACCCCGCGCAAGGGGGTTCGGTTCCTCGGCCCCGACGATCGTCGCCGCGCACGTGCCCGCGAACGCCGGAGGAAGGTCTTCGTCGTCCTGTTGGATTCGATCGTCCTGACCTCCCTGATCGGGGTGGCCCCGCCGCTGCGGCCGATGTGGTTCGTCGCGGCCGGACTGGGAGCGGTCTTGATCCTCTACATGTGGGTGCTGCTCTCCCTCAAGGGTCGCGCCCACCAGCCCCGTCGCGTCCCCGCGACGGCGAACGGGCAGTCCTCGCGCACCATCGGCCTCGCGTCATCCGAGGACCGCAACCTCACGGCCCCGTCACGACCGGCGTTCCACGATCTGGACATCTTCGGCGACGACGAGCCCGTCCACGTCGTCGTCCGCACGGCCTCGGCCGGCGTCTGAGAGCGTGGATCCCGACCGCCTGTCGGACGCGCTCCACGAGCGGTTCGACGCGAAGACCGCCGCACGCGAGAAGGCCCTGCCGGCAGCCAGACGTTCGATCCGCGCATCCGCGAACGCGATCCGTGCCGTGCATCGCGGCGAGTTCGCAACGGCTCGCTCGCTGATCGCGGACTCGCGAGCGGCACTCGACGAAGGCACGGATGGGGTCACCGCACATCCGGACGTGCGCTTCGCCGGGTACCTGCTGGATGCGGAGAAGGAGTATGCCGAGGCGAACCTCACCTACGCGCTGGTGTTCGGCGAGGACCTTCCCGCGCCGGACGTGCTCGGCGTCGGCGACGCTCCGTACCTGAACGGGATGGCCGAGACGATCGGCGAGGGTCGGCGGCACATCCTCGACCTGCTGCGGACCGGTGACGTCGAGAAGGCCGAGCGCATCCTCGCAACGCTCGAGGACATGTACGGCCTGCTCGTCACGATGGACTACCCGGACGCGATCACGATGAACCTCCGGCGCTCGACCGACGTCGCCCGGAGCCTGATCGAGAAGACGCGAGGCGATCTGTCGATCGCGTTCGTCCAGCGCGATCTGCACGACGCGTTGGAACGCCACGCGCGGCTCGTCGAGGGCGACCAGTCCTGACGGTCGGCGCGAACCCCTCTGCTACGCTTGCCCGAACGGGGGTGTAGCTCAGCCCGGTAGAGCACTGCCTTCGCACGGCAGGGGTCAGGGGTTCAAATCCCCTCACCTCCACCAGACGGGAACCGCAGGTCGTGGACGTCGTTCAGCCCTTCGTTGCCGCCACCGAGACGATCGCAAGCGGGGCCGCAAGCAACATAGGCAGCAGCAGCTTCCCGAGCAAGTTCATCGAGAGCATCGGCGAGACCGGCTCGAAGCGCCGCTGAGCAGAAGACGCTCCGAGGGCGACACTCCCGAGAGAGGCCGGGGTCAGGCTTCGGTCTCGGGCGTTTCGTGTTTCAGCCGACGGAGTAGGCGCTGCCACCACGTCGGATGAGCCTCGTCAGCAAGATGGTCCCGGCGAGCTCGATCGCGTAAGCCCTTCTGTCGCGCGCTCAGATTTCCCGCGTTCTGGTCGGGATTCCAACTTGGCCCGCTACTTATCTCCACACGTCGAGGCTATCCCGCGTTGTTTCGAGGCACAAGTCGCAGGCCATCCCAGGGGGCGGGGACGCGACCGCGAGGGTCTGCCGTCGCGCAGGTCGGGGCTTCAGAGCCCCTCACCTCCACCAGACCGGAACCGCGCGTCGACACCGATGTCCGCCACGACGGCGGAGCCCGCCGCGTTCGGCGCGGTCGCCCGGAACCAGACGATCAGCAGGAGGACGAGCGCGACGTTGCGCGCGAGGATCGTCCATCGCTGCGCGAGGGCCGCCCAATCGAACGGCATCAGGTAGAACAGCCCGAGGAGACCCGTGAGCACGATCGCGCTCGCGGCGATCGCTGCCACCTTCCGCTCGGCTCGGTCACCCTCGAAGGCCACCGCGGCCCAGGGGAGGAGCCAGGCCGCGTATTGCTCCGAGATCAGGGGAGAGAACACCAACACCGCGGTCACGGCGGCGAGGCACGCGCCACCTGCGGGGTCGCGTGCGTCGCCGCCCGCCCGACGCCACACCACGACTTCGTAGCCGAGCAAGCCGGCGAACAGCAGCCCCTTGGCCCATGCGGGCGCGGCACCGATCCGCATCGCACCCTGCTCCAGGATCGGCATGCCGTGTCTCGTGAGCCACAGGAGGTTGCCCTCGATGCTCTCGGCCGACCATCCCCGCGCGCTGCGGAACGACACCACTTGGATCGGCCCCTTCGAACCGCCGGAAAGGAGCCACGCCAGGCCGACCACGAGGCAGACGGCGGCGGCGGCCGTGAGCGCTCGCCATCGCCGCCGCACGAGCATCACCGGCGCGACCGCCAGCGGCCAGACCTTCAACATCACCGCCGACCCGAGGGCGATGCCGCCGCCCACGTCGTCCTCGCGGCGTTCGACGAGCGCGACACCCCACGTTGCGATCGCGACCGACACGAGGTCGAAGCGCTGATACAGGAACGACAGCAGTGGCACCCCCAGCATCAGATAGACCGCAGCCGGTCGTCGACCCCATCCCCACCACACGGCCGCGGCCGCGGCCAGATCGGCGACGAACGCGATGAACACCAGCCGGATCGCCGTGGCCTCGGCGCCGCTCCCGCCGATCAGTTGCATCGCGAGGTCCTCCGGGAACATGTATTCGACGGGGAAGTCTCGGTACGGCGTGCCGGGCGAGGAGGCGATCTGCTCGATCCGAAGCACGTAGACGTCGGTGACTGGTTTGCCGGTCACCTCCGCGATCGTGTGCCCGAGGATCGCGAGGCGGATCGCGACCAGGACGAGGAAGACGATCGTTGGAACCCGCACGAGGAGTCGAAGGCTCGAACCCCGAGTCGCATGGGTCATGACGGCCGCAACCGTATCGACACCCGATGTCGATGACGAGGTGTTCGGATCGGCCGTCCAGCGGCGCGATCGCTGAACCCCCGCCGGGTACGCTGCGGCCCATGGTCGCGGGCCTCTCCAGGACGTGGTGGTCCCGCCCTGGGTTGGAGGTCCGCGACGGGCGGCTCCTCGTCGCCGGCCGTGACGCGGAGGACGTCGCGAAGGCGAACGGAACACCCGCGTACGTGTATGACCTCGTGCGGATCGAGGAGCAGGCGAGCGCGCTCCGCGACGCGCTCGCCCGCGCCGGCCTCCAGGGGCTCGTCCGGCTCGCGCTGAAGGCTCAGCGCGAGCCGGACCTGCTCGCGTTCCTCCGCGAGCGCTGTCCGTGGGTCGGTCTCGACGTCTGCTCGCCCGGTGAGGTTGCCTGGGCGCTCGGTCACGGTTGGCGCGCCGACGAGATCAGCTATACGGGGACGAACCTCTCCGAGCGCGATCTGGACGCGATCCTCCCTACCGGCGTCCATCTGAACCTCGATCTGCTGACGCAGCTCGACCGGGTGGGTCGCAGGGCTCCCGGAAGCTCGGTCGGCGTCCGGGTCAACCCCCGCGTGGGCGCGTCGTGGGCCGGAGGCACCTCGACGCTCTACACGGGAGAGCGACCAACGAAGTTCGGCGTGTTCGCTGAGCAACTGCCCGATGCGGTCGCGATCGCCGCGGCGCACGGACTCACGATCGACATCGTCCACGTCCACGTCGGGGACGGCTACCTGAACGACGGGCTGCCGGTGTTCGCGGAGACCATGCGACGGGTCGCCGAGATGACCCAGAGCCTGCGCGACTTCGGCTGTCCCATCCGGGAGGTCAACACGGGCGGGGGTCTGGGGGTTCCACAGCGCTCGGGCGACGAGCCACTCGACCTCGACCGGTGGGCGGCGGTCGCGGCGGAACAGCTCGGTCCGCTGGACCTCGTCGTCGCCACGGAGCCCGGCGACTACCTGGTGAAAGAGAGCGCCGTCCTGCTCGCCCAGATCGTGACGCTCGAAGAGCGCGACGGCGTCCTGTTCGCGGGGCTGGATGCCGGATGGAACCAAGCGCCGGAGCGCTTCATCTACGACTCGGTCCTCGATGTCGTGGTCTGCGGTGCGGCCGATGCCGAGCCGGAACGCCCCGTCACCCTCACCGGCAACATCAACGAGGGCGACGACCTCTTCGTGGTCGATCTTCCGCTGCCCACCGTCCGCGAGGGCGACGTGGTCGCCTTGCTCGGCGTCGGCAGCTACAACGCCAGCCTGTACTCCGAGCACTGCCTGCGACCGCCGGCGGGCGCCGTCTTCTTCCGGGATCGCGCGTGATCCCCGGACCTGCCCGTCGTTCATCCGTGGTTCGGTGCGGAGGACGCGGGCGACGGCGTGACGCGCTTGATCGAGACGCACGTCGATCCGTTCCTCGAGTCCAACGTCTGGCACGTGCGCGGATCGGAGCGCGACCTCGTCGTCGACGCCGCGAACGGGATCGGCCCGCTCCGTCCTGCGATCGACGCGCTCAGCGATGGCCGGCCCGTCGTCGCGGTCGTCACGCATGCGCACTTCGATCACGTCGGCGGCCTCCACGAGTTCGAGGATCGACGGTGCCACCGCGCCGACGCGGAGATGCCCACCCCGGCCGGCCTCCGACTGATGCGCGAGGACTTCCCCGCGTGGCTGGTCGAGGACTTCGAGTACTACGACTCCCCGATCCCTGAGACGGTCGCCGTGAGCGGCGTGCCGGATCGAGACTTCGATCCCGCGGGGTGGACGACGCCGTCGGCGACCGCGACGAGCTTCGTCGACGAAGGCGATGTCGATCGACCTGGGCGACCGGTCGTTCGTCGTGCTCCATACCCCTGGCCACACGGCGGGTTCGATCTGCCTGTGGGACGACGCGAACGGAACGATCTTCACGGGCGACGCGATCTACGTCGACGCGCAGGCTCGGCTGGGAGGATCCGGAGGCGTTCGCCGCTTCGCTCGTGCGGTTGCGGGACCTGGACGTTCGCGTCGTCCACAGCGGCCACGGGCGATCGTTCGATGCGCTCGAGCTTCGTACGACGGTGGACGCGACACTGGCGGCGTTGGGCTAGAACGGCCGCGATCCCGGCAAGCGAGTCCTCTATCCGCGGGCAGCAGACACTCCGCGAACTCGCCTGCCAGGACCGTCACGCGGCCGGTCGCGCCACCTCCCATCCCGGTTGCCTCTCGACCCATCCCCGGTCATCCGCGTGCGCGGTGGGACCGGAACGGGCGCCAGACGACGCGACGCCTTGTATCCCCCTCGGTCCGATCGGATCCCTGTCCGGTCGTCCGTTTCGCCCGGCGATCACCGACGACGTCGGTGCCGGCAAGGACACCGGCGCCGCGGCGATCGCCATGCGGGCGGTGGACGATCGGCCGGAGAGGAAGCCGGTGCGTACCACGTTTCAGGTATCGGTCATCGCGCGCCCATGCGGCATCGCCCGTTGGTCGGGTTTCGGGCCTCGGCCGTCCGGGGGACAGCGCCGATATGCTCGCCGCCTATGGGCGAACGCGTGATCCTCGTTCCCGATCGCGTGATCGACACGGAACGCGGCGAGTCGGTGGGCGAACGGGCCGTCGTGGTCACCGGGGAGCGGATCGAAGGGCTCATCCCGGCAACCGATATCCCCGAGGGGCCGCGCGTGATCCGGTTGGACGGGTCGACGTTGTTGCCCGGTCTCATCGACGCCCACAGCCATCTGATCGGGCTCCAAGACGACGGTCAGGGATACGCGTCGCTGATCACCCGCACGGGTGCCCAGGAGGCGCTGACCGGGGTCAAGAACGCGCGCGACACGTTGCTCGCCGGTTTCACGACCGTCCGCGACGTCGGAACGTTCCGCGCGTTCGTCGATGTCGCGCTGCGAGATGCGATCGAGGCGGGGTGGGTCGATGGCCCCCGGATGCTGTGCGCGGGCGCCTACGTGACGTGCCCGGGCGGGGGCGGCGACCTCACGGGGCTGGCGCCCGATGTCGACGCGGTCGTCCCGCGGGAGCTGCGGTTCGGCGTGACGAGCGGGGTCGATCAGATGCGGACGAACGTCCGCCAGATCCTCCGGTACGGAGCGGACTTCATCAAGGTGCTCGCGACGGGGGCGGTGCTGACGTCCGGGACGAACCCCGGCCTCCCGGAGTTCACCGAGGCCGAGCTCCGGGCCGCGGTCGAGGAATGCGAGCTCGCGGAGACGTTCGTCGCCGCGCATGCGCACGGGGCCGAAGGGATCAAACGCGCCGTCCGCGCCGGCGTCCGATCGATCGAACATGGCTCCCTCATGGACGATGAGGCGATCGAGCTGATGGCCGACCGTGGGACGTACCTGGTCGCCGACATGTACGACGGCGATTACATGCTGGAGGAGGGTCCGGGCCTCGGTTACACCGAGGAGGTGCTGGCCAAGACCCGCCTCACCAACGACGCCCAGCGCGAGGGCTTCGCGAAGTGCGTCAAGGCCGGCGTCCGCATCGCGAACGGGACCGACTCGGGGATCGCGCCGCACGGCTGGAACGCCAAGAACCTGGCGCTGTACGTTCGGTTCGGGCTGACGCCGATGCAGGCGATCCGGAGCGCGACGCGATGGGCGGCGGAGCTGATGCGGTGGGAGGACCGCGTCGGCACGATCGCGCCGGGGTTGTATGCGGACCTGATCGCCGTGCCGGGCGACCCGACGGAGGACGTCACGCTGCTCGAGGACGTTCCGTTCGTGATGAAGGGTGGCCAGATCGTGAAAGGGGTGGGTGCGCCGTGACCCTGTCCGCCGAGGAGATCGTCGAGCTGTCGAAGCGGTACACGCTCTTCGACTGGTCCGCCCAGTCGAAGCTCGCGCCGATGGCGGTGGACCACGCCGAGGGCGTCTACTTCTTCACGACCGACGGCACCCGGTACCTGGATTTCAACAGCCAGTTGATGGGCGTCAACATCGGCCACGGCGACAAGCGCGTGATCGACGCGATCACGAAGCAGGGGGAGAAGCTCCCGTACATCACGCCCTTCGCCGCGCACGAAACGCGCGCCCTCCTCGGGCAGAAACTGGCCACGCTCTGGCCGGGCGACCTGGAGAAGACGTTCTTCACGCTGGGCGGCGCGGAGGCGAACGAGAACGCGATCCGGATCGCGAAGGCGTTCACCGGCCGGAGCAAGGTGATGGTGCGGTATCGCTCGTACCACGGCGCGACGTACCTCACCGCGAACCTCACCGGTGACCCGCGCCGCTGGGCGAACGAGCAACCCCCGGTCCCTGGGATCGTCCGGGTCCTCGACCCCTATCACGGGCCGGATCGACCGGAGGACACGGCCGACGAGGCGCTCGATCGGCTCGAGGAACAGATCGTCCTGGAGGGACCGTCGACGATCGCGGCCTTCATCCTGGAACCGGTCACCGGAACGAACGGGGTGCTGATCCCCCCGGACGGGTACCTGCAGGGCGTCCGCGAGCTGTGCACGCGCTACGGGATCGTGATGATCGCCGACGAGGTGATGTCCGGGTTCGGTCGAACGGGGAGATGGTTCGCCGTGGACCATTGGAACGTGGTGCCGGACCTGCTGACGGCGGCGAAAGGCCTCACGTCCTCCTACCTGCCGCTCGGCGCGGTCGCGATCTCGCCGGCGATCGCGGAACACTTCGAGGACAACGTGTTCTTCGGTGGCCTGACCTACAACTCGCACCCGCTCTCGTGCGCCGCCGCGCTGGCCGCGATCGACGTGTTGGAGCAGGACGACCTCGTCGGGAATGCGTCACGTCTGGAGCCGACGATGCGTCGGCATCACGAAGAGCTCGCGGCGAAGCACCCCAGCGTGGGGTTGCACCGGAACGTCGGGTTGTTCGGGATCCTCGAGCTCGTCAAGGATCGCGGAACGATGGAGCCGCTGTCGCCCTACAACGTCACGAACGAGGTGATGGTCGCGGTCAACCGCGCGCTCCTCGATCGGGGGCTGTTCACGATGGTCCGGTGGAACGGGATCATGACGAACCCGCCGCTGTGCATCACCGAGGAGCAGTTG
This sequence comes from uncultured Actinomycetes bacterium, assembly GCA_963765865.1. Taxonomy (GTDB): domain Bacteria; phylum Actinomycetota; class UBA4738; order UBA4738; family HRBIN12; genus AC-51. Next base: position 249,397 of record CAVXYE010000005.1, read on the forward strand.
CAGGACGGCTTCGCGATCATCGACGAGGCGTTGGCGGTTGCCGACGCCGCTACCGGGTAGCCGGCTCGTCCGCCCAGCGCTCCGCCCACTCCGCGAGCTCGCCGATCACGCCGGCGAGGTCTTCCCCTTTGGTCGTGAGTCCGTACGAGATCCTTACCGGCGTGGAAGGTGTCACCTCTCGACGGACGATGCCGAGCAACTCGAGCTCTTTCAGCCGGTCCGAGAGGAGGGCGTCCGAGATGGGCGCCACACCTTCCTTCAGGTCCGTGTAGCGCGTGACGCCGCTCAACAGACCCCGGAGGATCTGCGGCGTCCAGCGCTTCCCGAGCATGTCGGCCGCCACCCGGTAATGCCGGCAGACGGGGCTCTCTTCCTCGAGGCTCACGGTTGTCCCTCACTGGTTCTCTCGTTGCGCAGGATGCTATCCGTTCAACGCTCGGTATCGGGAAGGAGATTCCGAAACCTGAGAACCTCTGGAATACCAAGTACCTATGGGATCGTTACCTCAAGCGTTCGGGCGCCGCAGCGGGCGGCAGCCCAGGAAGACGAAGGGGGAAAGGCTGATGGCCACCACCGAGACGAGGACCGTGAACGGGGTCAGCATCCCGCCCGCGGGGAGATGGGAGTTCGACAAGGCGCACACGACGTTCTCGTTCGTTGCGCGGCACATGCTTTCGAAGGTCCGGGGTACCTTCCCCGAGTACGAGGGCTCGGTGGAGATCGCCGAGAAGCCCGAGGACTCGAAGATCGTGGTGGATCTGGATAGCGCCTCGGTCACGACCGGGAACGAGATGCGGGACGGTCACCTCAACAGCGGGGATTTCTTCCTGACCGAGAAGCACCCGACCATCCGGTTCGAGTCGACCGGGATCCGGATCGGCGAAGGCAACGAGTTCGAGATCGACGGCAACCTGACGATCAAGGACATCACGAACCCCGTGACGTTCAAGGCGGAGTTCCTGGGCTGGGGCCCGGGGATGGGCGACGCGACCCTCGCCTCGTTCACCGCGAAGACCACGATCGAGCGCGCCGACTGGGACCTCACGTGGAACATGCCGGTGGAGACGGGTGGTCTGCTGGTCGGCAAGAAGGTCGACCTGGAGATCGACGCGGACATCCTGAAGGCCGAGTGACCCTCAGGTCATCGGATCCAAGCCGAGATCGCGCGAGAGCACGAGCCTGAGGATCTCGCTCGTGCCCTCGCCGATCTCGAGCACTTTCGCATCCCGGTAGAAGCGAGCCACGGGGAACTCTTCGGTGTAGCCGTATCCCCCGTGGATCTGCACGGCCTCGCGTGCGCACACGTTCGCGATATCACTCGCGCGCAGCTTCGCGGTCGCGGCGGCGGCCGCGTACGGGCGACCTTCGTCCTTCAGCCAGGCGGCGTTCCAGGTGAGCAGACGCGCCGACTCGATCGCGACCCGCATGTCGGCGAGCTTGAACGCGATCGCCTGGTGGCGCGCCGATCGGGCGGCCGAAGGCTTCCCGATCGCGCGCGTACGAGAGGCTCGCGTCCAAACACGCTTGGGCCAGTCCCACCGAGATCGCCGCGATCGCGATCCGGCCGTCGTCCAGCGAGCCGAGGCATTGCCGCAGACCGCGGCCCCGCTCGCCCAGCAGGTGATCCTCCGGAACCCGACACCCCTGGAAGACGACCTCGTGGGTGTCCGTCGACCGCCAGCCCATCTTCCGGTACTCGGAGCCGATCACGAGACCGTCGGCGTCGGCAGGCACGATGATCGTCGAGACGTCGTGCGGCGGGTCGTCGGTCCGGCACGCCACGACGAGGAAGCCGGTGATCGGCGTTCCGCTGTTCGTGATGAAGGACTTCGAGCCGTCGATCGTCCAGGAGCCGTCCGCGAGGCGCGCGGTGGTCCTGAGCGCCTTGATGTCGGATCCGCCGCTCGGCTCCGTCAGCGCGAATCCCGCAAGCATCTCTCCCGCGGCGATGTGGGGCAGCCAGCGCTCCTTCTGCGCCGGGGTCCCGAAGCGCGTCACCATCCCACCGGCCAGGCCCGAAGCGACCGACAGGGTGACCGCCACGCTCGAGTCGACCCGTCCCAACTCTTCCATCACCAGCGCCCACGTCACGGCGTCGGCCCCGAGGCCGCCGTACTCCTGCGGGATCGGGAGCCCGAAGAGCCCGAGGGCGCCCATCTTCTTCACGATGTCGATCGGGAAGATCTCGTGCTGATCCCGCTCCGCGGCGCCCGGCGCGACCTCCTTCTCGGCGAACTCGCGAACGAGCGCGCGCAGCTGCTCCTGCTCGTCGGTCAGGTCGAAGTTCATATCGGGTCGAACCCCTCGAGGTCGTGGATCGACCCCGTACGGTCCTGTCGCAGGACGGCCCGGACGCGTCCACCGATGTCGGTCGTCCCCAGGAGCCTGTGCAACACGACGGTGTCGGCGCCGTCGAGCCGCACGAGCGCGAACGACACCGTGGGCTCGAGCTGGGTGCCGTCCACGTCCTGGCGAGCGACGGTCCAGGACTCGACGGTCCCCTCCGGGCCGCAATCGGTGTCGGGCGTCAACCCGGCCAGGCAGCGTTCGCAGAAGATCCGTGCGGGCAGGTAGGTGACCCCGCAGTCGGCGCACCGCGAGCCGAGGAACGTTCCGCGGTCACGGAGCGCCTCGAAGAAGGCGGTGTTGCCCACGCCGGGCGTGTAGCGGAACGCCACGGGGAGCTCGCCCTCGATCCGGCGGACGGTCACGGGGTCATCTCCACCGCTGCGGCTGCGACGAGCTCGCGATCCGGCGCAGGATCGCGTGGCCGGAAATAGGCGATATCGAGGATCGAGCCGGTGCGATCGTCCATCGGCTTCCAGACGGCCTCGACCGCCATGCCGATCCGAACGTCGTCCGGCGCGACCTCGCCGAGCTTGTGGAGGAAGCCGCCGTCGCTCGAACCGTCGATCCTGATCACGGCCGGGAGCTCCGGTTCGTCGAGCGGGCGCATGTCCCACGTCACGTGGCAGATCGAGAACGTCTCGACCGTTCCGGTGGCGGCCAGCTCCAACCACGCATCGGTCGGTCGGAAGCACCGTTCGCAGAAGGCACGGGGTGGAACGAGGGTCCGTCCGCAGGAGGCGCACGTGGTGGCGAGGATCCGCTCGTCCCGGAGCCCATCGAGGAACGCGCCCACCGCATCGCCCGGATCCCACGCGTAGCGAGCGTCCAGCGGGGTGTCGACGGCGCCGGCCGCGCTGCGGAACTCGGCGTCGGACAGCGACGTCGGCCCGAGCATCGTCGCGGGCTGAGCCGTCGGCTGTCCGACCGAGCCCGTCCCATGTCCGTCTGCGCCCATCACGACCACGGTTCCCACCTGCATCAGGTCGCCCCATGCCTGTGCGACGCCGCGCTCCGGCGTCCCGGGGACCTGCCGTGCCCCGGCCTCGCCGCGGAGCTGCCAGAAGAGCTCGGCGATCTTCATGAGCCCGGCGGCGGCGATCGGGTTGCCGACGCCCAGCAGGCCGCCGCTCGGACAGCAGGGAAGGTCACCGTCGCGGGCGGTCACGCCGGCGGCGGCCGCCTCCGGAGCCTTCCCCTTGTCGAACAGCAGAAGGCCCTCCAGGTGGTGGAGCTCCTTGTAGTCGAACGGGTCGTAGGGCTCGGCGACGTGGATCTGCTTGCGTGGTTCGGTGATGCCGGCCATCCCGTACGCCATCCGGGCGGCGTTCTCCACGTACTCGGGGTAGGACAGGTCTCGGTTCGTCCAGTAGGTGGAATCGAGGTTCCATCCGACGCCGTCGATCCACACCGGAGCCTCGGTGAGGCGCCGGGCCGCGTCCTCGGAGGCCATGATGATCGCGACGGCTCCGTCGCTGATCGGGGAGACGTCCAGGCGCTGCACCGGCCACGCCAACACGTCCGACGCGAGCACGTCCTCGACCGAGATGTCGGCTTGTCCCAGGAGCGCGGCCGGGTGATCGGCGGCGTTGCGCTTGTTCTTGACCGCGACGGCGGCGATGTCGCGCTTCTCCAGCCCGTAGCGCTGCATGTACCGGTTCATCTCCAGCGCGAAGATCCACAGCAGGTTCGGCCCCAGCGGTCGCTCGAGGATGTTGTCGAAGATCGTGAGGAACGCGCCCTGGGGATGTGGCTGACACGACGACATCTTCTCCTCGGCCACGCAGAGCACGACGTCCGCCTGCCCCGAGGCGACGGTGTACCAGCCCTGGATCGCGGTGAACACGCCGCTCCCGCCGCCGACGTACGTCCGGATGAAGGGCTTGTTCCATCCGCCGGCGCCGTCCGCCAGGTAGTCGCCCTTGCGGTGGACCCCGTCGAACGCGTCGGGGGCGCTCGTGAGGCAGACCGCGTCGACCTGGTCGAGCTTCATCTCCGCCGCGTCGAGCGCCGCCCGTGACGCCTGGAAGGCGAGTTCCTTGCCGGTCTCCTGCGCGCGACGGACGAAGCGCGTCATCCCCGCCCCGACGACCGCGACCCGGCGGCCGGTCATCGATGGGCCTCCTCGGGCTCGCTCGTCTCGAAGTAGGCGAGCACGTTGCCGTCGGGGTCGGTGAACGTGGCGAAGCGTTGCCTGCCGTCTTCGCCCCCGCCCTCGTGGTCGATCGCGACGCCCTTCGCTCGCAGCCCGGTCACGGCCGCATCCAGGTCGTCGACCGTGAAGCCGATCGTGCCGCCGGGCTCCATCGGCTCTCCGGGGCGAACACCGTGCAGCCCGAGCGCGATCGTGCCGGTCTCGAACTGCGCCCAGTCATTCCCGGCCCGGACGTGGAGCCGGAGGCCGAGCGTGGTCTCGTAGAACCCGACCGCGCGGTCCATGTCCTGGACGAAGAGATAGACGAGCTCGATCGGAGGCATCGCGCTATCGATCCCCCTTCAAGACGGCGACGGCCGCGCTGGTGCTCGGGACACCGCGCCAGGACTGGACCACCGCCGCGCGGCCGTCGCCGGCGCGGAGTTGCTCGACGGCGGCGAGGGTCCTCGCGAGGCCGTTCGCCTCATGCAGGTACCCCTCGCCGAGGGCGCCACCCGATCGGTTGACCGACGCGGGATCGAGCTCGGCGAGCCCGAGCGCGTCGAGGTGCTGGAGCTGCTTGTACGCGAACGTGTCGTCGACCTCGGCGGTATCGATGTCGCTGGGCCCCACGTCGGCCTGCGCGAAGGCCGTCGCGGCCGCGCGCTCGGCGGCGATCGCCCGCGACCAGTCGCGGCTCTCGACCGAGGGCGCGTCCTGGCTCCAGCCGATCCCGTCGAGCCACACGGTCGGGTGCCCGTCCGCCCGATCCTCGGAGGCGAGGACGATCACGACGCATCCGTCCGCGCTCCGCGCGGCTTGATGCGTCGTGAGCGGGTCGAACAGCGGTGCGTCGTCGCCCTCGACGGCGGCGAACGATGCGCGCCGGTTCGACCCGGCGTGCTCGCGGTTCCGGGCGGCCACGTCGGCGCACTCCTCGACGGTCCTGCCGCTCGCGTGGAGGTAGCGCCGCATCTCGAGACCGGCCAGCGCCAGGGCCGACACGCCCAGCGGGCGGTTGAGCACGGGGTCCAACGCGAACGCGTCGACCCGGCCGGGCGTGAGGACGTCCGACGCCTTCGAGTGTGCCTCCACCGCGACCACGTTCGCCACACCGCTCCGGATCAACATCACGGCCGTGCCCACGGCGAACAGACCGTCCGAGGCGACCGTCTGGACGGGCCGCTGGACCGCGCCGAGCTGATCCGGGACGTACTCGTCGAAGATGCTCGTGCCCTCCTCGACGTCCTCGGAGGCGCACACGAACGAATCGACCTCGGTTCGCGGGTCGACGCCGGCGTCCAGGTATGCGGCGGACGCGGCCTCGAACATCAGCTCCTTGTAGCTGCGTCCGGCGGTGGTGGGCGTGAACCCGGACCACCCCACGCCGGTGACACCGATCCGCGGGCTCATCGGCCCCGGTTCTACCATGCAGCCGTGAACGACGTCGTCTGGTCCCCGCCACCTGCGTATGTCGAACGGGCCAACGTCACCCGATTCATGCGCGCGCACGGGATCGAGACCTACGACGAGCTCGTCCGTCGTTCCGTCGAGGACATCGGATGGTTCTGGGACGCCGTCGTGCGCGACCTCGACATCGAGTTCTTCGAACCCTATCTCGAGGTCTTCGACACCCGTTCCGGGGTCGAATGGACCACCTGGTTCACGGGCGGGACGCTCAACCTCGCCCACCAGTGCGTCGATCGGTGGGCCGCGAGGACGCCGGACGCCGCCGCCGTGATCGGGGAGGGCGAGGACGGCTCGGTGCAGACGTGGACCTACGCGGACCTGCGCGACCGAACCGATCGACTGGCGCGCGGGCTCCGGTCCCTGGGTGTCGAGGCTCGGGACACCGTGGGCATCTTCCTGCCGATGATCCCGGAGGCCGTCGCCGCGATCATGGCCTGCTCGAAGATCGGCGCGATCTGGGTGCCGATCTTCAGCGGCTTCGGCCCCGACGCGGTCGCGGCGCGACTGGCGGATGCGCGGACCAAGGTGCTCATCACCGCCGATGGCTCCCTCCGCAAGGGTCAGGTCGTTCCGATGAAGGCGACGGCCGATCGTGCGGTGGAGATCGCCGGGCGCGTCGAGCACGTCGTCGTCCTGCGGCATCTCGATGACCCCGGGACCCCGTGGAACGAGGAGCGCGACCGATGGTGGGACGAGCTCGCGGACGATGACGAGCCGTTGCCCGCCGAGGTCCTGGAGGCCGAGCATCCCCTCTTCATCGGCTACACGAGCGGCACGACGGGCAAGCCGAAGGGCGTGGTGCACGTGCACGGCGGGTTCCTCGTCAAGATCGCCGAGGAGGTCGCGTACCAGGTCGACCTACACCCCGGCGAGGTGCTGCACTGGGCGACCGACCTCGGCTGGATCATGGGACCGTGGGAGATCGTCGGGTCGCTCGCGCTCGGCGCGACCGTGCTGCTGTTCGAGGGAGCCCCGACCCACCCGGGGCCCGATCGCCTCTGGTCGCTCGTCGAACGACACGGCGTCACGGCGCTCGGCGTGTCACCGACCCTGATCCGAGCCCTCATCCCGCACGGGCTCGATCCCATCCGCGCGCACGACCTCTCGAGCCTGCGGGTCCTCGCGTCCACCGGCGAGCCCTGGGATCCCGCGTCCTACGCCTGGTTGTTCGAGCAGGTCGGTGGCGGGAACCTGCCGATCATCAACCTGTCCGGCGGGACGGAGGTCGGGGCGTGCTTCTTGTCTCCGACGCCGATCTGCGAGCTGAAGCCGCTCACGCTCCGCGGCCCGGCGCTCGGCATGGCCGTCGACATCTGGGCTCCCGACGGTACGCCCGCGGGACCGAACGAGGTCGGCGAGCTCGTCTGCACCCAGCCGTGGCCGTCGATGACGCGCGGGATCTGGGGCGACGCCCAGCGGTACCTCGACACCTACTGGTCGCGCTGGCCCGGGGTGTGGGTCCACGGCGATTGGGCCGTCCGTGACGAAGACGGCTTCTGGTTCCTCCGAGGACGCTCCGACGACACGCTCAACATCGCCGGGAAGCGGATCGGTCCGGCCGAGGTGGAATCGGCGATCGCCGCGCACCCGTCCGTGGCGGAATCGGCCGCCGTCGGCGTCCCCGATCCCGTGAAGGGAGAACAGGTGTGGTGCTTCGTGGTGCTCAAGCCCAACCAGCCCGCGGAGGCCGACGAGCTCCGTCGGGTGGTGGCCGACCACCTCGGGAAGTCGTTCACGCCCGCGCGGATCGTGTTCGTCGGCGAGTTGCCGAAGACCCGGAGCGCGAAGATCGTCCGCCGGGCGATCCGAGCGGCGGCGTTGGGTGAGGATCCCGGTGACCTGTCGGGCCTCGAGGATCCTCGATCCCTCGACGCGGTTCGCGAAGCGGTCGGCCGGTAGGCTCGGTCGCGATGCGCGTCGCGGTCTGCCAGATGAACGCGGGCGGTGGCGACGTTCCCACGAACGTCGCCACCGCCGTTCGGTTGCTGGACGAGGCCGGCGCCGGCGGCGCCGACCTCGCCTCCCTGCCGGAGCTCTGGCCCGCCTACGGATCGCCCGCCGCGATGCGCGGGTCCGCGGCGCCGATCCCGGGGCCGCTGACCGACGCGGTCGCGGAGGTCGCGCGTACCCGCTCGATGTGGATCGTGGGCGGCTCGGTCCCCGAGGCCGCCGACGACCACGTGTTCAACACCTCCTGCCTGTTCGATCGCGACGGGGAGATCGTCGCGCGCTACCGCAAGATCCACCTGTTCGACGTGGATCTCCCGGGCCAGCCGCCGCACCGGGAGTCCGCCGTCTTCAGCGCGGGAGAGGAGCTCGTCACCCGCGACACGGATCTGGGACGGATCGGGCTCTCGATCTGCTACGACGTCCGCTTCCCCGAGCTGTACCGGGGGCTGATGACGCACGGGGCGGAGATCGTCTGCGTCCCGTCGGCGTTCACGGAGGTGACCGGTCGTGCGCACTGGGAGGTGCTGCTGCGAGCGCGAGCGATCGAGGACCAGAGCTTCGTCGTGGCGGCGGCGCAGTGGGGACCCTGGGGTCGCCCGGAGGACGGCCGCCGCACGTACGGCAACTCGATCGTGGTCGACCCGTGGGGCGAGGTGCTGGTCCGCGCCCCCGACGAGGGAGACGGCGTCTGGTTCGCCGACCTCGACATGGCCGCCCTCCAGCGCGTCCGGAAGATCCTGCCGGCACTGCAGCACCGACGTCTGGGCCCGGTCTGCTGATGCGCCGTTCCCTGCCGGACGGCTTCGAGCTGGACGATGACCGCGATCGTGTGGACGTCGACGTCGTGCACCGCTACCTGTCCGAGGAAGCGTATTGGGTGCCGGGCCGGTCACGCGCGACGATCGAGGAGCTGATCCGGTCCTCGACGCGCGTGATCGCCGCGTACGCACCGGACGGCGCGCTCGTCGGCTTCTGCCGCGTGGTGTCCGACGGATCGAACATGGCGTGGCTCGGCGATGTCTTCGTGCTGGAGCCGTATCGCGGTCGGGGTCTCGGCATCGCCTTGGTCCGTGACGCCGTCGAGGATCCGTTCTCGGCCGACTGCTACTGGTACCTCAACACCCGCGATGCGCAGACCTTGTACCAGCGGTTCGGCTTCGTCGGCGCGGATCCGCATCGCACGCTCGTGCGCCCTCCTCCCGAGCGCAGCTAGGGCTCGAGGTCGTCCCGCGTGTCGACGTCCCGCGGAACGGGGCGGTCGATCGCGGCCTCCTCGACCCATCCGGGGTGCGACGCCATCAGCACCCGAGCGCCCGCGTCGCCGTGCAGGTGCCCCGCGTCGGCGTAGATCTCCCGGGAGAGCAGGGCCGGTCCGGGTCCGTCCGTGAACCGCAGGCGCGTGATCCGGGCTCGCGTCGTCCGGAACGTCTCGATCAGCGCCCGGACATCGGTTCCGACGATGCCCGGCTGGTCGGCCATCAGGACGACCGCCGCCTCGCTCCGCTCGTCGAGCGCGTGGATCGCCGCGGCGAGCGAGGTCGCCTGCCCATCCCGGAACGAGGTGTTGCGGACCGCGCTGACCTCGGCGGGGAGGACGGCCTCGACGGCGTCCGCATCGTGACCCGTCACGACCACGATCTCGTCGACGCCGCCTTCGCGGAGCGCGGCGATGGCGTGGAGCACGAGGGGCATGCCGTCGAGCTCCGCCAGCTGCTTCGTGCCGCCGAACCGCGAGCCGGTCCCGGCCGCGAGCACGATCCCCGAGATCACGCGCGCGGCGGCGAACCGCCGAAGAGCCTCCGGAAGAAGGAGACGACCGCGCTCCACGCGGCGGCGAGGCCGAGCCGGACCCCGCCGATGGGCTTCGCGGCGGCCGGCGCCGCCGACGGGGTCGACGCAGCAGCCTGTTCGCCGGCGCCGGCCGTCGCGGCGATGCTCTGTTCGAGGCAATCCGCGAACTGCTGCGTCAGGCGCTTCGAGACCTCCGGGAGCAGGCCGCGCGACAGCTGTGCGGCCGCGCCGGTGAGCGTCATATCCGCTTGCATCTTCACCGCCGTCCCGGCGTCCACGGCCTCGAGCCAGGAGGTGACCTTGGCGTCCGCGGCTCCCTTGCCCTTCTGCTCGGTGCCCTTCGCATGCAGGACCACGCGGTGCGCTGCCTCGTCGCGCTCCTCCAGCGTCACCGACCCGGCGAACGACATCGAGACCGGGCCGAACTTCATGGTGAGCTTGCCCTTCCAGTTGCGATCGTCGATCGTCTCGGTGAGCTCGGCTCCGGGCATGCACGGCGCGACCTTGTGGACGTCGAGGAGGTAGTCCCACACCTGATCGAGCGGCTTCGCGACCGTGAACGCGTTCTCGATGAGCACGGCCGCAGCCTATCGCCCCGGTATCGTTGCTCGCATGGACGACCCCTCACCGATGCCGGCGCCACCCGACGGCGATCGCGTCTTCGAACTGCTCGAGAGCACGCACCGCTATCTGCTCACGCGCGAGGAGGACGCCTACGCGGTCTGGGACACCGAGGGGGACGTGGACGAGCCGGTCGAGACGTTCCCGCTCACCGACGACGGCGAGCAGGATGCCCGCGATCTGTTCCAGTCGTTGCGATCGGAAGACCGCCGCGAGCGCCTCGTTCCGTCGGTTCTCTTCTGGGCCGCGATCCTGGGCGGGATCGCGTGGGTGGGTGCCCGCGTCGTCTTGGGTCTGGGCTACCTGAGCACGGTCCGGCCGTTCAGAAGCTCCGGTCAGTGGCTCCTGTGGGCGCAAGCCGCTGAGACGATCACGTTCGCGGTCTTCATCGGCGCCTCGGTGCTCTACGTGGTCCTCTGGATCTCGCGCCGAGCTCCGTCCTGAGTCAGGGGCGAGCTTCCGTTCCGGGCCGCGGACGGTCGTGGATCGGTGTCGGTCGTTCCTTGAGGAAGCCGCCGTCGCGCCCGCGCCGCACCGCGACGATCTCGCCGATGATCGCTTGCGCGATCTCCTCCGGTCCTTCGGCGCCGAGGTCGAGGCCGGCCGGGCCGTGGATGCGCGATCGACCTTCTTCCGTGATCGGCGTGCCCTCCTCCTCCAGCTCCATGAGCAGCCGTTGGGTGCGCGCCGCCGGACCGAGCATCGCCACGTAGCGCGCGTCCGTCGTCAGGAGGCCGCGCAGGTACGCCTTGTCACGGAGGAAGTTGTGCGTCATCACGACGACGAACGTGCGAGCGTCGACCGTGACCGCCGCGGCGACCTCCGACGGGTCGTCCACCGAGGCGAACCCGTGTGCCTCGGGGAACCGTTCACGGTTGAGGAATGCCGGCCGGTCGTCGACGACCGTGACGTTCCAGCCGAGGAGCGAGGCCGCCCGAACGAGAGGGACGGCGTCGTGTCCCGCTCCACAGATCACGAGCCGGAGCGGTGGGTCCAGGATCTCGACGAACGCGCGGACCCCCTCGGCGAGGGTCCGGATCTCCGAACGCTCGGTCGTCAGCAGCTCGCGCGCCGCGGCGATCGCCTCGGCGTCCACGTCGGAGCGGCCGAGGGACCCCTCGACGGCGCCGTCCGGCATCACGATCAGGCGCGCGCCGGGGGCGATCGCCTCCGGTTCGGTTGACTCGATGACCGTGACGAGGCTGATCGGCCGTTCCTCCTCGAGCGCGGTGCGCAGGGCGCGCGCGGCCTCGACGGCGCGGTCGGCGGGTTCGATGAAGACCTCGATCGCGCCGTTGCAGCCGAGCCCGAGCCCCCAAACGGCATCGTCGTCGGCGGTCAGGTCCCAGCCCGCCAGGCGGGCCCGTCCTTCTTCCATGACGAGCCGGGCCATGTCGGCGACGTCCCCCTCGAGGCAGCCTCCGCTGATGTTGCCGATGGGTGCTCCTTCCTCGGGGACGAGCAGCCGGGCACCGGGACGGCGATACGTGGATCCTCGGACGGCCACGATCGTGGCCAGCGCCATCCGCTGGCCGCTGGCGGCGAGGGATCCGATCGCCGTGAGGACGTCCGTGATCTCACTCACGGAGGCGATGGTACCGAGGTTCAGATGGTCGCACGGGTGCCGATACCAGCTGGGATGGACGACTCCTTCGCGTTCGGCAAGCCGTCGCGCAGGCGCTCGCTCCCGGCCGGCCCACGGCCCAAGGCGTCGCGGGCGGATGCCGGCTCGGGCCGCGGGCGCATCGTGGCGCTCGTTGCCGCGGGCCTGGTCGTCGTGCTGCTCGTCGTCGGGTTCATGACGTTCATGAAGGGCAGCGGCGAGCAGATCGCGTCCGACCAGCAGAGCGTCATCTCGCAGATCGGCGCCGCCAAGGACGTCGAAGCGCAGACGACCGAACAGCAGGCGATCACCGCGGTCCAGGAGCTGTACGCGGAGCAAGGCTCGTTCGACGGCGTCACCGTGGCCGCCTTGAAGCACTTCGAGCCGGCGTTCTCGTACACGGACAACGCTTCGACCGGTCCGAAGGTGATCGCCGTCGGCGCGTCGTCGAGTGGGGTCGGCCTCGCCGTCCTGTCCCAGTCGGGCACGTGCTTCTACCTCCACATCGCGGCGTCCTCCGTCCGGTACGGAACCGGCACCACGTGCACGGGCACGGCCGCGTTGTCGGCGGCCGCCGCGAGCTGGCCCTCATGAGCGACACCTTCACGTTCATCGCGCCGGTGATGCCGCGGCGCCAGGTGGATCCCTTCGCCGTGAAGCTCGTGACGTTCGGTGTGGTCCTGCTCCTGCTGGTCTCGGCGTTCGCGACGTTCGTCGTCGCGAAGGAGCGCTCGGCCGATGTCCGGCACGCGGCGCTCGAGGCACAGGAGCGCGCCCAGGAACAGGCGAACGCCGACCGGCTCGCGTCGATCCCCGACGCGGCCGCCGCCGTCCCCGATCCGATCACGACGGGTCCGGTGCCCGCCGGCGTGGCGAAGCTCCTCGACGGCCCGGCGAGGGACGCGGCCGAGCGCGCCCTCGCGCTCGCGCGAGGGGCGCTCGGCCGCGGCGACCTCGCGGCGACGGACGCGGCCCAGCTCGCGGACGCCGACCCGACGCTCCTGTTCGTCGATGGACCTTCGACGGCGCCGACGATCGTCAGCGTCGCGGTGAGTGGCGGGGTCTGGGCCGCTGCGGTGATGGGTCTGTCCGGGGCGTGCTACGGGGTGTCGATCGACGCCCACGGGGCCGTCCGGTACGGCCACGCCGGCGCCTGCACGGGGCGTGCCGCGCTCGCTTCAGCTCAGACGGCCTGGTAGTCCGCCCTCCTCGCTCCCGTACTCGCTCTGGTGCAACTCGCGCGTTCTCCACCTCCGTACTAGGGTCGCGTCCTACCCTGCACCGCGCTCCATCCGGAAGGAGGACTTCGTGACGCAGATCGCGGTCACCGTCAACGGGACGCGGCGCGAGGCCGATGTCGAGCCTCGCACGCTCCTCGTCTACTTCCTCCGGGAGCAGCTGGGACTCACCGGAACCAACGTCGGGTGCGACACGTCGTCCTGCGGCGCGTGCACGGTGCACCTCGACGGCGAGTCGGTGAAGTCCTGCACGCTCCTCGCCGTCCAGGCGGACGGCCGCGAGGTCACGACGATCGAGGCGCTGGCCGGGGCGGACGGGACCCTGCACCCGCTCCAGGATGCGTTCCATCGCCACCACGGACTCCAATGCGGCTACTGCACGCCGGGCATGCTGATGGCGGCCGCCAGCTACCTGAAGGAGAACCCGGCGCCGACGGAGGCGGAGGTCCGCGAGTCCCTCGAGGGGAACCTCTGCCGGTGCACGGGGTACCAGAACATCGTCGAGTCGATCTTGGACGCCGCCGGTCAGATGAGCGGCGCGAAGGGCTGAGGGGGAACCGATGGCAACGACGGAGCACGTACGTCGGCCGGCCCATCCTCCGGAAGGAAGACGCCCCGCTCATCGAGGGCCAAGGCACCTTCATCGACAACCAGTCGATGGCCGGCATGGTGTGGATGGAGCTCGTTCGACCTCCCTATGTCCACGCGAAGGTCGACTCCATCGACGTCTCGAAAGCGTCGAGCATGCCCGGCGTCATCGGCGTGTTCACCGCCGCCGACCTCGACGACGCGTTCCCCGCCGGCCTGCCGATGGTGTGGCCCATCACCGAGGACATCAAGATCCCGACGCACTGGCCGCTCACGAAAGACGTGATCAGGTTCGCCGGCGACGCGGTCGCGGTCGTGGTCGCCGAGTCGCGCGGTCAGGCGGAGGATGCGGCCGAGGAGGTCGCGGTGCAGGCGACCGAGCTTCCCGCCGTGCTCGATCTGGAGGAAGCCGCCAAGGACCAGGTCGTGCTCCACGAGGATCTCGGTACGAACGTCGTGGTTCATTGGAGCCACGGGGGAGCGGGGGACCAGGCGATCTTCGAGTCCGCTCCCGTCGTGGTCCACGAGCGGTACACGCAGCCGCGTCTGATCCCGAATGCGATCGAGGCCCGAGGCTGCCTCGCGTACGGGACGCCGGCGGCCGGCGAGTACACGCTCGTGTCGGCCACCCAGATCCCGCACATCGCCCGCGTCGCGCTCTCGATCGCGACCGGGATCCCCCAATCGAAGCTGCGGATCATCGCGCCCGACGTCGGCGGCGGCTTCGGCTCGAAGCTGAACGTCTACGCCGAGGAGGCCCTCGCCCTCGCACTCGCGCGACACCTCGGGCGGCCGGTGAAGTGGATCGAGGACCGGCAGGAGAACTACGTCGCGACGATCCACGGTCGCGGGGTGCTCCACGACTGCACCCTCGCGGGGACCGAGGACGGGAAGATCCTCGGTTTGAAGTTCGTCGAGCTGGCCGACATGGGCGCGTACTTCCAGCTCCTCACCCCGGGGATCCCCGAGTTGGGCGGCTGGGTCTACATGGGTCCCTACGACGTGGAGGCGTATTGGTACGAGTTCACGGGGATCATGACGAACGCGACGCCGACGGACGCCTACCGGGGCGCGGGTCGGCCGGAGGCGACGTACGTGATCGAGCGTCTGGTGGACACCTTCGCCCGGCGGATCGGCAAGGACCCGGCCCAGGTTCGTCGGATGAACCTGCATCCGCCACACGCCGACGCCCAGACCTCGATCATGGGTCTCAACGTCGACTCAGCGAACTACGAACCCACCTTCGACCGGGCGCTCGAACTGGCCGAGTACGACCTGATGCGCAAAGAGCAAGCCGCTCGTCGCGAGTCCGGCGACGTACGGCAGATCGGGATCGGTCTGTCCAGCTACATCGAGATGTGTGGCTTGGCGCCGTCGGAGATCCTCGGCGCGCTCCGCTACGTCGCCGGAGGCTGGGACGCCGCGGAGATCGAATGCCGGCCGTTCGGCAAGGTCGTCGTCCGAACCGGAACCTCACCGCATGGACAGGGTCACGAGACCTCGTGGTCGCAGATCGTCGCCGACGGACTCGGCATCACCCCGGATGATGTCGAGGTCCTGCACGGCGACACGTCCGTGTCGCGCCTCGGCATGGATACGTACGGGTCGCGGTCGGCCTCCGTCGGAGGTGAGGCGCTCCGGCAGGCGGTCGAGAAGGTGAAGGAGAAGGCACGGATCATCGCCGCGCACGAGCTCGAGGTTTCCGAAGACGACCTCGAATGGGCCGACGGTGCGTTCCGCGTCAGGGGCGCTCCCGACAAGGCACGGACGATCCCCGATCTGGCCACGTCGGCCTGGCACGCCCACTCGCTCCCGAAGGGCGTCGAACCCACCCTGGAGGGGACGGCCGTCTACGACCCACCCAACTTCACGTGGCCGGCGGGGACGCACGTCTGCGTGGTGGAGGTCGATACCGAGACGGGCCAGACCGACGTCCTGCGATACGTGGCCGTCGACGATTGCGGCGTCGTGATCAACCCCATGATCGTGGATGGGCAGGTGCAGGGCGGCGTCGCGCAGGGCATCGCGGAAGCGCTGTACGAGGAGGCCGTCTACGACGAGTCCGGGAACCTCATGACCTCGTCGATGACCCAGTACCTGATCCCCTCCGCGATGGAGATCCCGGACATGATCCTGGATCGCACGGAGACGCCGTCGACGGCGAACGCTTTGGGCGTGAAGGGCATCGCCGAAGCGGGAACGATCGCCTCGCCGCCGGCGGTGATCAACGCGGTCGTGGACGCGCTGTCGCACCTCGGCGTGACCGAGATGGGGAAGCCGGCGTCCCCCGAACGCGTGTGGAGAGCGATCCAGGAGGCGACCAAGGGGTCGCCTGGAGTGAGCGGTGGTCCCGGGGGAGCGACCCCGGGACGGCAAGAGGGAGGTGCGTCGTGATCCCGGCACCGTTCGAGTACGCACGAGCCGGATCGGTCGAGGAGGCCATCTCGCTGCTCGGCTCGGACGCCGACGCGAAGATCCTGGCCGGCGGCCATTCGTTGCTGCCCGCGATGCGACTGCGGGTCGCCCGGCCGTCGATGCTCGTCGACATCGGACGGATCGCCGACCTGTCGTACGTCCGCGAGGACGGGGATCGGCTCGCGATCGGCGCCCTCACCCGGCACCACGACGTTGCGAACGCCGAGGCGCTCCAACAGCTCTGTCCGATCGTCGCGCACGCCGCGGGGCAGATCGGCGATCCGCAGGTCCGACACATGGGCACGATCGGCGGGTCGGTCGCCCACGGCGATCCGGCGGGCGACCTGCCGGCGGTGCTGCTCGCGCTCGACGCGGAGTTCGTCGCGCAGGGACCGAACGGCACCCGGACGGTCGCGGCGACCGACTTCTTCACGTCGCTCTTCGAAACGGCGCTCGCGCCCGACGAGGTCCTCACGGAGATCCGCATCCCGAAGGCGAACGCGGGCTGGAGCTTCATGAAGTTCCAGCGGCGGGCGCAGGATTGGGCCGTGGTCGGCGTCTCCGCCGTCCGCGCGAACGGCGGGGTCCACGTGGGCCTGACGAACATGGGGCTCACACCGTTGCGCGCGGCGGGCGTCGAGGAGGCGGTGGGCGGGGGCGCGGACCCCGCGTCCGCCGCCGCACGCGCCGACGAGGGGACCGCGCCCCCGGACGATGCGTTCGGGTCCGCCGAGTACCGCCGCCAGCTGGTGAAGGTGCTCGTTCGGCGGGCGCTCGAGGAGGCCTTGGCATAGCGCTCCTCGCCCAGGACCCCATCCGCTACTCGCGGGACTGGTGGATCGAGTTCGCGGTCGCGGTCGCGATCTCGATCGCGATCGCGACCGCCGTCAGCCTGGTCGTCGGGCGGTACGTGCGGCGGTACCGGCGCCGGGCCAAGGAGACCGGCGACGACGTCGAGGGTCGCCGCCGCCGCCGTCTGACCACGGTCGTTGGTCTCGCCGGGGGGATCGTCGTCGTCCTCGCCTGGTTGATGGTCGGGCTGACGATCCTCCGAGGGTTCAACGTCAGCCTCGGCCCCCTGGTCGTGAGCGCCGGCATCGCCGGCGTGGCGCTCGGCTTCGGAGCCCAGACCCTGGTCCGCGACACGATCTCCGGGCTCTTCATCGTGCTCGAACGGCAGTACGACATCGGCGATGTGGTGGACCTGGAGAGCGACGGCGGACTCGTCTCCGGCACGGTGGAGGGGCTCAGCCTCCGGATCACGAGCGTCCGCCAGTTCGACGGCACCCTGAGCATCGTCCCGAACGGAGCCGTCCACGTCGTCCGCAACAAGACCCGCGGATGGGGCCGGGCGATCGTCGACGTGCGGGTGGCGGTCGCCGAGGATGCCGGGCGCGTCCGCGTCGTCCTCGAGGAGTTGCTGGAGCAGCTCTCCTCGGAGGAGCCGTTCGAGACCGCCCTCCGCAAGAACCCGGAGGTGCTCGGCGTGGTGCAGGTGACCGACGCCGCCCAGGTGATCCGGGTCGCCGCCGAGACCGAGCCGTCGCGCCGGTGGGAGATCGAACGGGAGCTCCGCGAGCGCATCACGGCGCGGATCGCCGAACGAGGCATCCGCGTGCCCCCGGTGCCGATGCCACAGCGCGGCTCGGAACCGGACGCGTGACGGTACGCTTCGAGCATGCCGGAGCTCGCCTTCGCCGACGTCGACGATCTTCAGGGCGCGCTGGCGCGCCATGCGTACCTCGCGGACCACGGGCTTTCGACCGCGATCTACCTGGCGCTGTCCCTCGGTAAGCCGCTCCTGCTCGAGGGTGAGGCCGGCGTCGGCAAGACCGAGGTGGCGAAGGTCCTCGCGGAGCTGCTGGGCCGGCGGCTGATCCGCCTGCAGTGCTACGAGGGGATCGACGCCTCGCAAGCGCTCTACGAGTGGAACTACGCGCGGCAACTGATCGCGGTCCGCGCGATGGACGCCACCGACGCCGAGGCTCACGTCGAGGACCTGTTCGGGCCGGACTTCCTGGTGGAGCGTCCGCTCCTCGCCGCGATCCGCGCCGGCGACGAGGCCGTGCTGTTGGTCGATGAGCTCGACCGAGCCGACGACGAGTTCGAGGCCTTCCTCCTGGAGATCCTCTCGGAGTTCGCGGTGACGATCCCCGAGATCGGCCGGGTCGGCGCCCTGACGCCGCCGGCGGTGATCGTCACGTCGAACCGGACCCGCGAGCTCCACGACGCGCTCAAGCGGCGCTGCCTCTATCACTGGATCGATCATCCCGACCTGGACCGCGAGGTCGACATCGTGCGCGCGCGAGCGCCGCACGTCGGTGCGGCGCTCGCGCGCGATGTCGCGCAGGCGGTGGCCCGCCTGCGCGACCTCGACCTCGCGAAGCGTCCCGGCGTCGCCGAGACGATCGACTGGGCGAACGCGCTGGCGTTCCTCGGCGCGGAGCAGCTCGATACGCGGCTCGCTCGCGACACGCTCGGCAGCGTGGTGAAGGATCACGAGGACCAGGAGCTCGTCATGGCCAGGCTCGGCGAGGTGGTCGGGGAGGATGGCTGAGGAGACGGACACGGCGCACGACGACGCGCCGCTCGCGCCGCTCGTCGCCTTCGGCCGGGACCTGCGCGCTCGGGGACTCCCGGTCGGCACCGGCCGGATCGTGACCTTCCTCCGCGCGGTCGCCTCGCTGGGGCTCGCCGACCGCGACTCGCTCTACTGGGCCGGGCGCGTCTCGCTCGTCGCGAGCCGCGCCGACCTCGACGCCTACGACGCCGCGTTCGACGCGTGGTACCGCTCGCTCGCGCCGTCGGGATCGGAGCTGACGATCGAGCTCACCCTTCCGACCGAGGACCGGGCGTTCGGCGACGAACCCGACGGGCTCCAGGCCGAGGTCGCACGCACCGCAGGCTCGTGGCGTTCAGCCGCCGATGACGACGAGCCCGAGCCCGGCGACGAGTCCTCGATCAGGATCGTCGCCTCGGCGGTCGAGGTCCTGCGCGCGAAGTCGTTCGCGGACCTGACCGAGGAGGAACGGCGTCGCGTCGCGGCGATGATCGACGACCTCACCGTCCGCGCGCCCGTCGAGCGGACGCGCCGGACGCGTCCGGCGACGAAGGGGTCCGCGTTCGACATCCGTCGAACGCTCCGCCGTTCGCTCCGGACCCAGGGCGAGCCCTTCGAACGCTCCTTCCGGGAACGCCGGTCGCGGGCGCGACCGCTCGTCCTGATCCTCGACATCAGCGGGTCGATGGCGCCCTACTCGCGCGCGCTGCTCCAGTTCGGGTATGCCGCGATGGCCGCGGGCAGACGCGTCGAGGTCTTCTGCTTCGGGACGCGACTCACGCGCGTCACCCGAACGCTCCGCGCGAAGGACCCTGATCGCGCGATGCGTGAGATCGGGAAGCTGGTCGAGGATTGGGAGGGCGGCACCCGGATCGGCGATTCCCTCAAGGCGCTGCTCGACGGGTGGAGCCAGCGCGCCGCGCTCCGCGGCGCGGTCGTCGTGCTGTGCTCGGACGGGCTCGAGCGCGGCGACCCGGCGCTGCTCCGCGCCCAGATGGCGCGGCTGCGCCGGCTCGCCCACCGGGTGGTCTGGGCGAACCCGTTGAAGGGATCGCCCAGGTACGAGCCGCTCGCGCGCGGGATGGCGGCGGCGTTGCCGAGCGTCGACGTGTTCCTTTCGGGTCACAACCTCGAGAGCCTCGAGACCTTGGCGGTGGCCCTCGGTGCCTGAGCGCCACAACCGTGGGTTCTGGCTCGTCGTCGGGGGGATCGGCCTCGCGTCCGTGCTCCTCGTGGCGGCGATCCTGTACAACGCCCCGATGAAAGAGACGATCGGGCATGCCGAGGACACGCTGCGGGTCGCGCAGGCCGCTGCCCAGCGGATCCACGACTCGGGTGGCTCCTTCGGCTCGGCCGACGCGGCGGCGCTCGCGTCGGCGGACCCGTCGCACACCTACCGCGAGGGCACCACGCCCTCGATCGGGCTGGATGACGTCAGCGTCGCGACCCGCCCGGCCTCATGGGCAGCGGCCGTCCAGGCGCGACCGGGAGCGTGCTTCTACCTCCACCTGACCGATGGCGGCGAGGTCCTCTACGGCGTCGGAACGGTGTGCACCGGCTCGGCCGCGATGAACGCGACGGATCCGCGTTGGTAGCGCCTCAGGTCACGCCGGCCGAGGCTCGATCGAGCAGCTCGATCGGATGCACGACCTCCATCGGGCTGCCGATCGCGCGCAGCTGCGCGGCGAGCTGCATCGAGCATCCGGGGTTCGCGCTGGCGACGATCGACGCCCCGGTCCCCGCGACCGCCTCGGCCTTCTCCCGCCCGAGCGCCCCGGCCGCCTCGGGCTGGGTGACGTTGTAGATCCCGGCCGCACCGCAACAGCGATCGCCGTCGCGAACCTCGACCAGCTGCAGTCCGTCGATCGTGCGCAACAGGTCGCGCGGTTCGTCGTGGACCTTGAGCGCGCGGAGCGCGTGGCAGGCGTCGTGGTAGGCGACGGTCGCATCGAGCGAACCGGGCTGCGCGGCCAGTCCCTCCGTTCGCAGGAACTCCGTCACCTCCCGCACCGGGAGCTCGGATCCGGGTCGGAGCTCCTCGTAGGTCACCATGTGGGCCGCGCATCCGGCGGCGTTCACGACCACGACGTCCGCGTCCCCGAAGACGTGACGCGCGCGCTTGGCCAGGCGTTGCGCGATCGCGAGCCTGCCGTTGTGCGCAGCGAGCGCGCCACAGCACGCCTGCCCGCTCGGCACCACGACGCGCCAGCCGTTCCGCGCAAGCACCCGGATCGTCGCGAGGTTCACCCGGTGGAACCACCGGTCCTGCACGCAGCCCGAGAGCAACGCGACGGTGCCGCGGACCTCGACCCCCTGCGGTGGCTCGGTCACGCGAGGGAGTCGCGCGAACGGGTGTCCGCGCGCCGGCACGAGCGCGCGAGCAGCTTTGGGCATGAACGGCCGCGCGATCGGTTGCAACGCCGCGGCCGCCCGTACGAGGGACGGGTGGGGGAGCACCCAGTGGAAGCCGAGCCACCGGACGAGCCGCGCGCGCCGAGTCCGGAGCGGCTCGACCTGCTCTCGGGCCGCCTCCATCATCCGGCCGAACGGAACGTGCGAGGGGCACACGTCCTCGCATGCCCTGCACACGAGGCAGAGGTCCATGAAGCCCTCGAAGGTCCGGTCCGGGATCGCGATCCCGTCCTGGACGGCGCGCATCGCTGCGATCCGCCCCCGGGGTGACGCGGATTCCTCCCCCGTCAGGCGATAGGTCGGGCAATGCGGCAGGCACAGGCCGCACGCGACGCAATCGTTGAGGTCGGCGAGCGATGGCGCGGCGCGACCGGCTCTCCAACCCGGAGCGCCGATCGGCGAACCGATGAAGCGGGCTCCCTCGGGAAGCTCGCCTCCCAACGGTGCGACGTGCGCGGGCTCGGCCACGAGGGCGATGCTACGGCACCGATCGGGGCCAGCCGTGGTAGAACGCGGGGACCGACCAGGAGTCGAACATGGACGTTGTCCCCCCGCCCTCCGAACCTGACGCGCCACCGGCGCCCGCGACCCCGGCCACGCGGCCATCCGGCGAACCCGATCACCGAGCCGTGACCATCGTCACGATCGTTGCCTGCGTGGCGATCATCGCGGTGATCGGCGGCGCGATGGCCATCGCCGGCGGCGGAGGCGACGTCGCATCGGCAACCCCGGCAGTGCCGTCGCCCACCGCGGTTGCAGCGCCCCAAGACGATGGATGCCCATCCCGCCGCGTTCGTGGTCGTGCTCACGTGGGCGCGAGGAGAGGGGCTGCCGGTGTCGTACTACGCCGTGACGCGCGACGGGAGGCCCATCACGACCCTGAAACCCGACAGGACGACGTGGATCGATCGGTCGGTGACGCCCGAGACCCGGTACCTGTACGCGGTCGCGGCCGTCGGCGCCGACGGGACGAGGGCGGTGACGCGCGTCGTCGCGAACACGCCGACGGCGCCGCTCGCGACCGCCCGCTTCCAGGGGACGTTCAACGTCCACCTGCACGCGACGTCCCACTTCGGGTTCTCGAACTTCCACGGCGAGAACCAGACCGCCGGCTGGCGATCCACGCCCACGTGTCGCAAGGTTCCCTGTGATACGAGGCTTGTCGACCTCCACCGGAAGGACTTCGTGCTGACGATGATCCGCAGTGGCGCCGCATACCACGGGTCGGTCACGGTCAGCGGGATCGTGAAGTGCGCCGGTGCCGATGTCACATCAACCTTCACGGTCGGCGTCCATGCGACGGATGCGGGCGCGGTCCGCGACCGGTGGTTGGTGACGAAGGTGGAGGGGACGATGACCCAGAGCGAAGCCGCCCAGCTCGGGTGCATCGCGTCCGGCGCGACGTATTCGGTGACCGGTTCGTTGGTCCACTAGGCGGGTGGCGATGCCCGGCTGGCTGGTCGCGAGGGCGACCGATCGGGAGATCAGGTGTTCCTTCGGCCCCGTCCGTGGCCGTAGAGATGGACCTCCGCGTGGGCTTCGTAGGAGTGCTGAAGGCGAGCAGCCTCGATCGCTTCCTCGTCAGAACGGAACCACTGGCGGCTCCTCACGTCGCACTCCCTACAGATCCACCGCCACAGGCCCGCCACGCCGGTCTCCGAGCGTAGGTGAGTCATGTGCGCCAAGGATTGGCCCGAACGTACCTCGCGTCAAACTGACCCACGACCGGCGCGCGCCCCGACTTGACCGCAACCGCCTGACGGGCGTATGCCGTTCCCGACCCCTTCGGGAAGGAGACTGCATGGCGACCGATCTCACGATCACCGTCGAGGACCGTCCGGGCGGCCTGGCCAGCATCGGCGAGGCGCTCGGCAAGGCCGGGATCAACATCGAGGGCCTGCTCGGCATCGGCTTCGAGGGCCGCGGCATCATCCACGTCTGCGTCCAGGACGGGGCCGGGGCGCGCAAGGCGCTCGAGGGCGCGGGCATCAAGGTCGAGGGTGAGGCCGACGCGATCCTCGGTCCTCCGGTGCAGGGCGCCGAAACGCCCGGCACGATGGGCATGATGGCGCGCCAGATCGCGGACGCGGGGATCAACGTCCGCGCGGTGTACATGGCGACGGGCTCGCGGGTCGTCATGGTGACCGACGACAACGCGAAGCTCATGGAGCTCATGAAGAACATGTAGCTCCACGCGGTCCCGGGCATCGAAGGGCGGCCCCGCCGAAGGCGGGGCCGCCCTTCGTTCCTCCCGCTAGGCTTGCCGGTCGTGAACCTCCACGCGTCGGCGAAGTCGTCGTCGTTCACCGAGTCGGTGATCCGCGAGATGACGCGGCTCGCCGCCGAGCACGACGCGATCAACCTCGGACAGGGCTATCCGGACTTCCCCGCGCCCGAGGAGGTGAAGGAGGCCGCCCGCCGCGCGATCGCGGAGGACCACAACCAGTACCCGATCACGTGGGGCGATCCGACGTTCCGCCGCGCGATCGCGGCGAAGTACGCGGCCGACTACGGCATGGACGTTGACCCCGAGACCGAGATCTGCGTGACGTGCGGATCCACCGAGGCGATGGCTGCGAGCTTCCTCGGGATCCTGGACGAGGGCGACGAGGTGGTCGTCTTCGAGCCGTTCTACGAGAGCTACAACCCCGACGCGATCCTCTCGGGCGCGACCGGCCGGTACGTGACCCTGTACCCGCCCGATTGGCGCTTCGACCCGGACGAGCTCTCCGAGGCGTTCGGTCCGCGGACCCGCGCGATCGTCGTGAACTCGCCGCACAACCCCACCGGCAAGGTCTTCACCGCGGAGGAGCTGGGGATGATCGCGGGGCTCTGTCGCGAGCACGACGCGATCGCGATCACCGACGAGATCTACGAACACATCACGTACGAGGATCGCGAGCACGTGCCCATCGCGACCCTCCCGGGCATGCGCGAGCGAACGGTCACGATCAGCGCGCTGTCGAAGACCTACTCGGTCACCGGCTGGCGGGTCGGGTGGGCGGTCGCCCCGCCGCCGCTGATGGCGGGGATCCGGTCGACGCACGACTTCCTGACGGTCGCCGCCGCGGCGCCGCTCCAGCTCGCGGGCATCGCGGCGCTCGGCTTGCCCGGCGAGTACTACCAGCAGATCCGGAAGGAGTACGCCGAGCGCCGCGATCTGATGCTGGAGGTCCTCGCCGGAGCGGGCTTCACCGCGGATCCTCCCGAGGGCGCCTACTACGTGATGGCCGACGTCACGTCGCTCGGTTTCGATGACGACGTCGCGGCCGCCAGGCATCTCGTCGAAGACCGCGGGGTGGCGACGGTTCCCGGTTCATCGTTCTTCTCCCGCCCGGAGCTCGGACGGCACCTGCTCCGGTTCGCGTTCTGCAAGAAGCTGGAGACGCTCGAGGCGGCGGGGGAGCGGCTCCGGACGACGCGCTAGCTTGCGGTTCGCTTGCGCTTGCGGTTCGCTTGCGCTACCTTTGAGCCATGGGGATCACGGTCGTCGAGGCCGACCTCGTCCAGGAGCTGCAGCAGGCGTTGCCCGCTGCCCTCGCCGGCGACGAGGATGCGGCGCGTCGCTACGCGCGCGCTTGGCACCAGCTGGTGCTGCAGCTGGTCGGGTCGGCGAGCCGGGCGCCGGCGAGTGCCGTCGAGGTCCTCGACCGTCTGTCGCTGACCGCACCCTTCGATCCTCTCGGGCCCATGCATGCCCTGATGTCGGTGGCGTCGACCATCATCGGTGACATGAACCAGCGCCCCTCCGTCCGCTCGTCGCCGGTGACCCTTCCGGCCTCGATCGACTTCGACGGGTTCACGCGGGCGGTGCTCGACGAGCTGTCGGGGGCGGGTTCGGCGATCCGATCGCTGCTCTCCTCGTGGCAGTTGTCCATCGCGGAGGCCGCTCGACTCTTCGGGGTCACCCGGCAGGCGATGCAGCAGTGGCTCGCCGGCGACGTGCCTCCGGCGAGGCAGCCCAAGGTGCTCGCGGTCGTGCGGATCGCCGACCTCCTCAGCAGGAACATCCGGCCGGAGCGGATCGCGGGGATCGTGCGGTCGCCCGCCCCCGGGTACGACGGTGCCACCATGCTCCAGCTGATCGCGCAGGATCGGCACCAGGAGCTCCTCGACTCGGTCGCCCGATCGTTCGACTGGGCCGCCACGGCCTGATGCGGTTCCGGCACGTCACGCGCGGCGGCCCGTACGTGCGCGTCGCGGATCCGGCGTGGCTGCGGCCACTCGATCCACGGTTCGCACAGGAGCGTGGCGGCCGGTGGAACCCGCCTCACTCGTTCCCGGTCGTCTACCTCTGCGCGACCCGGGACGTCGCCCGGGCGGTCGTGCTCCGGCGCTTCGAAGGTCTCCCGTACGGGGTCGTCGATCTGCTCCCCTCCCGCGCGCCGGTGCTGATCGCCACCGACGTTCCCGAAGCCCGGCTCGTCGACGTGGTCGGCGACGCCGGCTGCCGCGCGGCGGGGCTGCCGGCGAGCTACCCGCTCGACGGGCGTGGCAGAACGATCGGGTGGGAACGCACCCAACCCGTCGGCGAGGCGGCGTGGGAGCAAGGAGAGCGGGGGATCGCCTGCAGGAGCTCGGCGCTGGCCAGGAGGGAGCGAGGCGAGGAGCTGGCCTGGTTCGTCCGCGGATCCGCGGATCGTCTCCGGGTCACCCGCCGGTCGGCGTTCGAGGACTGGTTCTAGGCCGACCACGCCCGGCCGGGAGCGAGGATCCCGGCGGGGTCCATCGCCGAACGGACCCGCCGCTGCACGTCGGCCGCCGGGACCGCTCCGTCGCCGAGCCCGCCGGGGCCGCGGATCACGGGCGCGATCCCGCCGAGCTCGGCGGCCCGTGCACGGAACGCCGTGAGCGCTTCGTCGTCCTCGAAGGGCACCCAGGCGATCCCGACACCGATCATCGCGCGATAGCGTTCGATCCCGACGAGGAGCTGCGGCAGCCGCGATGGCACGACGGCGGCCTCGGCCACGGTCGTCGCCTCCGGGAAGCAGGCCTCCGGGAACGGATCGCCGATCTCGTCGAAGGTCGTGATCGACCGGGCGGCGGCGGTCTGCTCGTCGACCTCTTCCGGCCACCCTTCCAGCCGGACGACGACCCGGTCGGGCTCCGCGACCACAGCGGCGGGAAGCGGCACGCCGTCCAGCACCCGTCGCCCGAGCTCCACGCCGCCCTCGCTCGCTCACGAGCGTCCGCGTCGCCTTCGGCAACGGGCGCACCTTGAGGGCGACCTGAACGATCACCCCGAGGGTGCCGAGCGAGCCGGTCAGCAACCGGTGCACGTCGTAGCCGGTGACGTTCTTCACGGTGCGCGCCCCGCTCTTGATCAGACGCCCGTCGCCCGTCACGACCTCCATCTCGACGACGGTGTCGCGCATCGTGCCGACGCGGAGTTGCCGGAGCGTCGGACCGCCGGTGGCGACCACCCCGCCGACCGTCGCGTCATCGGGCGCGTCGACCGGCCACTCCTGGCCGCCCTCGGCCAGGATCGTCCGGAGGTCGCGGATGCGCATCCCGGCCTCGACCACGCAGAGCATCTCGGCCGGGTCGTACGCGACCCGGTCGTCGAGGAGCGTCGTCCACAGCTCGGCGTCGACCTCGCTCGGGTTGCCCTTGTCGATGTGCTGTCGCCCGCCGACGGTCAAGACGCGCGTCTCCGCGTCGCTCGCGGTCCGGAGCGCGTCGACGACGTCGCGCTTCGAGTGGGGGTGGATCAGATCCACGTGCCCTCCGGGAGCGCCCCGTCTCGGCCGAGTGCGGCCGCCGCGTAGTCGCCGCAACGGGCGCCGTCGGGCAGGACCTTGCGCGGGTTCATCCTCCCGTCGGGGTCGAACGCGGACCGGAGGCATGCCTGCGCGTCCAGATCCTCGGCGGTGAACACGAGCGGCATGAAGTCGCGCTTCTCCAGACCGATCCCGTGCTCACCGGAGAGCGACCCGCCCGCGTCGACGCAGAGCCGCACGAGCTCGTCGGACGCCGCCAGGACGCGTTCGAGCGTCCCCGGCACCGAGCGGTCGAAGGAGAACAGCGGGTGGAGGTTGCCGTCGCCGGCGTGGAAGACGTTCGTGACGATCAGGTCGTGACGCTGCGCGATCGCGTAGACGCCAGCGAGCACCTCGGCGAGCGCTTTCCGCGGCACGACGCAATCGTGCAGGTGGTAGTGGGGCGCGATCCGCGCGATCGCGCCGAACGCCGACTTGCGGCCCTTCCACAGGAGCGCGCGCTCGGCGTCGTCGGCGGCGATCCGGATCGTGCCGACGGCGTGCTCGAGGGCCGCGGCTTCCACCTCGCGCGTCTGCGCCTCGACGCCCGCCGGGAGACCGTCGACCTCGACGAGCAGGACCGCGGCCGCGTCGGTCGGGTAGCCCGCGTGCGCGAAGTCCTCGACGGCGCGAACGATCCCTCGATCCATCATCTCGAGCGCGGCGGGGACGACGCCGCGCGCGATGATCGCGGAGACGGTCTGCGCGCAGTCCTCGACGTCCGCGAAGTCCAGGAGCATCGTGCGGACGGCGGGCGGGAGCGGCGTGAGTCGCACGCACGCCGCGGTCACGATGCCGAGGGTTCCTTCCGAACCGACGACGTACCCGCGGAGGTCGTAGCCGGCGGCGGCGGGCGCTTCGGATCCGAAGCGCCCGACGCTGCCGTCGGGCAGGACGACGTCGACGGCGAGGACGTGCGCCGAGGTCACGCCGTAGGCGAGGCAGTGGGGACCGCCGGCGTTCGTGTTCACGTTCCCGCCGATCGAGCTGACCTGCTGCGACGAGGGATCCGGCGCGTACGTGAAGCCGGTGGGCCGCAGGGCGTTCCCGAGGTCGAGGTTGAAGACGCCCGGCTCGACCCACGCCAGCCGGTCCTCGGGTCGGACCTCGAGGATGCGGTTCATCTTGGCGGTGACGACGACGATCGCGTCCGCGATCGGCGTCGCGCCGCCCGCCAGACCGGTCCCGCTCCCGCGCGGCACGACCGGGAGGTCGTGCCGCGCTGCCACCCGCATGCACGTCACGACGTCGTCCGCCGAGTGGACGAACACGACGAGCCCCGCGCTCCCCTCGACCATGGACGCGTCCCGCGCGTAGAGCCGCAGCGCGAGCGGGTCGGCGAGCACCGCCTCGACGCCGAGGGCATCGATCAGATCGGTGCGGGCTGCGTCCAGGTTCGGCACGTTTGTAGGCTACGTCGGTGATGTCGACCTGGGCGGAGTTCGCGAACGCCGCCCCCGACCTCGCGGCGTTCGGTCTCGAACGGATCAAGGGTCGCATCGTCTATCAGGCGACGCTCCGGCTCGATGGCTCGCCCCGCGTCCACCCGGTATCCCCGTGGATCGCGGCCGGTCTGCTGTGCGTCTCGTTCCGGGCCACCAGCCCCAAGCTCCGGGAGGTCGCTCGGGACGCGCGGTACGCGCTGCACTCGTCACTGCCCTGGGAGGACCACGGGGGCGAGCACGGCGAGTTCATGGCCCGCGGATGGCTCGAGCAGATCTCGCCGTCGCACCCGGCCGTCATCGCGCGGCCGGGCGACACGCCCTACGACCTCGTGCACTACGCGTGCTCGATCGAGGAGGCCGTGGCCACCGAGTACACCGATGAGGAGTTGCCGGCCTACCGGCGGTGGAGGTCGCCCTCAGGCGACGCGGCCGGCTGAGCCGTCGGGCGCCTCGAACG
This sequence comes from uncultured Actinomycetes bacterium, assembly GCA_963765865.1. Taxonomy (GTDB): domain Bacteria; phylum Actinomycetota; class UBA4738; order UBA4738; family HRBIN12; genus AC-51. Next base: position 278,186 of record CAVXYE010000005.1, read on the forward strand.
GCAGCCCGGCGGACTCCCAGGCCTCCATGCCGCCCTCGACGTTGTGGGCTTCGAACCCTCGCGCCTGCAGCATCATCGTCGCGAGCTCGCTGCGGTTGCCGGAGCGGCAGATCACGGCGACCGGCTTCGATGGGTCGAGCGCGGGGCCCGTTCCCGACATCAACGTGTTCAACGGGATGTGGATCGCGCCCTCGACGCGGCCCGCGTCCCATTCGTACTGCTCGCGGCAGTCGACGAGCTGGATGTCGGCGAGGCGGTCGTAGACGCCCTTGACGTTCGAGAGATCGTCGTCCATGTCGAGCCAGGCTACCAGCGACCCTCGTTCAGCCGGTCTCCAGTGCTTCGTCGAAAGCGCGATACGCCTCCCGACCGAAGAGCACGAACCGGACCTCCTCGACCTTCGAGTCGGCGTCTCGGACGGCGTCGATCGCGACGGCCGCGGCTTCGCGCACCGGGTAGCCGTACGCGCCCGTCGAGATCGCCGGGAAGGCCACCGTCGCCGCGCCCAGCTCGTCCGCGACCCGGAGACACGCCAGGTGGCATCGAGCGAGGAGCTTCGCCGGATCGCGTTCACGCCGGTAGATCGGCCCGACGGTATGGATCACCCACCGTGCGGGCAGCTCGCCCGCCGTCGTCGCGACCGCCTCACCGACCGGCAGACCGGTTGGGTAGCGGTCTCGGCGCAGATCGCGGCACGCCTCGAGGATCGTCCCCCCGCCGCGTCGGTGGATCGCGCCGTCGACGCCGCCGCCGCCGAGCAACGTCGAGTTCGCCGCGTTCACGATCGCGTCGGCGTGCTCGTGCGTGATGTCACCCTCGACGAGCTCGATACGTGGCACCCAGCCATCGTAGGCAGTTATCGTAGGTCGGTGCCGACCCGGGGGGCTGCCGCATGATCGTCTGTCTCGCCGCGAACCCGTCGATCGACAAGCTGTTCGAGGTCGATCGCCTGATCAAGGGCGACATCCATCGGCCGCTCGGGCTGGTCGCGACGGCCGGCGGCAAGGGTCTGAACGTGGCGCGCGCCGCGCACACGCTGAACGGCGAAGCGACCGCGGTCAGCCTGCTGCGGGGGCATGCCGGGAAGTGGCTCCAGGAGCAGCTCTCCGCCGAGGGCGTTCCGGGCGTGTTCGTCTGGTCGCACGGCGAGAACCGCTCATCGCTGTCGGTCGCGGACCGCGAGTCGGGTGGGCTGACCGAGTTCTACGAGCACGGGTCGGTCGTCCCCAGCGCCGCCTGGGCGGAGCTGACGCACGCGTGCGCCTCGCTGTTCCCCGGGGCTCGGTGGCTGACGATCAGCGGCTCGCTCCCGCGAGGCGCGCCGGACGAGGGCTACCGGGATCTCGTCGTCGAGGCGCGGACGGCGGGGCTCCAGGTCGCGGTGGATTGCGAAGGGGACCGGCTGCGGCTCGCGCTCGAGGCGGAGCCCGACATCGTCAAGGTGAACGCGACCGAGGCGCGCGAGCTGCTGGACGTTCCGACCGCGAGGCACGGAGAGGCGCTCACCGCCGCCCGGAAGCTGCGCGACCTCGCGGGTGGCGACGGCCACGCGGCGGTGGTGACCCGGGGCGCCGAGGGGGTCGTGCTGGCGGCTCCCGACGGCACCCTGTACGAAGGGATGCTCTACGTGCGCGGTCGCTACCCGGTCGGGAGCGGCGATGCGTTCCTGGCGGGGCTCGTCACGGGGCTCGATGCCGGCATGGGCTGGGACGACGCGCTCTGCCGAGCGCTCGGCGCGGCGACGGCGAACGCCGAGATCCCCGGCGCCGCGCGGTTGGATCCCGCGCGCGCCGCGGACCTCGGCTCCCAGGCCCAGGTCCGGATCCTCTGAACGCGGGCAACTACGCCAGGGTCGTGTCCCACTCCAGCAGGACCTTGCCGCTCTCACCCGATGCAGCCACGGCGAACGCGTGCTCGAACTCGTCCCAGGGGAACCGGTGCGTGATCACCGGCTTCACGTCGAGACCGGATTGCAGCATGACCGTCATCTGGTACCAGGTCTCGTACATCTCCCGGCCGTAGATCCCTTCGATCGTGAGCATGTTGAACACGACCTGGTGCCAATCGATCGCGATCTCGGTGTCGGGGATCCCGAGCATCGCGATACGGCCCCCATGAGCCATGTTGTCCACCATCGCGTGCAGGGCTGCGGCGTTCCCCGACATCTCCAGCCCGACGTCGAAGCCCTCGACCATGCCGAGCTCCTTCTGCACGTCGTGCAGATCGCGCTCGGTCGGGTCGATCACGAGCGTCGCCCCCATGCGCTCGGCGAGCGCGCGGCGGTAGGGGTTCGGCTCGCTCACGACGACGAATCGGGCCCCCGCGTGCCGAACGACGGCGGCGGCCATGCACCCGATCGGCCCCGCACCGGTGATCAGGATGTCCTCGCCGAGGACCTCGGTCGAAAGCGCGGTGTGCACGGCGTTGCCGAACGGGTCGAAGATGGCGGCGACCTCGGGGTCCACGTCGTCCGCATGCTTCCAGACGTTCGTCATGGGGATCGAGATCAGCTCCGCGAACGCCCCCGGCCGTTGCACGCCGACGGCTTGGGCGTTCGCGCAGAGGTGACGTCGTCCGGCCAGACAGTGCCGGCACCGGCCGCAGACGACGTGCCCTTCGCCGCTCACCCGGTCCCCCGGGAGGAAGTCGTTCACGTTGGAGCCGACGGCGACGATCCGCCCGGCGAACTCGTGTCCGATCACGAGCGGCGTGACGACGGTCTCTTTCGCCCAGGCGTTCCAATCCCAGATGTGGATGTCGGTCCCGCAGATCCCGGTCCGCTCGACGCGGATCAGCACGTCGTTGATGCCGATCGTCGGCTCCGGAACGTCTTCGAGCCGGAGACCGACCTCGTCCGCATGCTTCACGAGCGCTTTCATCGTGGCATCGAGCCTAACGCCCGGCCGCGGTGATGGTGTCGCTAGGCTCCTCACATGGGGGTGCGTCGGGCACGAGCCGACGAGTGGGAGGCGCTCCGCGAGATCCGCCTCGCGGCGCTCGCCGACAGCCCCGACGCGTTCGGGTCGACGCTCGCGGAGGAGCGTGACGCCGACGAGGCGCGTTGGCGGGGCTGGATCACGGGGGAGGGGTGGGCCGGCGCCGTCGCGACGTTCATCGCCGATGGTCCCGGCCCCTTCCTCGGGATGGCCACGGGGTACCGCCCAGACGACCGGCCCACCACCGGCTGGCTCTTCGCGATGTGGGTGCGACCGGAGCGACGCGGCGAGGGGATCGGTCGGCAGCTGGTCGCCGCGGTCGAGGAGTGGGCCGCCTCGCTCGACATCGACCACCTGCTTCTGCACGTGACGGACGGCAACGATCGGGCCGTTCGCTTCTACGCGTCGTGCGGCTTCGTCGTCACAGCGGCCGCGCCCGAACCGCTCCGCGAGGGATCGGACCTGGTGGCGAAGACGATGCGGCTCCTCGTGGGGTCGGCGCGGCCCCGTTGACACCGGTTCGACAAACCGTCGGACCGGCGAGACGATGGGCCGTCACTCGGATCGAGGGGGTTCCGTCATGCGGCGCTGGACCGGGCCGGTCACGATGCTCGTGCTGTTCTCCTTCTTGGCGGTGGGTCCGATCACCCACACGCCTCGCGCCCAGGCCGATTGTGGCTCCGCAGGGTGCGCCACGCCCGTCGCCTGCAACACGCACGCGGGCGCCTGCTGGAAGCCGGCGACGAACGCTCGCTGGCAGTACCAGCTCGAAGCCGCGAAGGATAAGTCGGGCAACTGCCTGTTCCCAACCACCGGTGGGATCAACGTGGGCATCAGCGGAACGCCGTTCACGGGCGGCGGAACGGTGCAGCCGACCGTGTTCGACATCGACTTCCAGACAGACGGGGCGTGTACCGGCGGAACGATCACGCAGGAGAACACCGGCGCGGTGAACGCGATCCACGCGCTGCAAGGCGGGACCGGCAGGGCGATCTGCTACATCGACGCCGGCGGCGCCGAGAGCTTCCGCCCGGACTTCCCCGCCTACCAGGCGTTCAACGACAACTGCGGGGGCTGCCTGTTCGGCCGCCCGATCGGAGGGTTCCGGAACGAGTTCTGGCTGAACATCAACAACGATCGAGGGCAGCGCACATTCATCCTGGGCCAGATCGGTGCGCGGCTCGATCGCTGCGTGGCGGACAGATTCGACGGGGTGGAGATGGACGTGGTCGACGCGTGGTCGAACCGGACCGGGCTGACCATCACGCCCGATACGCAACTCCTGTTCAACACGGCGTTGGCGAACCTGGCCCACAGCAAGGGCCTGACGGTCGCGCTCAAGAACGACGTCGAGCAGATCCCCGATCTCGCGCCGTACTTCGACTACGCGATCAACGAGCAGTGTCAGCAGTACTCGGAGTGTGGCAACTACACGACGTACTTCGCCCCGACCAAGGCCGTGTTCCAGGTCGAGTACAAGCTGTCGACGTCGAAGTTCTGTCCGCCGGCGAACGCGGCGAACCGCAACGCGATCGTCAAGACCTTCGACCTGTTCGACCTGCCCTGGACGCCCTGCCGCTGAGCGGCGTCATCCGACGTCGAGCGGCGCGGCGAACTGGGGGAGCCAGCGCGCCTCGGCCTCGAGCATCCGGTCGACCATCTCGTGGATCTTCGGGAGCGTCTGGACGGCGCCGGTGAGCGGATCGAGCGCCACGGCCGCGTGGACGAGGTCGCGGTCGCCGGTCATCGCCGCCTCGACCGCGAGCCGCTGCACGTTGATCTGCACCCGGTTCAAGGCGGCACACGCCGGCGGCAACGTCCCGAACGGGACCGGCCGCACACCGACGGCGTCGACCCGGCACGCGACCTCGACGCAGGCGTCGGCCGGGAGGTTGTCGATCAGGCCGTCGTTCCGGACGTTCCCGTAGACCGTCCGTTCGGTGCCGCTGATCAGGCTGTCGATGATCGGCGCCGCGAACTCCCCGCCATGCCGGATCCCATCCGCTCTGGCGTCCGCCACGATCTCCGCGTTGCTCTCGGTCGCGTCGGAGGACCGCGAGACCTCGAGGTAGTTCCACCGTCGGTCCAGGTACTCCTCGACGAGCTCCGGCGTCTTGCGGAACCACGCCCAGTACTCGCTCGCGTGGTGGCTCGATTCGGTGTGGAAGTACCCGGTCAGCAGCATCAGCTCGGTGCGGACCCGCTCGGTGCTCTCGTAGGGATCGTCGGAACGCGCGAGCAACGGCATCGTCCGGTCGACATACCGCGCTCGCATCACCTCGCGGATCTTCGGGATCAGATCCTCGTCGCCGCGGCGGAACTCCGTGAACCACGCGGTGTGGTTGACGCCGGCGCAGGCGAACGTGACGTCGTCGTACGGGACTCCCAGCTCGCGGGCCAGCAGCTCCGACGTTCCCTGCACGCTGTGGCAGAGCCCGACGATGCGGACGCCGAGCAGGTCGGTCGCCCAGCAGTTGATCGCCATCGGGTTCGCGTAGTTGAGGAGCAACGCATCGGGGCAGATCCGGAGCATCGCCTCGGCCACCTCGCGGAGCGCGGGAACGGTCCGCAGCCCGCGGAAGATCCCGCCGGGGCCGAGCGTGTCGCCGACCGTCTGATCGATCCCGTACTCGCGCGGGATCTCGATGTCGGGCGCGTACGCCTCGACGCCACCGACCTGGAAGACGGTGATCGCGACGTCGGCGCCGAGCAGCGCATCGCGCAGCGTGGCCGCGACCTCGACGCGAGCCGGGAGCTCGCCCAGTTCGATCAGCTCGCGAGCGGACACCGCGGTTCGCTCGGCGGACGGAACATCGATGTCGAACAGGACGATCGTCGACGACCGCAGCGCGGGGAACGACAGGATGTCCCGGACGAGCTCCATCGGGAACACCCATCCACCCGCGCCGACGATCACGATCCGCGGGCCGTCGGCCGTCATCGACCGATCGCCTCGCGCGTCCGCAGGTCGAACAGGTGCACCCGTTCCGGTACGACCCCGAGCCGCATCCGCTCGCCCGGTGCGGGCTCGTCGGCCGGCTCGAAGACCGCCGTGATCGCCGCTCGCGCCCCTTCCGCCACGAGCGGGATCTCCGCTTCCTCCTCCGCACCACTCTCGACGGCCGTCCCCGCCGTGGTCCCGTGGACGACGACCTCGTTCCCGAGCGGCTCCACGACGTCCACGACGAACTCGAGCGAGGGACCACCGTCCCGGGCGGGTCGCAAGTCCTCGGGGCGAAGGCCAACCGCGACCTCCGGCGCATCGGGGCCGGACCACGGCAGCTCGAGCTCGCCGAGCCGGATGCGCCCGTCCGTGCAGTGTCCGCGGAGCAGGTTCATCGGCGGGCTCCCGATGAAGCCCGCGACGAAGAGGTTCTCCGGGCGGCGGTAGACGTCCTGCGGCTTCCCGATCTGCTGGACGCGGCCGTTCGACATCACGACGATCCGGTCGCCGAGCGTCATCGCCTCGACCTGGTCGTGGGTGACGTAGATCGTCGTGATGCCCAGGCGCTGGTGGATCCGCTTCAGCTCCGCGCGCATCTGGACGCGGAGCTTCGCGTCGAGGTTCGACAACGGCTCGTCCAGGAGGAAGGCCTTCGGCTCGCGCACCAGCGCCCGGCCCATCGCGACGCGCTGGCGCTGGCCGCCGGAGAGCTGCGCCGGGCGGCGTCCCAGGAGGTCGTCCAGTCCGAGGATCGCGCTCGCCTCCCGGACGCGGCGTTCGATCTCGGGCTTCGGCGTGTGCCGCTCCTTGAGCCCGAACGCGAGGTTCTTGTACACGGTCATGTGCGGGTAGAGCGCGTAGTTCTGGAAGACCATCGCGATGTCGCGATCGCGTGGCGTCACGTCGTTCACGATCCTGCCCCCGATCGCGATCGTGCCCCACGTGGGCTTCTCCAATCCGGCGACGAGCCGCAGCGCGGTCGTCTTGCCGCAGCCGGAGGGGCCGACGAGGATCAGGAACTCGCCGTCGCCGACCTCGAGCGTGAGGTCGTCCAGCGCAGCGACGCTTTTCGAGAACCGTTTCGTGACGTGCTCCAACCGAACGTCGGCCACCGCTACCCCTTGAGCCCCGTCGTCGCGATCCCGCGGATGAAGTACCGCTGGGCGAAGAAGAACAGCAGCAGGACCGGGATCATGCTCATCACGTTCGCCGCCATCAGCAGGTTCGTGTTCGTCTGGTGGGCGCCCTGGAAGGTGGCGAGGCCGAGCTGGATCGTCATGTTGTTCGGGCTGTAGATCGTGATCAGCGGCCAGAGGAAGTCGTTCCAGGTCCACATGAACGTGATCACCGCGAGGGTGGCGAGCGCCGGTCCCGACAGCGGCAAGACGATCTTGAACAGCACCCCCAGCCGCGAGGCGCCGTCGATCCTCGCCGCTTCCTCGAGCTCGATGGGCAAGGTCCGGAAGAACTGGCGCAGCATGAAGATCCCGAACGCGCCGGCGAGGTTCGGCAGGATCAGCGCTCCGAGCGTGTCGATCAGGTGGAACGTCCGCACGATCAGGAACGTCGGGATGATGATCACCTGGAACGGGACCATCAGCGTCGCGAGGATCAGGACGAACACGACCTCGCGTCCGAAGAACCTGATCCGCGCGAACGCGTACCCGGCCAAGCTGCAGAACAGCAGGTTCCCCGCGACGCAGGCGATCGTCACGAGCAGCGTGTTGACGAACCACCGGGCGAACGGAGCCTGCTGGAGCACGTCGGTGTAGTTCCGGAACTCGAGCGACGTCGGGACGATCGTCGGGGGATAGTGGCGTGTCTCGTCGAGGGTCTGGAGGGACGTGACGAGCATCCAGACCAGCGGGATCACCATCACGACGGCGATCGGGATCAACACGAGGTGCCACGAGCTGAACAGGAACCGTCCCGTCGTCGGCTGCCCTGTCGGCTCCTCCGCGGCGCGCGCCGCCAGCTCGATCGTCTGGATCTCGCTCATGGCGCGTAGTGCACCATCCGCTTGCCGACGAGGAGCTGGGCGACCGTGAGCACCAGGATCACCGCGAACAGCACGTACGCGATCGCGGCCGCATAGCCGGCGATGCCCTGTTGGAACGCGAGCTTGTACAGGTAGAAGACCGGCACGTACGTCGCCGTGCCGGGGCCGCCGTTCGTCGCGAGGTAGACCTCGTCGAACAGCTGCAGGGCGTTGATCGACGACCAGACGACGAGGAACAGCGTCACCGGACCGAGCAGCGGAAGGGTGACGTTGCGGAAGATGCCCCAGTTCCCCGCGCCGTCGATCTCCGCCGCCTCAACGAGTTCGCGCGGGATACCCTGCAGCGCAGCCAGATAGACGATCACGTTGAAGCCGATCCACCCCCACACCGTCATCGCGACGATCGAGTAGAGGGCGCCGTTCGAGCTCGTGAAGAAGGCGAACGGGCCGAGGCCCACCTTCCCGAGCAGCCAGTTGGCGAGGCCGAAGTTCGGGTCGAAGACCCACAGGAAGATGATCACGGTCGCGATCGTCGAGACGACCACCGGAACGAACACCGCCGTGCGGTAGACGCGGATCCCCCGGATCGGCCGATTCAGCGCGATCGCGGTGAGGAGACCTCCGGCGACCGAGAGCGGGACGAACAGCACGGTGTAGATCGCGCTGTGGACCATCGATTGCGCGAAGTAGCGGATCCTTCGGCAGCGCGCGGTAGTTCGCCAGCCCGACCCAATGCGGAGGCGAGAGCAGGTTGGTCTTCTGGAAGGACAGGAGCGCCGACCACACGATCGGGATCAACCCGAACACGATGATCAACAGCACGGCCGGGGAGGCGAACGCCCATCCGACGACGTGGTCGGACGTCATCACCCGCCGAGCGTTCGCGCCCCCGATCGCCATCGGGCTACGTCGGTATCGCGAGGGCGCCGTTCGCCTGGTCGGCCGCCTGGTTCAGCGCATCCTGCGGCGACGCCTGGCCCTGCAGGATGCTCACGAGCGCGAGCCCGAGGAAGCTGGAGACCTCCGGGTAGTGCGTGATCTGAGGCCGCGCCTTCGTGACGTTCGCCAGGTTCAGCGCGAAGGCCCCGACGCCCGGGAACTTCGTGTCGAGCGCGGAGAAGCCGGGCATCTGCTCGACCGACGCCCGCGTCGGGAGGTGGCTCGTCGCGAGCGAGTCCTTGAGGACGTTCTCGGGCGACGCCATGAACTGCAGGAACTCCCACGAGGCCTCCACGCGGTCGGGGCCGTTGTCGAAGATCACCCAGTTGTCGGGGCCCGGCGATCGTGATGTGGCTCCCGCCCGGGTCGAACGACGGCATCTGCTGCACCCCGTAGTTCACGTCGGGGAACGAGGAGAGGTCCCACGGGCCCGTGATCAACATGCCGATCTTGCCCGAGTTGAAGAGGTTCGTGTACTGGCCGGAGTCCGGGTGGAAGTCGAGGTAGAGCGATCCGTCCTGCTGCATCTGTTGGAGCATCGTCGCGGCGCGGACGCCGGCCGGCGAGTTGAAGGCGGCCTGCGTGTTGTCGGCGTTCAGGATGTCGCCACCGGCCTCCCAGAGCATCGCCTCGAACTGCCAGACCATCGTCTCGCTCGCATCGGCGGGGAACACGAGCCCGAACACCTTGTTCGCGGGGTCGGTCGTCGCCTTCGCGGCGGCACGCACGTCGTCCCAGGTCCAGTCCGGCGTCGGCGTCGGGACGCCCGCCTTCGCGAAGAGATCCTTGTTGTAGACGATCGCAAGGTTGTCCACGAGCGCCGGGATCCCCAGGACGCGGCCGTCGACGGTCGCGACCGCCCGTTCACCCTCGAAGAAGTCGTTCCAGTTGAACGAGGGATCCTGGACGCGCTGGGTCAGATCGACGAGCTTCGGCGCCGTGGCCAGCTGCGGCATGTTCGTCCCGTACTGGTAGGAGATGTCCGGCTGCTTGCCGCCCTGCAGCGCGACCGTCGCCTTCTGCAGTGCGTTGTCGCTGTTGACGTACTGGATGTCGATGTGGATGTTCGGATGCGCCGCCTCGAACCGGGTCACCATGTCCTGGATCGACAGGTACTCCTGCGATTGTTCCACGGGCGGCGGCGGGGTGTAGCCCATCCACATCGTGAGGGTGACGTCTCCCGTCACCGAGCCGCTCGCAGTGGCGGTGCTGCTGCTGGAGCTGCAAGCGCTCGCGATCACCACGAGCGCCAGGGGGACGACGAGCCACAACCGTTTCATCCTGTACCTCCCATCGGGGCGTCCATCCGCACCGCGTTCGTGAGCGCACCGATGCGCTCGATCTCCACGGTCACCTCGTCGCCGTCGCGGAGCCACCGCGGCGGCGTCCTCGCCATCCCCACGCCGGGTGGGGTTCCGGTCGCGATGACGTCGCCCGGTTCCAGCCTGATCGTGCGGGACACGAACGCGATCAGCTCGGCGACCCCGAAGATCATCTGCGCCGTCGAGGAGTCCTGCAGGGTCTCGCCGCCGACCTCGCACCGGATCCGAAGCGCCTGCGGATCGGGGATCTCGTCGCTGGTGACGAGCCACGGGCCCATCGGCAGGAACCCGTCGATCGCCTTGCCGAGCAGCCACTGTGAGGACCGGAACTGCAGATCGCGCGCCGAGACGTCGTTCACACAGGTGTAGCCGGCGACGTGCTCGAGGGCGCTCCGTTCGTCCACGCGATGAGCCTCGCGTCCGATCACGACGCCGAGCTCGGCTTCGTAGTCGGGCTGTTCGACGGCCGGCGGGACGGCGATCGGCTCGCCCGGGCCGGTCACGCTGTTGGCGAACTTGGCGAACAGGACCGGCTCCTCGGGGATCGGCTGCCCGGACTCCTCGGCGTGATCCCGGTAGTTCAGACCGACGCAGATCACCTTGCCGGGTCGCGGCACCGGCGCTCGGAGGCGCACGGAGGCGAGCGGGACCGCCGTGCCATCTGGACGTGGCCGGTGGCGAGGAACCGAACGAGGTCGTCGCCCATCGGGACGATCGCGCCGTCCTCGACCCGGCCGAACCCGCCGTCGTACGAGACCAGCTTCATCCGAGCTCCAAGAGGACCTTGAACGGCCGTCCACGGTCGGCGAGATCCTCGAACGCAGCTTGCCCGTCGGCGAGCGGGACGCGGGTGAGCCATCCGTCGGCGGTGAGCGCCCCACCGGCGAGGAGCTCGAGGGAGCGGGAGAAGTCGAGGTCGGTCCACGCGTACGACCCGGTGATCGTCGCCTCCTTGCCGAGGACGGTGAAGTAGTCGACCTCGCCCCGGGGCGCACCCAGCCCGATCTCGAAGATGCGTCCACCCGGGCGGACCGCCTGAAGGCCGAGCGCCCACGTCGCCTCGAAGCCTGCGGCGTCGATCACGACGTCGGCGCCCCACCCGTCCGTCGCGGCCGTGACGGCTGCGAGGGCGCCGTCGCTCGGGGACGCTTCGGCCCCCTGCGCGACGGCGAACGCCAGCCGCTCGGGGTTCGTGTCCGTGACGATCACCCGGCTCGCGCGATGGAGGAACGCGGCGCGAACCATGAGGGCGCCGATCGGCCCGGAACCGATCACGAACACCACGTCGCCCTCACGAACGGCCCGTTCGGTGACGTGCTCGGCGTTCGCGAGCGGTTCCGTGAGCACCGCGACGTCGTCGGGGAGCTCGGGCGGCACGGGAACGGCCGCCGTCGCCGGGACCGCGAACCGCTCCGCGAAGCCCCCCGCGAGGTCGCGGCCGACCAATCGCCCCTCGCGGCAATGGTTGATGTCGCCGGCGCGACACGCGTCACATCTGCCGCAGGACAGGATCGGCTTCAGCACCACCCGCTGGCCCAGCCGCTCGGGATCGACGCCGCTCCCGACGGCTCCGATCCGCCCGACCGTCTCGTGACCCATCACGAGGGGAGGGATCCGGCGCGGGCTGGCCTCCCGGAACCCGTGCAGATCCGACCCGCAGACGGCCGAGACGACGGCGTCGATCACCACGTCGCCCGGGCCGGCGACGGGCTCCGGCACCTCCTGCAGCTCCATGCGCCGTGGCCCGAGGTACACGAGCGCTTTCATCGTGCTCGCCCCGCGACCAGGACGAACGGGGTCTCCCGGGGAGGGATCATGACGGTCACCGCGCGGTCCTCTTCCTCGGCGGCCTCCACGACCTCGGGCGCCGAGCCGAGGTTCTGCGTGAACAGGTCGTAGTGCATCGGGATCAGCGTCTCGGAGCCGATCGTTGCGGCGAGCCACGCGGCCTCGCGTTCGTTCAGGTTCCCAACGATGCCTCGGGCCTCCCGCTCGGCATGGCGACCGTTGACCGGCAAGAGGGCGATGTGCGGTCGAAGCGCCCCGACCGTGGCCTCCATGCCCTCGTAATGGATCGTGTCGCCGGCGTGGTAGATGCGGACACCTTCGATGTCGAGCACGAACCCGACGAACCGGATCAGTCCCCCGGAGAGCTCCTCGCCGAAGCCGTACGCGTCCGCCATCGTGACGCCGTGCCGGGCCGGGACGGGGCGAACGGCGATGCCGTCGAGCTCGTGGGTCTCGCCCGGCTGGACGCCGAGCACGCGATCCGTTGCGATCCCGGCCTCGGTGACCATGTCGACGATCGGTGCCGGGACGACGAAGGTCGCGCCCGGTGACGCCTTCGCGATCGCGGGCGCGCTGCCCGCATCGAAGTGGTCGGCGTGCTCGTGCGAGCAGAAGACGAGATCGATGCCGGTCGCCGAGTCGGCCGGCAACGCCGACTCGTACCGGCGCCCCTGGTGCGGCGACAGGAACGGGTCGATCAGGAGCGTCGTCTCCCGCGATCGGAGCGCGAATCCAGACTGGCCGAGCCAGGTGACGCCCACGCGACCGGAGCCCGTCGGGAGCTCGCGGAGCCCGTCGAGCGGTGTCCGCACGGTCACATCACCGCCGTCTGTCCGCCGTCGATCACCAGGGCGGCCCCGTGGATGAACGACGCCTCGTCCGAAGCCAGGAAGGCGTACGCGGCCGCGACCTCCTCGGCGAGGCCGCGACGCCCGAGCGGGATGTGCTCCCGCTCGTAGGTCTGGATCCACGCCTCGTCCTCGAGCCCGCGGTTGAGGGGCGTGTCGATGAAGCCCGGACAGAGGCAGTTCACGCGGATGCCGGCGGCCCCGAGCTCCACGGCCATCGTCCGGGTGAGCTGGAGGACCCCGCCCTTCGACGCGTTGTAGGCGGCGTAGAGCTCCTCGCCGCCGAGCGCGTTCGTGGACGCCATGTTCACGATCGCGCCGCCCGCGCCGTCGGCCGCCATCAGGCGGCCGACGGCGCGGGCGACGAGGAACATCCCGCGGAGGTTGACCGCGATCGTTCGGTCCCACGCGTCCGTGGCGGTCTCGAGGAACGGCGCTTTGTGCGCCACGCCGGCGTTGTTGATCAACACGTCGATCCGCGACAGGGACGCGGTCGCGCCACGGACGATCGCGTCCACGTCGGTCTCGACGCTCACGTCGCCGGCGAGCCCGTCGATCGCTCCGAGCTCGGCGAGGGTCTGGCGCGTCTCCTTGAGCTCCGCCTCCTCGATGCCGGCCACGAACACCCGCGACCCTTCCTCGAGGAACCGCCGCGCGGTCGCCAGGCCGATCCCGCTCGTGCCCCCGACGATCAGCACGCCCTTGCCGTCGAGGCCGCGCATCACTGCACCTTGCCCCGCGCGGCGATCGCGATCTCGCGTTCCACGACCCCGTTCCGGATCCCGAACGCCACGTCGAAGAGGTTGACCGTGGAGCAGACGTGGAGCGGGATCACCTGGATGCGCTCGCCGATCCGAAGCTCGGCGTCGCCCACCAGGTGGCCGACGCCGTGCTCCTCGCTCATGAAGTCCAGCAGCAGGTCGGGCCGGCCGGCGACGACGCCCCGCCCCGGATAGGGCGGGCCGTCGCCCCCATCCGACGAGAAGGACTTCGTGCCGCCGTCGATCAGGAACCGTTCGGCGGTCGGCCGCGCGACGACGGTCGCAAGCACTCGCGCCGCGCACGTCTCCTCGGTCGCGATCCCCAGCCGCAGCTGCTGCACATCGTTGAAGACGTACGTGCCGGGGCGGATCTCGGTGACGCCGGGAACCGCCGCGGCGATCCGGGCGGTCGGGGTGGATCCGACGCTGATCTCCCGGATGGGGAGCCCCTCGCGTTCGCAGCGCTCGGCCGTATCGGTCATGTCGAGCACTTCGCGTGTGGCGATCGTCCGGAGCTCATCGGGGTCGCTCGCCCGGTAACCGTGACCCGCATGGGTCAACAGCCCGACCACCTCGACGCCGGGGACGGACGCGATGTCGAGCGCGAGGCGCGCCGACGGGTCGCCGGCCGCGCGGCCCATCCGATGCAACCCTGTGTCGACCTCGACGAGCACGGGGACGTCGCGTCCCAGGTCCTTGCCCACGCGACCGACGCCCTCGGCGACCTCGACGGCATCGAGGCTCACGCGCACGTCCGCGCGTTCGAGCAGCTCTCGAAGACGGGTCAGCTTCGCGTTCACCGACGAGCGGGAACGCGATCAGCAGGTCCTCGAGCCCGGCGTCGGCCATGACCTCGGCTTCGCCGAGCTTCGCGACCGTGATGCCGGCCGCCCCGGCCTCCACCTGCATCCGCGCGATCTCGGGTGCCTTGTGGGTCTTCGTGTGCGGTCGGAGCCGGACGCCCGCGGCACCGGCCACGGCAGCCATCTCGCCGATGTTCCGTTCGAGCGCGTCGAGGTCGACCACCAACGACGGCGTATCCAGCTCGTCGAGGTCCATGCTCACCCGTTCGGCAGCCCGTTCGGCGGCCCGCTCGGCAGGTAGAGGACGGCGTCGATCTCGACCAGGATGTCGCGGAGCTCCGCGCCCGTCGTGGTGCGCGCAGGCCGGGGTTCGGTCGCGAAGATGCGCTCGTACGTCGCGTTGAACGCCGGGAACAGATCGATCGAGGACAGGAACGCCGAAACCTTGACCACGTCGGCCAGACCGCCGCCGGCCGCGGCGGCGACCGCCGCGAGGTTGCGCAGGGTGTGCTCGGTCTGTTCCTCGATCGTGTCGCCCTGCACCTCGAGCGTCGCCGGATCCAGCGGGCCCTGCCCTGAGATGAAGACGAAGTCGCCGGCGCGCATCGCCTGTGAGTAGGCGCCGGTCCCGCGGGGCGCCCCGTCGGTCCTGATCTCAGCGTTCGGGTCCACGCGCCTCCCCATCAGGGGCGTTCCGTCAGACGGAACGCTGTTCTGCGGTGCTCGTTCCTCGCGTATCTTCACGGAACGGATGCCACCCGGTCAACCGGCATGCACCACCCTCAGCCGACAGCTCGAGCTGCACTCGGTGTGGCAGCGATCTCGCGGAGCAGGGAGCGGACGACCTCGCGCATCCGGGCCGCGGGGAGGCGCTCCTTCGGCGCGGAGATCGAGATCGCCGCGACCGGGCCGTCCGCGCCGAAGAACACCGGGGCGGCGACGCACCGGACGCCAGACTCGGATTCCTCCATGTCCTTCGCGAAGCCGTCGGTCCTGATCCGTGCCATCTCGCGGGCGAGCGCGTCCGGACGACCGATCGTCCGGTCGGTGGGGTGCGCCAGCGGAGCGTGCTCCGCCGCCCACGTGAGGAGGCGCTCGTTGGTCGGATACGTCCACGCCAGCAGCGCCTTGCCGACCGCGGTGCAGTGCGCCGGGTTCCGTCCCCCGACCTTCGAGCTCAGCGCGATCGGCTGCGTCGGTTCGAGCTTGTCGACGTACACCACGTCGGCGCCGTCGAGCACGCCGAGGTGGATCGTCTCGTTCAGCGCGCTCCGCAGCCGCTCCAACGTGGGCCGGAGCAGCACGCGAACGTCGAGCCGCCCGTAGAAGTCGAACGCGATCCGCAGGAGCTCCGGGCCCAAGAGGTATCGGCCGTCCTCGCGCTGGGTCGCGAAGCCCCGCTCGCGGAGCGCGGCGAGCGTGCGATGCAGCGAGCTCTTCGGCAGGGAGAGCGAGGTCGCCAGTTCGTCCAGGGAGGCTCCCGAACCATGCCGCCCGAGGACCTCCAGCATGCGGATCGCGCGGTCGACGCTCTCGACGGCCGGAGCGGTCCGTTCGCCCATGTCTCGGATGCTATCCGATGCGTTCCGCCTCGCGGAACGCCGTTCACCGTTCGACGGGCCCGGACCGGACTACCGGATGTCGTCGGGGATGAGCTCGGCGTGCGCCTCGATCAGGTCGTCGACCATCGAGACGATGTCGCTCGTCCTGAGGGTCGCACCGGTATTGGGGTCGAGCATCGCCGCCTGATACACCAACTCGCGCGAGCCCTCGACGACCGCACGGACGGTGAGCTCCACCACGTTCAGGAACGTGCGGTTGAGCGCGAGGCATCGGGCCGGGAGGCTCCCGATGCGCGTCGGACGCACGCCCCTCCCATCCACCGACACCGGCACTTCGACGCACGCGTCCTCGGGGAGACCGTCGATGAGCTCCTCGTTCCGCACGTTGCCGTAGAGCTCGGTCGCCGTTCCCGTCTCGATCGCCCAAACGAACCGGGACGCGAGCTCGTCGTTCCGCTCGAGCTCGATCGCCGCTCCGGCATCCAGCGATGCCTTCAGCTCGTCCCACTCCTGCAGGTTGTCCTCGCTCCGGCGGAGGTACTCGTCGACGGGGATCCGGAACCGTTCGATCTGGTCGTCGTGCGGGAGGAACCACGGGACGTATTCGGCGCTGTGTTCGGAGCTCTCCGTGGGGAAGTACCCGAACCGCTTGAACAGCTCGACGCGGACGCGACGACCCAGACCCTCGGGGTCGGCCGCGACGATGTCGCGGAGCCGCGGGTACAGGTCCTCGCCCGTCACCCGGTCGGTGAACTCGTACACGAAGCATTGGTGGTTGAACCCGGCCGTCCGGAAGGCGATCCGATCCTCGGGAACGCCGACGAGGGACGCGAGGAACGCGTGCGTGTCGCGCACGCTGTGGCAGACGCCGATCGTCTGCGCGGCAGGCCACCTGGAGCCCGCCCAGATCCCCCACGGGACCATCGCCATCGGGTTCGTGTAGTTCAGGAGCAGCCCCTCGGGACAGCGCTCCGCCATCTCGTCGGCCATCTCGATCATCACCGGGATCGTGCGCAGGCCGCGCATGATGCCCCCGATCCCGATCGTGTCGGCGATCGTCTGACGCAGCCCGTAGCGTTTCGGGATCTGGAAGTCGCGCAACGTTGCCTCGTACCCACCGACCTGGATCTCGTTGATCAGGTAGTCGGCGCCGTCGAACGCGGACCGGCGGTCCGCGTGCGCGGAGACGACGTGGCCGGCGTCCAGCCGGGCGACGACCTGGTTCGCGGCGCGCTCGGCGTACCTCAACCGTTCCTGGTCGATGTCGTGCAACGCGAACTCCAGCGCGCCCGCCAGCTCCGGATAGGAGCAGAGGTCCGTCAGGATGTTCCGCGTGAACTCCACGCTGCCGGCGCCGATGATCGCGATCTTCGCCACGGCGCGAAGTCTAGGCTGACGCGATGCATCGACCGCGGGTCCGAGACGCGAGCGCGGTGCAGGGCGTGTTCCTCACGATCGGACTCGCGATCGCCGCGTTCTTCCCGTTCCTCGCGCTGTACCTGCGCGACGCCCATGGGCTCGACGAGAGCCAGATCGGCCTGGTGCTGGCGTGCATGGCCGCCGCTCGCATGGTGGCGAACCCGCTCTGGGGTCATCTCTCCGACACGCGCATCGGACGGCTCACCGCGTTGCAGATCGGGCTCGCGGGGTCGGCCGCCGCGGCGTTCCTGGTGAACGCCGCCGCGGCCCTCCCCGCGATCACCCTGCTGATGGTCGTGCAGGCGTTCTTCATGGACGCCCAAGAGCCGAACATCGACGCGATCGCGTTGGAGCACCTGGGCGAGGATCGGATGTTCGACTACGGACGGATCCGGGGATGGTCGAGCCTCACCTACGCGAGCGGGTGTCTGCTGTTCGGGGCGATCCTGCAGCGGTTCGGCATCCGGTGGGCGATGCCGTTGTACGGGATCAGCGCCCTCCTCGTGCTCGCCTGGAGCACCACGGTCGTCCGAGATCGACCGCGCGGCCTCGAGCGGCATGGCCGGCTGGGTTCGCTGGGGGCGGTCTTCCGTCACGCGCCCCGGTTCTGGGGGTTCCTCGTCGCGGCGGTCCTCGTGTGGACCGGGTTCAACGCCGCCTGGAACTTCATCGGACCGAGGATCGAGGATCAGGGCGGCGGGCCGTTCCTGATCGGGCTGGGGACGGCCCTGGGCGGCGTCGTCGAGGTCCCCGTGATGCGGAGCTCCTCCCGCCTGCAACGCCGGTTCGGGCTGCGACTCGTCTACATGGCCGGGTGCATCGTGTACGGCCTGACCTTCCTCCTGTGGGGTTCCGTCTCCGATCCGACGATCCTGTCGTTGCTCGCGGTGTTCGAGGGCATCGGGTTCAGTCTCTTGTTCACGACCGGCGTGGTGATCGTGGGCAGACTGCTCCCGCGCTCGCTCTATTCGACCGGGAACGCGGTCGGGCAGATGGTCTCGTTCGGGATCGGACCGATCCTCGGCGCCGGGCTCGGAGGGTTCGTCTACCAGCACCTCGGGGCGCGGACGCTCTACCTCAGCGCCTGTGTGCTCGCCCTCGGTGCAGCGCTGGTGGCGTGGTTCGCGCTCGCGACGCCCGCGCTCAGCGAGCCCGACGCGAGCCACTGAGTGGCTCCGACCTGCCGATTTGCGGAAGACCCATCCCCACTCCCAGGATGTGCATCCCCACCTGGGAAAAGGGGAACCGATGGTTAGCGCCTACATCTTGATCCAGACGGAAGTGGGCAAGGCCGGGCACGTCACCGACATGGTCCGGGGCATCGAGGGGATCGTCTCCGTCGATCCCGTCACGGGTCCCTACGACATCGTCGCGCGCGCCGAGGCACAGGACCTGGACCTGTTGGCGAAGGGGACCGTGATGCCGATGCAGGAGCTCGATGGCATCACGCGAACGCTGACCTGTCCCATCCTGCAGCTGTAGCCGTCCGTGATCGAGCAGCGCGTCGTCGCCAGCGGCGGGCTCACCGAGGACGAGCTGGCGCAGATGCGCGGGATGTTCGCCGCGGCGTGGGATCGAGGGTTCTCCGAGGAGGACTGGGACCACACGTTCGGCGGGCTGCACGTCCTCCGCTCGGTGGACGGCGAGATCGTTGCGCACGGGGCGGTCGCCGAGCGCACCCTGTGGCTGGACGGCGCTCCGCTCCGCGTCGGGTACCTGGAGGCGGTCGCGACCTGGCCGGCGCACCAGGGACGAGGCCACGGCTCCGCGGTCGTGCGCGAGCTCGACGCAGATCGTCCGGCGCGATCAGCAGCTGGGCGCGCTCTCGACCGGCAGGCCGTCGTTCTACGAACGCCTCGGATGGCGTCGGTGGCAGGGTTCGCTCGCCGTGCGAACCGCTGCCGGAGACGTCCCGACGCCGGAGGAATCCGGAGCGATCTTCGTCCTGCCGACACCGGCGATCCCGGATCCCGACCTGGACGCCGCGCTCGTGTGCGACTGGCGCAGCGGCGACGTCTGGTGACGGTCAGTCGTCGCTGAGGGTGACCGGGAAGGGGAGGGCGATCGGGTCGACGAGCGCCGATCGCCCGTCGGCGTCGAACCGATCCATCCGCAGATCCGACGGTCGCTCGACCACCTCGGTCGCGCCGGTGAGCGAAAGGTCGATCGCGATCCGAGACACGGCCGGGCCCCACATCATGCCGTGGCCACACGCGGACGCGATCGACGCGCCGTCGACCTCGGTCCCATCGCCGAGGACGAGGGGGCCGATGATCGGGAGGTGGTCCGGCGTGTACTCGATCGTGGCGGCCCACGCCTTCTTGAGCCCGAGGCCTCGCGTCGCCGGAACGAACCGGTGCAGGCGTCGTTGCATCGAGCGCAGGTACGGCCAGTCGATCGAACGCCCGGGGCCGGGCGGCTCCTTCGGGTTCGACATCCCGAACAGGAACCCGCCCTCCTCGGGCCGCCAATACAGGCCCGCGTCGAGGTCGAACGCCATCGCGGTCGTGTCGGTGTGCAGGGCGTCCGAGCGTTCCGTGACCGCGACCTGATGACGGACGTACCCGACCCAGGCGCGCGCGCCGGCCGCCGCCGCCACGGCGTGGAGGGCGGGACCACCGGTGAGCAGGACGCGGGGCGTCGCGATCGTCCCGGCGGTCGTCTCGACCGCCGTGACCTCGCGACGCCCCCGACGGCCGGCGCGCGTCCGGATCCCGACGAACCCGACCCCTTCGCGCAACGAGACCGCGGCGCGCTGCATCGCGAGCGAGTACGCACGGACGTTCCGCGGCGGATCGACCCAGCCGTCCGTCGCGACGTAGGAGCCCCCGCGATAGCCGTCGCCGGCCATCGCGGGGATCAGGCGACGGATCTCGTCGACCTCGACCCAGCGGGCGTCCAGGCCGACCGCGCGCTGCATCGCGATGCGATCGCGAGCAGCGCGCTCCCCGCGAACGGTGGTCGCGAGGATCACGTATCCGCGTCGCATGAAGCCGGAGTCGGTGTCGTAGCGATCGCGCTGGCTCCCGTAGAAGCCGATCGACCACGAGCCCAGACGGACCGTGTCCGGGGTGCCGCCCTGGGCCCGCACCATCCCGGCCGCGCGGCCGGACGCACCCGCGCCGGCTTGCTCTCGCTCCAGCACGACCACGTCTCGCACGCCCGCCTCGCGCGCGAACACCGACGCCCATCCACCGATCGTGCCGGCGCCGACGATCACGAGGTCCGCGCGTTCGCGTGCCATCGCCCGTCGCGAACCCTATCCGGTGTCCGGGCGAACCCGTATCCGATGGCCACTACGCTTGGGACGATGCAGCTCGCCCCGACGCCGCCGGCGCCGGCGACACGCCGGACCCTGTACGAGGAGATCGTGGCGGTCCTCGCGATCTCGCTCCTCGCGAGCGCCGCCTACGCGATCGTCTCGCTCCTGACCGCTCCCGTGAAAGGGGTGACGGTCGCCGCCGCCAACCCGGATCCGCTGTTCGCGAACCAGGTGCTCGGCTTCGTCTTCGGGTTGGCGCCGGTGCTCGTGGTGGTGCATCTCGTCCGTCGCGACGGTGAGGGGGTCGGCGTGATCGGCCTCGCGTGGGACCGGCCGCGGGAGGATCTGCTCCGTGGGATCGTGCTGTTCGCGGTGGTCGGTCTCGCCGGGCTCGGCATCTACCTCGCGGCGGTGGCGCTCGGCATCAATCGGTTCGTGATCCCTGCGCCGCCGCCGGGACACTGGTGGACCTGGCCGGTTCTTTTGATGGACGCGACCGGAGCCGCCCTGCTCGAAGAGGTGATCGTCCTCGGGTACCTGGTGACGAGGCTCCAACAGGTCGGCTGGACCCCGATAGCCGCCGTGATCGGGAGCGCGATCCTCCGCGGCGGGTACCACCTGTATCAAGGATGGGGCGGGTTCGTGGGCAACCTCCTGATGGGGCTGCTGTTCGGACTGCTCTTCCTCCGGTGGCGCCGGACGTGGCCGTTCGTGGTCGCCCACGCGCTGTTGGATATCGCGGCCGGCGCGGGGTACCTGCTGTTCCGGCAGCATCTCCCGGGCTTCTGAGCCCGATCTGCGGTATCCTTCTTACCGAGGTACCTCATCAAGACCGGCCCCGGCCATCGCGCCGGGGTTCCGTGTTTCTAGGGTGCTCCGCGCCCCATCGGCTGCCGCATCGCTTGCGCCGGAGGGCGGCCCACCCTCATTGCAGGTCCCGGGGGACCGTCCGTTCCCAGCGTCGCCGGTGGCGTTCGCGACCGTCCTCGTCCACGACCAGCTCGATCGCGATCCGGTAGGTGTCGCGGTCGGAGTCGACGCGCACGCGGGTGAACGAACGAACGGTCGCTTCGGGGAACCGGATCTCGAACTCGGCTTCGCCGTCGGCGAACGCGCGACCGGGATCGGCCCTCGAGACCCCGACCACGCCCTCGTATCGCTCAAGGACCGACGGTCTCTGTTCCCCGCCGGGAGACTCCCCGCCGTAGCCGGTCTCTGCGCGGAGCTCGTCGTCAGCCTCGTGGATGTCGCGGCGCCACCAGTCTCCGTCACCCTGTTCGTTGGGATCGCGTTGCTCCACGTCCGAGGGAACGAGCTTCGGCGCGTCGGTGATCGGTGCGGCTCCCTCCAGCACGGGGAGGAGGAGGACGCCCGAGTCGCGATCGATCGAAAGGGCGCCGGGCGCCGGCGGTGCCCAGGCGTTCGGCCAATCCGCGGTGGCGAGATCCAGCCGGATCCGATGTCCTTCCTCGAACGTCCACGAGCACGCCTCGAGCTCCAGCTCGATCTCCTCGACCGTGTCGGGCGTCATCGGTTTCGGGTGCGCCGAGCCGTCCCGGTGGGTCAGGTTGAGGAGCCCGCGCACCACCAGGGCTGAGCTCCCATCGGGGAACACGTCGCAGACCTTCGCCGAGAGGTAGGCCACCGGAACGCTCGAGGCGATCCGGACCTGGAGCCGGGGGTACCCGAGGATCTCCAGCTCCTCCTCCAGGGGTTCCCACGTGTAGGTGAGCGATCGTTCCTCGTCCGGCCGCTGATCGGCGGGTTGGACCCACGGCATCACGCCCGCGCAGGAGATCCACGCGTTCGCGCCGACGTCGCCGCGGATCGCGAGCTCGTCGCCACCGTCCGCCGACGCGAGGCCGCCGGGCTCCGCCTTCGCGAGCGAGAGCTCCGTGGGGACCGCGCGGGCCGGCGGCCACCCCGGCTCCGATCGCCACGTCCCGCGCACCTCGCGGCGGAGGGGATCGGGCTCGGTGGAGCGCTGTGCGAACACGACGATCGGCGGCTCACGGTCGATGCCGTTGTCGATCCCCTTCAGCCATCGGTCGAACCAGCGCACGAGCTCGGGGTTCAGACGGATGTTCGGCCCCGGCAGCGACGTCTCCGTCGCGGCGTGCGCCCACGGGCCGATCAGCAGGCGAACCGGCGCGCGGAACCGGGGGAACGAGCGGAACGCGATGTTCGTGTATCCGTCGGCCCATCCGCCCACGATCATCGTCGCGGCCTCGATGTCTTCGATCGACTCGCGGACCGAACCCCGGCGCCAGTACGCATCGCGTCGCTGGTGCTCGATCCACGGGAGCACCCACGGCTCGAGCGCATCGACACGACGGTCCCATTCCTCGCGCCATCCCTCGCCCCAGATCTGCGGGACGGGGGGCAGCGCGTTCATCGCGACCATGTAGGTCGGATAGTCCACGACGTCCAATTGCTTGAGCGCCCCGCCGAAGTGATGGACGTCATCGGTGTAGCGGTCATCGCTCGCGAAGATGGGGACGATCGCTTTGAGCGCGGGCGGGCGTTCGACCGCGACCTGCAACGAGGTGAACCCGCCGTAACTGGTCCCGAACATGCCGACCGCGCCCGTCGACCAGTCGCGGGTCGCCAGGTGATCCACCGACGGCGACGAGGTCGTCGCGCTCCGCGTCGGAGTACTCGTCGGTCGCGATCCCGCCCGAGGATCCCGTTCCCCGCACGTCGAGCCAGCAGACGACGTAGCCGGCATCCGCGAGCTCCGCGTAGCCCGGCCGGTAGGCGGCCGTGAGGTCGTCCTTCCGATACGGGAGCGCCTCCATCACGGCGGGCCAGGGCCCGTCTCCTTCCGGGAAGAAGAGCGTGGCCGACAGCTCGACGCCGTCGGCCATCGGGATCGCCACGAGCTCTCGGCGGGTCATCGTGGCGCGAAGGCTACGCTCAGATCCACGCGTTGAACCACACGATCGTGTGCCAATGCAGCAGGCTGATGCGACCAGCGGTCAGGACCGGCCAGAACCAGACGAAGACCGCGACGGCCGCGATCACGTACGCGACGACGAACGGCCGGTAGACGTACGCGTGCGAGATCGCCGGCTCACCGGTCTCGGGATTGATCGCGACGTCCCGGGTCTCGCGGTCCCGGACGACGATCGTCGCGTCGGACGCCTGCTGGCAGACGTACGTGATCGCGAGCACCATGAACGGGGTGAGCGGCAGCACGTAGAAGAAGAACGTCGGCCGCGTCACCAGGAACCAGGGAAGGTACTGCCCGGCGAAGGCGACGAAGATGAAGCCCGCGCGCCAGTCGCGGAGCCGGTACCACATCAGGCCGACCCACGGGATCACGACCACGCTGGCCCAGAAGATGATCGGGTTCCCGATCGCGAGCACCTGCTCGATGTCCAGCTTGTTCTCGCCGTTCAGGACGAAGAACGACGTCGGCCGGAGATCGGGGATCCACTTCCACGCTCGCGCGTAGTACGGGTGCGTCGGCGTGTACTGCCCGGTCTTCGGGTCGAGGGCCGTCCAATCGATGCCGCTCCGATGGAACCGCGCCGAGTCGACCTGGTTCTTCCACCACGCGCCCATGTCCCAGCCGAAGTGGTGGAGCCACGGCAACCAGGTGACCATGTACACCGCGACCGGGACGAACAGGAAGGCGATCACGATGCCGAGCGATTCCCGCGCGATCGCGCGACCCAGCGCGCGGGCCCAGGAGCGGTCCCCTCGGTGGCGTCGCGCGGTCTCCCACATGAGCGCGATGATCACGGCCGCGAACAGCGCCATCGCACCGGACCACTTCACGGAGGCCGCCGCGCCGAACGCGGCTCCCGCCGCGAGCCGCCAGGGCCGCACCACCGGCGAGTAGGCGGGAGGCGGGGGGGGCGGCCAGATCGCACCCTCGCCCGTGAGGGTCTCGGCTGCGACCACGATCTGGCTCTCCGCCTGTTGGCGCCGCTCCAGCCATCGCCGATCCAATAAGAGGAAGAAGAAGCCGACGACGACCCAGAGCTCGAGGTGCACGTCGAGCAGCGCCGTCCGGGACATCACGACGTTCAGGTGCTCGGTTGCGATCAACAGACCCGCCACGAACGTCCATACGGGTTTGCCGAAGAGCAGCTGAGCGATCATCGCCGTGAAGAGGACGACGAGCGTCCCCGCCAGCGCGGAGGTGAACCGCCATCCCCACGGGTCCATCCCGAACGCCTTGATGCCGAGCGCGATCTCCCATTTCCCGAGCGGCGGATGCACCCACGAACCGACGTCCCACTTCTGGGCGCGCCAGTACTTCTCGTCGTTCGAGTCGACGCGGCAGACCTGGTCCGACCACCCCACGAGGATGCACGCCGCCTTCGGGTAATAGACCTCGTCGAAGACGAAGTCGGGTGGGTGCTGGAGATGGAAGAACCGAAGGCAGCCAGCCAATGCCGTCACGGCGATCACGGCCACGACGGGTCGGTTCAGCCGCGACAGGAGAGGCATCGGCCCAGGGTACCCGCGCATCCGTGGCTGGACGCGGTCGAACCGCGTCATGGTTCCCGTCAGGTGGATCGGTCCCGGGTGCGCACGACGAACTGCAGTCCTTGGTACATCTCGGTGATCGACGCGCTCTTGTTGTCGACCAGCCCGGCGTCCAACCCGACCCGCTGGACCGCGTCGAAGTCCAGGTCGGTGCGGACCCCGGCGGCCTTCTTCGGCCAAGCGATCCACAGACGCCCGGCCGGAGTGAGCGACCGGGCGAGCGCAGGGAAGGCCGCGGTCAGATCCGACCGACGCGTGACGAACGTGATCGCGACGTCGACGTTGCGGCCCGGGCGGCGGAGGAACTCGACGCCGCCCGGGATCGGTGCGAGGCGCTGGAGCTCATCGGCGAACCCCGCGGGCGCGCGCGTGCAGAGCACGCGCGCGCCCTCCGTGATGCCGAGCTTCCGCCAGAGCGGGGTGCCCGAATAGTCCTTGTGCTCGCCCACGCCGCGTCACCTTCCGGGGTCCCTCGGCCTTCTGGTTCATCCGTTCCGAGCTGGGCCGTCTCGATCCGGGTTACGCCTTCGGAGCGTAGCCCGCATGGTCAACCGCATGGGACCATCGAACGAGATGGACGGTGTGCTGTATGTCGTCGGAACGCCGATCGGGAACCTCGGGGACATGTCGGCGCGGGAGCGGGAGACGCTGGCCTCGGTCGACTTCGTCGCGGCTGAGGACACCCGCCGAACCGGCCGGTTGCTGCAGAGCTTCGGGGTCAAGACGCGGTTGGTCTCGCTCTTCGATGCGAACGAGAAGGAGCGCACGGGCGAGCTGCTCCGCCATCTCCGGCAGGGCCGTTCCGTCGCGATCGTTTCGGACGGAGGGATGCCGCTCGTCTCCGATCCCGGGTACCGCGTGGTCACGGCGTGCATCGCGGAGGGGATCGATGTCCGCGTGATCCCGGGACCGTCGGCGGTCATCGCCGCCCTCGTGGTCAGCGGCCTCCCGACCGACCGGTTCACCTTCGAGGGCTTCCCGTCGAAGAAGCCGGGCGAGCGGATGCGCCACCTCCAGACGCTCCAGCACGATCCACGGACCCTCGTCTTCTTCGAGTCACCGCTCCGGGTCCATACCCTCCTGCGCGACATGCTGGTCGCCTTCGGCGACCGCAGGGTCGCGGTCTGCCGGGAGCTGACCAAGCTCCACGAGGAGGTCGTGCGCGGCCGGATCTCCGAGGCCCTCGCCGAGCTCGGCGAGGGCGAGCTCAAGGGTGAGGTCGTCGTCGTGCTGGAAGGGGAGCGGAGGCCCGGATCGCCGCCCCTCGATCAGGTCGTCGACGAGGCTCGCGAGCTCGTGGTCGACGGGATGCGCAAGCGCGAAGCGGCGCGCGCGGTCGCCGAACGCCACGGGATCTCCGCCAACGACGTGTACCGCGTGCTCGTGACCGACCCGTAGGTGTCCTCCGCGAGGCCTCCGTCGAGAACGTCGCAGGTAGCATGTCCGGACCATGGGCCGCGACGTCTTCTACATCACGACACCCATCTATTACCCGAACGACGTGCCGCACATCGGGCACGCGTACAACGCCGTGGCCACCGACTTCATCGCGCGGTACCACCGGCTCCGGGGCGAGGAGGTCTTCCACCTCACCGGCACCGACGAGCACGGCTTGAAGCTGCAGCGCGCCGCCGAGGCGGCCGGGGTGACGCCGCAGGAGTGGGTCGACGCCATGGAGCCGAAGTGGCGTGAGGTCTGGGCCCGACTCGACATCGCCTACGACGACTACATCCGGACCACGGAGCCGCGGCATGAGGAGGCGGTCTGGAAGATCCTGCTGGCCGTCTACGAGAACGGCAGGGACGACATCTACCTCGGTCACTACGAGGGCCTGTACTGCGTCTCGTGCGAGCTCTATTACAACGAGGCCGACCTCCTGCCCGGCGAGCTCTGCCCGATCCACGAGATCCCGGTCGAGTTCCTCACGGAAGACAACTACTTCTTCCGGCTCTCCGCGTACGCGGACCGTCTGCTCGAGCACTACGAGAAGCACCCGTCGGCGGTCGAGCCGGAGACCCGGCGGAACGAGGTCCTCTCGGTGATCCGCGGCGGCCTTCAGGATTTCTCGATCAGTCGCACCACCTTCGACTGGGGCGTGAGGTTGCCTTGGGACGAAACCCACATCAACTACGTCTGGTTCGACGCGCTGACGAACTACATCACCGCCGCGGGATACGCCGATGATCCCGACCGCTTCGCGCGCGTGTGGCCCGCGAACATCCATTCGATCGGGAAGGACATCCTGCGACAGCACGCCGTGTACTGGCCGGCGATGTTGATGGCCGCCGGCGTGGAGCCGCCGATGCAGGTGTGGGCGCACGGCTTCCTCACGGTCGGCGGCAAGAAGATGTCGAAGACGAACGCGACCGGGATCCACCCGTTCGAGCTGATCGATCGGTTCGGTGTCGATTCGTACCGCTGGTTCTTCATGCGGGAGGTCCAGTACGGCCAGGACGGGAGCTTCTCGTTCGAGGCGATGGTCGACCGACACAACGCGGATCTGGCGAACGGACTGGGGAACCTCGCGAGCCGCGTGCTCGCGATGCTCGGGACGAACTACGACGGGGTCGTTCCCGAGCCGACCGACGGCGCGTGGGCGGCCGACCTGCCGGCGGTGATCGCCGAAGCGGTCGAGCGCTACGACGAGCACCTCCTCGCCGTCCGGCTCACGGCCGGACTCGCCTCCGTCTGGGACATCGTCTCGAGGGCGAACCAGTACCTGGTCGAGAAGGAGCCTTGGCAGCTGGCGAAGGATCCGGCGCGCGGCGATGAGCTGGCCGGCGTGCTGTACGCCGCCGCCGAGACGCTCCGGATCCTCGCGATCTTGATCCAGCCGATCATGCCCGGCGCCGCCCAGCGGCTCTGGGATCAGCTCGGCGTCGGCGGGGCGGTCGAGGCCCGCCGCGTCCCCGTCGACGTGGCGTGGGGTGGGCTCAAACCCGGGACCGTCACGAGCAAGGGCGAGGCCCTCTTCCCCCGCGTGGAAGCCGACTGACGGACCCCTCGTCCCGTGCGTTGACGAACGGGACGTTTCCACCGACGTTTCACGTGAAGCTCCCCCTGTTCACCCGAAGTTGAGACCGGGTAAGTTCCTCGCCCGATGGCCGAGGAGAACCCTGAACTGTCGGTCCAGTCAGGGGCGGTGGATACCCACTGCCACCTGTTCCTGATGGAGGTCGAACCTGCAGTCGCGGTCGAGACCGCGAGGGCCTCGGGGATCGAGCGGCTGATCTGCGTCGGCGTGGACGTCGAAACGAGCCGCCGGTCCCTCGAGATCGCGGATTCACTCGAGGGTGTGTTCGCGACCGCGGGGGTGCATCCGCACGATGCGCAGGGGTTCGACGCGGCCGCGTCGGCCAGGATCGAGGAGCTCCTGCACGACCCGCGCGTGGTCGCCGTGGGGGAGTGCGGCCTGGACTGGTTCCGGATGCTTTCGCCCAGGGACGAGCAGATCCGTGCGTTCCGGACCCACATCGCCCTTTCGAACGAGTCGGGCAAGCCGCTGGTGGTGCATATCCGAGACGCGTGGGCGGACGCCCTGCGGATCCTGGATGAGGGTTCGGCGGAGCGCGTCGTGATCCATTGCTTCAGCGGCGACGTCCTCCTCGCGCGCGAGTGCGCCGCGCGCGGCTACTGGACCTCGTTCGCGGGCAACGTGACGTATCCGAAGAACGAGCATCTGCGTGTGGCCGCCGCTGCCGTGCCACTGGATCGACTCTTGGTTGAGACCGACTCGCCGTTCCTCGCGCCGCAGAAGCTCCGAGGCCGAGCGAACGCGCCCCAGAACGTGCTCTTCACGCTCGGAAGGCTCGCCGAGGTGCGCGACACACCCACCGAGATGCTCGTCGCTGCCACCGCCGACAACGCCAGGAACGCCTTCCAAGGCCTCCGATAGCGGCGAACGCCCGTTCGCTCTCAAGGTTGCAGTGAGGGTTGAGGGTTCGGTAGGGTGGGCACTCATGCGACCGGAGGCTTCCGCCCGGCCCGGCAGTTTTCCACCGAGCCGCTTCCCCCAGAGGCCCTCCCCGAGCGATCGGAGGAAGGGTGGTTCGGCCCTCGCGGCTCAGGCGGCTGCGCATCCAACGCGCGCTGCAGATCGCCGTCCTCTCGACGGGGACGCTGCTCGTTGGGACCGCGCTGTCGCTCGCATGGCACAAGGACGTGACGCTCGTGGTGGCAGGGACGCCGCAGTCGGTGCGGACCACCTCGACGAACGTCGGAGATCTTCTTCGATCCGAGGGCGTTCCGCTGTCGCTCGGGTTGCAGGTACAGCCTCCGCCGGGCACCGCCTTGGCGGACGGGATGACCGTCATGGTGAGTCAGCCGCCGGGGATGCCGGCGGACGCGTTCGCCGCGGCGGTCGGCCCCCACGGTGTGGGGGTCTGGGTGGTGGAGCAACCGGGCGGGGGGCTGTTTGGGAAGGCGGCCCCCCCGCTCGGCCAGGCGGCGGCGATGGAAGCCGTCGGTACTCCGTCTGTCTCCGTTCGAGCCGTCGTGTCGGGGAAGGTGCACGACGTCTCGACGAACGCGAGCACGGTCGGAACGCTCCTCTCGGCCATGGGGATCGAACCCGACGTTGACGATCGCGTCGTCCCGCCACCCAGTACCCCCCTTCAATCCGGGATGTCGGTGCGGTACGACCGCGTCGACGTGACCGACATCCGGCAGCTCCACGTCGTGCCGTTCCCGGTCCACACCGAGTACACGAGCACCATGACGCCGGGCACCTCCTTCCTCCTGCAGCCCGGGGTTCCCGGCTTCGTCGATCGAACGGTGCGACTCATGTTCGTGAACGGCCGCGTCACGTCGAGGGACGTGCTCACGCGCGCCGCCTTCGTCCGGCCGCAGACCGAGGAGCGACTGTCCGCGCCGTTCTCGATGTACGACGGGACGCTCACCGAACCCGGCACCGGGGCCACCAGCGAGCAGGGTCAGGCGACCTGGTACGACCCACCGTGGAGCGGGTACACGGCCGCGCACCCGTGGCTGCCGTTCGGGACCCACGTGCAGGTCACCGACCTCGCCACCGGGCGCTCCGATTACCGTGGTGATCGATGACCGAGGACCGTTCTCGCCGGGGCGCGTCATCGACCTCTCACCCGAGGCCTTCTCGGCCCTTTCCCCGCTCGGGCACGGCGTCCTCCACGTCGCGCTCAGCTGGTAGGCCCGCCGGCCTCGGCGCCGGCGAGCTCCGGGACCTCGCGGACCGCCACGGGATCGCTCCTCGGCGGTCGCTCGGCCAGAACTTCCTGCTCGATCCGAACGTGGCGCGGGCGATCGTCCGCGACGCCGGCATCGGCCCCGGCGATCGGGTGATCGAGATCGGGGCGGGTCTCGGCTCGCTCACCCTGGCGCTCGACGCGAGCGGCGCCGACGTGGTCGCGATCGAGCTCGACCCGGGGTTGGTCTCGGCGCTGAACGACGTGCTCGAGGGACATCCGCGCGTTCGCGTCGTCCGCGCGGACGCGATGCGGTTGGATTGGGATGCGGTCCTCGGGCCGGGAGACGACCCGTGGATCCTCTGCGCGAACCTTCCGTACAACATCGCCACGCCGCTCGTCCTCGACGTGTTGACGCGCGTGCCGAGGGTGGTGCGTTCGGTGGTGATGATGCAACGCGAGGTCGGCGAGCGGCTCGCGGCGCGTCCGGGTGACGATGCGTACGGCGCCGTCAGCGTCCGCGTCGCGTACCGAGCGACCGCATCGACGCTCCGCCGCGTCCCGCCCGAGGTCTTCTGGCCGCGTCCGAAGGTCGAGTCGGTCGTCGTCCGGTTGGACCGGCTCGGCGCGCCGCCGGTCGATGTCGACGAGGACCGCCTCTGGCGTGTCCTCGACGAGGCGTTCGCGCAGCGTCGGAAGACGATGCGGAACGCCCTCCGGCGTCTCGGCCTCGAACCGGCCGAGGCGGATGCGGCGCTCGCCGCGAGCGGCGTCGCGGCATCGGCGCGTCCCGAGGAGCTGTCCCTGGACGACTTCGCCCGGGTGGCGTCGGCGATCCCCGCATGAGGTCCGTGACCCGGCGCGCCCACGCGAAGCTCAACGCGTTCCTCCGGGTGCTCGGCCCGCGCGAGGACGGGTTCCACGACATCCAGACCGCGATCCTGCCGATCGAGCTCCACGACGTCGTGACCGTCGAGGAGCACGACGCCCTCGTGATCGAGGTGACGGGGGAGCGCGCCGAGGAGTTGGAGGGAGCGGGCGGCGAGTCCCTGGTCGGGCGCGCGGCGCACGCGTGGGCGAGCGCCGCCGGGGTCGGGGCGCCGCGCGCCCGGATCGTCATCGAGAAGCGGATCCCGGTCGCGGCGGGGCTGGGCGGCGGGAGCGCCGACGCCGCCGCGACGATCCTCGCGCTCGACGAGCTCTTCGGAACGGCACTCAGCGCCGGAGGCCATCCTTGAGGTCGCGGCGGAGGTCGGCTCCGACGTCTGCGCGCTCGTGCACGGCGGCCCGGTGTTCGCCGACGGCCGGGGCGAGCATGTCCTCGCGCTCCACGCGCCCACGTCGCACTGGGTCGTTCGACCGCTCCCGTTCGCCGTGCGGACTCCCGACGCCTACGCCTGGTGGGATGAGCGCCCCTCGTCGGGCCCGGATCCCGGCTCGCTGATCGCGGCGATCGAGGTCGGCGATCACGACCTCGCCGGATCGGCGCTCTTCGACGATCTGCAGCCGGGGGTCACGGAGCGGCACCCGCAGGTGGCGCGCGTCGTCGCCGCCTTCGGCGCCGCCGGCGCGCTCGGCGCGGTGATGTCCGGGAGCGGGCCGACCGTGGTCGCCCTCGCTCGCGACCCGGTCCACGCCGCCGCGATCGCGTCGGCGGTGCCCGGCTCGTTCGTGACGACCGCGCCCCCGCCGGCGTCTCCCCCTCGTACGATTGCGGAGCCTTCCGGGGTCGTCTAACGGCAAGACGCGGGCCTTTGGAGCCTGAAATGGAGGTTCGATTCCTCCCCCCGGAACGACGACCGGTCGCATCCCCTAGGATTCGGCGGCGGACGAAGGAGGGGTTCCTGTGGCGACGGTCGAGACGGCCCCGGCGGGGTTCGTGCGGCAGGACGGCAAGGAGAAGGTCACCGGCACCGGCCGGTACACCGCCGACCTCAGCTTCACCGGCATGGCCCACGTGAAGTTCCGATACGCGGACCACTCGCACGCGAAGATCCTGAGGATCGACACGTCGAAGTCGAAGGCCCTCCCCGGCGTCGTCGCGGTCATCACGCAAGACGACCTGCCCGACGTCCGCTACGGCGGCTTCGTCCAGGACCGGTACCTCTTCGCGAAGGACGTCGTCCGGTTCGAGGGCGAGATCGTCGCCGGGGTCGCAGCGCTCACCGAGGAGATCGCCGCCGAGGCGGCGCGACTGATCGAGATCGAGTACGAGCCGCTGCCGGTCGTTACGGACTTCGTCGGGGCGATGGAGCGAGGCGCGACGCTGATCCACCCCGACCTCCCGTCCTACGACAAGGACGAGAACATCGTCGCCGACGGCAACACGATGGCCTACCACACGATCGTGAAGGGCGATGCCGACACCGCGATGGCGGGGGCCGACGTCGTCGTCAAGAGCCACTACGTCTCCGACGCGTCGCAGGGGGTCCCGATCGAGCCCCGAGCGGTCGTCGCGCAATGGCAGGGCGACAAGGTCACGATCTGGTCCTCGACGCAGGTGCCGTACGCCGCTCGCGCCGGCGTCGCGCAGACGCTCCAGGTGCCCGAGGCGGACGTGCGGGTCGTCGTCCCGCTCCTCGGCGGCGGGTTCGGCGCGAAGTGCGACCTGCACTTCGAGGGGCAGGTCGCCGCGATCGCCCGAGCCGCCCAGCGGCCCGTCCGCCTGGTCCTGTCGCGCGAGGAGGAGTTCACGATCATCGCGCAGCGCCGCGAGGGGATCGCGATGGACTTCGAGACCGGCGTGACGCGGGACGGCCGTCTCGTCGCGCGCCGGGCGAAGCTCGTCCTGGACAAGGGCGCGTACTGCGGCGAGGGCGGGTTCCTCGGACAGATGGCCGCGATGCACGCGTGCGGGCCGTACCAGATCGATCACATCTCGGTCGAGGCGTTCCTGAACTACACGAACAACCAGCCGTCCGGCTCGGTCCGCGCGCCGACGGCGCCGCAGGTGTGCTGGGGGCTCGAACAGCACATGGACGAGGTCGCGGCCGCGATCGGCATGGACCCCGTCGACCTCCGCCGTCGGACCCTGATCGAGGAGGGCGCCGAGGGCCCGACGCGACAGGTGTTCGACAAGGTCGGTATCCGGGACACCCTCGAGAAGGCCGTCGACATGATCGGGTACGGCCGCGATCTGCCCGACGACGAGGCGATCGGGGTCGCGGTCGGGTGGTGGCCGTGCATGCCGGCGCCTTCGGGCGCGTACGTGCAGATGAACGGCGACGGCAGCGCCACGATCGTGACCGGCGCGCAGGAGAACGGCAGCGGCGCCGTGATGGCGATGCCGGTGTTCGTCGGGCAGGAGCTCGGGATCGATCCGAACGACGTCTCGATCCTGTACCAGGACACCGACGTCGCGCCGTGGGACATGGGGTCGTGCGGGTCGCAGACGACCTTCAACAACGGCCGCGCGATCCTCGCGGCGGCGCAGGAGGTCCGTCAGCAGCTGCTCGACGCGGCCGCCGAAAAGCTCGAGGCCGACCGTGACGACCTCGAGCTCGCCGACAGCATGGCGCGCGTGAAGGGCTCGCCCGACCGTTCCGTCGCGATCGCGGACCTCGTCGGCGAGATCGGCACGGTGCACGGGAAAGGCTCGGGCGAGGTCCCCGACGCGCCGACCGGCGACACGGGCGGATGCGTCGGCCGCCTCGGCAACGAGACCTTCCTCGCGCCCCAGCTGATCACCCAGGCCGCGCACGTGAAGGTCGACCGGGCGACGGGCGTCGTCCGCGTGCTGCGGATCGCGGCCGCGCATGACTCCGGACGCATCCTGAACCGGGCGGGTGCGGACGGTCAGGTGCTCGGCGGCGTCGTGATGGGCGTCGGCCTCGCGCTGTCCGAGGGCACGATGCTCGATGACCAGGGACGGCAGCGGAACCCGCACCTGCTCGACTACAAGCTGCTCACGTGCTCCGACGCGCCCGAGATCGAGGTGGCGTGGGTCGAGTACGACTCGGTCGGGCCGCGGGGGACCAAGGGCGTCGGCGAGCCGCCGCAGGTCCCGACGGCGGGGGCGATCGCGAACGCGATCTCGAAGGTGATCGGCCGGCACGTGCCGCGAGCTGCCCATGACACCGGAGCGTGTCTGGGAGGCATCCCGGGGGATCTCCGGATGACCCGATCGTTCGTCTCCGCCGCGACGGTCGACGACGCGCTGTCGGCGTTGTCCGGTGGGGCGCGACCGGTCGCGGGAGGGACGGACCTCGTCGTCGGTGCACGACAGGGGAAGGCGCCGTTACCCGACGCGATCGTCGCGATCGACCGGATCCCCGGGTTCCGCGCGATCGACGTGTCCGACCGTGGGCTCCAGCTCGGTACGCTCGTGACCCACGGCGACATCACGGCGAGCGACGAGATCCGCACGCGATACACGGCCCTCGCCGACGCCTCGGCGATCGTCGGGTCGCACGCGACGCGGGCGCAGGGCACGATCGGCGGCAACGTGATGAACGCGTCGCCGGCGATGGACACCGGTGGCCCGCTCCTGTGCTTCGGGGCGACGGCCACCCTTCGGTCGGCGTCCGGCGAGCGTTCGATCGAACTCGACCAACTGTGGACGGGGCCGGGTTCGACGTCGGCGCGATCCGACGAGCTGCTCGTCGTGCTCGAGGTGCCGGCGCCGTCCTCCGGGACCGGCTCCTCGTACGTGCGTCTCGAATACCGCCGCCAGATGGAGATCGCCGTCGTCGGCGCGACCGCCGTCGTGACGATCGACGGCGACCGGATCGTCGACGCTCGCGTCGCGATCACGGCGCTGACGCCGACGATCCGGCGCGTCCCCGAGGCGGAGTCGGCGCTGACGGGCACCGACGGCGGTGACGCAGCGGTCGAGGCCGCCGCGGCCGCGGCCGCGGCGGCCTCGACCCCGATCAGCGACGTGCGCGGGTCCGCCGAGTACCGCCGGGCGATGGCGGCGGTGATCGCGAACCGCGCGATCACCGCCGCCCTCACCCGGGCGCGTGGGGGCAGCGTCCCGATCCCGCGAGTCCCGCGCTGCACGGAGCGGGTTGAGGAG
>CAVXYE010000006.1:0-38503 GCA_963765865.1 uncultured Actinomycetes bacterium
ATGACCACCGTCGAGACCGCCGCAACGAAGGGAGATCCTCCGTGAGCAGCGAGCAGCGAGAGACCCTCGACGCGATCCTTCGACAGTCAGCGTTCCCCGCCGACAGCGATGTCAGCGAGCAACGGCGACTCCTGAAGGAGTTGCTGTCGGCGCAGCCGCTCCCGGCCGACGTGACCGTGACCGCAGCCGCGCTGGGCGGCGTCCCAACCGCCGAGATCACGGTCGACGGGATCGAACCTCGCCACGTCGTTCTCTACTTCCACGCCGGCGTGTACGTGATGGGGGACGCCTTCCTCGTCGCCGACCTGGCCTCACAAGTCGGCCGGCGGACGGACGCCAAGGTCATCTCCGTCGACTACCGGCTCGGCCCCGAGCACCCGTATCCGGCAGCGGTTGACGACGCCCTTGCGGCCTATGAAGCCCTCCTGCGCAGCGGCATCGCCCCTTCGGACATCGCCTTCGCGGGAGAGTCCGCGGGCGGCGGACTCGCCATCGCCAACCTGGTCAACGCCCGCGATCACGGGCTGCCCCTGCCGGCCGCGGCCTTCGTGATGTCGCCGTATGCCGATCTCACCCTGGCCGGGACGACAATGGAAACCAGGCGCGAGGCCGATCCGCTGCTGAGCTTCGAAGCCCTGCAAGCCCGAGTCCCCGACTACACGGCGGGACGAGACGCTGCTCAGGGCCTCATCAGCCCCGTCTTCGCCGACCTGTCCGGGCTGCCGCCGCTGATCATCCAGGCCGGAACGCACGAGGTTCTCCTCGACGACGCCCTCCGCCTCGCGGAACGAGCCGCCACCGCCGACGTCGAGGTCACGCTCGACATCACCCCTGGCGTGCCCCACGTCTTCCAGGCCTATCACTCGATCCTCGACGAAGCGTCCGCGGCGCTGGACAGAGCCGGACGATTCCTGTCGGCGCATCTCGCAGGGTCACCGACGTTGGAGGCCCGGATCGCGTGAGTGACACACGAGGCGCCGCTCGGTTCACGTGAACGGCAGGAGTTCGACATGAGCGATTGGAACGCGACAACCATCGAGGAGTTCCGAGCGAACGAGGGCAAGGTGGGCGGGACGTTCGAAGGCGCCCCCCTCGTCCTGGTCCATCACCGCGGTCGGAAGAGCGGGCAAGAGTACGTCACCCCGGTGATGTACCTGCCACACGACGCCGATCCGAACGTCATCTACGTGTTCGCAACTCGAAGTGGAGCGCCCGTCAACCCGGACTGGTACTACAACTTGACCGCCGACGGTGAAGGCAGCGTCGAACGGGGTACGGAGACGTACAACATGACGGTCCGCGATGTGGTCGGCGATGAACGCGATCGCATCTACGCAGAGCAGGCCCGGCGCTACCCGGGTTTCGCCGAGTACGAGCGCCAAACGGAAGGTCTGCGGACCATCCCTGTGCTCGAACTTCGGCGCGCGTAAGCCAGTGAGGGAATCGATCCGACTCGACCTGGGTTATGGCTGCCGTGTCCACCCTTGATGGGCCTCGAGCACCCGTTGCGAGTCCAGAAGCTCGCGAGTTCCTGCGACAAGCCGACCCCGTCCTCGCGCGGCTGATCGACGCCCGGCCGGACTTCCGTCCGCGGGCGTGGATGGACGAGCTCCCTCCGCTCGATGCCTTCGGGACGCTGATCTTCGAGGTCGCCGGCCAGCAGCTCTCGGTCAGTTCGACGCGGGCGATCATCTCGCATCTGGAGGACCGGTTCGGAGGGCATCTTCCGTCGCCTACCGAGCTGCTCGCGGCTGATCCCCAGGTGCTGCGCGACAGCGGCTTCTCGGTTCGAAAGGGCGCGACGCTGCGCGCGCTCGCGGAGCGGTTCGTCGACGGACGCCTGAGCGACGAGGCGCTTTCGCGCATGACCGACGACGAGGTCGAGGCAACGCTCACCGAAGTCCCGGGGATCGGGCCGTGGTCAGCGCACGGCTTCTTGCTCGTAGCGCTGGATCGGCCGGACGTGTTCCTCTCGGGCGACATCGCCCTCCGCCGCGCGATCCAGAAGGCATACGGGATCGATCACGTGCCGACGGAAGATGAGATGAAGCAACTGTCGGATCGCTGGCGGCCGTACCGGAGCCTCGCGGTGAGCTACCTCTTCGCGTCCGAATACGACGGGCAACCATGACCGACTCGGTCGGGATCATCGGCGCGGGTCGGCTCGGTCAAGCGATGGCGCGGACCGCGCTGCGCGCCGGCCGCAGCGTCGTGATCGCGAACAGCCGCGGCCCGGAGTCGCTCGCGTCAGTGGTGTCGGCCCTCGGCGACGGAGTCTCTGCGGGCACGGTGGTCGAGGCAGCTTCGGCCGGCATCGTCGTCGTCGCCGTGCCCTGGGACCGCGTGCCCGAGGCCGTGCATGGCCTCAACTGGAACGGTCAGGTCGTCATCGACGCGACCAACGACTGGGGCGGCCGACGATCTCCAAGGGAGGACATCGAGCGAGCTCGTCGCCGACCTCGTCGCGGGCGCGCGCGTCGTGAAGGCCGCCAACACGCTCGGCGCGGAAGCGCTCGCCGCGGATCCACACGAAGCCGGCGGCGCCCGCGTGATCTTCGTCTCCGGCGACGACGCCGACGCGAAAGCGGAAGTCGTCGCGCTGTTCCAAGACGCGGGCTTCGCTGCCATCGACCTCGGCGACCTGGCAACAGGCGGCGCGATGCAGCAGATCCACCACCCGCTCTCCGGCGTCAACCTCATCCGACTCTGAGAACAGGTCAAAGGCCCTTTCGGAGCATCACGAGCTTTCTGGCTCGTGCAATGAAGCGTCGGTTGGCTGGCTACGCCCTCAAGCCAGCCCCGGCGCGCTCCGGTCCGGAACCAGATACGCCACGATCAGTGCGGCCGGAAAGAAGACCAGACTGAAGAGGAAGTACAGGAAGAAGCTATGACCCTTGCGACCGGCAACACGAGCCGGCCAGAAGGCGATGGCGACCCAGACGATCAAGGCCAGGGTCCACCACAACCAGAAACCGTTCGACGCGATCACTGCGGTACCTCCCCTTATCGACCGAACCCGGAGATCCTCACGCGCCACCGCCCCTTCACGCATCACACGAATGGCATGAGATTCTGACGACAAGAGCTGGCGGGTCGGCGAGGTCGAGCGCGTCCATGCTTAGGTAAAGGGAAGCGAGATGTGGGAAGCGTTCGGTTGGGGAACCCTGGCCGCTTCCTCGCTGGTGATCGGCGCCATCATCGCGCTGCTCTTCCGGATCGGCTTGCGCGCGATCGGGCTGATCATGGCCTTCGGCGCAGGCGTGCTGATCAGCGCGGTCGCCTTCGACCTGGTGGAGGAGGCGTTCGGGATGTCGTGCGGCCACGGATGGGTCATCGCGGGCATCTTCGCGGGCTGTGCGGTCTTCTTCGGCGGCGACTGGCTGATCGACCGTTCGGGGGAGCGAACGCAAGGATGCGCAAGGCGGTCAGACAGAACGGTTCCTCGCTCGGCGATCGTGCTCGGCACGGTGCTCGACGGGGTCCCGGAGTCGATGGTGATCGGTCTGACGATCTTCCAGGGCGGAGGGGTGGGCGCCGCCTACTGATCGCGGTGTTCATCTCCAACCTGCCCGAATCGATCTCGTCGACGAGCGGTCTGGTCGCGAGCGGCTGGAAGAAGGAACGGGTCTTTGGATGTGGATCGCGATAGCGCTTGTTCGGGGCTGCTCGCTGCGGTAGGCTGTTAGCATCGTCCCGGACGTGTGCTCGTGCTGCTTGCGCGGGCGACTACCATGCTCGCAACGCGTGCACTTCGCGTCGACGAAGCCGGACGAATCTCGGACGCGATCCTGTGCCTGTGCAACCGGGTCGTATGTGCTGTTCCGTCGCCGGTACGGATAGCGACCGTCAGGTTGGTGACGGGGTCTTCCGGGCGCTCATCGCCGGACCCGGCCCACCCGTGTGCTCGACCGTCAGCGTGTGGATCGCATCCGTGAGCTCCAGGATCTGCTTGGACAGATCGAGCAACTGTTCGTTCTGCTTCTCCTCGAGCTGGACCGATTGCCACTCTTGCGACGCCAACACCTGGCGCTTATCGTCCGCCCGGTTCTGGCTGATCATGACGAAGGTCGAGAGGAAGATGGCCTCAAGCGAGACGACCAGGGTGAGCGTTGGCCAGGGCTTGCCCTCGAAGAAGATCATCCAGACGGCGAAGAGCGCGATGTGCAGGTACACGAAGTGCATCGACCCCGCATACGCGGTGATCCGGTCGGCGATCCGGTTCTGGATGTACTGAGCCCGCTCCTGAGCGTGCTCCACGAGCGCCGGGATGCGGAACGGTCGGCCTCATGTGTTGCCTACTCAACGTTTGCCTCCCTTCAGCGACGGGTTACCACGCTACGCCTCCTCCCCAACCGCGTTGAACGGTCAGGTCTAGGATTCGAGGACGTCGGACCGGGAGAGTCGGGAGGGAGCGGCCAGGGATGCCCGATGATCGCTATCCCGGGATGGGCTACTGGGCGCGCGCCACCCTCACGGTCGTCGCCGTCCTCGCCCTTCTCGCGGCCGCGTGGTCGGTTCGGAACATCCTCCTGTTGGTCCTCGTCGCCACCGTGCTTGCCGTTGGCCTCGATCCGCAGGTCCGCTGGCTCCAGCGTCGGCGGGTGTCCAGAGCGTGGGCCGTCACCATCATCGGCTTGCTGGGCGTCGGGTTCCTGGTGCTCTTCGCGTGGCTGGTGATCCCGCAAGCCGTCCGCCAGGCTCAGGAGCTCGCGCGGGACTTCCCCAGCTACCTCGATCGGCTCCGCACGTCGACGGGAACGCTCGGCACCATCGAGGCGAAGTACCACCTCTCGGAACGCCTCCAGCAGGCCTCGTCACGGCTCCCGGACCTCGCCATCGGGAAGATCCCCAGCATCACGGCGGGCGCCGGCAGCGTGATCGTGAACACGCTGACCGTCGCCGTTCTCACCATCTACTTCCTGCTGGGTTTGGAGCGAGGGCATTCTGTCGGACAGAGGATCGTCGCCGGCGAGCACGCGGATCGCAACAGCCGGATCCTGGACGAGTCGCTGGAGCGGATCGGCGGCTACGTCTCCGGCAACATCTTCATCTCGATCATCGCCGGGACGTTGGCGTTCCTCGTGTTGGAGATCCTGGGCGTGCCGTTCGCAGCCGCACTCGCCGTCTGGGTGGCGATCGCCGACCTGATCCCGGGGGTCGGCGCGATGCTCGGCGCGGTCGTCTGTGTGATCGTCGCGCTGTTCTCTTCGGTCGGCGATGGTATCGCGGTCGCGATCTATTTCATCGTGTATCAGCGGGTCGAGAACTATCTGATCCTGCCGAGGGTCATGACGAAGGCGATCGACCTCTCAGCACCCACCGTCATCATCACGTTGCTGATCGGATCGAGCCTTGCCGGACTCGCGGGCGCTCTGATCGCGCTCCCGATCGCGGCCGCCCTCAAGGTCATCGTGCGCGAACTCTGGCCCAGGGTTGCTCCGCCCGCCGCTACCGGCTCCGCGACCTCCGGCGCCGGCGAAGCGTGACGCCACGGCCAGGTGGAACTCGAGGCGCTCCCCGCCGATACCTGAGGCTACGCTCTTCTCTTGCAACCTCGGTCGAGAGACCTCAACATCGCCCTGACCGCCGAAGACGGCATCCGAGGCCGCCCGGGAGGAGGACGCGTGCGATCGAAGGCGAAGCTTGTGGCGTTTTGCTCGGTGCTGGCCGTGGCGACCGCTGGCTGTACGGGCGGCGGGAACAACTCGAGCGCGACCCAGGGTGGACATCTGATCATCGGCACCACCTCGAACATCGACACGATGAACCCGTTCGTCACCTTCCAACAGAACTCCTACGCGGCCTTCGAATACATCTATCCACAGCTGTCGCAGTTCGACGCCGAGGGTCAAAAGCTCCTCCCCGACTTCGCCACCAAGTGGACGACCTCGGCCGACGGCCTGGTGTGGACGTTCAGCACGGTGCCGAACGCGACGTGGTCCGACGGCCAGCCGCTCACGGCGAAGGACGCGGACTTCACGTTCAACACCATCCTGAAGTACGGCGACGGCCCCGCGGGCAACTTGGTCGGTGGGCTCGCGAACGTGAGGTCGGTGAAGGCCATCGGCGACAACACGCTGGTCGTGACGTACTCGACGCCGGCGGCCAACGTCTTACAGGAGCTTCAGGGGATCCCGATCCTGCCGGAGCATGTGTGGCAGCAGTACGCGACCGGCGACGGGAAGGGCCTGCGGCAATTCCCGAACCTGCCCGAGAACGGGCAGCCCCTCGTGAGCGGGGGCCCGTTCGAGCTCGCCCAGTACACGAAGGATTCGACCGCGATCTTCGCGGCGAACGACAAGTTCTACGGCCCGAAGCCTGAGATCGACGGGTTCGGCCTCCAGTACTTCTCGAACGACGACGCCATGATCTCGGCGCTGCGGAGCGGCCAGATCCAGGCGGCGATCAACATCCCTCCGACCGCGGTGGCGACGCTGAAGGGCGACAACAGCCTCACCGTCTACGACGGGCCCGGCCTCCAGTTCCGTGACTTCATCATCAACTCGAGCCCGAACAAGACGGAGAACCTCGAGCTCCTCGACCCGAAGGTCCGGATGGCGATGGAGTACGCGATCGACCGCAACTCGATCGTGGAGACGGCGTGGCTCGGGTACGCGAAGCCCGGCAGCACGATCCTGCCGCCAGCCGCGGGGATCTGGCACGATCCGTCGATCCAGCCGCTGCCGTTCGACATCGCGAAGGCGAACGCGATGTTGGACGCGGCCGGATACACGCGCGGGTCCGACGGCATCCGGGTCGCGAACGGACACCCGATGGACTACACGGTCCTGTTCGCGAAGGACGAATCGGGGGCCGGTGACACCGCGTTCCAGATCATCCAGAACGGGTTCCAGCAGATCGGCATCAAGGTCACCCAACGGAAGGAGGACAACGACGCCGTCAACACGGCGATCCTCGGAGACAACGACACCTACAACAAGTTCGACCTGGCGATGTGGGATTGGTACCCCTGCTGTCCGGTGCCCGATTTCATCCTGTCGGTAGTGGAGTGCTCGGAGTTCGGCAACTGGAGCGACACCGGCTACTGCAACCCCGCGTACGACAAGATGTACAAGGAGCAGGGGCTGCAACGGAACCTGAAGGAACGACAGAAGATGGTGTACGCGATGCAGAAGATGATCTACGACGCGCGTCCTTACATCGTCCTGAGCAACGACGACACCCTGAATGCGTGGTCGAACGACTGGACAGGGTTCGTCGAGGGGTCGCTCGGACTCTTCAACAACTTGTCGAAGGCGAGCCTCACGCAGGTGCACCAGGCATAGACCGGTTCGGGTCGAAGGAGGCGACGTGCACCGCGCCGACTACGTCATCAAGCGGATCGCCTTCGCCCTCATCACCGTGTTCGTCGCGATCACGATCAACTTCATCTTGTTCAGAGCCCTTCCCGGGAGCGCCGTGTCGAACTTCTCGCGAGCTCCGCACGCCTCGCCGGAGCTGCGCGCGACCCTGACGCACGAGTTCGGTCTGGACCAGCCGCTCTGGAAGCAATACGTCCTCTACCTGGACCAGCTGATCGTCCATCGGAACATGGGTGTTTCGTTCGCCGACAATCAACCCGTCACGACAGAGCTCGCGGGCAAGCTGAAGAACACCTTGGGTATGGTCTTCGTCGGGACGCTGTTCGCGATCGTGATCGGGATCGTGACCGGGTTCGTTTCGGCGTGGCGCCGGAGCGGTGTAGTGGATCAGGTCAGCACGAACACTGCCATCGTTTTCTACGCGCTCCCCACGCAGTTCATCGGCATGATGCTGATCTTCCTGTTCGCGAAGTACCTCCCGACCGCAGGCATGCGCAATGAGGTCAACACGTTCTTCTCGGGGGGCAGCACATGGTCGAGCATCAAGGACATCGGGCTCCACATGATGTTGCCGGCGATCACCTTGGCGTTGACGCTCTTCGGTGAGTACACCCTCGTCGTTCGATCGGCGATGCTCGAGACGCTCGGTGAGGACTACGTGCTGACCGCCCGGGCGAAAGGCCTCCCGCAGCGGAGGATCGTGGTGTCTCACGCTCTGCGGAACGCGATGCTGCCGATCGTGACGCTCGTGGCACTGTCGCTCGGGTTCATCGTTGCCGGCGCGATCCTCGTGGAGATCGTCTTCTCGTGGCCTGGGATCGGCCAGGCGGTCTACGAGGCCGTGGCCACACGCGACTACCCGATGCTCCAAGGAGCCTTCCTCGTCCTCACGCTGTCCGTGGTGTTCTTCAACTTCATCGCCGACCTCCTGTACTTCAAGCTGGATCCGAGGATCACGGAATGAAGACCGTCGAGCCAGCGATCGCCGAGGGAACGGCGCTCGAGGCGAGGCCGTCGAAAGGCGGGAGCCCGGTCGTCCAGGTCCTCCGCGAGCGGAAGTCCGCGCTGCTCGGTCTGTTCATCGTTGGGTTCTTCGTCTTGGTGGCGGTGATCGGGCCGAGCCTTGCCCCATACAGCCCGAATGTTCCGTCGGGACCCGTGTACGCGGCGCCGTCCGCACATCACGTGCTGGGGACGGACGGCAGCGGCGTCGACGTGCTGAGCGAGATGATGTACGGAGGTCGGACGTCCCTCATCGTGGGGTTCGCGGCTGCATTGGTCGCGATGATCGTCGGCGGCGGTATCGGCGTCTTGGCGGGCTATTCGGGAGGTGCAACGGATGTCGGTCTGATGCGCATGACCGACTACTTCCTCGTGATCCCGGACCTGGTGCTGATGATCGTGATCGCCACGGTGTTCGGTCCGAGCCTGTCACATGTGATCCTGGTGATCGGCCTGCTGTTGTGGACCACGACCGCGCGGATCGTTCGATCCCAGGTCAAGAGCATCCGCGAGCGAGTGTACGTGCGGCGGGCACGATCCTCGGGGCGAGCCACCGCCGGATCGTGGTTCAGCACATCCTTCCGCAGGTGGCTCC
This sequence comes from uncultured Actinomycetes bacterium, assembly GCA_963765865.1. GTDB lineage: Bacteria > Actinomycetota > UBA4738 > UBA4738 > HRBIN12 > AC-51. The sequence continues at coordinate 8,920 of CAVXYE010000006.1, forward strand.
GCTGTTGATCGCGACCACCGTGCTCACGATCGCGTACGCGATCTTCGACGAGTCGGCTCTGGCCTTCCTCGGGGTGGGCGTTCCCGGGATCTCGTGGGGGACGATGCTCGAGCATGCCTTCGAACGAACGGCGATGACGGAGGGGGCGTGGTGGGCCTTCGTGCCGCCCGGTCTCGCGATCGGCCTGGTGGTGATCGGTTGCTACCTGATGGGCCAGGCGATCGAGGACGCGTTGAACCCCCGACTGCGTGTCGCGCACCTGTCGATCCGCACCTGGCGGGTCCGTACCCCGCAGACCGTGACCGAGGAGCTCACGAAGGAAGAAGCTGGTTGAGCCTCCTTGCCGTGAGGGACCTCCACGTCTGGTTCGACCTACCGCATGGCGGACGACTGCACGCGGTGCAAGGGATCACCTTCGAGGTGGAGGTGGGCGAGCGCCTGGGCCTGGTCGGAGAGTCCGGGTGCGGCAAGACGACCGCGCTCCTCGCGTTGATGGGACTCCTCCCTCCGAGCGCCGAGGTCGAGGGCGAGGTGCTGATCGACGGCATCGAGATCCTTCGCGGGGGGGAAGACGCGATGCGTCCTCATCGCTGGACCGACATCGCGATGGTCTTCCAGGGCGCGATGAACGCGCTCAACCCCGTCAAGACGGTCGGTTCCCAGATCGTGGAGCCGATGGAGTTCCACGGGACGGCGACCGGTGCGGCGGCGAAGAGGGAGGCGGGCGACCTTCTTCAACTGGTCGGCATCCCGGCATCCGCAGCCGAACGCTACCCACACGAGTTCTCTGGTGGGATGCGACAGCGGGCCGCGATCGCCATGGCGCTGGCGTGTGAACCGAAGGTGCTCCTCGCCGATGAGCCCACCACCGCGCTGGATGTGATGGTTCAGGCGCAGATCCTTCAGCTCCTGGTGTCGTTGACCCACGACCTCGGCTTGGCGGTGATCCTGGTCACCCACGACCTCCCGCTCGTGACCCAGGTCTGCGAGCGGGCGGTCGTCATGTACGCGGGGCGAACCGCTGAATCCGCGTCCGGTCGACACGCTGTTCCACGACCCGCGGCATCCTTACACCCGCCTATTGTTCGCTGCGACTCCGGACCTGACGGGCGACCGGATGTGGTGTCCATCCCCGGGGCCCCGCCGAGGCTCGACCGGCCGCTCGTCGGCTGTCCGTTCGCGTCTCGGTGCGACCGTGACCTTCGACCGCTGCAGGGTCGATACCCCCGAGCTCGTGATGGTCGCCGCCAGGCACCAAGCGGCGTGCCACCTGAACGACGCCGAACACGCTCATGAGATGGATGCGGCCACCGGCGAAGGGGCGTCGTGAGCGCCACGGTCGCGGCACGGCCGTCCGGATCGCTCGAAGGTGGCGCGGACCTGCTCGAGGTTCGCGATCTGGTGGTTCGCTATCCGGTCCGCCGAGGACTGATGAGAGCTCTCCGACGGGAGCCTCGGAAGTTCGTGTCGGCCGTGGACGGCGTCTCCCTGTCCGTGCGACCCGGCGAGATGCTCGCGATCGTCGGGGAATCGGGATGCGGGAAGACATCGACGGCGCAAGCCATCCTCAGGATGGTGGAAACGACGTCCGGAGTGATCGAGGTCGGCGGCCGCGACATCACGCATCTGGGCGGCGAAAGACCTCCGACCGGTCCGCCGCACGATGCAGATGGTCTATCAGGACCCCTACGAATCGCTTGACCCGCGGTTCCGCGTGAGGCGCGCGGTGGAGGAGCCGATGGTGATCCACGGGATCGGAGGCTCGAAGGGCGAGCGCGAGAGGCTCGTGATCGAAGCGCTTGAGCGCGTCGAGCTATCGCCCGCCGACCTGTACGTCGATCGATACCCGCACGAGCTCTCGGGCGGGCAGCGGCAGCGCGTGGCGATCGCCGCGAGCCTCGTGCTGCATCCGAAGCTGCTGCTGGCCGACGAGCCCGTGTCGATGCTCGATGTGTCGGTGCGGGCCGGCATCCTCACGCTCCTGGACCATCTCCGACGCGACGGCGACATGGGCATCGTCATGATCACGCACGATCTGTCCACCGCGGCGCACTTCGCTGATCGGATCGCCGTGATGTACCTCGGCCGCATCGTCGAAGAGGGATCCGCTCGACAGGTGATCCGCGATCCCCAGCACCCCTACACGAAGGCTTTGATGTCCGTCGTGCCGAAGCGTGACCCACGTGAACGCACCGAGCCACAGATCCTCCAGGGCGAGACCCCGAACCCGATCGACCTGCCAACGGGCTGTCGCTTCCACCCCCGGTGCCCTGTCGCGGAGGAGCGGTGCACCCGGATCGACCCGGAGCTCCGTATCGCCCGTGGGACCAGCGGGGACGCGCATCGCGCCGCGTGCGTGCTGGTTTCGCCTGGATGAAGGGTCAACCGGAACATCGATACGAAACCGTCAGGTCGTCGTGCGCGAGCGGGCGAACGAGTGCCGAGGTATCCCAGATCGCATCTGCGGTCCGACCGTAGGATGAGCCGTGGCCGGCCGACCCCGCGCACACTCAAGACGCCATCACCTCCGGGGGTTCGGCTATTTCCGTGCCCTTGGACCCGGCCTCGTCACGGGTGCGTCGGACGACGACCCGTCGGGCATCGGCACCTACTCGCAGGTCGGCGCGGCGTTCGGCTTCGGCTTCCTATGGACGGCCTGGTTCACCCTGCCGCTGGCAGCAGCAGTGCAGGAGACCGCGGGTCGCTTGGGGCTGGTCACCGGCCGTGGCTTGGCCTCGCTCATCAAGGAGCGGTTCCCGCGGTGGGTGCTGATCGGGGCGGTGGTGTTGGTGTCGGTGGCCAACACATTCAACATCGGAGCCGACATCGGTTCGATGGGCTCCGCGATCCAACTCGTGCTGCCGATACCGTTCGCCGTCCTGGTCGTAGCGATCACCCTCGGGATGCTGGCGCTGGAGGTGTTGCTCCCCTACCGCCGGTACGCGAAGGTGCTGCGCTGGCTCACGCTCTCGCTGGGCGCCTACATCGCGGTGTTGTTCGTGATCGACGTGGACTGGGGGATGGTCCTGCGGTCGACGTTCATACCTTCTCTGTCCTGGACACCCGCGGAGCTCGCGGCCCTGATCGCGATCCTCGGTACCACGATCTCGCCGTACCTCTTCTTCTGGCAGACCAGCGAGGAGGTCGAGGAACTCACGAAGTCAGGCGAGACCAGCGACGTCGACCCTGGTCATATGCGGCACATGAGGGCAGACATCTTCGCTGGGATGGGTTCGGCTGTATTGGTCATGTTCGCGATCATGGTGGCATCGGCTGCGACGCTCGGCAGCGCCGGTATCACAACGGTTCGGACCGCAGCGGAGGCGGCCGCCGCGCTCAAGCCGTTGGCCGGTTCGTTCGCATCGTTGCTGTTCACGTTGGGGATCGTGGGAACGGGACTCCTGGCGGTACCCGTGCTCGCCGGTTCCACGGCGTACGCGATCACCGAGGCCGTGGGGCGGCCGGAGGGACTGGGCAGGTCGTTCGGCCGCGCACGGGTGTTCTACGGCGTGATCGCCGCGGCCATGCTGCTCGGGCTTGGGATGGACTTCGTCGGCCTGGACCCGGTCCGCGCTCTGTACTTCGCGGCGATCCTGAACGGACTGGCCGCGCCTCCGCTGATCCTGCTGATGCTGTTGCTTTCGAGAACCCGCGATGTCTGCGGCGACCAGACCGGCGGAAGGCTCTCGACGGCGTTCGTGGTGGTAGCGCTGGTGCTGATGACGGCGCTCCCCCTCATCTACCTGATCGTGCGCTGAGCGCGGACCGCATCCGGTTGCCGGTTACCCGTTCGCCGGCACGCGTTCGAGGATCTCCAGGCGATCGTAGTAGTCGGGAAGTTCCTTCAGGTGGGCCCAGGCGATCTTGCCCGTGATCAGCGGATCGTCGTCCGTCACGTTGGTCTGCGGATCACGTCGCCCGTGTTCGAGCTCTACGTCCAATCCACGCCGGAACATATCCACGTCGAACGCGGCACGGTTGATATCGAGACCGATCAAAGCGGCTATGGCCCGCGTCTGCATCTCCGTGAAACCACGCCGGGCGCGTGCGTCGTCGTGGTCGTAGATGACGTCGGCGTCGATGTCGGATCGATCCAAGCGCTCCATCGTTCGCCTCCTTCTTCGTCGACCCGAACATACGTCTTGGAGCGCCGTCATCTCAGCGTCCGAGGGCCCGGCGGAGACAGGACCTTCGGCCCACGGCCTGGGACCGATGGACTTCTGTCGGATCCAGCCCGATCAGGCGACCGAGCCTGCCTTGGGCGTGACCCAGAAGTCCTGGTGCATCCCGGAGGCGTAGTGCCCGTTCAGGTTGCACACGATCGCGTAGTGGCCCTCGGCCATGTCGATCGTGAGCATCTTCGAGGTGCCGGGCTTCATCGCCGGATCGCCGGTCTCCCCCACGTTGGTGAGGCCCTTGGCGTCTTCGTCGAACCGGTTCGGCTCCCCTTCGAACCCGGTGATCGGGAAGGAGTCGGCCGGCTTGTCGGTCTTGAGCACCACCATCTCGTGGTCCACCGTGCCGGCGTTGGTGATGAGGAAGCTCACCGGACCCGCCGGGGCAAAGGACTGGGACAGGTCGATCGCCATGTGGGTGGGGTCGGTATCGGACAGGGATGCGGTGATCGGGGTCGACCCCTTGGGCGTGACCCAGAAGTCCTGGTGCATCCCGGAGGCGTAGTGCCCGTTCAGGTTGCACACGATCGCGTAGTGGCCCTCGGCCATGTCGATCGTGAGCATCTTCGAGGTGCCGGGCTTCATCGCCGGATCGCCGGTCTCCCCCACGTTGGTGAGGCCCTTGGCGTCTTCGTCGAACCGGTTCGGCTCCCCTTCGAACCCGGTGATCGGGAAGGAGTCGGCCGGCTTGTCGGTCTTGAGCACCACCATCTCGTGGTCCACCGTGCCGGCGTTGGTGATGAGGAAGCTCACCGGACCCGCCGGGGCATAGGACTGGGACAGGTCGATCGCCATGTGGGTGGGGTCGGTATCGGACAGGGATGCGGTGATCGGGGTCGACCCCTTGGGCGTGACCCAGAAGTCCTGGTGCATCCCGGAGGCGTAGTGCCCGTTCAGGTTGCACACGATCGCGTAGTGGCCCTCGGCCATGTCGATCGTGAGCATCTTCGAGGTGCCGGGCTTCATCGCCGGATCGCCGGTCTCCCCCACGTTGGTGAGGCCCTTGGCGTCTTCGTCGAACCGGTTCGGCTCCCCTTCGAACCCGGTGATCGGGAAGGAGTCGGCCGGCTTGTCGGTCTTGAGCACCACCATCTCGTGGTCCACCGTGCCGGCGTTGGTGATGAGGAAGCTCACCTGGACCCGCCGGGGCGATAGGACTGGGACAGGTCGATCGCCATGTGGGTGGGGTCGGTATCGGACAGGGATGCGGTGATCGGGGTCGAACCCTTGGGCGTGACCCAGAAGTCCTGGTGCATCCCGGAGGCGTAGTGCCCGTTCAGGTTGCACACGATCGCGTAGTGGCCCTCGGCCATGTCGATCGTGAGCATCTTCGAGGTGCCGGGCTTCATCGCCGGATCGCCGGTCTCCCCCACGTTGGTGAGGCCCTTGGCGTCCTCGTCGAACCGGTTCGGCTCCCCTTCGAACCCGGTGATCGGGAAGGAGTCGGCCGGCTTGTCGGTCTTGAGCACCACCATCTCGTGGTCCACCGTGCCGGCGTTGGTGATGAGGAAGCTCACCGGACCCGCCGGGGCGAAGGACTGGGACAGGTCGATCGCCATGTGGGTGGGGTCGGTATCGGACAGGGATGCGGTGATCGGGGTCGCACCCTTGGGCGTGACCCAGAAGTCCTGGTGCATCCCGGAGGCGTAGTGCCCGTTCAGGTTGCACACGATCGCGTAGTGGCCCTCGGCCATGTCGATCGTGAGCATCTTCGAGGTGCCGGGCTTCATCGCCGGATCGCCGGTCTCCCCCACGTTGGTGAGGCCCTTGGCGTCTTCGTCGAACCGGTTCGGCTCCCCTTCGAACCCGGTGATCGGGAAGGAGTCGGCCGGCTTGTCGGTCTTGAGCACCACCATCTCGTGGTCCACCGTGCCGGCGTTGGTGATGAGGAAGCTCACCGGACCCGCCGGGGCGATAGGACTGGGACAGGTCGATCGCCATGTGGGTGGGGTCGGTATCGGACAGGGATGCGGTGATGACTGGGATCGGGCTGCGATAGCCCTGGACCGGAGGTCCGGCCACGGCCTCACCGCCTCCCTGGTAGTTGGGGATGTAGGCGACGGTCCCCGCGGCGGTCGGCGCGTTCGCGCTACACGCCGCGAGCGAGAACGCGACGACCCCGGCGATGATCGCCATGAGCACCGAGGATGGTCGGCGCGCGGTTGCCATCGGGCTAGCCACCGCTCGGTGTGCGCCAGTCCGGACGGCTCGGCGCCGTCGGCTCCCACGACCGGATGTACGTGACCAGCGCTGCGATCTCCTGATCGGTGAGCGGACCGCCGTAGTCGGTCAGCCATGCCGGCATCGCGGTGCCAGGTATGCCGCCTCGGATGATGTTCGTCATCTGCGCGTCGGTGACGCTCGTCAGGAACTGCTGCGAGTTGAGCGCCGGCGCGCTGATGCCCTGGCCCATCTTCCCGTGACACTCGGCGCAGTTGAGCGCCCACAGTTGGGTTCCGGTTGTGATCTGCGCTTGCTGCTGCAGTGCCGCCGCGTTCGCTCGACGTGAGCTCTCCGTGAGCTTGTACAGAGGGAACGAAAGTACGAGGACCAACATCAGCCAGATGCCGGCCTGTTGCCACCGTCGCGTCGACCGCACGAGCGCGGGATCGTCACGGATCGTCTCCGTCACGCGGCACCTCCAGCCGTGCAGGACGGCCCGTTCGCGGTGCTGGGGCCGGTCAGGACGCCGTGCGGCGGCCCCTCGATCACCGAGGACGTGTCGACCAGCACGTGGCCTTCGGGGCTGATCGAGATCTGGAACCGGTCCATCCCGCGCGGAGCGGGTCCTGCGACGTATTCGCCGATCAGGTTGTAGACGCTGCCGTGACACGGGCACTCGAAGCGTCCGGAGCTCTCGCAGAAGGGCACGCGACACCCCAGGTGGGGGCACTTCTGGTAGAGCGCGCGGAGGCCGCCCTGGTACTGGGTCACGTAGAAGCGCCCGCCCAGGAAGTACGTCACCGTGCCCTCGGTCTGTGTAGTCGTCGACGGAGCCGGCGTCGACGATCGCGCCGAACCCTTCCGCCGGACGCGGGTTCAAGATGTCGTAGCTGGTCCAGAGGCCCTCGGCGATCAGCACGACTCCGAGTGCCTTCCAGGTGCCGTTGAGGAAACGGCGGCGGTCGACACCGCGGCCTGGGTCGTCGGGGGCGGCGCGTTGGTGATGCTCGGTTCGCTCATGGCTACGGCTCCGCGTACATGTGCTGCCAGGGCCAGACCCACGACCACGCGGGGCCTCGGAAGAACGTGCCGATCACCGTGAGCACGAGCGCCGTCACGGCGATCACCGTGAACACGACGACCACGAACTTCCGGTCGCGGACCCGCCATCCCGTCCCACGGTCGATGTAGGGCAGTGCGACCAACCACAAGATCGCGGCGCCCGGGATCAGGACGCCCGCAACCATCGGGCTGAAGTGGGAGAGCAGCTCCTGCAGCCCCGCGAAGTACCACGGAGCCTTCGCCACCTCGGGGGTCTGGTTCGGGTTCGCGATGTCCTTCAAGGGCGCGTTGAAGAGGATCGCCAGCACGAACACGACCGCGATCGTTCCGGCTGCCACGGCGACGTGACGGATCAGCAGGTGCGGCCAGGTGAACACGCCGTCGTCTGGTTCCTGACGGTCGCGCTGCTGCACCTCTTGTGGCACGACCCCGAGCAGTCGGAAGCGCGGCTCCTCTTCAGGCTTTGGCATCGGCCACTTCCTTGACGGGTTCGGGTTCTGGTTCGGCCTCGGGCTCCGGCCTTCGATCGCTCACCGCGAAACCGTCCTTGCGGACGCGCCAGATGTGGATCGACAGGATCACCGTTATCAGGGCCGGGATGAAGTAGATGTGCAACACGTAGAAGCGGAGCAGCGCGGCACTGCCCACCTCCGTTCCGCCCAGCATCAGGTTCCTCACGTGGGTCCCGAACAGCGGCACGTACCCGGCGATGTTCGTCCCGACGGTGATCGCCCAGTAGGCGAGCTGATCCCACGGCAGCAGGTATCCGGTGAAGGACATCAACAGGGTGAGGACGAGCAGCCCAACACCGATCACCCAGTTGAACTGTCGCGGCGGGCGGTAGGCCCCGGAGTAGAAGACCCGCAGCAGGTGCAGGATGACGATGACGACCATCAGGTGGGCCGACCAGCGGTGGACGTTCCGCACGAACTGCCCGAACGCGACGCTCGTCGACAGGGTGTGCATGTCGAAGTACGCGTCGGGGACCGTCGGCCGATAGAAGAACATCAGGTACGTCCCCGAGATGAACAGGATCCCGTACAGGACCGCCGCGATGAACCCGAGCCGGAGCGTCGTGCGCGTCCGGATGATCGCGCGCGGCACCTTCACGGGATAGATGTGAAGGAAGAAGTTCTGGAACGACGTCATCGCGCGGCCGCGCGGTGTATCCGGCTTCGGGTGGCGCACCACCGATCGATAGAGCTCGCTGTTCCGGTAGACCTCGCCCGGGTGGAGGATCGATCGGTACCAGCCCGCGTCCCGCACCTTCCGTCCGTTCGATCCCATGGCCGGCTCCTCAGCCCGCCACCGGCTGGAGGGCGATCGGCGCCGTCGACGCCTCGGACCAGCTGTCCATGAACAGGGCGTCCGTCGGGCAGCGGTCGACACAGAGCCCGCATCGGATGCAGAGCTCCTCCTGCAGCACCAGCACGCTGGAAGGTCGCTCGGGGACGAGATCCAAGATGTCGTCAGCGGGAAGGATCCGGATGCAGTTCTCCGGGCAGATGTCGACGCACGCTCCGCAGAGGATGCACAAGGAGGGTTCGAGCGTGATGTTGAGGAAGCACTGCAGGCAGCGGCCGGCTTCGAGACGAGCCTCTTCCTCCGTGTAACCGAGCTCGATCTCGGTCGAGCCGATGCGCCGCCCGCTCGGCTCGGCGGGCACGGGGAGCCTCGACCGCTCGGTGTACTCCTCTTGCCGCGGTCCTCGGTTCACCGCCACGATCGGGAGGAGACGGCGGCCGGACAGCGAGGGACGGAGTGGCTCCTCCCCGCTCAGCTGCCGGTGGATCGAGGCGGCGGCGCGGCGGCCGTCAGCGATCGCATCGATGAGGTTGCGTGGTCCGTAGGCCAGATCACCCCCCGCATAGACGCCCTCGGCGGTCGTCGCCATCGTCTCCGTGTCCACGGTGACGGTGCCGCGGCGGGTCGTCTCGACGCCGTCGTCGGGTTCCAGCCAGGAGAGATCCGCCGTCTGCCCGATCGCGAGGATCACCGAGTCGCACGTGATCGTTCCTCCGTGCCGTCGATGAAGGAGGGGTTGAATCGGCCGTCGACGTCGAACACGGACGCGACGTCGATCGTCTCGAGCCCCTCGACGTGATCCGCTCCGAGGATCCGCTTCGGCCCCAGACGATGCAGGAGCTCGATCCCTTCGACCTCGGCTTCCTCGATCTCGAACTCGCTCGCCGGCATCTCGACCCGGCTCTCGAGCGTCACGCAGCGGACGCGGCGGGCACCCAGCCGGACGGCTGTGCGGGCGACGTCGAGCGCCGCGGCGGTGGCGGCCCCGGCCGCGTCGGCCTCGGCCCGGGTCTCGGCCTCGGTCTCATCCACGCGGTCGATCCCGGCGGACGGAGTGGCCCGTCCGGCAGCGATCTCACGGAGCGCGCTCCGGGCCGCGTCCAGCGCAACGTTGCCTCCGCCGACGACGACCACGTCGTCGCCGAGCTCGACCCGGTACCCGAGGTTGACGTTCAAGAGGAAGTCCACCGCGCGAAGCACGCCGTCGAGATCGACCCCGGGGATCTGAAGATCACGGCTCCGCATCGCGCCGATGCCGAGGAACACCGAAGCGAATCCGTCCTGCTTGAGCGAGGCCAGGCTGAAGTCCTCGCCCAAACGCAGGCCGGTACGCAGTTCGACGCCCATGTCGAGGATGGCCCTGATCTCGGCGTCGAGCAGGTCGCGGCGCAGCCGGTACGGCGGGATCCCGAGGACCATCATGCCCCCCGGCTCCCGTTGCGCCTCGAACACGACCGGCCGGTAGCCGTACGTCGCGAGGTCGTGCGCACAGGCGAGCCCAGCCGGACCCGCGCCGACGATCGCCACGCGCTCGTCACGCGCCGGCGCGCGGGGCGCGGCGGCGGTGTACGCGGCGGCCCCGGTCTCGCTCTCCACGCCGAACCGCTCACAGACGTACCGCTTGAGCGCCCTGATCGCGATCGGCTGATCGATCGCGCCTCGGCGACAGGCGATCTCACACGGGGCCGCGCAGACCCTGCCACAGATCGAGGCGAACGGGTTTGGGAGGCGAGCGATGTCGTAGGCGAGTCGGTCGTCGCCGGCGGCGATGGCCGCCACGTATCGGCCGGCGTTCGTGAGCACCGGGCATGCTTGCGTGCAGGGCACGTTGGCGTCGAACCACTCACCGCCGGCCTCGACCTGCGTGAAGCGCACGGGTCAGGCCTTCCCCGTCCGTTGGAGACGTACGAACAGCCAGAACGCGAGGACGAGCGTGACGATCCACGAGAGACTCACGAGCAGATCACGAACCGTCGGTGTCGTTCGAACGGCCAGATAGGTTAGGAGGCGATCGGGGAGATAGGCGAACAGCACGAAGCTCGCCACAAGCATCACCGCGGCCCGCGCGGTCGCGCTCCCCCACGTCACGTTCTCTTCCCCTTCGAGCGCGCGATTCCCCGACAACGTAGCGGGGTCGCCGGGTCGATGCCAGTCGGTAGACACGAGGGTCTCCCATCGCGTCTCACGGGATCATCCCCCGATGACGCCGAGGGTCTCCTCGAAAGGGAACACGTCGCAGAAACTCGGCTCGCCTTGCCGGACGACCACGACCTCCACGCCTTCGTCTTTGAGCGAGTCGACCATGGCCTCGAGCCGGTCGTCATCGGTCTCGAGGCCGACGCTATCGCTCGCGATGACCGTCACGCGGGTAGCCCCGTCGTCGATCGCGGACTCGACATCGTGGCGGAGCTCATCCCAATCAGGCGGCAAGACATCCGGGAGTACTACCTGCAAGTACGGACCGTCTTGCATCAGTTCGGAGCCGTAACGCATCTTGACTCACCTCCTCGTGAGACCACCCTGCGCGCTACGAGCCAGGATGGTCAGGGTCGATGGTCCCGGGTGCTACGGGTCGTCTGACCCGCTCCGGGCGGCTCGCTCACGCTCCCCTCGTTCCTGGTTCAGGCCCGCTCGGAGCTCGGCCTCGAGGTCCTGCCTTCTGCCCCGACCGGGTCATGTAGCTCCTGTCTCGCGGCGCCCGGCGTCATCGAGATCACCGCGAGACGGCCGTCCCTCGGCCCGGCGTGCGATGCCACGCAGCATGCTCCTCGCCATGATGAAGTCGCTCGGCACGATCATGCCGTCGTAGATCAAGCGGACCCACCACGGCTGAAAGGTCGCCCGCACCCGGAGGGCGAGCCGGGTCGTCGTCGCACCGACCGCACGGAGCTCGTACGCCCACGTCCAGTCGACGGTCATCCTTCCGCGGAGCGGCGCGGGAACATGCGAGGTGGAGTGCAGCACCAGTGCGTGAGGCGCGTCCAAGAGCGCGACGCGATAGAACGCCGTGCCGGGCTCGCCGTCCGGGACGATGTCGCCGACCGACAGGTCTTGGAGCTCGGGGATCAGTTGCGCCGCGCTCGGGTTGTCGATGCGCCAGAGGTAGCGATCGACCCACGGGTACGTGTACCAGCCGGCTCGGTGATAGCCCATCTGCACGAGCCACGGCCAAACGCGCTCGGGGGCCGCGTCGATCGTGATCGCGTGGGTCGTCTGACCTTTCGCGTGAGACACGATGTCGTCCCCTGCCATCGGTCTCCGAACCTCGTCCCGGGTGGCTCCCCAACGACGGCCGAGCTCATGGAGAGCAAGGGATACGACGCCGCCGATCGCCATCACAACGGCTAGTCGCCTCATCATGGGGCTCCTCGACGACCGCAGCTCAGCCTGATCTCTTGCATGACTCGCTTGACGGCTTCATCCCTCTCGGCGAGATCCCTGATCCGCCGGAGCATCTTCTGCTCCATGACGAACGCCCCCGGATCCGCCAGGGCGATCCAGACGTAGGTGCCGGCGGACTTCGGCCAGTCCTGCCTCCACCGGCTGATCAGCCGTGTCCGACCGTCGTGCGTCGGCTCGACCAGCAGGCACCAGGAGTCTGTCTCGCTGCCGCTCACGATGTGATCGTTGGGCTCGATCTCGCGGACGATCGGCCCGAGGCCCGGCAGCATCTCGATGCGATCACCCACCGCGAGCCGCTGCAGCGCCGGATCGATCCGCTGCACGCTCGGTTTCCCGTCGTTATCGATCCAGTCGTAGCTGTACCAGCCGCCCCGTCCATAGCCGATCTGCAGCAACCACGGGAAGACGACCTCCGGTGGTGCGTCGATCGTGGTCGCTCGCGTCGTGGAGGGAGCGTCCCGCCGAAGCAACGCATCGCCGGGCATCCCGCGAGCGACCTCCTCCTGCGTCGCGCCCCAGCGGCGTTGCCGGGGGCCGACCACGACCAGGTACGTCCCGATCACACCGGCAGCGATCAGGAGACCGACGACGAAGCCCTCGGCGGTGCCGAGCCACGCGATCAACCCGGCGAGCACGCCAAGGCTCGCCACGATGCATCCGAGGACGATCAGCCCGATGATCTGCTTGGTTCGCATGATGGTCACCTCTGGATACGACCCTACGGACGCCACACCGCCGGCAAGAGAGACATGGGTCCTGCATCCGTTGGGCCATTCGGGCCTGACCAGCGCCGCCTTGGGAGACTGGGTACCTGTATGACTCGGGAGCTCGAAGCCGCAGACGGAACAGACCCGGGCTCCGCTGCCGTCGATCTCTACTGGATACCGCTAGGCGCGGGGCAGCACGTCGTGAGGTTGAGCGGACGCCTTTTCGAGGCGATCAGCTCGCGTGTTCAGGGACGACGTCCGTGCGACCTGTATCACTCGGCCCTCGTGGTCGTCGCCCCCGCGGGCCGCTTCGTGATCGAACAAACCCCTATCCCGGATCATCACGGTGAGCGGCGGGGAGTGGTCGTGGAAGGAGCGGTCGGATCGAAACTCGTCGGACGCTTCCGTCTCTTCCGGTACGAGATCCGTCGATGGCAAGACGGCGTCATCCCCGATATCGCGGAGGCTGTCTCGAGTCCCGTGCGGCTGTCGGAGGACCCCACCCGAGCCTCCCAGCTCCTCGATCTCGTACCGAGGGTGCCCGCCCTGGTCTGGGGTCGAGACGAAGGCCGCACGGGCGAGATGTGGAACTCGAACTCGGTGGTCGCCTGGTTGCTCGCCGCCGCCGGTCTCGATCCCGACCGGATCCAGCCGCCGACCGGGGGTCGCGCGCCCGGCTGGCGGGCGGGCGTGGAGATCGCGCATCGTCACAGCGCCGGCTCTTCGCGAACGAGATAGGAGGAGCTCGCCGAGTGGCGAGCTCCTCCCAGAAGCGGCCCGGAGCAATGGCCGCTCGTTCTAGCGTGATGCGGTCGCGTACTCGGGGGTGTTGGTCGGCGTGTTGGCCGGTTGCTCCGTGTACATCACCGACCCCTTGCGTGCGTGCCGGAACCCGAGGATCGCCAGGATCCCGAGGAACACTCCGGCGATCACCATGGCAACCCCCGCCCAGAGAGCGATCGTTGCGATGGTCCACCAGCCGTAGGCGTTCAGCAAGATCGACCGCAGCGTTTCGCCTTTGAAGAGCGTGTCGGCCTTCGCCTGCAGGTCCGCCGCGACCTGGGGGTCGAGGCCCTCCTGCCGCGCGGCTGCGCTCGTCTCCGAGTAGGTCTTCCCGTCGTTGACGGCCTGGAGGTGTCCACCGATGTAGCGCGAGAACGCCTCGGCCTGAACCCCGTTCTCGACCTTCTGGCCGGCGAACGCGCCGACCTCGGCGACCTCCTGCGGCGTCATCGCGTCGGCCGGCGGGAACGAGATGTTCTGTGGTTGCAACCGATCGCGCACGTTCTGCCGGCCGAAGTTCCCGCCGTAGATCGCCATCGCGCCGAGCACGATGAGCACGACCGCGACAACGGCACCTGCGCCGCTCACGATCTTGTCCCAGTTGCTCCTGTCCATCTTTCCGCTCCTTCGCTCCTGGGGCCGCCGCTCCGGTGGGGGCCCGATGGGGAGATGTTCGACCGAGCGGCTCGGCGTCACACGGGTCGGATGGCTCCCCTTCGACCGGGACCTGCCCAGGACCCGTTGGGACCGGCCTGCGCTACCCTCGCGCGGTGTCCGGGAGGAACCCGCAGGAGGGCGATCGGCGGCTGATCGAGGCCGGGATGGCTCTCGCCTCGGAGTTATCCCTCGACGCGGTGCTCCTGCGGATCGTGGAGCTGGCGGTCGACCTCACCGGCGCGCGATATGGAGCCCTCGGGGTGCTCACGCCCGATGGGCGGTCGATCGAGGAGTTCATCACGGTCGGGATCACGGCCGAAGAGCGCGCCGCGCTCGGTGACCCCCCAACCGGCCACGGGCTCCTCGGCGCTCTCATCCGCGAGGCGCGTCCGTTGCGCATCCCGGACATCGGCGCCGACCCGCGGTCGGTCGGGTTCCCCCCGAATCATCCGCCGATGAAGTCCCTCCTCGGGGCTCCGATCACCGGGCGGGGAAAGGTGTTCGGGAACATCTACCTCACCGACAAACAGGACGCCGAGGCCTTCGACGAGGAGGACGAGCGAGTGCTCGTTGTGCTTGCTACGCAGGCGGCCGTGGCCGTCGAGAACGCTCGCCTCTACGACGAGACCGAGCGCAGCGGGCGAGAGCTCCAGCGGCTCCAGGTCCTGGAGGAGCGAGAGCGGATAGGCAAGGAGCTCCACGACGGTGTCATCCAGTCACTCTTCGCCGTCGGGATGCACCTGCAGGGACTGGCGACGGCCACCGACGATGACAACATCTCCCGCAACCTGGAGTCTGCCGTGGAAGATATCGACCACGCGATCCGCGACCTGCGGAACTACATCTTCGGCCTGCGCCCCGGGATCCTCGCAGACCGCCAACTCGATCAGGCGCTCAAGGAGATGGCGACGGACTTCGCCGCTCGCTCCGGCGTCGTGACGGTCGTCGATGTCGACGCCGACGCCGCATCGCGGCTCACCTCACGAGCTGCGGACGTCGTGCAGATCGTCCGCGAAGCGCTCTCCAATGTCGGCCGCCACGGTGCCGCGACCACCTGCCGCGTTTCCGTCGAACGGAACGCCGCCGGCCTGGTGATCGAGGTCGACGACGACGGACAGGGCTTCGACGTCGAGCTCACGAGGTCGGGCATGGGGCTTCAGAACCTGCAGGAACGGGTCGGATCCCTGGGTGGCGTCTTCCAGATCGAGAGCACCCCCGGAGAGGGAACGACGGTGCGAGCCACGTTCCCGTCCTGACCGGTCCTGCCGAAGTCGGGACTTTCGACCCGAGCGCTCGTGGTTCGGCGAAGGCAAGGTTCCCGCATGTTCGCGAGGTACTTCGTGGAGTTGCCGATCCCAGCGGATGACGTTGAGCGTGCCCTGTCCCGGGATCCCCGGAGGTGGATCCCGGGGCTCGCTGAACAGGCGAACTTCAAGGGAGACCGTCTCCTCGCGGAGGTGGGGTTCGGCGAGGCCATCCGCCTGAGAAGGAAGGTCATCGTCGAGATCGGCAAGCCGATCCACGCCTCGTCCAAGAGTTTCTTCCCCCTGCGGTGGACGGCCTCGGGTCATGCCGGCCTCTTCCCCGCTCTCGACGCTGACATCGAGGTCGCGTCTCTCGGATCCGATCGCGCCCAGCTCGCGATCAGCGCCCGGTACGTCCCTCCCCTCGGGGCGGTCGGCCGAACGATCGATCGAGCGCTCCTCTCCCGTGTGGCGGAGGCGACGGTGAAGGACTTCCTCGATCGGGTCGCCGAGGCCATCGTGGGCGAGCGGGCTGCGCCTGCCCTCGGCACGAACGGGTCCCGGTCGGTCCCGGACGCGCGGGCTAACATCGCGTGATGACCGAGCCGAAGCGTCCACCCCTCCGGGTGATGCTCGTTGACGACCACGAGGTCGTGCGAGACGGCATCCGATCGATGCTTGCATCGGAAGACGACATCCACGTGACCGCCGAGGCCGGAACGGTCCAGGAGGCGATCGACGAGGCCGACCGGACCAAGCCCGATGTGGTCGTGATGGACGTCCGGCTCGCCGACGGGAGCGGGATCGAGGCGACCCGACAGATCCGGGCCGACCATCCGTCCACGAGCGTGCTGATGCTCACCTCGTTCGCCGATGACGAAGCTCTCTTCGCCTCGATCATGGCCGGGGCCTCGGGATACGTCTTGAAACAGGTTCGATCGGGCGAGCTGGTTCGAGCGATCCGAGCGGTGGGAGCTGGGAAGAGCCTCCTGGACCCTTCGGTCACCACCGCCGTCCTCGACCGGCTCCGCAAGGGGAAGCACCTGATGAGGGACGAGCGGCTCGCGAGGCTCTCCCCGCAGGAGGAACGGATCCTGGCGCTGATCGCGGACGGGCGGACGAACAGAGAGGTCGGCGAGGAGCTGCAGCTGGCCGAGAAGACGGTGAAGAACTACGTCTCCTCGATCCTCTCGAAGCTCGAGGTGGCTCGTCGTGCGGAGGCGGCCGCGTACCTCGCACGGCACACGACGACCCCCGGTTCGGTCGAATAGCCGATCTCACTCGCCGCGGAGCACGAAGCCGTCTGCCTCAGGAGCGCTTCGGACGGCCGCAACGACATCGTTCGCGTCGGGGCGATCGCCCAGGCCGACGACGTGGCCTCCCGTGAACGGGTCGAGCCAACCCACGGAACCGAGGAGGATCAGCGTCCGTCCGCGACCTACGTAGAGCTCGACCAGCGCGTCGGCGGAGGTACCGACCCCGAAGTCATCACCTGCCAACCATGGATCGAGCACGACCACGTCCGTCCGCTCGACCAGCGGGCAGTAGCCCTCGCGCCCTCCGATGCACGCGTACTCAGGCGCCGCGGGACCCGGGCACGTGATCACCTCGTAGCCGGCATCCTCGAGGGCGCGCCCCAGGCGTTCCGACTCAGCGTGATCCGACTCGACCAGCAGGACCGTTCCCTCGTCGGGCATCGCACACCCTCCTCTGTCTCTTGATCGTCAGCCGGTCGTGAGGACGGGCGCCGACGAGCGCCCGTTCCGTCGCTCACTCCTTCCCGAGGCGATCGCGCCTGCGAAAAGAACCGCAGACGCAAGCAGGAACCCGGTCGCGACGACGATCCCCTCCGGGGGGAACGCCTTCGCGCCTGCCACGCCGGCATTCGCCTGGAACAGGCCTGCGACCAACAGGTTCACTTGGTACAGCGCGCCCATGACCGTCATGACGGCCCCGAAGACGACGCCGATCCCCGTTCGCCGCCACAGGAGCACGCCCGCCACGACGAGCGCGGGCACGAGCAGCGACAGATCGATCGCGAACACGAGGTGGATGCCGTCGGCCGGGATGTCGGCCATCAACTCTCCGGTGACCGCGAAGCGGATCGCGAGGAAGACCCAGAGCCCGCCGAGGATCGACCCAACGAGCACCAGGAACCCGCCGACCCATCTCGCTGCCCGCCCGACCCGGAACGCCGCAGCGACCGCCCCCACATCCAGGCTCGCCACCGCCAGCGCCGTCGCCCAGATCGAGAGCGTCAGCAGCGCGATGTGCACGAGGAAGATGTCGTTGAACTCGGCGCCGAACACGTAGTAGGCGTAGTTGTAGATCCCGTAAGCGAGCGCGCCGATCCAGGCCGCTCGTGCGAGCAGTGAGCCGCGGATCGACAGGATCAACGACCACCCGAGGATGGGTGCCGCCAGCAGCAGTGTCGTGAGGTCCCCGCCTCGCAGCGCCTCCCGTGCCCAAGGCCCGTCCTGATACAGCCCATCGATGAAGAGCCCAGCCGCAGACGCAACGACCATGAGGAACACGACCGCGGCCGATAGTCCATACGCGATGCGACGGGTACGGGGGTCAACCACCCGACCACTCTCCGCAGGCACCACTCTGGTCGGTTCTGCGATCCAGGCTTCTCTCGCTGTCGCTTTCGCCAACATCCCGACCCCTCCTGCCTTCCTGGGGACCATCCTGGACGCGCGGAGTCCCCGCGAGCAGGGACCAACGACCCGCGACGTACGGGCCGACCGACGCAGCTACGTCTTGGTGGCGCGCGGAGCTGGCGCGCCGGCAGCACCGAACCCCGGCGCCGCGACCTTCGTGCGGATGGCGGTCCGAAGCCGTCTTCTTTTTGCGTCCGGTTAACCGACGCCTTCGCCAGCTCCTTCATCCGTGTTCCCTACCGTGCTCACACAGGCCGAGAAGGAGGAGGACATCATGACGAAGCGATCCGCATTGACGATGGCGGGGGGCCTGGCCCTGTCCCTGCTCGTGGGAGTCGTAGCGATGTCGCTGATGGTGGGCGGCACGTCGGTCGCGAACGCCGACCGGCAGCACAAGCCCATCGTGAAGCATCAGGTCGAGACGGTCACCGTTCACCGCAAGGCGGACACACCACCGACCGGCGGCGTCCAGGTGATCCACCTGTCGCCAAGCTCGGCGAGCGGCTCGGTCGTGAGCGCCGGCTCATCCGACGACAGCTTCGAGAGCGAAGGAACGGCTGATGGCTCGGACGACGGCTCGTTCGGATCGTCGAGCCAGTCAGGCGGCTCGAGCTTCGGCGATGACTGAGGGTCGCGTGCCCACTCACCGGGCCGGCCGGCGACCGCGCCTCTCCAAGCGCATGCTCCGTGCGTGGGCGTGGATCGCCGGTGGAACGGCGCTGTTCGCGCCGCTCGGCGCGCTGGCTGCACAGCCGAAGGTCGCGACGACGTCGGCTGCGTCTCCGGGGCGCTCGGTGATCGTGAAGAAGACGATCCGTCGCGTGATCGTCGTCTCGCCTCGAACGGCGGCGATCCCCCAACGGGTCGTGTACGTGGGCGGTGGAACGTCTGCAGGCGGCCCGGCTCCAGCGCCGGTCACCGCGACGGGTGGATCGGCGCCACCGCCATGACGGCCGTGAAGGGGTCCTTCCGCGCCATGGGCACCGAGGTGAACGTGATCGCGGACGAGGTTGGATCGGGCCGGTTCGACGAGGCCTTCCAGGCGATCGTTGGGATCTTCGCGCGAGAGGAAGAGCGCTTCTCACGGTTCCGCGAGGATAGCGAGCTATCCACCGTGAACCGCTCGGGCGGCGCGTGGATGGAGGTCTCGAGGCCGTTCGCCGAGGTCGTCGGCTTGGCGCTGGACGGCGCCGCGGCGACGGGTGGGTTGTTCGATCCCACGGTCCTCGCTGCGTTGAGCGCGGCGGGGTACGACCGCGACTGGTCCGAGATCGATCGCGGTGCCGTGATGACGGTGCCCGCGCCGGTGCCCTGCGGCCGCTGGTCGGAGATCGAGATCCGTGACCGTCACGTGCGACTGCCCGAGGGCGTCGGGATCGACCTCGGCGGCCTCGCCAAGGGGTGGACGGCGGACGTCGCGGCGGAGGCCGCCGTCGCGCTCGGGCTCGCCTGGGTGCTCGTCAACGCCGGGGGCGACCTGCGCGTGACGGGAGATGCACCTCCGATCGAGATCGCCGTCGAGGAGCCGAACGATCGCAGCGACAGCGTCTGCGTGATCCGGATCGAAGGAGGCGCGCTCGCGACGACCTCCGTCATGCAGCGACGGTGGGGTCCGGAGCAGCATCACCTGATCGACCCACGCGTCGGACTCCCCGCACGAACGCCCGTCGTGCAGGCGACGGTGTGGGAACCGACCTGCGCCGCCGCCGAGGTGGCGTCGAAGCGCGCCACGCTCGAGGGGATCCCGGCGCTCGAGCATGTCGCTGGCGTCCTCGTCCTCGCCTCGGGCGAGGTCGTGATGAACCTCGAGGCGGCCGCATGACGACGTGGATCGTCCTTCGGGCCGCGGGCATCGGCGCGTACGTCGTCCTGTTCGCGTCGGTCGCGTTCGGGCTGGTAGCCACCTCTGGGCCGTTCGGCAAGCGGTTCGCGAAGGCCAGCTCGATCTCGATCCACCAATTCTTGTCCACGGTCGGTCTGGTGTTGCTCGCGATCCACATCGGTGGGCTGTTGCTGGATACCTACATGCACTTCGGTCCCAAGGAGGTTCTCGTCCCGGGCGCGAGCTCGTACCGGCCGGTTGCGGTCGCGCTCGGCGTCATCGGCATGTACGGCACCGTGCTGGTGCTGGTGTCGTCGTGGGTCCGACGGCACTACTCCCCGAAGGTGTGGCGAGCCCTGCACATCGCGGCCGTGCCGACGTTCATCCTCGCGATGCTGCACGGCATCTTCGCCGGCGCTGATACGACCCGCCGGTGGATGTTCCTGATGTACATGCTCACCGCGAGCGTCGTCGTCTTCCTGCTCATCCTCCGCGGACTCACGGTCGGGCTGCGGCCTGCGAGGGCCGCTCAGTCGTCCCCGGCGCCTCGCGTCTCGAGGTCCGACTCGCGGGCTGGTTCGGAAGAGCCGGTCGGCCCGGAACCGGATCGGCTGTCGTCGGGGCGGAGCGTGGCCGAGGTCGAGGATGGGCGGCTGCTCGGGTCCTCCGTCACGGCCGCCGCGGTACCTCCTCCCTCGGGGACGAGCACCGGCACGGAGACGCGGATCGGCACAGCCGGCTCCGTCAGCCGCGTGCCCGCGACCGCGAACGCGCCCGCTACCAACGAGGCTGCGACCGCGACGCCCGCGATGCTCCACCCCATCACGGAGAACGCTCGACGGACCATGCACCGGACGGTAGCGAGCGCCGCGCTAAGGCGCGGTTAAGGGAACCGGCGGGTACCGGACCTCGATGCGCGTTCCCCCGCCGGTGGGCTGGGTGATCACGACAGCCCCGTTCGCCTGCTTGGCGAGTTCTTGAACGATCGCGAGGCCGAGCCCCGAGCCCGGGACCCGGGGGCCCTCGCCGCGGTAGAAGCGCTCGGTGATGTGAGGGAAGTCTGGCTCGGCGATCCCTGGTCCGTGATCCCGGACGGCCACGAAGGCGCGCCCCTCTGCGAGGCCCGTGCTGACCTCCACCCGGCCCGGCGCGTAGGCGATCGCGTTGTCCAGCAGGTTATCGATGATCTGCTCGACGTCCCTGCCGTCGACCGATGCAGGCGCCGCCCCCACGTCAGCGACCAGATCCGTCTGCGCCTCACGCGCGGGTGCATCCCACCGCTCGACGGCGTGCGCCGCGACCTGGGCAAGGTCGATGACGCCGGTCGGCCTCGCCTCGGCCCGCGAAGCGGTCGTCAGCAATCGGTCGACGATCGCGGAAAGTCGGTCGACCTCCGCTTCGGTCTGGATCAACTCCGAGCGGACGTCCTCGTCGTCCGTGTCTGCGATCGTTGATTCCAAGCGGAGCTTCATCCCAGTGAGCGGGGTCCTGAGTTGATGCGATGCGTTCGCCGCGAACTCGCGCTGCGCTTGCACGGTGGCCTGGACCTGCCCCGCCATCTGGTCGAACGACGCCGCGAGCCGTTCCACTTCATCGGGTCCGCGGATATCTCCGGCGCGAACCGCCAGATCTCCGGACCCGAACCGTTGCGCGGCGTCGGCGAGCCGACCCAGCGGCCTCGCCAGCGACCCCGACAGCGCGAACGCGAGCACCAAGCCGGCGAGCAAGCCTCCCACGCCGATCCCGATCACACCGAGCCTGACCCGCCGCACGGCGGCGTTCACCTGGTCCATGGACTGGGTGATCCGAACCGCTCCCACGACGGTCGCAACCGTTCCGGACGACTCATCGACGATCGGAACGGCCGTAGCCATGATGTCGACTCCGAGGTCCTGACTGAACCGGATCACCGACGTCGGGACGTCTTTGAGAGCGGCGCGGACCTCGGGCCGCTGTGGCGTCGCGTAGTTCACACCCGTCGCAGGCCCTTGGGAGTCGGCGATCAGGCTGCCGGACGCGTCGACGACGATCACCCGGCCGTCGGTCTGCGTGGCCGCACGACTGACGAGCGTCCGAAGCGTCGGCCGCCGGTCGGGAGCGAGGTTCTCTGCCCCGACGTCCTGGGCGATCGTTCCTGCTCGCACGAGGCTCTCACGCTCGAGCTCGGCGCGCGCGCGGCGATCGAGCGTGATCGCGAGTGGGATCGTGAGCGCGACGATGATCGTCACGGACACGTAGGCGAACGCCGCTACGAGGCGGGTCCTGACCTTCGTCGCGGCCTCCTATCCGGACCCGTTCGCGATCGCCACGTCCTCGGGCGCCGCGAACCGGAATCCCACTCCTCGGATCGTGGTGATGTACCGGGGCTGGGCGGGATCGTCCTCGAGCTTCTTACGAAGCCAAGCGATGTGGACGTCAAGGGTCTTGGTTGACCCGAACCAGTGCTCGTCCCAGACCTCGTCCATGATCTGCTCGCGACGCACCACCCGGCCGGCATCGGCCATCAATCGTTCGAGGAGGTCGAACTCCCGCGCAGCCAGGGTGACCGGGTTCCCACGTCGCGTCACGGTCCGCGCATCCGAGTCGAGCCGGATGTCGCCGACCGTGATCACCGGACCGCGTATCGCGGGACCGGCCTCGCCTGAGGATCGCGCGGATCCGGGCGACGAGTTCGCCCGCCGAGAACGGTTTGACCACGTAGTCGTCGGCACCCAGCTCGAGCCCGACGATCTTGTCGACGTCTTCCCCGCGTGCGGTCAGCATCACGATCGGGATGTCCGATGCGGCCCGCAGCTCCCCACACAGGTCCCTGCCGTCGCCGTCCGGGAGCATCACGTCGAGGAGCACGAGGTCCGGCGGGTCGGCGAGGACGCTCCGGCGCGCTTCCTCGATCGTCGCCGCGATCGATGGGTCGAAGCCCTCGCGCACGAGGTGAGAGGACAGGGGTCTGGAGATCCCCTCCTCGTCTTCGACGATGAGGATGTGTGGTTGTTCCATCAACCTCACGCTCTCATGGGGGGCCATCTACGACAGGGCCGATCGGCACATCTATCGGGGGACCCGCCGAGGACACGATCTCGGTGGTCCCGCAAGGCCCGAGGGAAATGATCGACTGATCGCTGCGGTCGCGGGCGGCGCGATGGTAGCGACCGGTCTCTACCAGGCCTTCCAGCACCCCCGGCCCACCCGTCGGACTGACGCAGGCTAGTGCCGAGCAGCCGACGTAGCGTCCGAGTGCCGGTCTCGCCGGAGCTTCTTGGGCTGGTGCGTCCGTCGCGTCGGCAGTCCAGACAACGCTCATGGGAGGAGGAACAAGGTGCATATGGCACGTCAACGGGACGACCCGCGAACGCTGAACGTCCCGTCGATGGCGTGCCGACCGGCCCGTCCCGGCGACGCGAAGATCTCGATGATGGTCGCATGGCCACGAATGACGGTGGGAAGGGCGGCGGAAGGGCTGCGATATGGCTGATGACACGTTCTCCCTGATCCTGTTCTCCGGCACGGATGACAAGCTCCACTCGGCCGCCGTGCTCGCCGTCGGGCGCGGCAGCCATGGGTCGCCCGGTCAACGTCTTCCTCCAGTACTGGGCGCTGGACGCCTTCCGTGAGGACCGCGTCCTGAAGGACCACGGGATCGTCGCCCGAGGCGGGAGAGGCCGGCGCACGCGCGATGCAGGAGCACGGCGCCGCGCACTGGATCGAGCTCTTCGAGCAAGCGAAGGACCTCGGTGAGGTCACGATCAACGCGTGCGCCGACTCCATGGAGATGCTCGGGCTCATCACTCGATGATCTCCATCCGGTGGTCGACGGCGTTTGGGGCGTCGCCCGGTTCTTCATGGAGGCCGGCAACGGCGCCACGTTCATCTGAAGGAGGCGAGCGAGATGGCAACCACGCAGATCACACGGTCGATCGACGCACGGGGGATCGCATGCCCGGGCCCGCTGATGGCGTTGATCGGCGCCATCCGGCAGGCTCAGATCGGCGATGTGATCGAGGTGCTCTCGAGCGACGAGGGCTCCAAGAGCGACATCCCTGCCTGGGTCGAGAAGGCGTCTCACGAACTCGTCGAGGTCCGACCCGAGGACGGATGCGCACGGTTCATCATCCGCAAGGCACGGTGACCGACGATGCCAGCCGAAGTGGTCGTGCTCGGAGGTGGCGTCGGCGGCACGCTCGCGGCGAACCTGTTGGACCGATCGCTCGGTCGAGACGTACACGTCACCGTCGTCGACCCCACGGGCATGCACGACTACCAGCCCGGCTATCTCTACCTCGCGCTCGGTCAGGCTAAAGGTCACTGGCTCAGCCGGGAGGAACGCTCACTCCTTCGCGGTGGGGTGGATCTCGCGATCGAGGAGGCTATCCGCATCCACCCCGACGCGGGAACCGTGCAGCTCGACCGCGGGGGGAACATCCCATGGGACTACCTCGTGATCGCGACCGGGGCGCGGCTGGTCCCCGACCAGATCCCCGGCCTCGCCGAGGGGTCGTTCGAGTTCTACTCGCTCGCCGGCGCGGAACGTCTTGCGCAGGAACTGCGCCGGTTCCGCGGCGGACGCGTGAAGGTGGGCATCGCCGGGATCCCGTACAAATGCCCGCCGGCGCCCGTCGAGTTCACGTTCATGGTCGACGGGTACCTCCGGGAGCGTGGTCTCCGCGACAGGAGCGAGGTGGAGCTGTTGTCCCCGCTCAACCGTGCGTTCACGATCGAGAGCGCATCGAAGCTGATCCAGCCGATCATGGATTCGCGCGGGATCGGTCTGACGACGTTCTTCAACGTCGAGGCGGTCGATCCGTCCGCACACGTCGTCGAATCGCTCGAGGGGGAGAAGCAGGAGTACGACCTATTGGTGCTGGTGCCGCCGCACGAGGGTGCCGAGGTCATCAAGACCTCGAACCTGGGCGACCCCTCCGGTTGGCTCCCGACGGACCGCGCCACCCTCAACCTCAGCGGGTACGACAACGTCTTCGCGCTCGGCGACGCGACCGACCTCCCGATCTCGAAATCCGGGTCCACAGCGCACTTCGAGGCGCCGGTGATCGCGAGCCGGATCGCGTCACTCGTCAAGGGCACCGCACCCAAGACGAACTACGGCGGTCGGGTGATGTGCTTCCTCGAGACCGGTGATGGCAAGGCGACATCGCTCCGGTTCGACTACGAGCATCCGCCGATCCCACCGAAACCGAACCGGGCGTGGCACGTCGCGAAATGGCTCTTCAACCGCCTCTACTGGGAGACCGTGCCGCAAGGCCGGCTCCCCGAACGGGCACCGTTCACGACCCCGAAGGAGGTCCGATCATGAGCACGACCATCGTGAAGCTGCTGGATCTGCGCGGGTTGTCCTGCCCGCTCCCGATCGCGAAGACCGCACAGGCGATCCGCGACCTGTCGGTCGGCGACCTGATCGAGGTGCACGCGACCGACCCTGGCTCCGTCTCCGACTTCGCCGCCTGGTGCAAGACGACCGGGCACGAGCTCGTCGAGCGGACCGAGGACGACGGCATGTACCGGTTCGTGATCCGCAAGGCGAGGTGAGAGCGATGGCGACGATCGAAGCAGACGCTCGACGCACCGGCACCGGACCGCGATCGAGCACCCTCATCACACGAAGCTGGTGATCATGGCCTGGAGCGGCGACCTGGACAAGATCTGGCCGACGTTCATCCTCGGCACCACCGGTGCCGCGATGGGGATGGACACCACGATCTTCTTCACTTTCTGGGGACTGTTCCCGCTCGTCCGCAACGACGTCCACATCACGGGCGAGAACTGGATGCAGAAGATGATGTCGATGATGAATCGCGGCGGCACCGAGCACTCGGCTGTCGAAGATGAACTTCGCTGGGATGGGACCGGCGATGATGAAGAAGCTCGCGGAGGAGCACAAGGTCGCGTCGCCGAGCGAGCTGCTCGAGGTCGCGCGCGACCTGGGCGTCCATCTGGTCCCGTGTCAGATGACGATGGACCTGCTGGGGCTGACGAAGGACGACCTGATCGACGGGCTCGAGGAACCGGCAGGAGCGACGACCGCGCTGGTCGAGGCACAGGACGCCGTCACGCTGTTCATCTAAGGACTGCGGATGTTGGCGGTGGTCCGCGTGGCGGCCAGGCGTCCGGGCGGTTTCGACGCCTCAGCGATGAGGCGAGTACACGCGCCGACCATCGCCGCCCGAATGCCGCTATCGCTCGGCTGCGGAGGCGACCGCCCGAGACCGAGCAGCCATCCGTGCGGCCGTCCAGTTGGGCTCCGCGGGCGACCGGCGCGATGTGGAGGACGGGCGACGTGTCGCGGAGCCAATTGTTCGAGGTATCCCGATCTACCTGTATCTGCGCTGGCGTCACCAGCGCGACAGGACCCTGCTGAGGACCGAGCCCTACGAGCTGCCGGAGCTCCCCAAAGAAGCGCCGGCAACGCTGGAGCGGCTGTCCAGGTAAGGACTGAGCAGCCGAGCCGGCTCAGGAGAAGGGAGGAGGCGGACAGCCTCCTCCCTTCTCCGTCAGACCACTTCATCAGACGGGCGGAGGTACACGAACCAGTAGACGATCCCGACGAGGATGGCTCCGCCGACGATGTTGCCGAGCGTCGACGCCGCGAGGTTCCTGAGGAACCCCCCGATCGTGAGGCTCGACGTGTCCGTCGTGGGTGCCAAGCCGGAATCGCCCTTCAGCGCGAGCCCCATCGGGATGAAGTACATGTTGGCCACGGAGTGCTCGAACCCGTTGGCGACGAACGCGGCGACCGGCGGCACGATAGCGACCACTTTGTCCGTCAGCGAGCGTCCGCCGGTCGCGAGCCAGACGGCGAGACAGACCAAGGCATTCGCGAGGATGCCTCGGAAGAAGACCGTCCCGAAAGGCAGAGAGGTCTTCGCTGCGGCGATCGACAGGGCGCTCGATCCGACCGCCTTGTCGTCGAGCGTCCACCAGCCCGCCAGCATGACCATCGCGACGATCGACAGCGCGCCGACGAAGTTGCCCACGTAGACGATCAGCCACGTGCGGAGCAACCGTGCCGCCGTGACCTGCTTGCTCGCGACCGCCATCACCATCAGGTTGTTGCCGGTGAACAGTTCGGCGCCCGCGATCACGACGAGGATCAGGCCGAGCGAGAACGCGATCCCGGCGAGCCACCTCGTTAGTCCGAACCCGAGGGTGCTGTCGGTTCCGACCAGGGTGGCCAGCACGGCACCCAAGCCGATGAACGCGCCGGCCAGGACCCCAAGCACGAACGCCGGGATCGCACCCGCCTTCGCCTTCGCGACGCCGCGTGTTCGAACCAGGGCCGCGATCTCCGCCGGCGCGAACGCGTCCATGCCCGACATCGGGTGGCCACTCGTGTCCATGGCTGAATCCTCGCGAGCCGCCTGCCACGATGCAACGTCCTGCCGGCAGTTGCCTCCGTCCGATGGTCATACGACGTGTTCCGCGCGATCGCTCGCTGAGGCAAGCTCCGCAACTCGGGACCCCACTGGCCCTCGGAACCAGGGTCTTCCGACCCCAAAGACGCATCCCCCACCCCCCCACACTGGCCGGTAGGAGGTGAGAGATGCGTCACGCATGGGTGATCTTCGGAGCTCTCTTGGTAGGGCTCATCTTGGCGGCACCTGCGTCCGCGCAGACGGCCAACAGGATCAGGGGAAGAGTCTGGTGGTTCTCTCAGGAGACGCCCTGGTCCCTGCAGGCGCGACCATCGACACGGTCGTCGCGTTCGATGGCGCGGTCGAGGTCGACGGACAGGTCACCGGAACGGTGGTGGCCTTCAACGGCCCGGTCACGATCGATGGGACCGTGGTCCAGGACGTGGTGGTCTTCAACGGCGTCTTGCGGCTGGGTTCCAGCGCACACGTGGGAGGGTCGGTTTACGCAGATGATCGGGTGATCGATCGCGGGCCCAGGTGAGCGGCACGGTCAACGAGCTCGCTTCGTCCGCATGGATCCCGTCGACGTTCGTGATCGGTTTCGTGGTTTGGCTCGCCGTCGCGGTTTCCGTGCTCATGCTGGGGCTATTGCTCCTGTGGCTCGTACCGCGCGCGATGGATGCAGCCGCCGGCGTGGCGACGACAGCCATCGGCCCGGCGATCGGATGGGGACTAGCCGTCATGGTCGGTCTGCCCGCGCTTTCGGTGGTTGCGATGGCCACGTTGATCGGGTTCCCGTTCGGGTTCGGTGTGCTCCTCGGGCTGGTCCTGATCTTCGCGATCGGACAGACCGCAGGAGTGTGGGTCCTCGGACGGGCCTTGTTCCGCCGCGGTTCGCGCGGCCAGGCGTTCCTGCTGGGATGGGCGATCGTGTCCGGCATCGCGCTCGTCCCCTTCGTGGAGGTCTGGTCTGGGGAGCGACGACGGTCTACGGACTCGGCGTCTGAGGTGGGGATAGGGTGGAGCGGGGAAGGTGTAGGGGGTAGTGTAACATTCGAATGAAGGGGGAGCAAACGATGAGCACGAGGGAGTTCACCGAGGAAGAGGCACGGGCGATCGGTCAGCGGATCGGTGTCGACTGGTCGGTTGGCGACGTGGACCTCGAGCAGTTCCGGATGGGATTAGCCATCGAGCTCGAGCACGGCAGCCAGGACCCGGCAACGAACGTGACCAACGACGACGAAACGATCACCGGGAAGATCGCGCTGGCACACCTGAGGGAGATCCCCGATTACTACACGCGTCTGGCCGCGATGGAGCGGGAGGCGGAACGGTAGCGAGACGCTCTCGGAGTTGGTTGAGCGCGCTCCGCGGAGTCCAGGGAGGTGCGGTCATGGGGGACGAAGATCCGAGACATGGAGGCACAACCTCGCCTCACGAGCGAGCAGGTGTGGCGCCAGATCGCCAAGGCCTCGTTCGCGGTTCTCACCCACGTCACCCCGGCGGGAGAACCACGATCCAGCGGCGTCGTCTACCGGACCCTCGGCCGGCGGCTCTACGTGGCGGTCGCGCCGGATAGCTGGAAGGCGCGGCACGTCGCCGTCGACGGCAGGGTCTCGTTGACGGTGCCGGTACGCCGGGGCGGCGTCCTCGCCCTCATGATGCCCATCCCGCCCGCGACCGTCAGCTTCCACGGGCGCGCGATCGTCCACCCGGCCGGCTCGCCGGAGGTCGGCCCGCTCCTCGAGGAGCTCGGGTCGCTGCTGCCGGCCGAGCGAGGGACCTCCGCCGCCATCATCGAGATCGTCCCCGAGAGCGCGTTCGTGACGTACGGCCTCGGCGTTTCGCTGACCCGGATGCGCGATACCTCAGCTGCTCGGGCACGCGTGCCCGTGACATGAGGAAGGAGTGATCGAGATGCAGCTCGAAGAGACGACCCCGGACGAGGTCCTGCGACAAAGGGCCATCAAGCGCCTCAGGAAGCGACGCGATTTCGCCGGACATCTGTTGGTCTACTTCTTGGTCAACACGTTCATCGTGTTGATCTGGTTCATGTCGGGCGCGAACGGGTTCTTCTGGCCGGTGTTCCCGATCGTGGGATGGGGAATCGGCGTCGTGATGAACGCGTGGGACGTGTACCGAAACGACGAGTTCGACGAGACGCAAATCCGTCGCGAGATGGACCGCCTGCATCGGATCGGAGGAGGGGCGACATGAAAATCGAGTATCTGCATGCC